>NZ_QUZT01000053.1 GCF_004682045.1 Pseudomonas nabeulensis
GTGTCAGTCACTGGTATGTTTCTGACCCACCGCATTCGCGAGCAAGCCCGCTCCCACACAAGCCTTCTTACACAGAGGGGCCGGTGTCAGACGCCAAACTGCTCGCGGTACGCACGTACCGCCGGCAAATGCTGCTTGAGCTGCGGATCATCTTCCAGGAACTGCAACACCTGGTTCAACGACACGATGCTCACCACCGGAATGCCGAAATCACGCTCTACTTCCTGGATCGCCGACAATTCACCGTTGCCGCGCTCCTGGCGGTTCAGCGCGATCAGCACACCAGCCGCCTTGGCGCCATCCTGGGAAGCGATGATCTGCATCACTTCACGGATAGCCGTGCCAGCGGTGATCACGTCATCGATGATCAGCACATCGCCAGTCAGCGGCGCGCCCACGAGGCTACCGCCCTCACCATGAGCCTTGGCCTCTTTACGGTTGAAGCACCACGGCAGATCCTGCCCATGGTGTTCGGCCAACGCCACGGCCGTCGCGGCCGCCAGGGGAATGCCCTTGTAGGCCGGGCCGAACAGCACGTCGAAGGAAATGCCGCTTTCAACGATGGCCGCCGCATAGAAACGACCCAGTTGGGCCAGGGCCGAACCCGAGTTGAACAAGCCTGCATTGAAGAAGTACGGGCTGGTGCGCCCGGACTTGAGAGTGAACTCACCGAAGCGCAAAACGCCGCGATCGATGGCAAAACGAATGAAATCGCGTTGATACGCCTGCATGAAAAAAGCCTCAGATACCACGGATTTAGCTAATTAGGTGGACGGCGTGTATCATACACGCACGCGATTTTTGGGGCCATTTATGCGGATCATCAGTGTGAACGTTAATGGTATTCAGGCTGCAGTCGAGCGTGGTTTGCTCAGTTGGCTGCAAGCCCAGAATGCCGACGTCATCTGCCTGCAGGATACCCGCGCCTCCGCCTTTGAACTGGACGACCCAGCCTTCCAACTGGATGGCTACTTCCTTTATGCCTGCGATGCCGAAGTGCCCACCCAAGGTGGCGTGGCTTTGTATTCGCGGTTGCAACCCAAGGCGGTCATCAGCGGCCTCGGCTTCGAGACAGCCGACCGCTACGGGCGCTACCTGCAAGCCGATTTCGACAAGGTCAGCATCGCGACCTTGCTGCTCCCTTCGGGGCAGAACGGCGATGAAGACTTGAATCAGAAGTTCAAGCTAATGGACGATTTCGCCCGTTACCTGGATAAACAGCGAC
Source organism: Pseudomonas nabeulensis (assembly GCF_004682045.1). Classification (GTDB taxonomy): domain Bacteria; phylum Pseudomonadota; class Gammaproteobacteria; order Pseudomonadales; family Pseudomonadaceae; genus Aquipseudomonas; species Aquipseudomonas nabeulensis. The sequence goes on from NZ_QUZT01000053.1 coordinate 1,226, forward strand.
GCAAACGTCGCGAGTACATTTATTGTGGCTCGCTGTACGTGGCGCAACAGAAGCTGGATATCAAGAACTGGCGCGACAGCCAGCAATCCCCGGGCTTCCTGGCGCCGGAACGGGCCTGGATGGACGAGATTGTCGGCAACATGGGCTATGTGGATGCCCTGCGTGAAGTCAGCCGCGAAGGCGACCAGTACAGCTGGTGGCCGGACAACGAACAGGCCGAGATGCTCAACCTGGGTTGGCGTTTCGACTACCAGTTGCTGACCCCAGGTCTGCGCCGGTTCGTTCGCAGCGCTCGCTTGCCGCGCCAGCCGCGCTTCTCGCAGCACGCGCCGCTGATCGTGGACTACGACTGGACACTGACCATCTAAGGTCTTTTTCCAGGCACAAAAAAACCGACATCGCTGTCGGTTTTTTTGTGGGCGCTCATTATTTGACCAGTCGCCAGGTAAAGGGATAGCGATAGGCAACCCCCTTGTTGGCCTTGATGCCACCGATGATGGTCAGCACCAGGGTCGCGATCACCAGGGCGATCATCAGGAAAAACCCGATCACCGCAAAGGCCAGCACCATGCAAACAATCCAGGCGATGGCCACGGTGATCTGGAAGTTCAAGGCCTCTTTGCCCTGATCATCAATGAACGCGTCCTTTTCTTTCTTGAGCTGCCACAGGATCAGCGGCCCGATAACGCTGCCGAAGGGGAAGACAAACCCCAGAAACGCCGCAAAATGACACAACATCGCACCCTGGCGCGCCTCATAGGACGGTGAAGGCGCAGGCATTTGGCTGTCACTCATGGCGTTTCTCCTTGAAGCCGGTTCAGTCGGCCAGCGCGGCGTTCTGCAGTTCGAAGATCTCGGTCATGCCCTTCTGGGCCAGGGCCAGCATGGCGTTCAGCTCGGCAGGCTGGAAGGGCGCGCCTTCGGCGGTGCCCTGCACTTCGATGAAACCACCGGTGCTGGTCATCACCACGTTCAGGTCGGTCTCGGCGGCCGAGTCCTCCAGATAGTCCAGGTCCAGCACAGGCTCGCCCTGGTACATGCCCACCGATACGGCGGCGATCATTTGCTTGAGCGGGTCACCGCCTTTGAGCCCGCCACGCTTCTTGATCACTTTCAGCGCGTCAACCAGGGCCACCATGGCGCCGGTAATGGACGCGGTACGCGTACCGCCGTCGGCCTGGATCACGTCGCAGTCGACGTACAGGGTTACGTCGCCCAGCTTGGACATGTCCAGCGCGGCGCGCAGGGAACGACCGATCAAGCGCTGGATTTCCAGGGTGCGCCCGCCTTGCTTGCCACGGCTGGCTTCACGCTGGTTACGCTCGCCGGTGGCGCGCGGCAGCATGCCGTACTCGGCGGTCAACCAACCCTGGCCCTGGCCTTTAAGGAAACGCGGCACGCCGTTTTCGACGCTGACGGTGCAGATAACCTTGGTATCGCCAAACTCGACCAGTACAGAACCCTCGGCGTGTTTGGTGTAGTTGCGGGTGATGCGGATCGAGCGGAGCTGATCGGCAACGCGACCACTTGGACGTTTCATAGGGGATACCTGTACTGAGGACGAAAAACTGCCGAGCATTATAGAGCCGTGAGCCGATTCGGGGCACTTCTAAAAATCCGGTTACGAATGGCCAGCCTATCGCCCATTGTTTGGGCGCGTTCGCCCCACTGCGCTACAATCCTGCGCCTTCTTAACCATCAGCCCGTGTTTGCGGGACTGCAACGCGAGGTACCTCCATGGTGCACAGCATGACCGCCTTCGCCCGCGTCGAAAAAGCCGGCGCCCAAGGCACCCTGAGCTGGGAACTGCGCTCGGTCAACAGCCGCTACCTGGAACCGCACCTGCGCCTGCCGGAATCCTTCCGCGACCTCGAAGGTGCCGTACGTGAAGCGCTGCGCCAGGGTATCTCCCGTGGCAAGCTGGAATGCACCCTGCGCTTTACCGAGGAAACCACCGGCAAGGCCTTGCAGATTGACCGCGACCGCGCCGCGCAACTGGTCGCCGCCGCCGAGACCATCGCCGGCCTGATCAAGCAACCCGCCGCGCTGAACCCCCTGGAAGTGCTGGCCTGGCCCGGTGTGCTGGTGGCCGATGCCACTGACCCGCAAGCCCTCAACGCGGAAGCCCTCGCCCTGTTCAACCAGGGTTTGAAGGAGCTCAAGGCCGGCCGCGAGCGCGAAGGCGCCGAACTGGCTCGCTTGATCAACGAGCGCCTGACCTCCATCGAGGAAGATGTGGTCACCCTGCGTGAACTGGTGCCGCAAATGCTCGCCACCCAGCGCCAGAAGGTCCTCGACCGTTTCACCGATATGAAGGCCGACCTCGACCCGACGCGCCTGGAACAGGAAATGGTCCTGCTCGCGCAAAAGAGCGACGTCGCCGAAGAACTCGACCGCCTGAGCACCCACATCCTCGAAGTGCGCCGCGTGCTCAAGTCCGGCGGTGCCGCTGGTCGGCGCCTGGACTTCCTGATGCAGGAACTCAACCGCGAAGCCAATACACTGGGCTCCAAGGCGTTCGACCCGCGCAGCACCCAGGCGGCGGTCAACCTCAAGGTGTTGATCGAGCAGATGCGCGAACAAGTACAGAATATTGAGTAAGGCAACTTCCATGACCCACAGCACCGGCACCCTTTACATCATTTCCGCCCCCTCGGGCGCGGGCAAGAGCAGCCTGGTCAAGGCCCTGACCGACGCTGATGACCAGATTCGCATCTCGGTCTCCCACACCACCCGCGTCATGCGCCCGGGTGAGGTGAACGGCGTGCACTACCACTTCGTCGAGCGCACCGAGTTCGTCAAGATGATCGAACACGGCGACTTCCTGGAGCGCGCCGAAGTGTTCGGCAACCTCTATGGCACCTCGCAAAGCCACCTGCAGCAGACCCTGGACGAAGGCCACGACCTGATCCTGGAAATCGACTGGCAGGGCGCCGAGCAAGTGCGCCAGCTGATGCCCAAGGCGCGTTCGATCTTCATCCTGCCGCCCTCGCTGGAGGCGTTGCACCAGCGCCTGACCAACCGTGGCCAGGACAGCGACGAGATCATCGAAGGCCGCATGCGTGAAGCCGTCAGCGAAATGAGCCACTACGTCGACTACGACTACCTGATCATCAACGACGATTTTTCCCACGCGCTGGATGATTTGAAGGCGATTTTCCGCACCAATCAGCTCCAGCAAAAGCGTCAGCAACAGCGTTTTGGCAAATTGCTCGCCGAACTGCTGGGTTGATTGGCTCTTCCCAAAACCGCTGCAAGGGCTTTACATTGGCACTTGTAGCGGTTTTGCGAGGGCCTGCGAAAAATCAGCGCTTCCCTAAACGCTGGTGATTTTTTAAACTGTTTAGTCCGCTCGCCCAACCGGGCAGCGCGCATCTTGCATTCGCTCCGAGGAATACCATGGCCCGCGTAACCGTTGAAGACTGCCTAGAACACGTGGATAACCGCTTTGAGCTGGTCATGCTCTCTACCAAGCGTGCCCGTCAACTGGCCACTGGCGGCAAAGAGCCCCTGGTCCAGTGGGAAAACGACAAGCCTACCGTTGTCGCCCTGCGCGAAATCGCTGAAGGCCTGATGAGCTACGAGTTCATCGCCGAACAGGAAATCGTCCACGAAGACCCTGTCTTCGCAGCGTTCGAGGACGAGTCCAACGAGGCCGTCTAAGCCTATGCCTGGTCGACGTAGCACGGCGCGGGGTCACAGCCATCGGCAGGAGTTAACACTTTGCCGAGCATAGACGCCCTCGCCGATCGCTTATCGGCCTACCTCGGCCCAGACCAGGTCAACCTGGTCCGCCGAGCGTATTTCTACGCCGAACAAGCCCACGACGGCCAACGCCGCCGCAGCGGCGAGGCGTATGTCACCCATCCGCTTGCGGTGGCAAATATTCTTGCCGACATGCACATGGACCATCAGAGCCTGATGGCCGCGATGCTGCATGACGTGATCGAAGACACCGGCATCGCCAAGGAAGCGCTCAGCGCACAATTTGGCGAAACCGTGGCCGAACTGGTCGACGGGGTCAGCAAACTGACCCAGATGAACTTCGAGACCAAGGCCGAGGCCCAGGCCGAAAACTTCCAGAAGATGGCCATGGCCATGGCCCGGGATATCCGGGTGATCCTGGTCAAGCTGGCCGACCGGCTGCACAACATGCGCACGCTGGAAGTGCTGTCCGGCGAAAAACGCCGGCGCATCGCCAAGGAAACCCTGGAAATCTACGCGCCCATCGCCAACCGGCTGGGCATGCACGCCATTCGTATCGAGTTCGAAGACCTCGGCTTCAAGGCCATGCACCCGATGCGTTCGGCGCGCATCTACCAGGCGGTCAAGCGCGCCCGGGGCAACCGCAAGGAAATCGTCAACAAGATCGAAGAGTCCCTGAGCCATTGCCTGGCAATCGACGAGATCGAAGGCGAAGTCAGCGGCCGGCAGAAGCACATCTACGGCATCTACAAGAAAATGCGCGGCAAGCGTCGGGCCTTCAACGAGATCATGGACGTGTATGCGTTCCGGATCATCGTCGACAAGGTCGACACCTGCTACCGCGTGCTGGGTGCTGTACATAATTTGTACAAACCCTTGCCGGGCCGCTTCAAGGACTACATCGCCATTCCCAAGGCCAACGGCTATCAGTCGCTGCATACCACGCTGTTCGGAATGCACGGCGTGCCGATCGAGATCCAGATCCGCACCCGGGAAATGGAAGAGATGGCCAACAACGGCATCGCTGCCCATTGGCTGTACAAGTCCAGCGGCGACGAGCAGCCCAAAGGCACCCATGCCCGCGCCCGCCAATGGGTCAAGGGCGTGCTGGAAATGCAGCAACGTGCTGGCAACTCCCTCGAATTTATCGAAAGCGTGAAGATCGACCTGTTCCCGGACGAGGTCTACGTGTTCACGCCCAAAGGCCGGATCATGGAGCTGCCCAAAGGCTCCACGGCGGTCGACTTTGCCTACGCCGTGCACACCGACGTGGGCAATAGCTGCATCGCCTGTCGGATCAATCGTCGTCTCGCGCCGCTGTCCGAACCGCTGCAAAGCGGTTCCACGGTGGAGATCGTCAGCGCACCCGGCGCACGCCCGAACCCGGCGTGGCTCAACTTCGTGGTCACCGGCAAAGCGCGCACCCACATTCGTCACGCCCTGAAACTGCAGCGTCGCTCCGAGTCCATCAGCCTCGGCGAACGCCTGCTGAATAAAGTCCTCAACGGTTTCGACAGCGCCCTGGACAAGATCCCGGCCGAGCGCGTGCAAGCGATGCTCCACGAATACCGCCAGGACACCATCGAAGACCTGCTGGAAGATATCGGCCTGGGCAACCGCATGGCCTACGTGGTCGCCCGCCGCCTGCTGGGCGAAGGCGAACAGTTGCCAAGCCCCGAAGGCCCGCTGGCGATTCGCGGCACCGAGGGCCTGGTGCTGAGCTACGCCAAGTGCTGCACGCCGATTCCGGGCGACCCGATTGTCGGCCACTTGTCCGCCGGCAAAGGCATGGTCGTGCACCTGGACAACTGCCGCAATATCACCGAAATCCGCCACAACCCGGAAAAATGCATCCAGCTTTCCTGGGCCAAGGATGTCACCGGCGAATTCAACGTCGAGCTGCGCGTGGAGCTGGAACACCAGCGCGGCCTGATCGCCTTGCTGGCCAGCAGCGTCAACGCGGCTGACGGCAATATCGAGAAAATCAGCATGGACGAACGCGATGGTCGCATCAGCGTGGTCCAGTTGGTGGTCAGCGTGCACGACCGCGTGCACCTGGCCCGCGTGATCAAGAAGCTGCGCGCCTTGACTGGTGTGATCCGCATCACCCGAATGCGTGCATAACCGATCCATTACAAGGAGTCATTCATGTCCAAGACTGTTATCACCAGCGACAAGGCCCCGGCCGCCATCGGCACTTACTCCCAGGCGATCAAGGCGGGCAACACCGTCTACATGTCCGGCCAGATCCCGCTGGACCCGAAGACCATGGAACTGGTGGAAGGCTTCGAAGCGCAGACCGTACAGGTCTTCGAGAACCTCAAGTCCGTGGCCGAAGCCGCTGGCGGTTCGTTCAAGGACATCGTCAAGCTGAACATCTTCCTCACCGACCTGAGCCACTTCGCCAAGGTCAACGAGATCATGGGCAAGTACTTCGAACAGCCGTACCCAGCCCGCGCCGCCATCGGCGTGGCTGCCCTGCCAAAGGGTGCGCAGGTTGAGATGGACGCGATTCTGGTCATCGAGTAAAACACCCGGCGCAGTCCTCCACGGGCTGCGCCGACCCTGTTTCAGAAGGATTTCGTAATGCGCAAAGCGCTTGTAGCCTCATCGTTGCTCACCCTGCTGCTCGGCGGCTGCGCCAGCAACCCCGCGGACCTGGATGTGAGCGGCACCTGGATCAACCAGGTTGCCATCGATGCGGCTGCCAAGGGCGGCCCTTTGCGTGAAGCCTTGCAGAGCTTTGGCCCGAACCTCGAATGGGAGGTCAACACCAAGGCTTCGCAGGCGCGCTACTACAACGGTTTTGAAGTAGCGGAAGGCAAGTTGCTGGGCGAACAATCCGGCGCCTGGAGCGTGGATTTCTACGGCAGCTCCGCCACCGAACTCAAGCGCAAAGGCCAACAGCTGCTGCAAGTGGCCAACGACAACGAGCCCGAGCAACTGTTTGCGCGCCCCAAAGAGCCAGCACCGGAAGGCGCGCCACTGGGCGCCAACTTCGAGCGCGCACTTTATGCGGCCTATATGGGCGGCGACTGGAAGATCATCGACGGCTTCGGCAGCGGCGCCACCGTGCAGTTCCAGGCCAACGGCAAAGTCGCAGGCTTACCCAATGTCGATCAGTACTCGCTGTGCCTGGCGGGTGATTGCGCGTCCATGAGTGGCGGCTATGACAGCATCTGGCTGCAGTTGAATGGCCAGGGCAATCCTTGGATTTTTGTGCGCAAGGGTAAGCAGTTGGAGATCTTCCAGGCGATCAATACTGCGCAGGCGGATGAAGTGCCGCAATTCACCCCCGGCCCTCGTCAGTGGTTGCTTGAAAAGCAATAACCTGCCTCATGACGATCCAAATGCGGGAGGGGCGGTGCGACGATTCGACTTGCCCCCGATAGCAGAGTGTCAGTCACAGTTATTTGACTGATGCACCGCTATCGGGGGGCAAGCCCCCTCCCACAGTTTTACTGCATTCAACCTCGTAGAATTGCAGCGTAGCCTTCGCGGTAACTCGGATAGGTCGGCACCCAGCCCAACGCCTTAGCCCGCGCATTACTGCACTGCTTGCTCCCGGCCCGCCGCACGCTGGCGTCATCCGCCCATTCAGTCACACCCAGATACCCCCGCAACCAATCCACCACCTCAGCCAACGGCGCCGGCGCATCGTCGACGCCGATGTAGACCTTGTCCAACTTGCCGCCCTGCTCCACATGCCGCAGCAAAAACGCCAGCAACCCCGCCGCGTCATCCACGTGAATGCGGTTGCCATATAAAGGTGGGTCGATTGCCACACGGTAGCCCTGGCGAACCTGAGTCAGCAGCCACTCGCGACCAGGGCCGTAAATACCGGTGAGACGCACGATGCTCGCCGGAATGCCGCTATCGAGTGCCACTTGCTCGGCCTCCAGCATCACCTGCCCGGAATAACCTTTCGCTTGAGTTTCCGACGTTTCGTCGACCCACTCGCCATTCTGCTGCCCGTACACACTGCTGCTGGACACAAAAATCAGATGCTTGGGCTCCTGGCCGTAATCGCCCAGCCACTCCAGAACATGTTTCAGCCCTTGTACGTAAGCAGCGCGATACCCGGCCTCGTCGTGGTCGGTCGCGGCCGCGCAATACACCAGGTAATCCACCCCGCCGATCGGCCAGGTGTCGGGGCAATCCTTGTTGAACAGGTCGCCGGCAATGCCGATGACGCCCTCGGGAAGGCGCGAAATATCACGCCTCAGGCCGTGAACCTCCCATTCCGAGGCGAGCAACTGGCTAGCCAACCGACTACCCACATCGCCACAACCGGCAATCACAACAGAAGGCGCAGACATCACAAAACTCCGTACTGAAAGGTCAAGATTAGCCGTCGCAGCAGACCAGCGGCCAGAAAAAGCACAAATAAAGTTACTGTATTACTTCTGTTAACAAGAATTACTTGCAATAATAACCGCCCATTTGTCCTCGGCCCTCCCAGGGTCTGGAAGGACGATCACTCTTTTTTCCTCTCAGGTCCGGCCAGCATGACACGTAATACAACCCCCGCTTCGCCAACCACATCCCGCGCCTGGCGCGCGATTGCCGCACTGCTGTTCAGCGTCCTGCTGGCACCGACCGCCGCATTCGCGGATGCCACAGCGCCAGCCACCCCGCCGGCAGCCGAACAAAGCACCGCAGCCCCGGCAGCGCCAGCCGCTACCGACCCGGCCCTGGCTGCCGACCCGGCCTCCGCTGACGAAACCGGCGTAGTCCTGGAAGAAGACAACACCCTGGGCATGGCCCACGACCTGTCGCCATGGGGCATGTACCAGAACGCTGACGTGGTGGTGAAAGCCGTGATGATCGGCCTGGCCATCGCCTCGATCATCACCTGGACCATCTGGATCGCCAAAGGCTTCGAGCTGCTGGGCGCCAAGCGTCGCCTGCGCACCGAAATAGTCCACCTGAAAAAGGCCACCACCCTCAAGGAAGCGAGCGAAACCGCAACCAAGAAGGGCACCCTGGCCAATACCCTGGTGCACGACGCCCTGGAAGAAATGCGCCTGTCGGCCAACACCCGCGAAAAAGAAGGCATCAAGGAACGTGTGGCGTTCCGCCTGGAGCGCCTGGTTGCAGCCTGCGGCCGTAATATGAGCAGCGGCACCGGCGTACTGGCAACCATCGGTTCCACCGCACCGTTCGTCGGCCTGTTCGGTACCGTGTGGGGCATCATGAACAGCTTCATCGGCATCGCCAAAACCCAGACCACCAACCTCGCCGTCGTTGCCCCAGGCATCGCCGAAGCCCTGCTGGCAACCGCCCTGGGCCTGGTTGCCGCGATTCCTGCGGTGGTGATCTACAACGTCTTCGCCCGTTCGATTGCCGGCTACAAGGCCCAGGTATCGGATGCCTCGGCAGAAGTGTTGCTGCTGGTGAGCCGCGACCTCGATCACCTGCCTACCGAGCGCAGCTCGCAACCGCACATGGTGAAAGTGGGGTAATCGGCCATGGGCCTGCATTTGAATCAAGGCGACGACGAACTCGTCGAGAACCACGAAATCAACGTCACGCCGTTTATCGACGTGATGCTGGTGCTGCTGATCATCTTCATGGTGGCCGCACCGTTGGCAACCGTGGACATCAAGGTCGACCTGCCCGCCTCCAGCGCCAAGCCGGCGCCGCGGCCAGAGAAACCGGTGTTCCTCAGCGTCAAGGCGGACCAGCGTCTGTTCCTGGGCGAAGAAGAAGTCAAATCCGAAACCCTGGGCCAGGTGCTGGACGCCAAGACCCAAGGCAAGAAAGACACGACGATCTTCTTCCAGGCCGACAAGGGCGTGGACTACGGCGACCTGATGAGTGTGATGGATGCCCTGCGGGCAGCCGGCTACCTCAAGGTCGGCCTGGTCGGACTTGAGACGGCAGCCAAGAAATGATCACGACGCGCCACAAACTGACGCGTTATGGCACCAGCCTCGCCGTCGTGCTGGGCGTGCATGCCGTCGCGATCGCTATCGCGCTCCATTGGTCAGCGCCGCACACGGTGCAGTTGCCACCGGCCGCCATGGTCATTGACCTGGCGCCGATGCCAGCGCCACCGCCGCCGGCTCCGCCCAAGGTGATCACGCCGCCGCAACCACCGACGCCGGTCGAAGAGCTGCCCCTGCCGAAACTGGCCGAGGCACCCAAGCCGACGATCCAGGTGCCCAAGCCGGTCAAGCCAAAGCCCAAGCCTCAGCCGCCCAAGCCGGTGGAGAAGAAGATCGAGCCGCCCAAGGAGAAACCTTCCGAGGACCCGCCGAGCGACGCTCCACCGACCAACGCACCGGCTGAAAAGTCAGCCCAGCCCGTACCCGGCCCATCGCCACAGCAGATCGCGGCCAAGGCATCCTGGGAAGGCACGCTGCTGGCGCACTTGCAGAAGTACAAGAAGTACCCGCCGGGCGCCCAGGCTCGTGGCAAGGAAGGCCTGAACCGCCTGCGGTTCGTGGTCGATGCAGACGGTAATGTGCTGTCCTACGAGTTGGTGGGCCGCTCCGGCAACGCCGACCTGGACCGCGCCACCCTGGACATGATCCGTCGTGCCCAGCCGCTGCCCAAGCCGCCGGCCGACATGCTCAAGGGCGGCAGCATCGAGATCGTTGCACCGTTTGTGTACAACATCGAGAAGCGTCGCCGCTAGAAAAATGTGGGAGGGGGCTTGCCCCCGATAGCGATGCATCAGCCAACACAACTGTTGCTGACACACCGCTATCGGGGGCAAGCCCCCTCCCACATTTGATTTCATCGCCCGAAAGATCTCGTACATTCCCCGCTCAATCCCCAACAAACTTCTGATAACGTGCGTCTATCGATTGCAGCCGGTATGCTTGGCCCGCAACCTCATGGACGCCCGCTATGACTCTTACAGAATTACGCTACATCGTTACCCTCGCCCAAGAGCAGCACTTTGGCCATGCGGCCGAGCGTTGCCACGTCAGCCAGCCGACGTTGTCGGTCGGCGTGAAGAAGCTTGAAGACGAACTCGGTGTGCTGATTTTCGAGCGCAGCAAGAGCGCCGTGCGCCTCACCCCTGTGGGCGAAGGCATCGTTGCCCAGGCCCAGAAGGTGCTGGAACAAGCGCAAAGCATTCGCGAACTGGCCCAGGCCGGCAAGAACCAGCTGACCGCCCCGCTGAAAGTCGGCGCCATCTACACCGTCGGCCCGTACCTGTTCCCGCACCTGATCCCGCAACTGCACCGCGTCGCGCCACAGATGCCGCTGTATATCGAAGAAAACTTCACCCACGTGCTGCGCGACAAACTGCGCAACGGCGAGCTGGACGCGATCATCATCGCCCTCCCGTTCAACGAGGCGGATGTGTTGACCCTGCCGCTCTACGACGAGCCGTTCTACGTGTTGATGCCTGCGTCCCACCCGTGGACGCAAAAAGACACCATCGACGCCGGCCTGCTCAACGACAAGAGCCTGTTGTTGCTGGGCGAAGGCCACTGCTTCCGCGATCAGGTGCTCGAAGCCTGCCCGACCCTGACCAAGGGCAACGACGGCGCCAAGCACACCACCGTGGAATCCAGCTCCCTGGAAACCATCCGCCACATGGTCGCGTCCGGCCTGGGCATTTCGATCCTGCCGTTGTCGGCCGTGGACAGCCATCACTACGCCCCCGGCGTGATCGAAGTACGTCCGCTGACGCCGCCGGTGCCGTTCCGTACCGTGGCCATCGCCTGGCGTGCGAGTTTCCCACGGCCCAAAGCCATTGAGATCCTCGCCGACTCGATTCGCCTGTGTTCGGTGGCCAAGCCGCCCGCTGCGAGCTAAGTAGACGTATGACTGAGCTGTCACAGGTGTCGGTGACGGCACTCAAGGGTGTCGGTGAAGCCATGGCCGAGAAGTTGGCCAAGGTCGGCCTGGAGAATCTTCAGGACGTATTGTTCCACCTGCCCCTGCGCTACCAGGACCGCACCCGCGTGGTGCCCATCGGCCATTTGCGCCCTGGGCAGGACGCGGTGGTCGAAGGCACCGTCAGCGGCGCCGATGTGGTCATGGGCAAGCGCCGCAGCCTAGTGGTGCGCCTGCAAGATGGCACCGGCGGCCTGAGCCTGCGCTTCTACCATTTCAGCAATGCGCAGAAAGAAGGCCTCAAGCGTGGCACCCGCGTGCGCTGCTACGGCGAAGCACGCCCCGGTGCTTCAGGCCTGGAGATCTACCACCCGGAATACCGCGCCATCACGGGCGACGAGCCGCCGCCGGTCGATACCACCCTGACGCCGATCTACCCGCTCACCGAAGGCCTGACCCAACAGCGCCTGCGCCAGCTGTGCACCCAGACCCTGACCATGCTCGGCCCGAAAAGCCTGCCCGACTGGCTGCCGCTGGAGCTGGCCCGCGATTATCAACTGGCACCGCTGGACGATGCGATTCGCTACCTGCATCACCCACCCGCCGATGCCGATGTCGACGAACTGGCCTTGGGTCATCACTGGGCCCAACACCGCCTGGCCTTCGAAGAGCTGCTGACTCACCAACTGTCCCAACAGCGCCTGCGTGAAAGCATGCGCTCCCTGCGCGCGCCCGCGATGCCCAAGGCCACGCGGTTGCCGGCGCAGTACCTGGCCAACCTCGGCTTTGCGCCCACTGGCGCCCAGCAACGCGTGGGCAATGAAATCGCCTACGACCTCAGCCAGCAAGAACCCATGCTGCGTCTGATCCAGGGTGACGTAGGCGCCGGCAAGACCGTGGTCGCCGCCCTCGCCGCCCTGCAAGCGCTGGAAGCCGGCTACCAAGTGGCACTGATGGCGCCCACCGAGATCCTCGCCGAGCAACACTTCATCACCTTCAAGCGCTGGCTCGAGCCGCTGGGCCTGGAAGTGGCGTGGCTGGCGGGCAAGCTCAAGGGCAAGAACCGCGCCGCCGCGCTGGAGCAGATCGCTGGCGGCGCGCCGATGGTGGTCGGCACCCATGCGCTGTTCCAGGACGAAGTGCAGTTCAAGAACCTGGCCCTGGTGATCATCGACGAACAACACCGCTTCGGCGTACAACAACGCCTGGCCCTGCGCCAGAAAGGCGTGGGCGGGCGCATGAACCCGCACCAGTTGATCATGACCGCCACGCCGATCCCGCGCACCCTGGCCATGAGTGCCTACGCCGACCTCGACACCTCGATCCTCGACGAACTGCCCCCTGGACGGACCCCGGTCAATACCGTGCTGGTCACCGACACCCGCCGTGTCGAGGTGATCGAACGCGTACGCGGCGCCTGCGCCGAAGGCCGCCAGGCGTACTGGGTGTGCACGTTGATCGAAGAGTCCGAAGAGCTGACCTGCCAGGCCGCCGAGACCACCTATGAAGACCTCACCAGCGCCCTCGGCGAGCTGAAAGTCGGCCTGATTCACGGCCGCATGAAGCCCGCAGAAAAAGCCGCAGTGATGGCCGAGTTCAAGGCCGGCAACCTGCAACTGCTAGTGGCGACCACGGTGATCGAAGTTGGCGTGGACGTGCCCAACGCCAGCCTGATGATCATCGAAAACCCCGAACGCCTGGGCCTGGCCCAACTGCACCAATTGCGTGGCCGCGTTGGCCGAGGCAGTGCCGCCAGCCACTGCGTGCTGCTGTATCACCCGCCGCTGTCACAAATCGGTCGCCAGCGCCTGGGCATCATGCGCGAAACCAACGACGGTTTTGTCATTGCCGAAAAGGACCTGGAACTGCGCGGCCCCGGCGAAATGCTCGGCACGCGCCAGACCGGCTTGCTGCAATTCAAGGTCGCCGATTTGATGCGTGATGCCGACTTGCTCCCCGCCGTCCGTGATGCGGCGCAAGCGCTGCTGGAGCGCTGGCCGGAGCATGTCAGCCCGTTGCTGGATCGTTGGCTCAGGCACGGGCAGCAATACGGCCAAGTGTGACGCCTGACTCACTTAGACGACCTACAGATGTATCAAGCTGGTTATACTTCGGTGATTGTAAGAAATTGGATCAGGCCATGTCAGAAGTAGCCCTCGCCACAGCCCCACTGACCGCCCCGCCGGTTATTCGGGCTCTGCTCGCCAAGCTCGCCATCAGCTACACGGAAGTCGTCGATCAACCTGGCCTGAATCCCGCGCAAAAAGTGCAGGCCGTGTTGCTGGAAGATGCGGTAGGCGCCCTGATGGTGCTGTTCCCACAGAACCAACTGCTCGACCTCAATCGCCTCGCCGAACTCACCGGCCGCCGCCTCACGGCCGTGTCGCCGGATCGCGTAGCGCGCATGCTCGGCAAACATGACCTGAGCCTGCTGCCGGGCCTGCCGCCGCTGACCAGCTCGCCATGCCTGTACGAAGGTCGTTTGCTCGATGAGCCCAGCGTACTGGTGCACTCGGGCGAAGCCGGGCTGCTGCTGGAGATTTCCAGTGACGCCTTCAAGGGCCTGCTCAACAAAGCCAGCGCCGGTCACTTTGGCGAGCCACTGAGCAATATCCGCCCCAACCTCGACCGCCCGAATGATGACCGTGAGGAAATCACTCAGGCGATGCAGGCGTTCACCGCCCGCCGCATCCAGCAACGCCTGGAAGCGACCATCGAGATCCCGCCACTGGCCGACACCGCCCAGAAGATCATCAAGCTGCGGGTCGATCCCAACGCCACCATTGATGACATCACCGGCGTAGTGGAAACCGACCCGGCCCTGGCCGCCCAAGTGGTGAGTTGGGCCGCGTCGCCGTACTACGCCTCGCCGGGCAAGATTCGCTCCGTGGAAGACGCCATCGTCCGTGTGCTGGGCTTTGATCTGGTGATCAACCTGGCCCTCGGCCTGGCCCTGGGCAAAACCTTGAGCCTGCCCAAGGACCACCCACACCAGGCCACGCCGTACTGGCACCAGTCGATCTACACCGCCGCCGTGATCGAAGGCCTGACCCGCGCCATGCCCCGCGCCCAGCGCCCGGAAGCCGGCCTGACTTACCTCGCCGGCCTGCTGCACAACTTTGGCTACCTGTTGCTGGCGCACGTGTTCCCGCCACACTTCTCGCTGATCTGCCGTCACCTGGAGGTCAACCCGCACCTGTGCCACAGCTATGTGGAACAGCACCTGCTGGGCATCAGCCGCGAGCAGATTGGTGCGTGGTTGATGCGCTATTGGGACATGCCGGACGAGTTGTCCACGGCCCTGCGTTTCCAGCATGACCCGACCTACGACGGTCAGTACGCTGAATACCCGAACCTGGTGTGTCTGGCGGTGCGTCTGTTGCGCAGCCGCGGTATTGGCTCCGGGCCGGACGAAGCGATTCCGGATGCGCTGCTGGAGCGCCTGGGGTTGAGTCGGGACAAGGCTGAGGACGTGGTGGGCAAGGTGTTGGATGCCGAGGTGTTGCTGCGGGAATTGGCCTCTCAGTTCAGCCAGAACTGAATCTGTAGACCTTTAGATTGCTATCGGGGGCAAGCCCCCTCCCACAGTTTGATGTGCGAACACAGGCAAATGTGGGAGGGGGCTTGCCCCCGATGAATCCACCTCGGTCTACCTGAAAGCCCTACTTCTTTTTCTTCGGCTTCAAATACTTGGTCAACCCCTGGAACCAGATCACCAGCGCCGGGTTGCCCTTGATCTGGATCGATTTATCCTGAATCCCCGTCATGAATGCCAGTTGCTTGTTCTTCGCTTGCATGGTGGCGAAGCCGTACGCGGCATCCTTGAACGCAATCGCAAACGCCGGCGACGGGTGCAGGCCCGAGCGGCTAGTGATGCGCTGGTCTTTGACGATGAAATGACGGGCAACCTTGCCGTCGAGGGTCTGCAACTGGAACGCCAGGTCTTTATCGCCCAACTGTTGCTGGAAGGCAGGATTGGTGCGGCTGGCTTTGCCCATCATCAGGCCCAGCACCCAGAGGAGAAGACGAAATTTCATGCACACGGCCTCGGTGTAATTATTGAGTGGCCGCAGCAGTGTAACGATTTGCAAAAAGAACGCCACCGATCTTGCGCATTAGCGGAAGATCGGCTGGCGTTTGACGCTTATAGCGGCATGTTGCTTAAACGTTAGGGCAAGGCACCGGCGCCCAGTCCGCCAGGTTCGGATCGCGGCAGGTGCCTTCGATCTGGGTTTTACCGGCGCTGGCGACCTGCTTGCTTTCAGCTTGCTTGGCCTGCACGGTCTGGATGCTCTTCTCGGTGGTCACCGCTTCTTTCGGCACGGTTGGCAGCACGGGTTTCTTCGCCGGTTTCACGGCTTTCTTGCCTTTCGCCGGGGCCGCCACAGGGGTGGTATCGGCGGTGGCCACGGTGACCACATCGGCACGCTGCACACCCACTTGTTGCAGGTCTTTTTCGTACGCTTGGGTGTAGTTGTTCAGGTCTTCGCTGGCCTTGCCGTTGACCGCGACGATCAGGTCATTGGATTCCTTGAGGCCCGAGACGATTTCCGCCAGGCGCTTGCGGCCTTCGGTGTCGTTGACGGTCTTGGCCTTGCGGTCAGCCACCAGCTTGGTGAATGCGCTCTGGTAGCACTGCTGCGACGCCTTGGCGTAGGCGGTGCTGCGGTCGATGTCCGAGGCGCTTTTGTTGAAGTCGGTGGAGTACGACGCGATGCGCTGGTTGTCATCGCTGATCTGCTTCTGGCGCTCGGTGTAGTAACCCGCCGCGCCGCCGGCCAGGGCGCCGCCCGCTGCACCGATGGCAGCGTTGCGGCCACGTTTGTCGGAGTCGCCGGTCAGGGCGCCCAGCAGTGCACCACCGGCCGCACCGAGGGCGGCACCGGTCACCACGGATTTGGTCATGTCCGAATCAGTCGCTCGCAGGTGTTGCACCGGCTCGTAGCAGTTCGGGTAGTACTCGACCTTGGTGCTCGACGCGACCTTGGAGGCCGGCGACGTAGCGCAACCGGTCAGCACGGTGCTGAAACCAGCCGCGATCAGCAACAAGTGACGCTTGGAAACCGCCTTACGGGAAAAAAGCATAGATGTGTTCTCTTTTAAGTTTGACTTGCCCAGCACGGCCCACCGCCGCCTGAGTCCCTTCCAAGCTCGCCGTACAGCCAGCGTTCATCGCTGACCGCTCGCTGCGAGCAATTCCTTCAAGATCGTCGCCGGGTCGGCCCGCTGTTGTTTGCGGTAGTTGCCGACATGGCGGACGAACAGTGTCGCGCGCGTCACCAGGCTCTTGCCGAGCACGGGCTTGCGATCCAACTCTTCCTTGATCCGTTGAAACTGCGCCTGGATCACCGCGTCGGTGTAGCGCGTGCCGGTGGCCAGGTTGTCGATGTAAATGGCCACCGCGCCGTCGAGGGCGCTGCGACCATTGGTGATGGCCATGTCGAACAGTTGCGCGCTGGCCTCGTCCTTGTTGTCCTTGGCCTGCTGGCGACTCTTCTGCAAGTTGGCCAGGCGGATGTTGTAGTTGGCGATGGTCTCGGCCACCAACGCGGCCGACTGGATCAGGTTGCCCGCCGCCTCTTCGCGTTGCTGGGCGATCAGCGAGACGTTGCGCTTGAGCTCTTCATTGACCAACCCCAGTTCGGCTTGCAGCTTGGGGTCGACGCTGGCGGCGATGATGCTGTCCAGGCGCTTGGTCGGGTCCTGGGCGTCGTCGATGGCGTCGGTCAGCGCAGCCAGGCGGCCTTCTTTCTGCCACTGGGCGAACAGTTCCTTGTAGCGCGAACGCGGCGCCGACAGCGCACCTATCGCCACGCGAAAACCGGTGGTCTCGTTGCTTTGCTCGGTGCCATCGGCGGCGAACAACGGGTACTCGCGGCGCATGCCGGTGAACAGTGTGCCCTCGCCTTCCAGGTAATTGCCGCCCTTGGCGACGAAGCCACCGTAGGTGCCCTGGCGACGTCCGGCGTGCACCAGCTGGAAGGATTCCTGGACCATTTCCGCCGCGTTGCCGATCACGTCGAACATCCCGATCGGGTTGGGCAACCTGGTGCCGATGGGCATCAAGCGCGCCGCTTGGCCGGTGCCGCCGGCGACCTGGTTGAACACCGCGTAATCCCCCAACGGGCCATCGCTGTCGCTGCCTTCGGCACGGCGTGGGAAGAGTCGCCCTTCCAGATCCTGACGGCTCACAGCCTGACCGCCGCGCGCGGCGAACTCCCATTCCACTTCGGTGGGCAGGCGTACAAAGCCCACACCGCCATCATCTGCCGAAGAACCTCGCCCACTCACCGGCAGCAACTCGCGGTGATATTTCATCAGCCAGGCGCTGTACACCGCCGAGAAACGCTCCGCTTCAAAACGTGACAGCTTCACCTTGGGCAACCGCGCGGCCATGCCCGTCGGCACATCGCATGCCGGTGCCGGTTCGCCGCTGGCCAGCGACTGCGCCTGGGACATCACCTGGGCGTACTGGCGGGCGGTCACTTCGTACTTGCCGATGAAGTACAGCATGGGCTTGAGCGGGGTCTTGGCGTCGGTCTTCGGCATCAAGGGCGCGATGACTTTGTTCCAGTCCTTGGGCAAGTCCTTGAGGGTGAACTGGCCGTTGATAAAGTCGCGGCGGTAACCCGAGATAAACGACTGCTGATAACCCGCCTCGCCTTCGGCAAAGGGGTAGCCGAGGCTGATCTCGCGGTCATCCAGGGTGCCCTGGGCCAACACATAGACGTAGCGGAACAGCATGTTGCCGTCGCACGGCAACGGCAGGCTGACGTCACCGTCCAAGGGTTTTGGATTATCGAGCTTATCGCTCGTCTCATCCGCCCACGCCATCGAGGCCAGGCTCAGCGCCACACAGGCGCCCAGTAACTTATACATCTCTGATTCCTTCAGAAGCCTGGATCCGCGCCACTCGCCAACCACCACAACCCGCCGCCACGGCGCTGACGCCCATGACGGCAACCAGGGCCAGGCCGTAATGACGCGCCAGCAGGTGACTGGCGTATTCGCCCGGCACCTGCACGAATAATGTGTTCAACGCAGTCTCGGCCACGCCATACAGGCCGGCACTGAGTACGGCGGCAAACCCTGCGCTGTACAGCGCCTGCATCACCACAAACAGCAACAGCCCCGCGGTGGAAAACCCCAGCAGGCGCAACACCGATAATTCCCGGCGCTTACGCGCCACGGCAGCCAACGCCCCGGCGAAGATCGCCGCAAACGCCCCGGCCAACGCCAACCCGGCAATTACCCAGAACACAATCGACAGGTTGCGGCTCAACGACTGCACCTGGGCGATGGCTGACGCCTGGGTCGACACCAACAGATTCTGCCCGGCGAAAAACACCCGCAGCGGTTCCACGTCCGTGAGGCTGCGAGCGTACAGGCGAAACGCCGGGTAGATCCGCTGCTCGCTTGTTGCTTCACCGTCCCAGCCCAATGCCGCCACTGCGCGACCGTCGCGATAATCCTCCGCCGCTTCCAGCAAGCTCAGGTCGGCGAACAAACCGTCACGCGCAAAGGCCTCCAGCGGCAACACCGCCAGCACCTGCACCCGCGTGCGCTGAGCCTCGACGCGCCCCGCCACTTGCCGGGCAAAACTGATCTCCAACCCATCACCCGGCCGGGCCGCGAGCTTTTCGGCGGCGGTGTGGCTCAGCACAATCTGGTCCAGACCTTTAGGCATCGGCAGGCCGCTTAACAACGGGTCGCTTGATGCCGTGGGCAGCATTTCCAGGGTCAGCGTGCCGACCTGCGCCGTCGCCGCAATCTGCCGTGTGCGGGGCAGCGCAAACGCCACGTCCTCGCGCTCGCCCAACTGCTCGATAAATGCGCTGCTGAATCGACCACCCCCCAGCGGAATAATTTCACGGGTGGCGGGGTCGTTTTCCAAACGTTCGGTCAAACTGCCAACCAGTCCAAATTTCAGGCCGAAAAGCACCAGCAGCGGCGCAATCACCGCCACCAGCGCCAGCACCGAACAGGCCGACAGCCACGCGTCGTTGCGATAGTCCTGCCAGGCCAGCGAAGCCACCAGACCGAGGCGCATCAGCACGCCTCCCCGAGGGTGGCCGTGACGCCGCCGTCGGTGTCGCGACGGCAACTGATGCGTCGCACCTGCAAGCCACTGGCGCGGGCCAGGGGTTCGTCATGGGTGGCGATCACGCAGGCCGCTCGGCTGTCGCGCGCCTGGGCCAACAGCGCCTGCATCACACGCTCGGCATTCAACGGGTCGAGGGATGCGGTCGGCTCATCCGCCAGCACCAATTGCGGTGCGTGGGCCAGGGCGCGGGCACAACTGACGCGCTGACGCTGGCCGACAGATAACGCGGCGGGTTTCTTGGCCAACTGATCGCTGATCTCCAGTTGTTCAGCCAACCGCGCCACGCTGCCATCGTCTTTCAAACCCAGCAGTTGCCGGGACAGCGCGATATTGCCGCGCACATCGAGAAAGCCCAGCAACCCGCCGGTTTGCAGCACATAGCCCAAATGTTGGCTGCGCAACTGCGCCAACGCGGACTGCTGATCGCCGCGCCACAGCCCTGCAATGTCCTGCTGATGGAATTCAAATTGCCCGACCTGATCCGGCGCCAACACCAGTGCCAGCAGGTCAAGCAGGGTGCTCTTGCCGCAGCCACTGGGCCCGACAATCGCCAATTGCTCACCCGCACGTAGCGCCAGCGCCGGAATCACCAGGCTGTAGCGCTGGCTGCCGATGCCCCGGCTTTTGTGCACCGCGCTCAGGTTCAGCATCACGGCAGCGTCGACAACGGCACGCGGTACAACGCATCGCCCGGCTCGGCATCGCCGAAACGGACCCAGTTGGCCACATCGTTGTGGAAGGTTTCGTAGAGGCGGATTTTCGAATCCAGCTCGTCGATAAAGTCTTCCTGCTCGGCCACGCTCAACGACAACCACAAATCCTGGGTCATGTTCAGTGACTTGCTGCGGTACGGCAGGCCTTCCAGGTATTCGCCAAGGATGCCGCCGTCGGCCAGGTTGCCACCCTTGCGCAGGGCCTGCGGGTCGCGGCTCATATAGGCCGAGGCGCTGGCGATTTCCTGGAAGAAGTCCTTGGGCGAGGTCTGGGTTTTGCGCGCCGCGTCGACGATCAGTTTCAGCGACTGTTGCAAGTCGTTGAGCTGCAATTTGGTCAGCATCACGCACACCTGGAACGCCGGCAGCGCCGGGTTGGTGAGGTCGCGGTCGGCAGTCCAGGCGCTGACCAGTTGCGGCGCCTGGCTGGCGGTTTTACGCCCGAGGAAATCCATGTGCATCGCGTAGCCCACCGCGGCGGATTTGTCCGCCAGGCTCGGTGCGCTGCTCAGCAACGGCACCGGTTGTGGCGTGTTGCTGCGCACCTGATGCACGAGGTTGGCGAACACGCTACCGATCTCGTCCACGCGCTCACCCAGCTTATGCACATCACCACCTGGCACCGCCGTGTACAGGTCGCCAATCTGCGGGTTGGCGTCGGCGGTGAGGATGCGGTATTGGCTCTCGGCACCGGCATGGGTTTTCTTGCCGGCATCGGTACGCAGGTGCAAGGCGTAGATCTTGATCTGCTTGCCCAGCGCCGCCTGGCGCACTTCGGCTTCGTTCATCTGGGTGGCGGCGAACGGGTCATTCTTGCGCAGGGCCCCGGCATCGGTGACCAGCAGGATGATGCGCCCGCCGTAGCCGGACCAGTCCATGCCATCCACTGCCTGCATTACGCCGGCAAACGCATCTTCATTGAACGAATGACTCGACACGGTGGACGCCTTGACCTGCCGCGCCATGTCGAGGAAGCGTTGCGGGTCGCGGCCTTGGTCCAAGGTGATCAGGGTCTTGGACACGTACTCCAGGCCCGGCGTCTTCTTCACGCTGCTGCGAAAACCGACCATGCCAAAACTGACGCTGTCCAACTCGCCACGCTCGGCGATGCGGGTTTGCAGTTCGTGCACCACGTCGCGAATCTGGTCGATATAGGGCTGCATCGACACGGTGGTGTCCACCACCAGCACCACGGCTGTGCGGAAGGCATCAGCGTTGGCATTGATCACCGGCGTCGCAGGTTTCACCACGGCGCTGGTGCCTGGATCGATGGAGGCCACGTTGAGCAACTGCACGGGCGTGCCGTTGTCGTCGAAGCTCTCTTTGGCATCGAAGATCGGCAACAGGTAGAACTGGTTCTGCGGCACGGCGCTGGCCGTCGGTTCCAGGGCCAGGACCTGGCTGTTGTCCTCACTGTTTTTCTGCGCCTTGGCCAGTGCGCTTTTGGCAGCGGCGGGATCAGCCAGCAGTTTTTCCACCTCAGCGGACTGACGCAGGAACATCACCGGCGCCCGCCCCGAACGCTCAGTGAATTTCAGCACCAGGCTTTGCTTCCAGTCGCTGACCTGGGACGCCGGTAGCCAACCGTCGCTGCGTCCATCGGTGGCAGCGCCGACGCGCACCCAGGGGCTGCCGTCGATGTCCTTGCGCTGGTAAACGTAGAGCACCGAAAACGCCGGCAGCGCTTTGCCCGGCGCACTGCCGGCCTGCGCTGAAAGCTTGGCGCCCGGCTTGCTGAGCACGCGCTGGAACAGGGTTTTCTTGCCAGCCATCAGCAACGGGCGCTGGCCGCCATCGACTTCAGCCACTGGCGGCGGCGCAATAGGTACGACGGCGGCTGGCGGTTTGGCGTCCGGCTCATCGCTCCCGCTCAACCACCAATAACTGGCTCCGCCAATGGCCAAGGCAACCGCCACCGCAACGCCCGCCAGCGCCAACACCGGACCGCGACGTTGTTCGCTGTGTTGGCTTTGCGGCACTACCGGTTGGCGCACCGGCTGCGGTTTATCGGTGGGAATCTCGATGGACTCCGGGGTGATGCCGCCCAGGTCAAAACTCACCGGGATCGGCAACGGCCGCACCAACGTGGCTTCCGGCGAATCCATCGGCAACTCGTCCAATGCCCGCAACAGCGCCGCTGCATCCGGGTAGCGCTCGGCCGGGTCCTTGGCCAACAGCTTGCGCAGTACCTCCTGATAACGCCCGTGATGCACCGGCAGTTCCGGCAGCGGTTCGGTCAGGTGGGCCAGCGCCGTGGACAGCGCATCGGTGCCGCTGTAGGGCAGCTTGCCGACGAGGATTTCATAGAGCACCACGCCCAACGCATACAGATCAGCGCGGCCATCGATCTCCTGGCCTCGCGCCTGTTCCGGGCTCATATAGCTCGGGGTGCCCACGGCAAAACCGGCCTGGGTGAACTGAGTGCGATCGTCCAGCGACTTGGCAATGCCGAAGTCCGACAGCACCGCCGTACCATCGGCACGAAACAGAATGTTCGCCGGCTTCACGTCGCGGTGCACCAGGCCTTGGGCATGGGCATAACCCAGCGCCGAGGCAATCTGGCGGATCAGCGTCACGCCCTGCTCAGGGGTCATGCCGGCGGCGATGCGCTCCTTGAGCGTGCCGTTGGGCAGGTATTCCATGGCCATGTAATACAGCTCACCGACATTGCCGATGTCATGGATGGTCACCGTGTGCGGGTGCGACAGCCGCGCCAACGTCTTGCCCTCACGCAGGAAGCGCTCGCAGAACGTTGGGTCAGCCGCCAGCGCCGCCGCCATCACCTTCAACGCCACCTTGCGCTCCAATGAGCGCTGGGTCGCCAGGTACACGCTGGCCATGGCGCCTTCGCCGATCTCGCCTTCGATGTCATAGCCAGGGATCAGGATGTTCATGGGCAGACCTTCACGACGAGGGTGGTGATGTTGTCCGGTGCGCCCCGATTGAGCCCCAGGTGCACCAGGCTGCGCACGATTTCGTCCGGCGTGTCGTGGCTGAGTACCTCGCGGATTTCCTGGTCCTCAACGGTTTTGTTGAGGCCATCGCTGCACAGCAGGTAGCTGTCGCCGGGGGCGATCAGCAGGTCGACGGCGGACAGCTCCAACTGCGCCTCCACACCAATGGCGCGGGTGACGATGTTCGCGCGCGGGTGGTTGCGGGCGTCGGCTTCGCTGAGCAGGCCGCTGTCTTGCAGGTCTTGCACGTAGCTGTGGTCGCGGGAGATGCGTTCCAGCACGCCGTCGCGCAGGCGGTACAGGCGACTGTCGCCCGCCCACAGGCACACGCCCCGCAAGCCACGTGCGGCCAACAGCACCACGGTGCTACCCATCAGAGATACGCCGCGGTTGGCGGTTTCTTCACGCACGGCGGCGTTGATACGGATCAGGTCATTGCGCAGCGCCGCCGAATATTCCTCCAGCGAGCGCCCCACCGGCACGCTTCGCAGGCTGTCGACGATCAGGCTACTGACATAGTCCCCCGCCGCATGCCCGCCCATGCCGTCGGCCACCACCCACAGGCGGTTTTCCGGCAGGTCCAGGCACGCGTCCTCATTGACCTGGCGCACCATGCCCACATGGCTTTTGCTCGCGGATTTGTACGTCGCCCCCATCTACACCACACCTTCTTGTCCGAGCAAAAACTGCGCAAAATCGTCGGCGGCAGGCAGGCCCTGGCACCGTGACAAACCCGGCGGAATCCGTTCCGAACCCCGCCCCCACCACAGGCTGGCGCCCACACAGGCCTGTGCGGCCAGGGCATTCATTCGGCCCAAGGGCTCCGTGGCAGCCACCGCTGGCTCACTCGGCGGAACCCCCAGCGCGTCGACGCCCGCGTTAAAGCCTTCAAAGGTCGCGCCCGCGTCCAGCGTGCTGAGCAACAGCGCTTCGGCCTGTTCAAACCAGGCGTCCGGACCGCCCACCAGCGAAGCCGGATTGCTGTCGTGATCCAGCAGCGCCACCACCGCCAGCGGAAAGTAGCGCCCGACCCGATCAATGCTCGGCATCACCACCCCCACCGCCGCCTCCGGCCCGCACACACCCGGCGCCAGCACAAAGCGCCACAACGGGCTGACCAGGTACGCATTGAGCCATTCACCACCCAGGCGGTTCTGGGTGGCGAGCAAACCTGCCGCCAGCCAACTGTCCCACGGGCCGATAAAACTCTGGGGCAAGCCACGGCTGACAAAGTCCCCGCGGCTGGCCAACTTGCCGTAAAAACCCAACGTCGTCATAGCCGCTCCGGCAGGCTGAACCCGCTGAGCACGCGACTCTTGAACGGGTTGAACGCACTGTTGGCGCGCAGCTCGTAAGCGATGCTCGCGCCGTCGACCCGCAGGCGCAGGTTGAATCGGTCCGGCGAATTGCCGGCCGTCAGGTCCGATTGCTCCAGCAGGCGAAACCAGGCCCACGGCCCGTCCAGGGTCACACCGGAACGGCCACTGGCGGCAGGCGGCATGATGGATATACGCACCACACCGATGCTGCCGGGGTTCGGCCATTGCATCGCCACCGGGCGGCTGGGGCCGTGGTCGTAGCTCAGTTGCTGGCCGTCGAGGTCGAGCAGGAACTGGGTAATGGTCGGGTCCATCGATACCGGCTTGAGCTCAAAACGCACGATGGGCTGCGTGCCGCCGGCGCGGAAAAACGCGTCACGAATCGTCGCCGCCCGCTGGAAGGTTTGCAGCACACCCGGCGAGATCCCCAGTTTCTGTGCCGCGCCCGGCTGCCAGCGCCAGGTCTGCGCGGACGTGTCCACGTAAGGTTGCAGGTATTTGCGGAAGTAGTTGTCCATCACCCCGCCCACGCCGAAGAACTGGCCGAAGTCATCCAGGGTGGCGTCCCGCGCACTGCCCGGTGCCAGCGGGTAACGGCCGGCCAACGACTGGCGATACACGTTGACCACTTCACTCATCCAGGCCGCGTTCAGTTGGTTACGCACCCCGCCCATCATGCTGTTGGTGGTGGAGTTGACTACCGACTTGACCATGCCCTGCACCAGCGGCGGCTGGCGTTCGGCGTTCAGGCTGACCCGCGTGGCCGCCGCTGCCGCCTGGTTCTTCGCCTCACCGAGCAACGCATCGCCGCTGGCGCCGACCATGGCGCTGACCTGCACATACAGCGCGTTCATGTCCGACAGCAGGCCGTCGATAGCCGCCGGTTCACCTTCGTTTTTGCTGACGATGCTGTTGAGTTCGGCAAAGTGCGCGGTCACCGGATCATCCGCGGCCTGCGGCGCGTTGGCCGTCGGTTGCTCCTGGCCGAGCAGGCTGCCGAGGCGCTCCTTGAGCTTGTCGACACCGCCTTCGACCGGCACGCCTTTGGCCGCCAACTGGCGCTCTTCGGCTTGCAGATCGGTTTCCTTGGCCACCGCCACCAGCAGTTTTTTCAACGGCGAGGTCGGCCCGGAAATCACCCGCAGTACATCGGCGGCCTGGGCCACGCTGGTGATCGGCACGAAGTCGATATCCGCCAGCAAGGCATCCCATTGGCGCTGGTAATCCTGGAAGTACAGGCGGCGCACATCCCCGGCCAGGCTGACCACATTCTGTTGATCGGCCTGCTCATGGCCCAACACCCATTGCTCTTCAGCGAGGGTGCCGGTCTGGTTCAGGCTGCTCAGCAGGAACGCCTGGCGATAACCCTTGGCGGTGAAGAACCCGCTCAGCGGCTCGCCCAACGGCTTGCCGCTCTTGCGGCTGAACACCAACGCAGCGTCACGGCCAGCGGCTTCATTGAGACGGAAATCCGGGATGCCGTCGGGCAGCTTCTGGCGCTTGACCCGGTCGTACACACGCTGAGCCACCGGCAGCTGTTGCAACTGGCGGCGCAGGTCATCGATCAGTCGTGGGTCAAGGCGCGCATTCGGCGGGTGACGCTCGAACAGCGCCTGCAAGTGCCCAGCCAACGCCTGGCGCTGATCGGCCGGCAGGTCGCGGGGCAGGTTGCGGTCCCAGTCGAGGGCGATCCAGGCCTTGATGAAGTCCGGGTCGTAATGCTCGGCATCGGCGAGCATCAAGTACGCCTTGAGGCCTTCGTAGAGGAAGTCGGAGTTGCCGCCGCCGTGCAGTTGTTCTTCGATACGCGTCACCAAACGCGGCGCGAATACCGCAATCAACAACTTGCGGTAGACGCTGGCGGACTCGGCTTCGAGCATATCGCCCTGGTACAGACCAAGGCCCTCGGACCAGCTCGGCGAATCCCCCGCCAGGTTCTTCACCGCATTGAGCAACGGCAGCACAGCAAGGACTTCACGCTGCGCCGGGCTCAGGCTCTGCACGGCCTGGCCCAGCGGCGCGACCTTCTGGTCGACCTGGGCGATATACGCCTGGTTGGCGCGATAACTCACCCACCACAAGCCACTGACCACCACCACCAACGCCACGGTGGCGGCGAGCACGCCGCGTGCGATCCATTTGCGGCGACGCTCGACCTTGGGATTCACCCCGACCAAACCACGCTCGGCAAACGCCACCGCAGTGAACAGTTTTTCGATGAAGTAGCTGCGCCCGGTGCCGCTCTGGCGTGCCAGGTGCTGGCGGTCCAGGTTCATGCTCTGGGCCATGGCGCCGATCAGTCGATCAATCGGGCTGCCTTCCTGGGTGCCGCTGGTGAAGTACACGCCGCGCAGCAATACGCGCTCTTCGAAGGCATTGGGTTTGAACACACCTTCAAGGAAGCTTTGCAGGCAGTCCTTCAGCGCGCCGAACTGTTGCGGGAAGCCGTAGATCAGGTCGCGCCGCGCCGGGTCACGCTCCTGTTGCAGACGCTCCACCAAACGTTCGTTGAGGCGTTGCTCCAGCCCGGCGAATTCGCTTTGCAGGTGGGCCAGTGGACTGTCGCTGTTTTTGCCGTCGTCGAGGGCAAAGGTCATGCCCCACACCTGGGCGCGGTCTTCCTTGCTCAGGTTGTCGAAAAACTCCATAAAGCCCGGCACCAGGTCGAGCTTGGTCAGCATCAGGTAGATCGGGAAACGCACGCCCAACTGGGTGTACAGCTCCTGGATACGCAGGCGAATCGCGGCGGCGTGGGCGGCGCGTTCGGCGTCGGTGCCCAGCAGCAAATCCGAGAGGCTGATGGCAATGAACGCACCGTCGATGGGACGGCGCGAGCGTTGCTTTTTCAGCAGGTCGAGAAAGCCCAGCCACGCGGCTTTGTCCACCGTGGAGTTGCTGTCCTGGGTGGTGTAGCGGCCAGCGGTGTCGAGCAACACGGCTTGATCGGTAAACCACCAATCGCAGTTGCGCGTACCGCCGACGCCCCGCACGGCACCCGCGCCCAATTGCGCGGCCAACGGAAAGTGCAGGCCGGAATTGACCAACGCGGTGGTCTTGCCCGAACCCGGCGGGCCGATGATCACGTACCACGGCAGCTCATACAGATTGCGGCGTTCATCGCCGCCGAGCTTGGCCTTTTTCAGCAACGCCAACGCTTCGTCCATGCGCTGACGCAGGGTGGTGAGTTCTTCGGCGGTGGCCACGCTATTGGGATCGGCCGGGGTTTCGGCGGCCAGGCTGCGCATCACTTCGGCGGCTTGGCGCCGCGCCTGAATGAGGCGGAACACGCGGTAGGCGAGCCACACCGCGAACACCAGGATGATCAGCGCCCAGCGGCGCCCTTCCGGCACCAATACGTCAAGCAACGGCCCGACAAACCAGATGATCAGGCTCAGGGCGATCAGCCCCAGCACGGGGATCACCCAGCGAATCATAAAACTGAAAAACGCCTTCACTCGACGCCCTCCGCCAATACGGTGATTTCAACCCGACGATTGCGGGCGCGGCCTTCGGCTGTGCTGTTAGTGGCCACCGGCTCCGTGTCGCTGCGCCCTTCGGCGCTGAAACGATCGGCCTGGCCAGTCTTGGCTGCGAGCATTTCCAGCACCGACTTGGCCCGCGCTTCCGACAACGCCCAGTTGGACGGAAAGCGCAGGGTGGCAATCGGGCGGTTATCGCTATGCCCGGTGACGCGTACCTGGCCCTTCACCTTGCGAATGGCATCGGCGATGCGCAGCATCAGCGGCTGGTAGTCATCGACAATGCTGGAGCTGGCAGAGGCGAATAGCTCGTCGCCACGGATGGTGACCACGGAGCGGTCCACTGCATCTTCCACGGCCACGCGACCGGCCTTGATATCTTCGACGAGGAAGCCCGCCAGACGCGGGCGCTCGACCACCTTGGGCTGCGCCACCGGACGGTCAATGGCCTGCACCGGGATCTCGCCCAGGGCGTGAATGCTCTTGAACACCGGCTCCGCATCCGACGCCAGCTTGAGACGCAAGCCAAACAACAGCGCCAGCAACAGCGCCACGCCAATCGCCACGGCGATCCACGGCGGCATGAATTGCGCCAGGCGGTCCCGCGCTACGGTCACGCCGCGCCAGTGGGGCGACAACTCGCGTTCGTGTTCGCCACGGGCGCTGCGAATCGCCGCAGCGGTGCGCTCACGCAGCGCTTCCAATTGGCTGCGGCCGTCGTTCATCACACGGTAGCGGCCTTCGAACCCCAGGCACATGCACAGGTACAACAGTTCCAGCAGGTACAGGCGTTCCCGTGGACTTTGCAGGCAGTGGTCGAGCAACTGGAAGACTTTTTCGCCGCCCCAGGCTTCGTTGTGCACGGTGATCAGCAGGCTCTGCTTGCCCCAGTCACTGGTGCTGCCCCATGGCGTGCTCAGTACCGCTTCATCGAGGGCGGTGCACAGCGCGTAGCGGGCCAACAGCACCTCATTGCGCGCCACACCGGCGGCTTCGGCGCGTTCTTCGAACTGGCGCAGGTACGCCAGCAATTGCGCACGCAGGCTGGCCGGCGCCGGGTGGGCGATGGTGTTGCGCAGGCGGGTCAGCAACGCCAGCAATGGGCCGGCGGCGCTTTCCAGCGGGTTGAGGCCCTGGCCCTTGCCGGTGAGCATCGGCGCGGCCGGCATCGACAAAGGCGCAGGCTCGGCACGCGCAGGTTCCGGCGCACGGCCACCGGGGCGCGGCATGAACTGGGTGCGGTCGTCATCATTGGGGTGCATCGCGGATTATCCTCGGATCGCCCAGAAGGCCAGGTTCAAGCCCGGGAATTGCCCGGCGATATGGAAGGCAAAACCACCGGAGTTGCCCAGCTGTTGCCAGGCCTCGCTGCCACGATCCAGCTCGTAGTAGGTGGAACCGGCGTGATACGGCAGTTGGCGCGGCGCCACCGGCAGCGGCAATAGGCTGATGCCCGGCAGTTGCAGGTTGACCAGGTCGCGGATGTGCTCCACCGAGCCGACTTTGCTCTGCTGGCCGAAGCGTGCGCGCAGGGTTTCGCCGGGCACATCGGCCCGCACCACCAGGATGAAACTGGCGCTGTCGAGCAGGGTCTTGTCGGCCAGCATCGCCACGTGCACGCCGTAGGCTTTCTCCACAATCGGGATCGGCGTGGCCTTGCTGTCGATCAGCATCGACAGCGCTTCGCGCAACGCCGCCATCACCGGGGCGAAGCTCAGGGCCAGATCGTCGTGTTGGTACTGGGGGTATTCCTGCGGGCGGCGGCCCGAAGTGGAGAAGGTGGAGAACTCACCGGCCAGGCTTACCAGTTCGCTGAAAAACCGCTCCGGATGCAGCGGGCTCAATTGGCTCAGGTGCTGGATCAGCGGCTGCGCACGGTTGACCAGTTGCAGCAGCATGAAGTCGGCAATCTCCGAAGCGCCGCCAGCGCCGGATGCCACCACGCGCCCGGCCAGGGCTTCGCCACGCTGGTGCAGCAGGCCCAGCAGTTCGCTGCGAAACGCCGTCAGCGGTTTGCTCGCGGCCACGTCCAGAACGGGCGGGATGTACGTGTCGTCGAGGACCAAGGCACGGTCGGCGCGTTTTTCCTTGATGCGCACCAGGCCGATGGCGGCATAGTCGCTGACGCCGTCCTGGGCCGTCAGCAGGCGCAGGGCACGGAAGCCGACGGCCACCGGTGCACGGTTCTCGAACGGCGCGTTGTCGTCACGCACTTCGCGTACCTGGCTGACATAGCGTGCGGCTTCCAACGCTTCGCCCTCGTCCACGGTGTCGCGGGCGCCGGCACGCTTGAGCGGCAGGGCCAGGTACACCAGGCCATCGCGCAGGTTGTCGTCAATATTCAGCGGGCTGGGCGCCAGGTCATCCTGGGGGATATTGAACGGGGTGCCATCGGGCAACAGGCCGCGCGCCGAGACAATCGCCAACTTGCCCTGGGCCAGCAAGCCCTGGTCGATCAGCAATTCGGAAAAGCCCCAACTGCCGGCGGACAACGGACGGCTGCGGGCGTCGATCAGGTTTTCCAGGTAACGGTCATGCTGCTGGAAGTGCTGCGTTCCGATGAACATGCCTTCCGACCAGACCACGCGATTGTTCCAGGACATGGGGGCTCCGATTGCTTCTTAGTGGGCAGGGCTGGATGGGGGAACCACGACGTCGGCGCGCACCGCACGCACATCGAGGCTGATCTGGTATTCGGTGTATTGGCGCGGCGGTACGCTGACCACCGTGCGCCACTGGGCGCGGTCCAGCTCGCGATAGCCCACCAACAAACCGATCTGGCGGGTGGACGGGTCGAGGTCGCGCTGAATGCTCAATTGCTGGCCGGGTTGCACCACCACTTCGTCCTGGTCCAGCAGGTCCAGGCCCAGGGTGGATTGCGCACGGTCAGCCAGGGAGAAGTAATCGGAACGAGCGAAGGTGGCGGCGTTTTTCAGTTCGAAGATGCGCACCCGCACCGGCGCGGGCTGGCCGCTGGCACCGGGGTTGAGCCCGTCGATGGCGTGAAAGTGCAGCTCAATGGCGGCAGTGTCCGCATCGGCCTCGGCAGCCGCGTCGGGTTTGGCGGCATCGTTGGCACACGCCGTCAGCAGAAGCAGTGTGGCGACTGCGAGTAAAAACCTGGGAATCATCCTTCGTCCTCAATGACGTACTTGGCTATCCGTTGAATCCATGTGTTGCGGGTCAGCGCCGCTGCCGGGCGCTGTGTTCTTCGTAGGCTCGGCTGAATTCGCGGCCGAACAGGTCCTGGAAATCTTCCTGGGCCTCGCGGGAAATATTGCTGTAGAGCTCGGTGAACTGCTGCCAGTACTGGGCCTGGCGCGAGCCGTTGAAAATGCTCGACAGCCCGCCCGGCTTGCCCATGCGCTCTTCCAGCTGCGCCGGTTCGAAACGTGTGAGCAGGTGCTTGATCGCGGCCTCCACCCCAGCCATCACCGCCAACTGGTGGGCGCGCAAATCGTTGAAACTGTCGCGCACGGCGGCATCGGGCGCCATAAACGCCTGGTTGCCGTGACGTAGCAACAGCAGTAACGCTTCCTCGGCATTCGGGGCGAATTTCAACGGATTGTTTTCAGCAGGCTGGATCATCGTCTGCTGCATGCGGAACTCGCCCTTGAGGCTGGCGCGGGCGCGCAGCACGTCGATCAAGCCTTCGACCATCAGGCGGTAGCTGCGGCCGATGTTTTCCATTTGCGCTTCGGCCTGAACGGCGTCCAGGCGCAGGTGGTCAAGGCCGGCACCACGCAGGAAGGCTTGCAGGAGGTCGGGTTGCGCCTGGGCTTCAGCCACCGGCGACGGTTGCACGACCGGTGCTGGAGGGGGCGGCGGTGCGGGCACAGGGACGGCGGGTGCGTCGCCGAACAGGTCCCAGTCTTCGGGAATCACCGACGCCGACGCCACGGGTTTCTCCACCACAACCGGGGTCGGCGGACGGAAATCGTGCTGCTCAGGCGGCACATGATCGGCCACGGTCGCCGGCGGCACGGCAGTGGGGCTGAGGAAGTCGAACAGGTCCGGCAGGGTGTCCATCGACGAGGCGCCCTGGAACTGCGGCGCGATCACCGGCTGTGGCGGTGGCGGACTGGCCACGGCGCCCATCAGCGCCTCGAAGCTGTTCGGCGAATCGCCGGCAAACGCCTGGCTGTCGACGGCCTGCACGTTGAAGTCGATACGCGCCTGGATCTCGTAGTCGCCGATGCGGATCAACTCGCCATTTTGCAACAGCTCGCTATTCCCCCGGCGCATGCGAATACCGGCGTTTACCAACTCCACACCATTTGTACTGTTATCGGTTAAATAATAACGGCCATCTTTGTATTGAATAACGCAATGTTGCGAGGAGACCAGCCGCTCTGGATCAGGCAATACCCAGTCATTATCGGAACTGCGGCCAATAGCCATCGAGCCCTGATTCATGGACTTCTCGGGGCATTGCCCAGGGGTAATCTTGTGATAACTAGTGATAGTCAAACACAGCGACATCTTGCCTCCTTGCTGATACTTCGCGCGCGGTCGATTTCCGGGACGATGGTTCCAGAAAGGTCCTCGTCACGCCCTGCAATCGACCCTCTACAAACCCGTCAATGCCAGCATGATCGCTGATCTTAACCGGGCTCTATGACAAAAATCCTGTCCCGGTGCGCCGTTCGACCCACCAGTCGTGCAGGTTGTTAAATACCGCACATCTGTCACAAAGGGCGAATAGCTTACCTTGACAAGGCGTAAGTACTACACCAAAAATGCACAACTTCTCAGATACCAGTGATGGCACACTAGTGGCATCTTGCTTATATGACTGAGAAAACATGCAAAGTTCCTCGCGCAACTAATGCATGAATTGTCCGCGCTCTAGCGGGCTGATAAGGAGATCAATTTCAGTGGATGTGCCGTTGCTGCTCGCCGCCGTTTCTGCGACTTCGCCCTGTGGTGAAGACATGGAATATGACGCGGACTTTCTTCAACTTGAGCGTGCCGCCAAGGGCCAGCCCGAACGCAGCATGGGCGACTCGATCCTGCCTGCCGAGCCACCGGAATGGCGCAGCATCCAGCAGCAAAGTCTCGATTTGTTGCAGCGCAGCAAAGACCTGCGCATCACCCATTTCCTGCTGCAAAGCTCGCTTGCCCTACAGGGTGTGGCGGGACTTGCCGACGTCCTTTCGTTGATCAACGCGCTGCTGCGCGACTACTGGGCCGACCTGCATCCGCGCCTGGATGCCGACGACGATAACGACCCCACCGTGCGTATCAACGCCCTCACCGGCCTGACCTGCGACACGAACATTCGCCTGCTGCGCGAAAGCATCCTCACCCGCTCGCGCACCTTCGGCCCCGTCAGCCTGCGCGCCGCGCTCAACGCCAGCGGCCTGTTGAGTTTTCCTGACGAACAACTCGGCGCCCAGCAGCTCAACGCGGCGTTTCTCGACAGCGACCCCGAGCAATTGCAAGCCACCCGCGACGCCTTGAGCGCTGCGCGTGCCGCCTGCGAGGCCATCGAAGAACAGGTCAACGATCAAGTCGGTTCCGCCCAGGGTGTGGACCTCAGCGCCTTGAAGCAACCGCTCAAGCAGGCGCTGCAACTTCTCAATCAAGCAGTGCCCGGCAGTAGCGTTCCCGAGGTTGTCAGTGAAGACAGTGCCCCCTCGGTCGAATACGCCGCAGCACCCGCAGCACCGCGCCCGGTCGGCGATATCGCCAGCCGTGACGATGTGCTGCGCAGCCTCGACAAGATCCTTGCGTACTACACCCGGCACGAGCCTTCGAGCCCGCTGCCGGTGCTGTTGAACCGGGCGAAGAATCTGGTGCACGCCGACTTCGCGGCCATCGTGCGCAATCTGATTCCCGACGGCATGTCTCAATTTGAAAACCTGCGCGGCCCGGACGACGAGTAAACCGCCGGGCAGTCCAGTAACAACACCGTCGCTCAAGCGACCAGGAGCAGCAACGTGGCGAAGCAAAGTTCTCAGAAATTCATCGCGCGCAACCGTGCGCCTCGAGTGCAGATCGAGTACGACGTCGAGCTCTACGGCGCCGAGAAAAAGGTCCAGCTGCCCTTCGTGATGGGCGTGATGGCCGACCTCGCCGGCAAGCCCGCCGAGCCTTTGGCGCCAGTGGCTGACCGCAAGTTCCTTGAAGTGGACGTCGACAATTTCGACTCGCGCCTCAAGGCCATGCAGCCACGCGTGGCGTTCCACGTACCCAACGAGCTGACCGGCGAAGGCAACCTGAGCCTGGACATCACCTTCGAAAGCATGGACGACTTCAGCCCCGCCGCCGTGGCGCGCAAGGTCGATTCGCTGAACCAACTGCTCGAAGCCCGCACCCAACTGGCCAACCTGCTGACCTACATGGACGGCAAGACCGGCGCTGAAGAAATCATCATGAAGGCGATCAAGGACCCGGCACTGCTGCAAGCACTTGCCAGCGCGCCCAAGCCTGCAGGGGAGCAGTAATCATGACGGACAATACCGCCCGCGAAGGCGCCCAGATCCTGGGCACCCAGACCGAAGAAGCCAGCGAGTTCGCCAACCTGCTGCTGCAAGAATTCAAGCCCAAGACCGAGCGTGCCCGCGAAGCCGTGGAAACCGCCGTGCGCACCCTGGCCGAGCAGGCGTTGGCCCAGACTGACCTGGTGTCCAACGACGCGATCAAGTCGATTGAATCGATCATCGCCGCCATCGACGCCAAGCTCACCGCCCAGGTCAACCAGATCATCCATCACCAGGATTTCCAGCAGTTGGAAAGCGCCTGGCGTGGCCTGCACTACCTGGTCAACAACACCGAGAGCGATGAGCAGCTCAAGATCCGCGTGCTCAACATCTCCAAGCCGGACCTGCACAAGACCCTGAAGAAATTCAAGGGCACGGCGTGGGACCAGAGCCCGATCTTCAAGAAGATGTACGAAGAAGAATACGGCCAGTTCGGCGGCGAACCGTACGGCTGCCTGGTGGGTGACTACTACTTCGACCAGTCGCCACCGGATGTGGAACTGCTGGGCGAGCTGTCCAAAGTCTGCGCCGCCATGCACTCCCCGTTCATCGCTGCGGCCTCGCCGACCGTGATGGGCATGGGCTCGTGGCAAGAGCTGTCGAACCCGCGCGACCTGACCAAGATCTTCACCACCCCGGAATACGCCGGCTGGCGCTCGCTGCGTGAATCGGAAGATGCG
Source organism: Pseudomonas nabeulensis (assembly GCF_004682045.1). GTDB lineage: Bacteria > Pseudomonadota > Gammaproteobacteria > Pseudomonadales > Pseudomonadaceae > Aquipseudomonas > Aquipseudomonas nabeulensis. Next base: position 36,465 of record NZ_QUZT01000053.1, read on the forward strand.
CGCTACATCGGTCTGACCATGCCGCGCTTCCTGGCGCGCCTGCCGTACGGCGCCAAGACCGACCCGGTGGAAGCCTTCGCCTTCGAAGAAAACACCGACGGCGCCGACAGCTCCAAGTACACCTGGGCCAACGCCGCCTACGCGATGGCGGTGAACATCAACCGTTCGTTCAAGCACTACGGCTGGTGCTCGCGCATCCGTGGCGTGGAGTCCGGCGGTGAAGTGGAAAACCTGCCAGCCCACACCTTCCCCACCGATGACGGCGGCGTGGACATGAAGTGCCCGACCGAAATCGCCATCAGCGACCGCCGCGAAGCGGAACTGGCGAAGAACGGTTTCATGCCACTGCTGCACAAAAAGAACACCGACTTTGCCGCGTTCATTGGTGCGCAGTCGTTGCAGAAACCGGCCGAATACGATGACCCGGACGCCACCGCCAACGCCAACCTGGCCGCGCGCCTGCCGTACCTGTTCGCCACGTGCCGTTTCGCTCACTACTTGAAGTGCATCGTGCGCGACAAGATCGGTTCCTTCAAAGAGAAGGACGAGATGCAGCGCTGGTTGCAGGACTGGATCCTCAACTACGTGGACGGTGACCCGGCCCACTCCACCGAAACCACCAAGGCCCAGCATCCGTTGGCAGCGGCCGAAGTGATCGTGGAAGAAGTCGAAGGCAACCCGGGGTACTACAACTCCAAGTTCTACCTGCGCCCGCACTACCAGCTGGAAGGGCTGACCGTGTCGTTGCGTTTGGTATCGAAGCTGCCTTCGGCCAAAAGCGCATAGCTAACAGCGAACTCGCTCTACTGTGGGAGGGGGCTTGCCCCCGATGGCGGTGGTTCAGTCACTGATAGGTTGATTGACACACCGCTATCGGGGGCAAGCCCCCTCCCACAGGAAAGCAAAGCCCCCCATTGGGCTTAATCAAATTCAGTGGCCCACGCCACACAGGGAGAAATCATGGCTGTTGATATTTTCATCAAGATCGGCGACATCAAGGGCGAGTCCATGGACAAGGCCCACAAGGACGAAATCGACGTATTGAACTGGAGCTGGGGCATGGCCCAGTCCGGCAACATGCACGTGGGCGGTGGCGGCGGTGCGGGCAAGGTGAATATCCAGGACCTGTCGCTGACCAAGTACGTCGACAAGGCCTCGCCGAACCTGATGATGCACTGCGCCAGCGGCAAGCACATCGACAAGGTCAAGCTCACCGTGCGCAAGGCCGGTGGTGAAAGCCAGGTCGAGTACATGGTGATCAACCTGGAAGAAGTGCTGGTCACGTCCCTGAGCACCGGCGGTTCGGGTTCCGATGATCGCCTGACCGAGAACGTCACCCTGAACTTCGCCCAAGTGATGGTCGACTACCAGCCGCAGAAAGCCGACGGCACCAAAGACGGCGGCGCGATCAAGTTTGGCTGGAATATCCGTTCCAACACCAAGCGCTGATAGCCCCGGTGGCCGTGGCTTCGCGTCACGGCCCTTCTGTTCCTCCAACCCGTCCGTGGAGCTGCTTGGGTGGTCACTGAAATCGCTTCCCGCGACCGTCTGCAACCGTCCCTGCTGGACCGGTTGACCGATGACGATCCCACCAATCCCAAGGAAAGCGCCGACAAACGCGTGCTGTCCCTGACCCAATTGAAAGCCTCGGTGTTGCGCGACCTGGCGTGGCTGCTCAACACCACGTCGTTGCTGGATGCCGACGCGACGCTGCACACCCCGGCCGGCACTTCGGTGGTCAATTACGGCCTGCCGGCGCTGGCGGGCAACAGTGTGTCCAGCGTGGACATCAAGGCATTGGAAGCGCTGATTTACCAGGCGATCGCCACCTTTGAACCACGCATTTTGCGCCATACCCTGCGGGTCAAGGCCCGCGTTGGCCATGGCGAGATGAACCATAACGCGCTGAGTTTCGAGATCGAAGGCGACCTGTGGGCACAGCCGGTGCCGTTACGCCTGTTGCTGCAAACCGACCTGGACCTGGAGTCCGGCCACGTGCGCGTGGTGAATGCCGACCAGCGGAGACGCCCATGAACCCGCGCCTGCTGGAGCTGTACAACCAGGAACTGCACCACGTGCGCGAAAGCGCCGCCGAGTTCGCCAAGGAATACCCGAAGATCGCCAGTCGGCTGACCCTGTCCGGCATGGACTGCGCCGACCCGTATGTCGAACGTTTGCTCGAAGGATTTGCCTACCTCACCGCCCGCGTGCAGCTCAAGCTGGACGCCGAGTACCCGACCTTCACCCATAACCTGCTGGAAATCGCCTACCCCCATTACCTGGCACCCACGCCATCGATGACCGTGGTGCAATTGCAGACCGACCCGGACGAAGGTTCCCTGGCCGGCGGTTTCCCCCTGCCCCGCGACACGGTATTGCGCGCCGCATTGGGCCGTGAAACCCAGACCTGCTGCGAGTACCGCACCGCCCAGCCGGTGACGTTGTGGCCGTTGCAGGTCAGCAATGCCGAGTATTTCGGCAACCCCGCTGCGGTGTTGGGCCGCCTGGCCGCCAGCGAGCCAAAAGCCAAGGCCGGCCTGCGCCTGACCCTGCGCACCGGCGCCGAACTGCCCTTCAACAGCCTCGATCTGGACAGCCTGCCGCTGTACCTCAGCGGCGCCGATGAGCAGCCGTTCCGCCTCTACGAGCAACTGCTGGGCAATGCCTGCGCGGTGTTTGCACGCAAACCTGGAGGCGATTGGGTCGAGCGCCTGCCGCAAGAGGCCTTGCGCTCCCGTGGTTTTGACGATGCCGACGCGGCCATGCCGGTGGTGGCGCGGGCGTTCCAGGGCTATCGACTGTTGCAGGAATACTTCGCCCTGCCCCACCGCTTCCTGTTCGTCGAATTCGCCGAATTGAGCCGCGCGGTCAAGCGCTGCGACGGCCAGGAACTGGAACTGATCGTGCTGTTCGACCGTCACGAACCGAGCCTGGAAGGCAGCGTCGGCGCGGCGCAGTTTTTGCCGTTCTGCACGCCGGCGATCAACCTGTTTCCCAAACGCGTGGACCGTATCCACTTGTCTGACCGGGTCAACGAACACCATGTGATCGCCGACCGCACGCGGCCGATGGATTTCGAGATTCATTCCCTGAGCGGCCTCACCGGCCATGGCACGGGACCGGAGCAGCCGTTTTTGCCGTTCTACGCGGTGCGCGATCCATCCCGCTATGGCCGCGACCAGGCCTACTACACGGTGCGCCGTGAGCCCCGGGTGTTGTCCAGCGACCAGCGTCGCAACGGCCCGCGCTCGACCTATGTGGGCAGCGAAACCTTTGTGAGCCTGGTGGACAGTCGCCAGGCCCCCTACGGCCACGACCTGCGCCAGCTCGGCGTGACCGCGCTGTGCACCAACCGCGACCTGCCGCTGTTCATGAGCGTGGGCAACGGCAAGACCGACTTCACCCTGGCCGACAGCGCGCCGGTGTTGTCCGTGCGTTGCGTGGCCGGCCCCAGTCGCCCGCGCGCCAGCCATGCCCATGACGCCAAGGCCTGGCGCCTGATCAGCCAGCTGTCGCTGAACTACCTGTCGTTGAGCGAGCAAGGCCAGGGCGCCGGCGCCTTGCGTGAACTGCTGCGCCTGTATGGCGACAGCAATGACGCCGCCCTGCAACTGCAGATCGAAGGCCTGCGCGAGGTCAGCAGCAAAGCCGTGACCCGCCGCCTGCCGATGCCCGGCCCGATAGTGTTTGGGCGTGGTTTGGAGATCACCCTGGAGTTCGATGAAAACGCGTTTCGCGGCACCGGCGTGTTCCTGCTGGGTGCGGTGCTGGAACGTTTCCTGGCGCGCTACGTGTCGATCAACAGCTTTACCGAGACGGTGATCCGTACCACCGAACGCGGCGAGATCATGCGATGGAAAGCCAAGCCCGGACGGCGTCCGACCCTGTGAGTACCCTGGATGCGATGCATCAGGAGCCCTGGGAATACGATTTCTTCCAGGCGCTGCGGCGTATCGAGTGCGAATCGCCGGAGCTGCCGCGCCTGGGCCATTCCCTGCGCCTGGCGGACGACCCGCTGCGCCTCGGGCAACAGGCCGACTGCACCTTCGCACCAGCCACCCTGGCCTCGGCCGATCCCGGTGGTGACGGCAAACCGGCGCGGCTGGAGCAGTTCTTCTTCGGCCTCGGCGGCCCCAACGGCCCGCTGCCGCTGCATATCACCGAGTACGTGCGCGAGCGTCAGCGCAACAACGCCGACAGCACCAGCAAACAGTTTTTGGACGTGTTCCACCATCGCCTGCTCAGCCTGTTTTACCGGGCCTGGGCCGAGGCGCGGCCAACGGTCAGCCATGACCGCCCAGACGATGACTACTGGTCCGCACGCCTCGCCGCCCTGAGTGGACGCGGCATGCCGAGCCTGCTCAACCAGGGCCTGATCCCGGATACCGCAAAGCTGCACTACAGCGGCCACCTGTCAGCGCAAACCCGTTACCCGGACGGTTTGAAGGCGATCCTCGGCGAGTACTTCGGCCTGCCGGTGGAGATCGAGGAATACATCGGCCAATGGCTGGAACTGCCCGAACGCAGCCGCGTGGGCGTCAGCGCCAACCAGTTGGGCGTGGATTTTTGCCTGGGCAGCCATGTGTGGGACCGCCAGCATAAATTCCGCATCCGCCTGGGCCCGCTCAGCCTCGATGACTACATGAGCCTGCTGCCCGGCCAACCGCCGTTCAACGAACTGGTGGCGTGGGTGGCCGAGTACCTGGGCCATGAATTGGACTGGGATTTGAACCTGGTTTTGCAACAACCCGAAGTCCCGGCGCTGCAACTCAACGGCCAGTTCCGCCTGGGCTTCAACACCTGGCTCGGCCAACCCGAGCGAGACGCCAACGACCTAATCCTGGCCCGGCACTACGCCGATCACGCCACCACCTCAAGGAATCCAGAGCATGGGTGAAATCAGTCGCGCCGCACTGTTCGGCAAACTCAACAGCGTGGCCTACAAGGCCATCGAAGCCGCCACGGTGTTCTGCAAATTGCGCGGTAACCCGTATGTGGAATTGGCCCACTGGTTTCACCAGTTGCTGCAACTGCAGGACTCGGACCTGCACCGCCTCATCCGCCAGTTCAACGTAGAACCAGCGCGCCTGGCCCGCGACCTCACCGAGGCCCTGGATCGCCTGCCCCGTGGCTCGACCTCGATCACCGACCTGTCCTCCCACGTGGAAGAAGCCGTGGAGCGCGGCTGGGTGTACGGCAGCCTGATGTTCGGTGAAAGCCAGGTGCGCACCGGTTATCTGGTGCTGGGCATCTTGAAGACGCCGAGCCTGCGCCATGCGCTGCTGGGGTTGTCCTCGGAGTTCGACAAGATCAAGGCCGAAACCCTGAGCGAGCGCTTCGACGAATACGTCGGTGATTCGCCGGAAAATGCCCTGAGCGCCAGCGACGGTTTTAATGCCGGGGTTCCCGGTGAAGCCAGCGGCGCCATGGCGCCAAGCGCGATGGGTAAACAGGAAGCCCTCAAACGCTTCACCGTGGACCTGACCGAACAGGCGCGCAGCGGCAAGCTCGACCCTATCGTCGGGCGCGATGAAGAGATCCGCCAACTGGTGGATATCCTTATGCGCCGGCGCCAGAACAACCCGATCCTCACCGGCGAAGCGGGTGTGGGCAAGACCGCCGTGGTCGAAGGTTTCGCCCTGCGTATCGTCGCCGGTGACGTGCCTCCCGCACTTAAGGATGTGGAACTGCGCAGCCTCGACGTGGGCCTGCTGCAAGCCGGCGCGAGCATGAAAGGCGAGTTCGAACAGCGCCTGCGCCAAGTGATCGAAGATGTGCAGGCCTCGCCCAAGCCGATCATTTTGTTTATCGACGAAGCCCACACCCTGGTGGGTGCCGGTGGCGCTGCCGGCACCGGTGATGCCGCCAACCTGCTCAAGCCCGCGCTCGCCCGTGGCACCTTGCGTACCGTGGCCGCCACCACGTGGGCCGAGTACAAGAAACACATCGAGAAAGACCCGGCCCTGACCCGACGCTTCCAGGTGGTGCAAGTCGCCGAGCCTTCGGAAGACAAGGCGCTGCTGATGATGCGCGGCGTGGCCTCGACCATGGAGCAACACCATCAGGTGCAGATCCTCGATGAAGCCCTGGAAGCGTCGGTGAAGCTGTCGCACCGCTATATCCCGGCGCGTCAGTTGCCGGACAAATCCGTGAGCCTGCTGGACACCGCCTGCGCCCGCGTCGCCATCAGCCTGCATGCAGTGCCGGCGGAAGTGGACGACAGCCGCCGTCGCATCGAGGCGCTGGAAACCGAGTTGCAGATCATCGCCCGTGAGCATGCCATCGGCATTGCGATTGGTGCGCGGCAAACCAACACCGAGGCGCTGTTGAGCGCGGAGCGTGAGCGTCTTGCCACCTTGGAAAGCCGTTGGGCGGAAGAGAAAGCGCTGGTGGATGAACTGCTCGCCACCCGTGCGACCCTGCGCGAAACCGTTGGCGTGGTCGACAGCGGCAACGACGCATTACGCGCCCAACTGGTCGACCTGCAACAGCGCCTCAGCGCCCTGCAAGGCGAGACCCCGCTGATCCTGCCGACCGTGGATTACCAGGCCGTGGCCTCGGTGGTCGCCGATTGGACCGGCATCCCGGTGGGCCGCATGGCCCGCAACGAATTGGAGACGGTGCTCAACCTCGACCAGCACCTGAAAAAACGCATCATCGGCCAGGACCATGCCTTGCAGATGATCGCCAAGCGCATCCAGACCTCCCGCGCCGGCCTCGACAACCCGAGCAAGCCGATTGGCGTGTTCATGCTCGCCGGCACCTCCGGCGTGGGCAAGACCGAAACCGCCCTGGCCCTGGCCGAAGCCATGTACGGCGGCGAGCAGAACGTGATCACCATCAACATGAGCGAGTTCCAGGAAGCCCACACGGTGTCCACCCTCAAGGGCGCGCCACCGGGCTATATCGGCTACGGCGAAGGCGGTGTGCTGACCGAAGCGGTGCGGCGCAAACCCTACAGCGTGGTGCTGCTGGACGAGGTGGAAAAAGCCCACCCGGACGTGCACGAGATCTTCTTCCAGGTGTTCGACAAGGGCGTGATGGAAGACGGCGAAGGCCGGGTGATCGACTTCAAGAACACCCTGATCCTGCTGACCACCAACGCCGGTACCGAGCTGATTGCCCAGGTGTGCAAAGACCCGGCGAACGTGCCGCAGCCGGAAGAGATCGCCAAAGCCCTGCGCCAGCCGCTGCTGGAGATATTCCCGCCGGCGCTGTTGGGCCGTTTGGTGACCATTCCGTACTACCCGCTGAGCGACGAGATGCTCAAGGCGATCACTCGCCTGCAACTGGGCCGCATCAAGAAGCGCGTGGAAAGTACCCACAAGGTGGCGTTCGACTTTGACGACGCGGTGGTGGATTTGATCGTGTCGCGCTGCACCGAAACCGAAAGCGGTGGGCGGATGATCGATACCATTCTGACCAACAGTTTGCTGCCGGACATGAGCCGTGAGTTCCTCACGCGCATGTTGGAGGGCAAGGCGTTGGCGGGGGTGCGGATTAGCAGTCGGGATAATGAATTGCACTATGCCTTCAGCGACGCCGATTGAACTGAAGGAATGCAATTCAAATGTGGGAGGGGGCTTGCCCCCGATGAGGGTGTATCAGTTGATACATCGGGTGACTGATCCACCGCCATCGGGGGCAAGCCCCCTCCCACATTTGCTCCAGTTTCTTCAGTTAATACGCAATTTATGGGACAACCGATGCTTTTCAACCAAGCCTCACGCCTGGCCAAGATCACCAGCCCCCTCGGGCCGGATGTGCTGCTGCTCAATCAAATGGGCGGCGGTGAAGAGCTTGGGCGGCTGTTCAGCTATGAGCTGCAACTGACGTCCCTGGACGCCAACATCGACCTCAACCAATTGCTCGGCAAACCCATGAGCGTGGGCGTGCAGCTGGCGGACGGTGGCGAGCGGCACTTCCATGGCCTCGTCGCCAGTTGCAGCCAGAACATCGACCAGGGTCAGTTCGCCAGTTACCAGGTGACCTTGCGCCCGTGGCTGTGGCTGCTCAGCCGCACCTCCGATTGCCGGATTTTCCAGCACCTGAGCATCCCGCAGATCATCAAGCAGGTGTTTCGCGACTTGGGCTTTTCCGACTTCGAAGACGCCCTGAGCCGGCCGTACCGCGAGTGGGAATACTGCGTGCAGTACCGCGAGACCAGCTTCGAATTCGTCAGCCGCTTGATGGAACAGGAAGGCATCTACTACTTCTTCCGCCATGAACCCGACCGCCATGTGCTGGTGCTGGCCGACGCCTACGGCGCCCACACCACGGTGCCGGGCTACGCGTCGATCCCGTATTACCCCAAGGACGAGCAGCAGCGCGAACGCGACCATATGCATGACTGGCATTTGAGTCGCAAGGTACAGCCCGGCTCCCTGGAGCTTAACGACTACGACTTCCAGCGCCCCAGCGCCCGCATCGATGTGCGCTCGGCCATGCCTCGCGAGCACGCCGCTGGCGACTATCCGCTGTACGACTACCCCGGCACCTACGTGCAAAGCGAAGACGGCGAACACTACGCCCGCACCCGCATCGAAGCGCTGCACACCCAGCACGAGCAGATCGAGTTCAGCGGCAATGCACGGGGTTTGGGTTCAGGGCATCTGTTCAGCCTCACCGGTTTCAGTCGCCAGGACCAGAACCGCGAATACCTGATCGTCGGCACCCGCTACTACATCACCCAGGAAAGCCTGGAAAGCGGCAGCGGCTCGGGTTCAGCGCAGTTTGAAAGTTCCCTTGCCTGCATCCCCGCACAGCAAAGCTACCGCGCCTTGCAGAGCACCCACCGGCCCAAGGTCGAAGGCCCGCAGACGGCTCTGGTGGTCGGCCCCAAGGGCGAAGAAATCTGGACCGACCAATACGGCCGCGTGAAGGTGCACTTCCACTGGGACCGTCACGACCAGTCCAACGAAAACAGCTCGTGCTGGATTCGCGTGTCGCAAGCCTGGGCCGGCAAGAACTGGGGCTCGATGCAGATTCCACGGATCGGCCAGGAAGTGATTGTGAGCTTTCTGGAAGGCGACCCCGACCGGCCGATCATCACCGGGCGGGTGTACAACGCCGAGCAGACGGTGCCTTACGACCTGCCGGAAAATGCCACCCAAAGCGGCATGAAAAGCCGTTCGAGCAAGGGCGGTACGCCGGCCAACTTCAATGAAATCCGCATGGAGGACAAGAAGGGGTTGGAGCAGTTGTATATCCACGCCGAGCGTAATCAGGACATCGTGGTCGAGGTGGATGAGAGCCATTCGGTGGGGCATGACCGTAACAAAAGCATTGGGCATAACGAGACGGTGACGATTGGCAGCAACCGCCTGCGCGTAGTGCGCAACAACGACACGGTGTTGGTGGGCGGGGCCAAGTCCGACAGCGCGGCCACCCACTACACCATCGAGGCGGGCGACAGCCTTCGGCTGGTGTGCGGCGACAGTGTGATCGAGCTCAAGGCGGGCGGCGATATCAACCTGACCTGTGGCTCGTTCAACCTGTTCTCCTCTGGCAGCAGCAAGATCCAGACAAAGGGCAAACTGGATATCAACCTGGGCAGCGACAAGGGCACCTCCCCCGGCGCCCAAGGCGTGCAGGACACCATCAAGTCCGCCGTCGAATCAAAATTCCCGGCCAAGCCCGACGCGGGTCAATAACGAGATTTTCTTGCGATGAATTACCTGATTAACGAAGCCCAATTCACCCTGCCCGATGCAGAGGTACAGGACTCTTCGATCAATATCCTCAAGTTCGCCAAGTTGGGCACTACGCTGGTGGTCAGCCGTAGCCCGCTGGCCGATGGCGAGACCTTGCAGAACAACTTCGAAGGCCAGCTTAAAAAGCTCGAACAGCAGGTGAAGGACCTTCGTTATTCGCCGGCCCAAGCCGTCAAGATCGGGCCGGCCCAGGATATCGATGCCTTTGAGGTACAGAACCGTTTCAACAAAGGCGCCGACAACATCTACCAGTATCAACTGGCGATGCAGATACCCGGCACGCGCAACCTGATCGCCTTGAGCTACGTAAAGACCCAACCCCTGGGACCTGCCGAGGCGGCGCACTGGGCCACGCTCAAAAGCACGCTCAACTTCCTCGCCAAAGCCTGAGCCGAGCCAGAGCAATGAGTGATGATCTGTGGGCTGCCCGCGAGGGCGACGGGCTGCTGCACACCTCGGTGTGGGCGGACGTGCTCGGCGGCGTGCTGGAAGTGGCGGCCTATGCGGCGATCACCTACGTAGGCTGCCTGGCGGCGGCTGCGGCGGTGGCCGTGGTGACCGGCGCAACCATCGCCACCGGCGGGGTAGCCCTGGTGCTGGTGGTCGGTGCTGTCGTGGGGATTACCGCCGGGCTCACGGGGGCGGATCTAAAGATATCCAGTTGGTGTGAGACCGCCGCCAACTGGGTGTTTCCGCCGGTGATCGATGCCTTCATCACCAGCGGCTCGGACAACGTATTCATCAACGGCAAAAAGGCCGCCCGTGCCGCCGGCAAGATGACCGCCGTGCCGGTCGAGCCCAGCGAACCGCCGGCCGCCAGTTTCCTGGACATGGCAGGTGAGTTTTTCTCGCAGATGTGGCGCCCGACCGTCGCCAGCCCCGCCCCCGGCACCGAGCCTTGCCAGTTGGATACCGTGGCGTGCAACAAGCACCCGCCCATGCCCCTGCAATTTATCGCCGAAGGTTCCAGCTCGGTGTTCATCAACGGCCAACCGGCGGCGCGTGCCGGCGACCGCAGTACCTGCGATGCCAAGATCGGCACGGCCGAGGGCCTGATCTCGCCGAATGTGCGCATCGGTGGCGAGACCATCGTGGTGCAGGAGATTCGCAGCGGCAAGACGCCCGGCGTGGGTCTGGCGATCACCGCGCTGCTGATGCTGCGCGGCAATGTGCGCTGCTTCTGGACCAAACTTCCCTGCCTGCTCGGCAGCGTGGTGGTAGGCGGCGCCGTGTCCTATGCCACCAGCAAGATTACCTCTGCACTCAAGAGCGCCAACACCGGCTCGCCGAACCCGGTGCACAGCGCCACGGGTGCCAAGATCCTCGGTGATGACGACGAGCTGGACTTCGTGTTGCCGGGCTTGCTGCCCATCCCTTGGCAGCGTTTCTACAGCAGCCTCGATACGCGCCAGGATGGCCTGTTCGGTGCGGGCTGGAGCGTGCCCTATGAAGTCATGATCGAAGTCGACGCCGACGAAAACCTGTTCTACACCGATGAGCTGGGTCGCCGTCTGGAGATCGGCTACGTGCCCTTGTCCGGCGGCGCTTACGACCCGGGCCAAGGCTTGGCGGTAAGACGCAGTGCCGACGGCGCGGTATTGATCGAGAGCGTCGACGGCCTGTATCGACTGTTCGAACCCGACCCGCTCAAACCCTCACGCATGCGCCTGCAACTGCTGGGTGATCGCAATGAAGGGCGGATCTTCCTCGACTACGACACCCAAGGACGCCTGTGCCGCCTGCGTGACAGCCATGAGCTGATGCACGTCGACCTGAGTTACAGCGCAGACCATCCACGGCGCGTCAGCCATATCGAGCGGCGCTTCCTGCGCCATGAGCATTTTGAGGGGCGCAGCGATGTGCTCGTGCGCTATCGCTATGACGCCAACGGCGACCTGGCCGACGTCATCGACGCCCAGGGCACCACCCAGCGCCGCTTCGCCTACGACAGCGACCGACGCATGGCCGAACACCAATTGCCGGGGGGCTTGCGTTGCTTCTACCAATGGGCCGCCGTGCAAGGCCCCGACGGTGAAGAATGGCGCGTCAGTCGGCATTGGACAGACGCAGGCGATGAGTACCACTTCGACTACGACCTAGCGGCGGGCATCACCCGTGTCACCGACGGCCTGCAGCGGGTCAGCACGCGCCATTGGAATGCGCAGTATCAGATCACGCGCTACGTCGACAATCTGGGCCACACCTGGCAGTTCGACTGGAACACGGACCGCCAACTGCTCGGCGCGGTTGATCCGCAAGGCGGCCAATGGCAATTCAGTTATGACGAGGCCGGCAACCTCAGTGCCGTCACCGACCCACTGGCCCGCACCAGCGGCACACAGTGGCTGGCGCACTGGGCGTTGCCCGAAGTGGAAACCGACCCGGCGGGCAACAGTTGGCGTTACCGCTACGACCAACACGGCAACTGCATCGAAGAGATCGACCCGCTGGGCAACCGTACGCGTTTTGTCTATGACGCCTTCGGCCAACCGATACGCATCATCGACGCCACGGAAAAAACCCGCACGCTGCATTGGAACGAATGGAGCCAATTGATCGAAGAGGTCGACTGTTCGGGTTACCCGACCCGTTATCAGTACGACGCCTTGGGCAATCTGGTGGTGCAGACGGATGCCGAGGGTGAATCGGTGCGTTATCAGTACAACGCCCAAGGCTTGCTACTGGAGTGCCAACTGCCGGATGGCCGCCTTGAACATTTCCAGCGCAGCGCCGGTGGCTACCTGACCGCCTACATCGACCCCGCTGGCAACACCTCGCGCTATGCCTATGACCTGCGCGGCCAGGTGCGCCAGCGGTGGGATGCACACAACCGCTGCGTCACCTTCGATCACGACGCCTACGGGCGATTGTTGAAGCTGACCAATGAAAACGGCGAAAGCTATCGCTTCGAATGGGATGCTGCGGACCGCCTGGTGCAGCAGCAAGACCTCGACCAGAGCCGCCGCCAGTACCGCTACGATGCCCTGGACAATGTGGTGGTGGTCGATCATCTGCCGGGCAACGAAGGCGAGCCGGTGGCGCCGCTGTCCCATCAGTTCCGGCGGGACCCGGTGGGGCGCCTGGTCAGTAAAGTCACCGCAGACGGCACCACGGCGTATGAGCATGACCCCAACGATCAATTGATCGGCGTGACCTTCACCGACCTTGAGGGCCGCCAGCAAGCCGTGGGCTTTCGCTATGACGCCCTGGGCCAACTGCTCGAAGAACAGAGCGCGGCGGGCTCGCTTGAACATCATTACGACGAACTGGGCAACCTGATCCAAACCTGCCTGCCCGACGGTCGCTGGCTGAACCGCCTCTACTACGGCAGCGGCCACCTGCATCAGCTGAACCTCGACGGGCACGTGATCAGCGACTTCGAGCGCGAT
>NZ_QUZT01000054.1 GCF_004682045.1 Pseudomonas nabeulensis
AAACAACTCATTGTCGAAAACTGCGTAACTCATTGTTTACCAAGGAGTTTTCCGTTTCGACTGCGCCGGAAGTGGGGCGAATTATAGACAGTTACAATTCGCCGTCAACACTTATTTACTCGGATTTAAGCGTAATACGCGCAAACGCCTTTTTCCCTGCCTGGTACACATGCGTAGCGCCCAGTTCGCATATAAAGGTGCGATCAACAACCTCACCATCTACACGCACGCCGCCAGACCCAAGAAGGTCGCGAGCAACCGCAGAGTTCTTCACCAAACCGGCCTTATTAAGAACAGCAGCAATCGGCATCGCCTCGGCCGCAGCCAATTCAATCTCCGGCAAGTCATCCGGCAGCTCGCCGTCCTTCATACGATTGCCCGCAGCGCGGTGAGCGCTGGCCGCAGCCTCTTCACCATGGAAGCGCGCAACAATCTCTTCAGCCAGCTTAATCTTCACGTCACGCGGATTGGCGCCGGCCTCGACATCCGCACGCAGCGCATTGATTTCGTCCATCGAGCGGAAGCTCAACAGCTCGAAGTAACGCCACATCAATGCATCAGGAATGGAAACCAGCTTGCCGTACATGACACCCGGCGCCTCCTGGATCCCCACGTAGTTACCCAAAGACTTGGACATCTTCTTGACGCCATCCAACCCTTCCAGCAGAGGCATGGTCAGAATGCACTGGGCTTCTTGCCCATACGCACGCTGCAGCTCACGACCCATCAGCAGGTTGAACTTCTGATCAGTACCGCCCAGCTCAACATCCGCACGCAGAGCCACCGAGTCATAACCCTGAACCAATGGGTAGAGGAACTCGTGAATCGCGATTGGCTGATTGGTGGAGTAGCGCTTATCGAAGTCATCGCGCTCAAGCATACGAGCCACGGTGTACTGGGACGTCAGGCGAATAAAGTCCGCCGGCCCCATCTTATCCATCCAGGTGGAGTTAAACGCCACTTCGGTCTTGGCCGGATCGAGGATCTTGAACACCTGCGTCTTGTAGGTCTCAGCGTTATCGAGCACTTGCTCGCGAGTCAAAGGCGGACGCGTAGCACTTTTGCCGCTCGGATCACCGATCATCCCGGTGAAGTCACCTATAAGGAAGATGACCTGATGCCCCAACTCCTGGAACTGACGCAGCTTATTAATAAGCACGGTATGACCCAGGTGCAGATCCGGCGCCGTCGGATCAAAGCCGGCTTTAATACGTAGGGGTTGGCCACGCTTGAGCTTTTCGACCAGCTCCGCCTCGACCAACAATTCTTCCGCACCACGTTTTATCAGCGCTAGCTGCTCTTCAACCGACTTCATAACAGACCCGCAAGGCTCAGATTCAAAAGGGAACCAACCATACAAGATCAGGGACTAATTACAAGTTTTGCCCTGCGCACGGACACCGTTCAGCAAGCCCAGCGTTCGCGAGCTTGCACCACAGATGATTTGGTTATATTTTATACAGTTATTTCATCTTCATCATGTCATTCATCTTTTCCATTTCATCTTCAAAGTCAAAATTACTATGACCACAGAACCGTCTAAAGCGCCGCCGCTTTACCCGAAGACCCACTTGCTCGCCGCAAGTGGTATCGCCGCCCTTCTCAGCCTGGCACTCCTGGTATTCCCTTCCAGTGACGTAGAGGCCAAACGAACATCCCTGAGCCTTGACCTGGAAAGTCCAGTTGAACAACTGACACAAGATCAAGACGCTTCCGACGCGCAACAAGCCACAAATGCGCCAACCGAATCACCCTTCGCCCAGATAGAAAGCAGCCCCGAAGACACCCGGCAAGCAGCACAAGATCAATCTGCGCCTGCTGCCGACGTGGCCAAGAGCCCTCTGCACCGCGAAGTGATAGTGGCCAAGGGCGACACACTGTCGACACTGTTCGAAAAGGTCGGACTGCCCGCCACGACCGTTAACGATGTGCTGGCCAGTGACAAGCAAGCCAAACAATTCACTCAACTCAAGCATGGTCAAAAACTTGAGTTCGAATTCACCCCCGACGGCCAACTGAACAACCTGCACAGCAATCTCAACGATCTCGAGAGCATCACGCTGACCAAAGGCGCGAAGGGGTTCGCCTTCAACCGTGTCACCACCAAGCCGGTGATGCGTTCCGCCTATGCACACGGCGTGATCAACAGCTCCCTGTCGCAATCCGCAGCTCGCGCCGGCTTGTCCCACAGCATGACGATGGACATGGCCAGCGTGTTCGGCTACGACATCGACTTCGCCCAGGACATCCGTCAAGGCGACGAATTCGATGTGATCTACGAACAGAAAGTCGCCAACGGCAAAGTCGTCGGCACCGGCGCCATCCTGTCCGCTCGTTTCACCAACCGCGGCAAGACCTACACCGCCGTGCGCTACACCAACAAACAAGGCAACAGCAGCTACTACACCGCCGACGGCAATAGCATGCGTAAAGCCTTTATCCGCACCCCGGTCGATTTCGCGCGTATTAGCTCGCGTTTCTCCATGGGTCGCAAGCATCCAATTCTGAACAAAATCCGCGCCCACAAAGGCGTCGACTATGCAGCGCCTCGCGGTACGCCAATCAAGGCCGCCGGTGACGGCAAAGTCCTGTTGGCCGGGCGTCGCGGCGGCTACGGCAACACCGTGATCATCCAGCACGGCAACACCTACCGCACGCTGTATGGCCACATGCAAGGCTTCGCCAAAGGCGTGAAGACCGGCGGCACCGTGAAACAAGGCCAGGTCATCGGCTACATCGGCACCACCGGCCTGTCCACCGGCCCGCACTTGCACTATGAGTTCCAGGTGAATGGCGTACACGTCGACCCACTGGGTCAGAAACTGCCGATGGCCGACCCAATCGCCAAGGCCGAGCGTGCACGCTTCATGCAACAGAGCCAACCGCTGATGGCGCGCATGGATCAAGAGCGCACCACCCTGCTGGCTTCGGCGAAGCGTTAAGCCATGCCGCTCTATATAGGTGTGATGTCCGGTACCAGCCTCGATGGCCTGGACATCGCCCTGATCGAACAGAACCCGGCGATCAAGCTGATCGCCACTCACTACATCCCCATGCCAGAGACCCTGCGCACCGAACTGCTTGCCCTGTGCGCCAGCGGCCCCGATGAGATCGCCCGCTCGGCAATCGCCCAACACAACTGGGTCAGCCTTGCGGCACAAGGCATTCACGCCTTGCTTGCTCAACAAGACCTCAAGCCCCAGGACATCCGCGCGATTGGCAGCCACGGCCAGACCATCCGCCACGAACCTGCCCGGGGCTTCACTGTGCAGATCGGCAATCCAGCCCTGCTGACCGAGCTGACAGGCATCACCGTGGTCAGCGACTTCCGCAGCCGCGATGTTGCCGCCGGCGGTCAAGGCGCCCCCCTGGTTCCCGCCTTTCACGAAGCATTGTTTGGCGAAAGCACCGGTAACCGTGCCGTATTGAACGTCGGAGGTTTCAGCAACCTCAGCCTGATCGAGACCGGCAAGCCTGTCGCTGGATTCGACTGTGGCCCAGGCAATGTCCTGCTCGATGCCTGGATTCACCAACAACGCGGCGAACACTTTGATCGCGATGGCCAGTGGGCCGCCAGCGGCAGGGTTGAACCCCTGCTGCTCAACGCTTTACTCAGTGACCCGTTCTTCGAAACAAAAGGCCCAAAGAGCACCGGACGCGAAGTCTTTAACCTGCATTGGCTAACGCAACACCTTGGCCGCTTGCCAGCGTTCGCCCCGCAGGACATCCAGGCGACTCTGCTCGAATTAACCGCAAAGACTGTCATCGAGTCCCTGCAAACAGCCCAACCCCAGACTGAAACACTGCTGGTCTGCGGCGGCGGTGCGCACAACGCCGCGCTGATGCATCGCTTAGCGGCGCTGCTGCCAGCAACCCACGTCAGCAGCACCTCAACCTACGGCGTAGACCCCGACTGGGTCGAGGCCATGGCTTTCGCCTGGCTGGCCCATTGCTGCCTCGAAGGCATCGCCGCCAACCGCCCTAGCGTCACCGGCGCACGCGGGCTTCGGATATTGGGCGCGATCTACCCGGCTTAAGTCCCAGACAGCAAAACGCCGCTTGCCCTATCAAGGTCAAGCGGCGTTTTTGTACCTACAACCGATCAGATCGAGAACGAAGACCCGCAACCACAGGTGGTGGTGGCATTTGGGTTCTTGATCACGAAGCGCGAACCTTCCAGACCTTCCTGGTAATCCACCTCGGCACCCGCCAGGTATTGGAAACTCATCGGGTCCACGACCAGGCTCACGCCCTCGCGCTCGACGATGGTGTCGTCGTCGGCCACATCTTCATCGAAGGTAAAACCGTACTGAAACCCTGAACAACCGCCGCCCGTAACGAATACGCGCAGCTTCAAGCGATCATTACCCTCTTCATCGACCAGGCTCTTCACCTTGTGCGCAGCACCGTGGGTGAATTGCAAAGCCGTGGGGGTGAAGGATTCAACGCTCATGCTGATTATCTCCCGGCGTATCGCCGCCATATGCGTAATGGCGGGCATTATCCGCTTCTCCTAGAAAAGCGGTCAACTATTGTTACGGTATATCAATCTGCGCAGCGGCCATTAAAAACGCAAAAGGCCCGATCAACGGGCCTTTTACCTAGCCATCCAACAGCGTTAAGGCAGCATGCCCGCGTGGGACAGACCCAGCTTCTCATCCAGGCCAAACAGGATGTTCATATTCTGCACCGCCTGGCCCGACGCGCCCTTGACCAGGTTATCGATCACCGACAACACCACCACCAGATCGCCATCCTGCGGACGGTGCACCGCAATACGGCACACGTTGGCGCCACGCACACTGCGAGTTTCCGGGTGGCTACCGGCCGGCATCACGTCGACGAACGGTTCGTTGGCGTAGCGCTTTTCGAACAACGCTTGCAGGTCGACCGAACGGTCAACCACGGTGGCGTACAGCGTGGAGTGAATGCCACGGATCATCGGTGTCAGGTGCGGCACGAAGGTCAGACCGACGTCCTTACCGGCGGCACGACGCAGCCCTTGGCGGATTTCCGGCAAGTGACGATGCCCTTTTACGGCATAGGCCTTCATGCTTTCCGACGTCTCGGAGTACAGCGAACCGACTGCCGCGCCGCGACCGGCACCGCTGACACCCGACTTGCAGTCCGCGATCAGGCGCGAAGCATCTGCCAAGCCTGCTTCCAGCAATGGCAGGAAACCCAATTGAGTAGCCGTTGGATAGCAACCCGGCACGGCGATCAAACGCGCTTGCTTGATCTGCTCACGATTGACTTCCGGCAGGCCGTAGACCGCCTCCTCCAACAACTCCGGCGCACCGTGTGGTTGGCCGTACCACTTGGCCCATTCATCGGCATCTTGCAGGCGGAAGTCCGCCGACAGGTCGATGACCTTGGTGCCGGCGGCCAGCAACTCGCCGGCCAGCGCGTGGGCAACACCGTGAGGCGTGGCAAAGAACACCACATCGCAGGCACCCAGGGTCTTGATGTCCGGAACGCTGAATGCCAGGCCGTCGTAGTGGCCTCGCAGGTTCGGGTACATATCGGCCACGGCTAGCCCGGCCTCGGATCGGGAAGTGATGACCACCACCTCTGCTTGCGGATGCTGTGCCAACAGACGCAGCAATTCGACACCGGTGTAACCCGTGCCGCCGACGATACCGACCTTGACCATAAACCTGCCCTCAACGAACCCACTGGAAAGCCGTCGATAATAGGGGCCGTATCGTCCTGCGACAACCGTCAACGTGACGTACGGGCGCATGAGCCACTACTATCTCGGCTACCGTGAACCTGGGAATAACTAAAAATGCTTTATCTATGGGTCAAAGCCTTCCATATCATCAGCATCGTCTGCTGGTTTGCCGGGCTGTTCTACCTGCCGCGCCTGTTCGTCTACCACGCACAAAGCGAGGACACGGTCAGCAAGGAACGCTTCAGCATCATGGAGCGCAAGCTGTACCGCGGCATCATGGGGCCGGCGATGATTGCCGCGCTGATTTTCGGCGGCTGGCTGATCTACCTGAACCCGAGCATCTTTCAATCGGGCGGCTGGATCCACGCCAAGCTGACCCTGGTGGTGCTGCTGATCGGCTATCACCACATGTGCGGCGCGCAGGTAAAACGCTTCGCCCGTGGCGAAAACACCCGCAGCCATGTCTTTTATCGCTGGTTCAATGAAGTCCCGGTTCTGATATTGCTGGCTATCGTAATTTTGGTCGTGGTCAAACCGTTCTAACTTCAATCACACGGGGTACCTCCAATGTCGCTGCCCGCTTTGCTTGAACAACGTCTGCGCCTGCCTGTGGTGGCTGCGCCGATGTTCCTGATTTCCAACCCACAACTGGTCCTGGCGTGCTGTCGCAATGGGGTGGTCGGGAGTTTCCCGGCGCTCAACCAGCGCGAAAGCAGTGGCTTCAAGGCCTGGCTGGAAGAAATCGAAGCGGGCCTGGCGCAGCTGGACAACCCCGCGCCCTATGCTGTGAACCTGATCGTGCACAACAGCAACCCACGGCTTGAGGCCGACCTGGCGATTTGCGTCGAGCACAAGGTGCCTATCGTTATCACCAGCCTGGGGGCCGTCAAGGAATTGGTCGATGCCGTGCACAGCTACGGCGGACTGGTGTTTCATGACGTCACCACTCGGCGCCACGCCGAGAAAGCCGCCGAGGCGGGTGTAGACGGCTTGATCGCCGTGGCCGCCGGCGCCGGTGGCCATGCGGGTACGTGGAGCCCTTTCGCACTGATCGCCGAGATCCGCCAATTCTTCGACAAAACCCTGCTACTGGCCGGTTGCCTCAACCACGGGCACGAGATCCTTGCCGCCCAACTGCTGGGCGCCGACCTGGCCTACTTCGGCACACGGTTTATCGGCACCGCCGAAAGCCATGCCCCGGATGCGTATAAAGAGATGCTGCTCACATCGCGCGCCGCCGACATCGTGCACACTCCTGCTGTTTCCGGCGTGCCGGCCAGCTTTATGCGCCAAAGCCTGGAAAATGCCGGCTTCGACCTCGCCGCCCTGCAAGGCAAAGGCGAAGTCAACTTCGGTTCCAAGCTCAAGCCACTGAGCGACGAAGCCAAGGCCTGGAAGACTGTATGGTCCGCCGGCCAGGGTGTCGGCGAGATTGATGACTTGCCGAGCGTCGATGAACTCGTTGCCCGCCTGGATGCCGAATACCGCAAGGCACGCGAACAGGCGGTACACTTGCGCTGGCCACGCTGACCCCAACGCCAGGCCTGCCCTTTTAGCAGGCCTGCACCACCTCCCAGATTAAGTGACAAGGATGCCCGCATGAGCGACAGCCGTTTCAAGATTGTGTTTGATGGAGCCTTGCTCCCGGGGGTCGAAAGCACCACTGCCAAACTGAACCTCGCGGAACTGTTCAAGAGTGACGTCGAGGCGATCGAGAAGCTCTTTACCGGCCGCCCGGTCGCGCTTAAACGCGATCTGTCCCGTCCGGATGCCGAAACTTACCTGTCCGCACTGAAAAACGCCGGTGTGGACGCACGTATCGAAGCCGAACAACCCGTGGCTTTCAGCCTTGCCGAAACCCACGAAACCAGTTCCAACGCCGCCCAACCTGCGAGTTCCCCTTATGCACCCCCACGCTCGGTTGTCGGGGATGACCTGCCGGAGTATTCGACGCTCAACGTCTTCACGATCAACGGTCGTATCGGGCGCCTGCGCTACCTGGCCTGGACACTGGTATTGACCGTCGCGATGCTCGTCGCAGGCGGCATCATTGCCACAGCGGGCTTCGCAGTCGCCACTGCCTCGCCAACAGCCGGCATGATTCTCGGCTCACTGCTCGGTCTGGCGCTGTGCATTGCGATCGTCGTGGTCAGCGTGCAAATCGGCGTGCAACGCCTGCACGACCTGGGTTGGTCTGGCTGGCTGTATCTGCTGAACCTGGTTCCTCTGGTAAACAGCATTTTCCCACTGCTGTTGCTGGTACTGCCGGGCAACCCAGGTGCCAATCAATACGGCGCACCACCCCCGCGCAACTCCACTGCGGTAAAAGTGCTCGCTTCCCTGTGGCTGGCGTTTATTCCACTGATGCTCATTATCGTGGTTACCCTGGGCATGAACGGCTACCTGAATCAGCTCGAGGCCAACGTAGACAGCAGCTACGAAAGCAGCTCCCTCACCTCTGACGACGACACCGAGCAAAGCACGACCGTCTATGAAGACGACGCGCAAAGTGCTGACGAGGCGGCCGAACCTGTAGACTCTCCAGAACAGTAAAGAAACGTGCGCCGCCTGTGATGCCCCATCACAGGCGGCGGCGTTGCGATGGAGAAAGGCATGACCCGTTACGCTCTGATCACCGGTGCCTCCAGCGGCATTGGCTTGGCCATGGCCGAAGCACTGGCCCGCCGCGGCCGCAGCTTGATTCTGGTGGCCCGCCAGCGTGATCAGTTGGAAAGCATTGCAATCGAATTGACTCAACGCTTCGGCGTCGAGGTGCTTTTTCGTGCCTGCGACCTGGGCGAGCCGCTGCGCTTGTCCGGGTTCCTGCTGGAACTTGAAGAAGGCGAGCGGCAAATCGACCTGCTGGTCAATTGCGCCGGCATCGGCACCAGCGGGCCGTTCCTCGCTCAGGACTGGATGACTGAACAAGACCTGATCGAAGTCAACATCCTGGCCCTGACCCGCATGTGTCATGCCATTGGCAACACAATGGCCCTGCACGGCGGAGGGCAGATCCTGAACGTGGCATCCGTCGCGGCATTCCAGCCGGGCCCGTGGATGAGCAGCTACTACGCCAGCAAGGCCTATGTGCTGCACTTCTCCGAAGGTTTGCGCGAAGAATTGAAAAGCTGTGGCATCAAGGTCTCGGTACTCTGCCCTGGCCCGACGCGCACAGCGTTCTTCGGCACCGCCCAAATGGACACCGCCAAGCTCGCGCGCAGCGACAAGCTGATGAGCCCCGAGGAAGTGGCGCTCCACACCGTACGCGCCCTGGAAAAAAACAAAGCCATCATCATTCCCGGTCGCCGTAACCGCTGGATCACCTTCAGCCCGCGTTTCAGCCCACGCTGGCTGACCCGCAAGATCGCCGGTGCCATCAACAAGGCCTATTGCCCACGCTGAGCGCCTGAGTACACTCACCCTGCACTTTCATAATGGAGAAACAGCTGTGGATACTCTGTTCACCAAAATCATCAACCGGGAAATACCTGCGGATATCATCTACGAAGATGACCAGATTCTGGCCTTCAAGGACATCCACCCGGCAGCGCCCGTGCATTTTCTGGTCATTCCGAAGAAACATATCGCTACCCTCAATGACCTGACCGAAGAAGATAAAGCCCTGGCCGGCCATATCTTGTTCACGGCCCAGCGTTTGGCGCTGGAGCAAGGTTGTGAAGAGGGTTTCCGTTTGGTGATGAACTGCAATCCGAAAGGCGGCCAGACCGTTTATCACATCCATATGCATGTGCTGGGTCAGCGTCAGATGAACTGGCCGCCGGGCTGATGCCCTGGGGGCAAATTGACTCAGCGCAAACGCTTCACCTTCTCTTGCGGTAAACTGGCCGCCGAGATTCTTCCCGGAGGTCAGCATGACTACCCAACGTCACTACTCGCCAATTGACCGTCTGTTGCTGCAAGCCGATATGGCCATGCGCACGCTGCTGCCGTTCAGCGGCCAGCCGTATCGCCCCTCGCCCGCCATCGTGCAGCCCGAAGTACAGATGAACGAGACCGACACCCGCCACGTCGCCGGTTTGATGCGCATCAACCATACCGGTGAAGTCTGTGCCCAGGCGCTGTACCAAGGCCAGGCGCTGACCGCCAAGCTGCCGCAGGTGCGTGCGGCGATGGAGCATGCCGCCGAGGAAGAGATTGACCACCTGGCCTGGTGCGAACAACGCATCCGCCAACTGGGCAGCCACCCGAGCGTACTGAACCCACTGTTCTATGGTTTGTCGTTCGGTATTGGCGCGGCTGCCGGCCTGATCAGCGACAAGGTCAGCCTGGGGTTTGTCGCCGCCACCGAGCATCAAGTGTGCAAGCACCTGGATGAGCACTTGGAACAACTGCCGGCCGAGGACGAAAAGTCCCGGGCGATTCTTGAGCAGATGCGCATCGACGAGGAGCATCACGCCGAAAGTGCACTGGATGCCGGTGGTTTCCGCTTCCCGGCACCGGTGAGGTTCGGCATGAGCGTGCTGGCCAAGGTCATGACCAAAAGCACTTACCGCATCTAAAAAAAGGGCGCTTTGAAAGCGCCCTTTTTTTTGGCCAACGGTTTATCGATCAGCCCAACTCGATGATCTCGTAATCATGGGTGATGACCACACCGGCAGCGCCCAGCATGATCGACGCCGAGCAGTACTTCTCAGCCGACAGCTCGATGGCACGCTTGACCTGGGCTTCTTTCAGCGCCCGCCCCTTCACCACGAAATGCATGTGGATCTTGGTAAACACCTTCGGATCTTCTGTAGCGCGTTCGGCTTCGAGGAATGCCTCGCAGCTTTCGACCGCCTGGCGGGATTTTTTCAGGATGCTGACCACGTCGAAATTGCTGCAACCGCCTACACCAAGCAGGAGCATTTCCATCGGACGTACGCCCAGGTTACGGCCACCGGCTTCCGGCGGACCGTCCATGACCACAACATGGCCACTGCCCGACTCACCGAGGAACATGGCTTCGCCCGCCCATTGGATGCGTGCCTTCATCGCCTAGACTCCACTGCTAAAAAAGGGTCGCCAGCTTAGCACAGGGGCTGATCGCCACAGCGTTTCCCACATAAGCGGATCAACAAACGGTTTAAGCAACAAATGCGCTGATCGAGTCAGAATGCGTCTGGTAAGCTGACGCCAAATCAATGGCGTATTGCTACCATTCATATAACGTGTATCAATGCCGATACCGACACATATAAAAACTCCGACCCCTTCGCGCTGTTTCTTCGGGACACAACCATGGTTGCCCTTACTCCCACACCCAAGATCAAGAATCTCGACAAGTTGCTGATGCATTGCCAACGCCGGCGCTACCCGGCCAAGCACAACATCATCTGCGCCGGCGAGCGCTCTGAAACGCTGTACTTCATCATCAAAGGCTCGGTCACTATCCTGATCGAGGATGAAGATGGCCGCGAGATGATCATCGCCTACCTGAACACCGGGGATTTCTTTGGGGAGTTGGGGCTGTTCGAACAACCAGGCAAGGAGCAGGAACGCAGTGCCTGGGTACGCGCCAAGGTCGAGTGCGAAGTGGCCGAAATCAGTTACACCAAGTTCCGCGAACTGGCCCAGCACGATCCGGATATCCTCTATGCCCTGAGCGGCCAGATCGCCCAGCGCCTGCGGGACACCACGCGCAAGGTCGGCGACCTCGCATTCTTTGATGTGACCGGTCGTGTTGCCCGTTGCCTGCTGGAGCTGTGCAAGCAACCAGATGCGATGACTCATCCCGACGGCATGCAGATCAAGGTCACACGCCAGGAAATCGGGCGCATTGTCGGCTGTTCACGGGAAATGGTCGGTCGTGTGCTCAAGGACCTGGAAGAGCGCAACCTGGTCCACGTCAAAGGCAAGACGATGGTGGTGTTCGGAACACGTTAAACGGGCAGAAAGCTCGCCAGCATCTGACGGTACAAGGTGTCCAGCCGGCTGAGCGCATCCGGCACGGGGAAGGCTTCGTGCAGTGCGATATGACTTTCAGCACGAACGCGCTGATCAAGGCCGCACGCCTCATTGAAGCGATTGACCGCCGCGATCAGCGCTTCACGGTCGTTATCCAGCAACAAAGCACCGTGCACCAACCCCACCGGGCGGCCACCACTTTGGCGCCAGCGCTGGGCGGTGCCGACCATTTTGCGGCCGTTGAGATTGACGTTGTAGCGACCGTCGCAGAACGCGCCGTCGATTTCGCCGACAGAGGCGTCGCCGCCCAACTCGATCAACAAATCGCAGATCGGCTGGCATAACCGCAAGTAGCCGGTTTCGATACGGTTCTGGTCGCCTTCGCTGCGTGGGGGAGCGTAGACCAGCGCGATGTTGACCGTGGCACTTGATTGCGGCACGGGTTCACCGCCGGTTTCGCGCAATAACACAGGCCAACCCGCGGCGGCGGAGATTTGGCTGGCGGTTTCGAATGCTGGAAGACGACTCAACCGGCGCGGCATGACCAAGGCTTGGTCGTTGGGTTGCCAGAACAGCAGGCCGTATTCCTGCTCACCGGCGCAGACAGCCGCCAACAAGGCTTGCTCGGCGGCAAGGCCAGTTTCAACAGTCATCCTTACTGGCTGAGTCATTGAACACCTACCTATCTGAATGTACACAAAACCAAATGTGGGAGGGGGCTTGCCCCCGATTGCAGTGGATCAGTCAACACAACTGCTGCTGATACACCGCTATCGGGGGCAAGCCCCCTCCCACATTTTGACCCTATTTCAAATACTGACCGTGTTTCAGTCAGTCTAATGTCGAACCGCTGACTGCCACGCCACGCTCCGGGAAGAACAGGCGCTGCAACTCCGCGCCCGGGTTCTCCGCCCGCATAAACGTCTCGCCCACCAGGAACGAATACACCCCACTGATTTCCATCAGTTCCACATCGGCGCGGTTGACGATGCCACTCTCGGTAATCACCAAGCGGTCACGCGGAATACGCGGCAGCAGGTCGAGGGTGTTTTCCAGGCTGACTTCGAACGTGTGCAGGTTGCGGTTGTTGACCCCGACCAGCGGCGTGTCGAGGGTTTTCAGTGCACGCTCCAGCTCATCGCCGTCGTGCACTTCCACCAACACGTCCAGGCCAACGCTTTTGGCCACGGCCGCCAGCTCGGCCATCTTCACGTCATCCAGTGCGGAGACGATCAGCAACACGCAATCGGCGCCCAGGGCGCGGGCTTCGACGATCTGATACGGGTCGACCATGAAGTCCTTGCGGATCACCGGCAACTTGCACGCGGCGCGGGCTTGTTGCAGGAACAGGTCGGAGCCCTGGAAGTAGTCGATATCGGTCAATACGGAGAGACAAGTCGCGCCGCCCTTTTCATAACTGACGGCAATGTCCGCTGGCACGAAGTTCTCGCGGATCACACCTTTGCTCGGCGAAGCTTTCTTCACCTCAGCGATCACCGCCGGCTGCTTGAGCTTGGCCTGGGCGATCAGGGCATTGGCGAAGCCACGCGGGGCGTCGGCAAGCTTCGCCTGGCTTTCCAACTCGGCGAGGCTGACCCGGGTGCGGCGTTCAGCGACTTCTTCGGCCTTGCGGGCCAGGATCTTTTCCAGAACGGTCGGCACACTCATCCTTCATTCTCCATCTTGAATACGGCGGTGAATGCTCCCAGCTCTTCGAGCTTTTCGCGAGCCAGACCGGTGTGCAGCGCATCGTGGGCCAATTCGACACCTTCCTTCAGACTATAGGCATGATCGGCTGCGTAAAGTGCCGCACCAGCATTCAGAACAATCATTTCTGCTGCTTTTTGGCCGTTCTCGGTCTTGCGACGGCCCAGGGCATCACGGATCAGTTCAAGGGAGGCCGCAGGACTTTCGACCGCCAGGCCGTGCAGGCTCTGGCTCTTCATGCCCAAATCTTCCGGTTCGACCCAATACTCGGTGACCTGATCGTTTTTCAGCTCCGCCACAAAGGTCGGCGCGGCAAGGCTGAATTCATCCAGGCCGTCTTTGGAATGCACCACCAGCACATGCTTGCTGCCCAAACGTTGCAGCACTTCGGCCAACGGTCGGCACAGCGCCTGGCTGAACACGCCGACCACCTGGTGTTTCACACCGGCCGGATTCGTAAGCGGGCCGAGCATGTTGAACAGGGTACGCAGGCCCAGGTCTTTACGCGGGCCGGCGGCGTACTTCATGGCGCTGTGGTGGGTTTGTGCAAACATGAAGCCGATGCCGACGTTGTCGATGCAACGCGCCACTTGTACCGGCGTCAGGTTCAGGTAGATGCCAGCCGCTTCCAGCAAGTCGGCGCTGCCGCTCTTGCCGGACACCGCGCGGTTGCCGTGCTTGGCTACGGTGCAACCCGCCGCCGCGACAACAAAGGAAGAAGCCGTCGACACGTTGAAGATGTTCGCACCGTCACCGCCGGTGCCCACCACATCCACCACGCCGTCGAGGGTCTTGAGCTCGACCTTGTCCGCCAGCTCACGCATCACTGAGACGGCACCGACGATTTCGTCGATGCTCTCGCTCTTCATGCGCATGGCCATCATGAACGCGCCGATCTGCGCGTCGGTGCATTGACCGGTCATGATCTCGCGCATCACATCGCTCATTTCAGCGGTGCTCAGGTCCAGGTGGCCGACGATACGGCTCAGGGCAGTCTTGATATCCATGGAAAGTCCTTAGCGCGTGCCGCCGCTCTGCTTGAGAAAGTTAGCGAACAGCTCGTAGCCCTGCTCGGTCAGGATCGATTCAGGGTGGAATTGCACCCCTTCGATATTCAGTGTCTTGTGGCGCAGGCCCATGATCTCATCGACCGAGCCGTCTTCCAGCTGAGTCCAGGCGGTCAACTCCAGGCATTCCGGCAAGGTTTCACGCTTGACCACCAGCGAGTGGTAGCGGGTCACCGTCACCGGCAGGTTCAGGCCCTCGAACACGCCCACGTTGTGATGGAACACCGGGCTGGTCTTGCCGTGCATCACTTGGCGCGCACGCACCACGTCACCGCCAAAGGCCTGGCCGATGGACTGGTGGCCCAGGCACACGCCCAGGATCGGCAGCTTGCCGGCGAAATATTGGATCGCTTCGAGGGAGATACCCGCCTCGGTCGGCGTGCAGGGCCCTGGCGAAACCACGATGCGTTCCGGGTTCAGGGCAGCGATTTCGGCCACGGTCATTTCATCGTTGCGCACCACCTTGACCTCGGCACCCAGCTCGCCCAGGTACTGCACAACGTTGTAGGTAAAGGAATCGTAGTTATCAATCATCAGCAACATGGGGGAAACCTCAGGAATTGGGGGTCTGTTCAGCCAGCGCAACGGCGCGGAACATCGCGCGGCGCTTGTTCAGGGTTTCTTCCCATTCGAGGGCCGGCACCGAGTCGGCGACGATCCCGCCACCGGCCTGCACGTGCAGCTCCCCGTCCTTGATCACGGCGGTGCGGATTGCAATCGCCGTGTCCATGTTGCCGTTCCAGGCGAAATACCCCACGGCGCCGCCGTAGACACCACGCTTGACCGGCTCCAGCTCGTCGATGATTTCCATCGCACGGATCTTCGGCGCGCCCGACAAGGTGCCCGCCGGCAGAATCGCCCGCAGTGCGTCCATCGCGGTCAGGCCAGCTTTCAGCTCGCCGGTGACGTTGGACACGATGTGCATCACGTTGGAGTAACGCTCAATGACCATCTTCTCGGTGAGTTTCACCGAACCGATTTCCGAGACGCGTCCGGTGTCATTACGACCCAGGTCGATCAGCATCAAGTGCTCGGCGATTTCCTTGTCGTCACTGAGCAGGTCTTGTTCCAGCGCCAGATCTTCTTCTTCGGTCGCGCCACGTGGGCGAGTCCCGGCAATCGGGCGCACGGTGATCAGATTGTCTTCTACCCGCACCAGCACTTCCGGTGAACTGCCCACCACGTGGAAGTCGCCAAAGTTGAAGAAGTACATGTACGGCGTCGGGTTGAAGCAGCGCAGCGCACGGTACAGATCGATCGGCGCAGCCTTGAAGTCGATGGACATCCGCTGCGACGGCACCACCTGCATGCAGTCACCGGCGAGGATGTATTCCTTGATGGTGTCGACGGCGCGCTCGTAGTCATCCTGGGTAAAGCTTGAACGAAAGATCGGGTCGGCGGCCGGTGGACGGCTAAGGTCCAGGCCGCGACGCGGGGTGATCGGCTGGCGCAGTTTTTCCAGCAAGGCCTGGAGGCTGGCCTGGCCTTGCTCGAACGCGTCCGCCCGGGACGGGTCGGCGAGGACAATCGCGTGCATCTTGCCGGCGAGGTTGTCGAAGACGACGACCGCATCGGAGACCATCAGCAGAATGTCCGGCACGCCCAGCGGGTCCGGGTTCGGGCATTTGCCCAAGCGTTTTTCCACATAGCGCACGCAGTCGTAGCCGAAATACCCCACCAGGCCACCGTTGAAGCGCGGCAGGCCAGGAATGGTCGGCACGTTGTAGCGCGCCTTGAAGGTTTCGACAAAGGCCAGCGGGTCTTCTACGTCGTGGCTTTCGATCTCGACGCCGTCATGGGTGATGCTCACGTGGTGGTCGTGAACCCGCATGACGGTGCGGCACGGCAGGCCGATGATCGAATAACGGCCCCATTTCTCGCCGCCCTGTACCGACTCCAACAGGTAGGAGTTGGGCTCGTCAGCCAGTTTCAGATAGATCGACAGCGGCGTGTCGAAGTCGGCCAGGGTTTCGCAGGCCAGGGGAATACGGTTATAGCCGGCAGCGGCCAAACGCAGGAATTCTTCGCGGATCATGTGTGCCTCGTGGCTTGAGGGTCTAACAGTCAGGTATGCAAACGTGCCGCAGCGCGGCCAGGATCAGTCAGGCGCGCCAACGCCAGCGGGCCAGGGCCTTGATGACTTTCATCCAGAGTTTGCGAGTGACCACCACGATGGAATTTCCAGAAGGGGACGGATCGGTGTCGGGCAACGTTATCTCAGCGCCCGTTCCCAAGCAACCGGGGATTAACAACCGCAGGTCATCAATCACCAGCGCCGGCGACTCTTCGGCGATGGGACGGCCATGGTTATAGCCGTAACTCAAGGCCACACACTGCACGCCAGCGGCCTTGGCGGCCTGCACGTCACTGCGTGAATCGCCGATAAACAACGACTGCGAAGCCGGGATATTGGCCATTTTCATCACGAAAAACAGCGCCGCCGGGTCAGGTTTTTTCTGCGGCAGGGTATCGCCGCCGATGATCCAGCGGAAATACCGGCCGATTTTCATCTGGTCCAACAGCGGCGCGACGAAGCGCTCCGGCTTGTTGGTGATCAGGGCCATTTCCACGCCCTGCTTGCTCAGCCACTTGAGGGTGTCGCGCACGCCAGGGTAGACCACGGTCAGTTCGTGGCCGTCTTCATAGGCGGCGTTGAACAGTTCCAGGGCGTGTTCGGCCTCCACTTCATCGACACCCTCAGCGTCGATGTTGTTGGCCAGGGCCCGGCGCACCAGCATGTGCACGCCGTTACCCACCCACTCACGCACCGCTTCGATCCCCGCCGGCTTGCGCCCCAGCTTGAGCAGCATCTCGTCCACCGCCGCCGCCAGGTCGGGCACCGAGTCGATCAAGGTACCGTCCAGATCGAACATCACCAGCCGTGGCAATTTGCCGGGGAACAGCTGCTCAAAGCCACTCATGGACGTGCCAGCGCCAGCTCGGCGCGCATCTTGTCGATGACGTCCTGGTAGTTCGGCGCGTTGAAGATGGCCGAGCCTGCCACAAAGGTGTCGGCGCCAGCCGCGGCGATTTCACGGATGTTGTTGACGTTGACCCCACCGTCGATTTCCAAACGGATATCACGGCCCGAGGCATCGATCAGCGCACGGGCTTCACGCAGCTTGTTCAGCGTGCCGGGAATGAACTTCTGCCCGCCGAAGCCTGGGTTGACGCTCATCAGCAAGATCATGTCGACCTTGTCCATCACGTACTCGAGCACGCTCAACGGAGTGGCCGGGTTGAACACCAGGCCCGCCTTGCAGCCGCCTTCGCGGATCAGTTGCAGGGTACGATCCACGTGCAGCGTGGCTTCCGGGTGGAAGGTGATGTAGGTCGCGCCGGCTTCGATGAAGTCACCGACGATGCGGTCAACCGGGCTGACCATCAGGTGCGCATCGATCGGCGCAGTGATGCCGTACTTGCGCAATGCCGCACACACCATCGGACCGATGGTCAGGTTGGGCACGTAGTGGTTGTCCATGACATCGAAGTGCACGAAGTCGGCACCGGCGGCCAACACCTTGTCCACTTCTTCACCCAGGCGGGCGAAGTCGGCGGAGAGAATCGATGGAGCAATGACGAAGGGCTGCATGACGCACCTTTTTTGAGCTAAATCACGATGGCGCGCATTGTATACCGCATGCTTTGCTGCGCGCACCGTGACCTAGCTCAATGGCTAGTACGCGGCCCGGTAGATTTTCTCGATATCCGTCGCGCTGAGCTTGCGCGGGTTGTTGCGCATCAGGCGCTCGATGCCCGCCGCTTCCGTGGCCATGGCCGGGATGGCGTCCTCGGGAACCCCGAAGCTGCGCAGGCCCACTGGAATCTCGACTGCGGCGCACAGTCGCGTCATGGCCTCCACGGCACGGTCGGCGGCATCGACTGCACTCAGCCCGGTGACATTAACCCCCATGGCCTGTGCAATGTCTTGCATACGCTCAACGCACGCCAGCTTGTTCCAGTGCATCACATAGGGCAGCAACAGCGCATTGCTCACCCCATGGGCGATATTGAAGCGCCCACCCAGCGGGTACGCCAACGCATGCACCGCGCCGACTCCGGCATTGCCGAAGGCCATGCCGGCCATCAGGCTGGCGGTGGCCATGTCGTCACGGGCTTGCAGGTTGGCCGGGTTGGCGTAGGCCTTGGGCAGCGCGTTGGCGATCAGCTTGATTGCGCCAATGGCCAAGGCGTCGGTGATTGGCGAGGCATTCAGCGACAGGTAGGACTCAATGGCATGCACCAGCGCATCCACGCCGCTGGCAGCGGTGACACTGCGCGGGCAGGTCAGGGTCATTTGCGGGCTGATCAGCGCCACATCCGGCAGCAGATAGTCGCTGACGATACCTTTTTTCAGCTGCGCGACCTTGTCGGAGAGGATCGCCACATTGGTCACTTCCGAACCGGTGCCGGCGGTGGTGGGGATGGCGATCAGCGGCGGGCCCTTGCGCGGCACCTGGTCGACACCGAACAAATCCGCGAGGGCGCCGTGGTAACCGGCATAGGCCGCCACGCTCTTGGCGATATCGATAGCACTGCCGCCGCCCACGCCTATCAGGCCATCATGCCCGCCCTCGCGGTAGACGCGCATGCAGTCTTCAACGATGGCGATTTCCGGATCGGGCAGGACGCGGTCGAAAATCTCATAGGTGCGTCCACCCAAATGCTCGAGCGCCAGCGCCACAGTGCCGGACTTGACCAGGGCAGCGTCGGTGACGATCAGTGGGTTATCCACATCCAGGCGGGTGAGTTCGGCGGCCAGTTGTTCGATGGCGCCTTGGCCGGTCAGCAGTTTGTGGGCGATCTTGAATGAGGAAGTACTCATGTGCGCGGCCTCTTGTTAGGTGATGGGCTGGCACAAGAGTAGCTTCCTGTAGCGTGTTGTCAGCCATTCAGCCTCTGAATACACACAAAACCATGTGGGAGGGGGCTTGCCCCCGATGGCAGTGGGTCAGTCAATGGATATTTGGCTGATACACCGCTATCGGGGGCAAGCCCGCTCCCACATTTTGACCTCCAACAGGCTTTAGACCTGGGCGGTGCGCAGTTTTTCACTACGGCCACGCAGCCATTCCAGGGTCAGCAACAAGAGCACCGAGAACGCAATCAACAACGTCGCGGCAGCGGCGATGGTTGGGCTGAGGTTTTCGCGAATGCCGCTGAACATCTGGCGCGGCAACGTCGCTTGCTCAGGCCCGGCGAGAAACAGCGTCACCACCACCTCATCGAACGACGTGGCAAAGGCAAACAACGCCCCGGAAATCACCCCCGGCGCAATCAGCGGCAAGGTCACCCGGCGAAATGCCGTCAGTGGCGAAGCCCCAAGGCTGGCCGCCGCCCGCACCAGGTTGTGGTTAAACCCCTGCAAGGTGGCCGACACGGTGATGATCACAAACGGCACACCCAGCACCGCATGCACCACGATCAGCGAGAAGAAGCTGTTGCCCAGCCCCAACGGCGCAAAGAACAGGTAACTGGCCACGCCAATGATCACCACCGGCACCACCATCGGCGAAATCACCAAGGCCATCACCAGCGCCTTGCCGGGGAAATCGGCGCGGGTCAGGCCAATCGCCGCCAGGGTGCCAAACACCATGGCCAGCAGCGTGGCTGCCGGGGCGACGATGATGCTGTTCTTCAGGGCGCGCATCCATTCGGCGGAGGCAAAGAAATCCTGATACCAATGCAGCGAGAAGCCCTGCAACGGGTACACCAGGAAACTGCCGCTGTTAAACGACAGCGGGATGATCACCAGCACCGGCAGAATCAGGAACAGCAGGATCAAGCCGCAGAGAATCCGCAAGCTGTAGAACCACACCCGCTCAATGGGCGACATATAAGGGCTCAGCATCGCAAGGTCTCCTTAGCTCAGGCGCAGGCGGCTGGCGCCCACCAGCCGGTTATAGATCAGGTACAGCACCACGGTGGCCAGCAACAGCAAGCCGCCCAATGCCGTGGCCATGCCCCAGTTGATGCTGGTGTTGGTATAGAAGGCCACGAAGTAGCTGACCATCTGGTCGTTCGGGCTGCCCAGCAGCGCCGGGGTGATGTAGTAACCAATCGCCAGGATAAACACCAATAGGCAACCGGCCCCCACACCGGCGTAGGTCTGCGGGAAGTACACCCGCCAGAAACTGGTGAACGGGTGGCAGCCCAGGGAAATCGCGGCGCGCATATAGGTGGGCGAGATGCCTTTCATCACGCTGTAGATCGGCAGAATCATGAACGGCAGCAGGATATGCACCATGGAGATGTAGACCCCGGTACGGTTGAACACCAGTTCCAGCGGCTTATCGATCAAGCCCATGCCCATCAGTGCGCTGTTGATCAGGCCGCCGGATTGCAACAAAACGATCCACGCCGCCACCCGCACCAGGATCGAGGTCCAGAACGGCAGCAGCACCAAAATCATCAGCAGGTTGCTTTTGCGCGCTGGCAGGTTGGCCAACAGGTACGCCAACGGGTAGGCCAGCAACAGACAGACAAAGGTGATCACCAGGCCCATCCAGAACGTACGGGCAAAGATATCCAGGTAGATCGCCTGGTCCGGCGTGGCCGGCGCCACTTCGCCGAGGTCGTCGATGCGGTGATCGACGGCCGCCAGCAGATAGAACGGCGTCAGGCTGCTGGTATTGCGCCGGATCGCCTGCCAGTACGCGGGGTCGCCCCAGCGTTCGTCGAGGTTTTCCAGCGCTTCTTTATACGAGGCCGGCGCTTCGGTAAACGGCAGCGCCCGCGCGGTTTTGGTCAGCAGGCTGCGATAGCCGGCCAGTTCCATGTTCAAGCGTTTGGACAGGTCGCCCAGGGTCTGGTTTTTGCGGGCTTCACCCAAGTCCTCACTGAGGGCCTGGTACACCGGCTCGCCTGGCAGGCCACGCCCATCCCAGGCCGTCACCGCCACCACGGTACGCGGCAAGCCGCCCACCACTTCCGGGTTGCCGACGCTCTTGAACAGCAGCGCAACGATAGGCACCAGGAACACCAGCACCAGAAACAACACCAGCGGCGCAATCAAGGCCTGGGCCTTCCAGCGGTTGACCCGCTCGGCACGCGCCAGGCGCTGCTTGAGGGTGGGGCTATTGACCCCGTTCGAGGGAACGGCGATGGCCATGGCAAACTCCGGAAATCTGAAAAGTGACTACACGCCTACGCCGAGCTCTAACTTGTAGTGAGCGGGCTTGCCCCGCGCTGCGGTGTACCAGATACATCACTTTTACCTGACACACCGTAGCGCGGGGCAAGCCCGCTCACTACATAAACCCATTACTTGGCAGCCCACGCGTTGAAGCGTTGCTCCAACTGCTCGCCGTTATCCGCCCAGAAGCTCACGTCGATCTGCACCTGGTTGGCGATGTTTTCCGGGGTGGTCGGCATGTCCTTGAGGATGTCTTTGGCCAGCAACGGTACGGCCTGGGTATTGGCCGGGCCGTAGGCGATGTTTTCGGAGTAGGTCTTCTGCTGCTGCGGCTGTA
Source organism: Pseudomonas nabeulensis (assembly GCF_004682045.1). GTDB lineage: Bacteria > Pseudomonadota > Gammaproteobacteria > Pseudomonadales > Pseudomonadaceae > Aquipseudomonas > Aquipseudomonas nabeulensis. The sequence continues at coordinate 21,825 of NZ_QUZT01000054.1, forward strand.
CCGAGAAGGCGATGAATTTCTTCGCCGCTTCCGCACGGTCCTTGGCCAGGCCTTTCGGGATGGCCCATGCATCGAAGTCGTAGATGCCGCCGTTCCACACCACTTTCAGGTTGCTTTCTTTCTGCACGGCGGCAATGCGGCCGTTGTACGCAGAGCTCATCACCACGTCACCCGAGGCGAGGTACTGCGGCGGTTGTGCACCGGCCTCCCACCATTGGATCGACGGTTTCAGCTCGTCGAGTTTCTTGAACGCACGGTCCTGGCCATCTTTGCCCGCCAGCACTGTGTAGACGTCCTTCGGCGCTACGCCGTCGGCCATCAGGGCGAACTCCAGGGTGTACTTGGCGCCTTTACGCAGGCCGCGCTTGCCCGGGAATTTCTTGGTGTCCCAGAAATCCGCCCAGCTGGTAGGCGCCGTGGTCAGCTTGTCGGCGTTGTAGGCCAGCACAGTGGACCACACGAAGAAGCCCACGCCGCACGGCTGGATCGCGCCCTTCACGTAGTTGGCGTTGTCGCCGAACAGTTTCGGGTCCAGGGGTTCGAACATGTCTTCGTCGCAGCCACGGGACAGCTCCGGCGATTCCACCTCGACCAGGTCCCAGGACACGCTCTTGGTGTCGACCATGGCCTTGACCTTGGCCATTTCGCCGTTGTACTCGCCCGCAACGATTTTGCCATTGCCGGCGCTTTCCCACGGTGCATAGAAGGCCTTGACCTGTGCCGCCTTGTTCGCGCCACCGAAGGACACGACGGTCAGGTCCGGGCCGGCCATGGCGTGGGTTGCGCCGATCAAGCCAATGGCCAGGGCGGAAAATTTCAGGGATCTCAACATTGTTGTTCTCTCCACGTGCAGGGTTGGTGAAGCCATGGGGGCGATCAATTCGCCTCTAGAAGTGGGTCGAGTGCGCGAACGTGCTCGACTTGCCAGCCAATCGGAACCACGTCGCCGACCGCCAGCGCTGGGTCCAGCTCGGCAATCGGTTGTTTCACAAAGAAATCGGTCTTGCCGCAGACTTCCAGGCGCACCCGCACGTGGTCGCCCAGGTAGATGAATTCCGCCACCCGCCCGGAGAAGCGGTTGACGCAGCTTTCGCTGGAGCCATTAAGGCTCACGCGCTCCGGACGCACCGACAGGGTCACCGGGCCGCCGACCTGGCCGACGTTCACCGCCAGCGCCTCGACTTTCTCGCCTCGCGCCAGCTCCACCACGCAACGCTCGCCGGTATGGCTGTGCAGGCGGCCGTTGAGGCGATTGTTCTCGCCGATAAAGTTGGCGACGAAGGTGTTCTTCGGCTCTTCGTACAGCGTGCGCGGGGCGGCGATCTGTTGGATTTCGCCCTGATGGAACACCGCCACGCGGTCAGACATGGTCAGCGCTTCGCCCTGGTCATGGGTCACGTACACCACCGTCACGCCGAGGCGTTGGTGCAGGTGCTTGATCTCCATCTGCATGTGTTCACGCAGTTGCTTGTCGAGGGCGCCGAGGGGTTCGTCCATCAGTACCAACTGGGGTTCAAACACCAGCGCACGGGCCAAGGCCACCCGTTGTTGCTGGCCGCCGGACAGTTGCGCCGGATAACGCTGGGCGAACGCGTCGAGCTGGACCATGCTCAGCACGCGCTTGACCCGCTCGCTGATGTCGGTCTTGCTCAAACCCCGCACCGACAGCGGGAACGCCAGGTTCTCGGCGACGGTCATGTGGGGGAACAGCGCGTAATTCTGGAACACCATACCGATGTCGCGCTTGTGCGGCGGCACATTGTTGATGGAGCGCCCGGCCAACTGGATTTCGCCGGCGGTCGGCGTCTCAAAGCCGGCGAGCATCATCAGGCTGGTGGTCTTGCCCGACCCGGAAGGCCCGAGCAAGGTGAGAAACTCGCCTTTGCGAATCTCCAGGTTGAGGTCTTTGACGATCAGGTTCTCGCCGTCGTAGCTCTTCTGCACGCCACGAAAGCTGACCAGCACATCATTTGAATCCACCTCGCTCATACCCGCACCTTTGTGTTTTGGACTGCTGTGGCACAAGCGTAGTCCAGGCGCGAGGCCCCGGAAATCGGGGGCTCGGAGAGAATGACATCAGTCGGATGGAAGGTTTGGGGTAGGGATCGCCCTACACGGATGACGCGTATGGGTAAGTACAACGGCCAACTCGGTGCCACAAGCGCCACTTACGGGGAAACCCACGCCCCTCACCCTGTCGTTAATGGACAGTAAAGCAGCACGCGATAAGTAATGACCGCGGCTACCTGATGCGTTGGCGATATATCTGATGCTTGCAACCATCGATTCAAGGAACAAGGAGTTCTCATGTCGAGCAGCCCTCTCGCATCACCGACACAGGAGCACGCCATCAGTGCTCAATTCGCTTCTCGCCCAACTCTGGAGGACGTGGTCTGGCAGCTGCTGAGCGAAGCCATACTCAAAAAATACCCAACGATCAAACTGGATCGCTCCCTGACCAGAGTCGGTTTTCCGATTGCCCCTGCTCAGTTGGAGTTGAAATCATTGTTGAATCTGGTGCTGGATTTTCTCGACGGCGCAGACGCACCGAACTTTGACAATGTTGAGGGCACAAGTGCGCGCCTGGTCGATGAGTACCTGATCATCAAGATCAACCCGCGCGAGGCTCCGGATGCCTACCCCGACATGGCGCTGATCAAACAGATAATCGTCGAACTGCCCTGGGCCCTGACCGCCACCTTTCAAAATGAGCTGGCGACCTATTGGAGCGAAATAACGGATACGGGCATCAGCCGCTGGCAGTGGCTCAGTGACCGACTGATGGAGAATTTGCGTATCAGCCTCATCGAACAGGACGGGCTGAATGACTTTGAACGCGAGACCCTGGATCAACTCGTTCGTTACGCGGACAAGGCGCAACGCCAGAGTGTATTTGCAGATGCCGCTGTACATGCTTATTGCCCGGAACTGGTCTTTACCTACGGCGAACAGGTCACCCGTCAATTGAGCCCGGCACTTCTGCTGGAGCGCTCGGTCGGGGATCAAACCTGTGTATTGCTCGGTAACACATCGGGGGTCTGCGAACGCTTTGCTTCGGTTGATACGTTTGTTCAAACCTGGGGCAAGCGAATGGCGGCCGATTTCGACATTGATAAAATCACACTCAATCGTTATGAGCCTGACGGCAACATCTTCGACAGCCATGCCGCAGCCCTGCTAAACCAACAGTTGGAAAACCTTCAAGCACTGGAGATTCCTGCGCGCCCAGGCAGCGAGCGGCTGAGCACTCGGTTTCAACACATCACCGACCCTGGCTATTACTTTATTAACCCGACTCGAACGCCGCATCCCGTACTGGCCAAACTGCGCGGGCAATTGCCAGACTGGCTGCAACAGGCATCCGCAGTCGACCGCATTGCTTACCGACAGCATAGTCTTGCACTGGCAAGCGCCAAGAAGCGCAGCCACGGACGCACGTTCCTCAGCGGCATCACCGACATTCGCACCTTCACCAACAAAGCGCTGCTTGAGCAAATGAAGGTCGACGAGCAACGCCTCGGCAATAGGTCTGCCGAAGGGGCCAAGGTCGGGCAATTGCAGCCCGAAGACGTGCAACTGACGTTTATCAAGGCGGCAGGCCAACTGGAAACCTCCGGACTAATTGATAGAACAACCCTGACGTTGACGGACCTGGCGATCAAAAACCTGGTTGGGCAACCCGGGAATTTGGTCTCCATCACGCACCGCAATGGTGTGCCGATGCCGGACTGGCTGACCCCGGACTACATCACATCCAGAGGAGGATTGATCGAGCAGGTGGATATTGGCAAAACCTATCCACAAATGCTCCGGATGAATCTGCTCGGTGACAATCCGAGCATTACTGAGCGGGAAATGTACTTCGCGCAACAAACTACGGCACAGTTACCGTTACTGGCTCTGGAACTGAAACTCAAAGCGCAAAACGGACTGACTGAGCGAGGTGTGCAGTACGTTAGTGCACTGCTGCATGAAAACCCCCAAAGACGCTACGTGGACGGCCATGCAGTCGTGATTCGGGAACTCGCCCTGGTACGCAAGCCCGGAGCATCAGCGGATGTCGTCGCCAACATGTTCATCATCGAAGCACAAGACATCACCGTCGGCCCGCACCTCCTGTACTGCCCCCTGTATGCAGACCCGCTACACGAGTTCGCCACCCGCGCCTTATTACTTTCGGCACTGGCCCATCCGGGTGAACTTCAGGCCAGCGTTCTCACGTGGTTATCCGACGCAGCGAGGGCCATCTACGATAACGGCGGTTTCCATGAGCCCCATTTCGTACGATTCGGAAAAGGCAGTGATTTCGCGGTCATTGAAAAACCCCAGCCGGCCGCGCTCGCGACTGACAATACCAATAGCGAGCTGCAACTGCTTTATTCCAACGGCAAGCTGATGCAATACCTGTATGGCAGCAACGCGCGAGCGCTGGTCGATCAGGCGAATAACGATTCGACGTCTAATCGCGAAAGCCGATGGGCGGCGCTGATGGAAGGTGCCGGGTTGATGTTCAGCACGCTCCTGCTGCCCATTTTGCGTGGGCCTGCCATGCTGACTGGCTGGCTGATAGCGCTGATGGGCAGTGCCTCACATGATATCCCTGCGCTCAACAGCCCGGACCCGATCACTCGGGAACTGGCGCTGGTCGACATGTTGCTGAACGTAAGCATGGTGTTGCTCCAGCTCTCCTCCCCCAAGCGGCAACCAAAGCCTCTCGCCAAAGACATCCAACCTGAAGCCTTACAAGCTCCCGGACCACGCCGCGCGCCCGAGCAATGGCCTCAATCAACACCGCTCGAGGTGCGCGAAGGCACTGTGACACTGGACAGCGATGCATTGAGCGTGGGCAACGCCCCCTTCGATTTCAGTTTTTCGAGCGCTCGCGCACGCCTGACGCCGAGCCAGGCCGCACGCTTGGCAAGCTTGCGGGTGCCGCGCCCGGCTGACTTGCCCCCTGCGGTTTCAAGCGGGCCGCGCAAAGGGCTCTACGAGAGGCAAGGCAATTGGTACGCCCAAGTGGGTGGGCATTGGTACCGCGTGGAAACACGAGCGGACAACAGCGTCGTCATCGTTTTCCCTGCCGATGCCAGCGTTTCCGGCCCATTGCTGCAAACTGATGGTGCAGGTCAATGGTCACTGGACTTGAATCTGCGACTGCGAGGTGGCATGCCACGCGGTCGAATAGAGGCCGCGCGACAGCTCAAGGCGAAACGAAAAGCAGAGTTGTATGACCAATACATAAAACTGCGCGGGGATGAGCGGACATTACAAAATGAGGCAGATAGCACACAAAGAGCGATGGAGAGCACTCCCAACTCCGCCACGCGTGGCGAATTCGTCAAGGCGCTGAACGCTCAGAATCAACGCTATATCCAACTATTTGAGACCCTCGCGGAGCGTCGCGACCTGCAGGAGCCCATCTCCCCCAATGACCTAAGCCGCTACTTGACCAACACCATTCAAAATGCCCGCAAGTTATCAATCATGTTTAGTGAAGAACGTTTGGCATTGCGCAAGGCGCATCCGGAGTTTTTTACTCAAAGCGAAGCGGCGGCCCGGCAGATCCTGGCACAAAAAGACCGTTATGCGCAGTTCACCAAGCAACTGATCGACATCAATGAACAACAAATAGAGGCACTTGAATGCCAGGACCGCTACCTACTGGAACTGGACCGGCTGGGCCCACCCGGCGCCAGCGCCTATGAGAGACTTACCACCGACCGTAGCGGCGAAATAACGGTGCTGGGCGTGAGGTATCTGCAACTGCAAAGCCTAAAGTTCTCACTGTTCAAAAATCTGGCGGACTTCCCCGATGAACTTTCGGACATCCTCGATCCACTGGGCGCCCAGGTCCATACACACGCCGAGCTGGAACGCCTGGAGCTGCCTCCCAATGACCGATTGCAGGTACTTGAAAGTCTAAACCAACGTTATGGTCAAGCCGTCGACGCCTTGGAAGGCCAAGCCATTGTTCAAGCCGATGCCCTTGAGATGGGTTATTTCAAACGCGTCCAGAAGCTGATTGAAACGTTCTACCTCGATACCACCCGAGAACTGGCCACCGCCATCAAACCCGATGCCCAGCCCCAGACTCGCCCACCCAAACAGCCGTTAGTGAGACAAGGAAAACCAGCGAAAAAGGTCATAAAGACCCGCACGCACGGCACGCTGATCGGGGAATTCAAACCTGCGAACACCGATCTGGCGATAGACCATGTCGAAGTCCGGTCCGAGCCAGAGCAAAAATTGCTGGCCACCTATACGCTTCACGACGAGGTGTGGGATGAAGTCCGATCAGTGACACCAACGCAGGCACCGGCCCTTGTCACTCGTGCACTAAAGATCGTCAGTGCCGCTGCTCGCAGACATCTGGGTGAGCTTGATCAAGTGCTCGTTCGAGAGCAGCACTACGCTGAAGTGTCTCACTTTCCGGTAGAGATAGAAGAAAGCCTGCAACGCGAAGCTGGCCGCTATAGAAATCTCGCTTCAGAGCTCAAGCGGGCGCTTGAACGCGATAAAAAAACAGATGACGATTTGCTCGGTAAATTGGAAAACGCCGCCCTTGCACTCGACCAGGAAGCACAATTGCTGCGTATTCGCACCTCTCTGGCATTACCACCGACCCACGCGAACCTGGCTTACCTGCTAGAAATGAAACAGGTCCATGTAGCCAGGCTGAACAACCGCGTGGCAATGAGAGGCGAGCGCAAAGACTTCATCCAGGAGTACGCCATCAATAACAACAGTAAAGGCACTCCGGTGTGGTACGCCCACTTTCACTACACCAATGCCAATACACCGAAGCAGTCCTACAGCGTGGCGCACCTGAAATCCATTCAACAGCGCAAGGAAAGCTACTACTCACTCCTGGCCAAGTCCTCCGGCCACCAACGCACCGTAGAGATACATCGCGGGGTCATCGGAAAAGCGCTGGCGGAGCGCTGGTTTCTTCCGCTGGCACCCTGACAGACGGCGTGACGGGACTCAAAGCAGCTTGTGCTCCATGGCGTACTTCACCAGTTCCGCCAGCGAGGTGATATTGAGCTTTTGCATCAAGCGTGCCTTGTGGGTACTGATGGTTTTACTGCTCAGGGCCAGTTGCTGGGCGATGTCATTGACGTTGGCGCCCTGGGCCAGGCGCTCGAATACAGAGAATTCACGCTCGGACAGCAACGAATGCAACGGTCGCGCATCGGTCAGGCCCACTTCGAAGACCATGCGGTCCGCCAGGTCCGGGTCGATGTAACGCCCACCCGCCGCGACCTTGCGAATCGCCGTGAGCAGCAGCGCCGGGTCGCTGTCCTTGGTGGCGTAACCGGCGGCGCCGACCTTCAAGGCGCGGGCAGCCATTTGTGCTTCGTCGTGCATCGACAGCACCAGGATCGCCGGCGGATTGCTCAGGGCACGAATCCGCGCGATGGCTTCCAGGCCGTTGACGCCGGGCATGGAGATATCCAGCAACACCACCTCGCAGGGCACGTGACGCAGGGTTTCCAGCAACTGCTCGCCATTGCTCGCCTCGCCGACCACTTGCAGGTCTTTGGCCAGGCCGATCAGTTGCTTGATGCCTTCACGAACGATGGTGTGGTCTTCGGTTACCAATACGCGGATCACAGGGACTTCCTCTTGGTGTTATGCATCCAGCGGCACCGTGACGCTCAGGGTGGTGCCCTCCCCCAACTCGCTGTGCAAGCTCAATTGCCCGCCCATGATCAGCACGCGCTCGCGCATGCCCACCAGGCCAAACGATACCGCGCGCCCCTGGGCCTGGACGAAACCGACACCGTCATCGCTGATGCTCAATCGCAGACTCGTGCCCTCTACCGTCAAGGTCAGCTCGACCGTATGCGCCTGGGCATGGCGCATCACGTTGGTCAGCGCCTCCTGCAAAATGCGGAACAGGCCGATGGCCTTGGCGTCGCTCAGGGCCGGCAGGTTATCCGGAACCTGGACCAGGCAGGGAATGTGAGTGCGAGCTTCGAAGCGCCGTGCCTGCCATTCGATGGCTGAGGCGATGCCGGCGTCGAGAATCGGTGGGCGCAGTGCGGTGGCCACATCGCGCACCAGCTGGAACAGTTGGGCGATCAGGCGCTTCATGCTATTCAAGCGTTCGTGCAGTCCGGGGTCCAGTTGTGCGTAGGCCAGTTCGCACATGGAGGTTTCCAGCTTGAGCACGGTGAGCATCTGCCCGAGTTCGTCGTGCACCTCGCGGGCGATGCGGGCTTTTTCTTCTTCGCGGACGGTTTCCAAGTGGGCGGACAGCTCGCGCAGCTGCGCCTCACTTTGCAGCAGCGCCGCCACATAGCGACGCCGCTCGGTGACGTCGGTGAGGTAGACCACCAGGTATTCGCCCTCGGCAAAGCGCAGGAAACTCAGGGAGACATCGGTAGGCAGGAAACTGCCGTCGGCGCGGCGGCAATCGGTGGCGAAGTGCTGCGGGCCGTCTTCACTGGCACGGGCGCGCTTCCACAGGTTGAGCCAGCGATCCATGTCCAGGGTTGGGTCGAGGTCGGCCAGCGGGCGCTCGATCAACGCGTCGGGGCTGTAGCCGAGCATGGTTTCAGCGGCGCGATTGGCATAGCGCACATGGCTGTCCCAGTTCACCCATAGGATGCCGACGGTACTTTGGTCGATGGAAAACTGCGTCAACCGCAGCGCTTCGGCACCGGCGGCGCGGGCCGCACTCTCTTCGCGAGCGGCAAGCAGGTCATGCTCCAGCGTCCGTTGCTGGCGGCGTTGCCAGAACACAATCGCCAAACTGGCGAGCAGGAACAGGCCCAGCAGTACACAGAGGTTTTGCCACAGGCCAGGGGATTCGCTCAGCCGTGGGTATTTGGGTTGCAGCCAGCGGTTGTGCAACTGGTCCAGGTCGCGAGCGGGAATGGCGCGCAGGGCACTCTCCATGATGCCGGCCAGTTCCGGCCAATCGCGGCGCGTGGCCACCCGCAATAATTGCGGCAGGCCGATATCTCCCACCACCGCCAGCCCGGCAAACTCCGCCTCGCCGGACAAGCGGCTCAGTTGCGCCTCGTCCACCACGGCATACCGCGCCTGTTGGCTCACCAGCAATTGCAAGGCCTGGCGCTCCATGGGCACGCCTTGCAGGTTGAGGTTGGGGTAGGTGCTGCGCAGGTAGTCGGCCACGGCGCTGGGCATGCGCACGGCAACGCGGGACTGCTCATCGAGCTTTTCCAGCTCCACCGCACCGCCGCCGTCGCGGATGCCGACGATATGCTGGGGCACGCGCATATAGGGGTCGGTGAATAGCCACAAGCGCAAGCCGGCTGGAGTTTGTTGCAGGCCGGGGGCCATGTCGATCTCGCCGTCGCGCAGGGCCGCGTCCAGTTGCTCCTGGCTGGGGAAGTTGCGCCAGGTCAGCTCAATGTTCAGCGCCTTGGCCAGCCACTGCATCAGCTCCACATTGGCCCCGGACAGGCGCTGCAAGCGTCGGTCGTACTGCGCGAAAGGTGCTTGCAACACCAGGCCTACCCGCAACTCCGGGTGCCGGGCCAACCATTCGCGTTGCTGCGCATTGAGCTGCGCCTGTGACGGCGCAGGCGTCGTCGCCGCATTCGCCATCAAGGCAAACCATAAACAGCCGATAACCAGCAGACAGCGAAACCCCATGATCCACGTCTCACATCACTGACAAATACTGACCAACCCATTAGGCTGCTGGAACCACTTCTGGCCGGGAATTAACAATGCCCTTTATTCACCGCTCAGCACTGCCAGCATTGTGCCTGTCGCTGCTGTTTACCAGTGCCTTTTCTGTACAGGCCGAAGACGCACCGGCGCCGGCCGCCGAAAAACCCGTCGAACGCCAGCCGTTGCCGGAGCGCAGCCAGGAAGAAGCCAGCGCCCTGGAACGCAAGATTCCGCAGCAGGAGCAGCAACAACTGCAGGCCGGCAGCGATTCATTCCTCGCCCTGTGGAAGCCCGCCAACAGCGCCGAGCCTGAGGGCGTGGCAATTATTGTACCGGGCAGCGGCGAAAATGCTGACTGGCCGCAAGCAATCGGCCCCTTGCGGCGCAAATTGCCGGACGCCAATTGGGGCACCCTGAGCCTGTCGCTGCCGGATGTGAGCGTGGACACCCTGCCGCCGCGCGTGATGGAAGCGCCGCAAGCCACGGTCGACACCAGCAGCAAAGATGCCAGCACCGCCGACAACCCCATCGAACAAGCCGCCAGCGCCGAAGCCGAAGGCACCGACCCGGCAGTGGTGCCCGGCGCGGACGAACAGGACAAAACCGATGCTTCGCGCATCTTCGCCCGCATCGATGCGGCGGTAGCCTTCGCCCAAACCCAGAGCGCACGCAGCGTGGTGTTGGTCGGACACGGCACCGGTGCTTGGTGGGCCGCACGGTACTTGAGCGAGAAGCAGCCGTCTCAGGTGCAGAAGTTGGTCATTGTCGCCGCGCAAACACCTGCCGGGCGTCAACCGGATGTGCAGCAACTGGCGCCCGGCTTGAAGTTGCCGACGGCTGACGTGTTCTATCAAGACAACGCCCAAGCCCGCAAAAACGCCCAGGCCCGTGCCCAGGCGGCCAAGCGGTTGAAGAATGATGGGTATAAGCAGGTGTCGTTGAAGACCCTGCCGGGCAACAGTGCTGCCGAGCAGGAGCAGTTGTATCGCAGGATTCGTGGGTGGTTGAGCCCGCAGGCGGCGACAGACTGATCGCACAGTTCAAAAACACTGTAGAACCCCTGTGGGAGGGGGCTTGCTCCCGATAACAGAGTGTCAGTCGGTGTATCTATCACTGACCCACCGCGATCGGGAGCAAGCCCCCTCCCACATTGAATTGGGTTTGCACATCAAAATCAGTCAGCGGAAGTCCCGGCGCTCGCGAATCAACGCATACGCATTGTGCAGTTCACGCGTGCGCTCGGTGGCCTCACGCACCTGCGCGGGGCTCGCACCGCTGCCGGCAACCTTGTCCGGGTGATGACGGCTGAGCAGCCGGCGATAAGCCCGCTTGATCACCTCAGGCTCAGTAGTCGCCGTCACCCCCAGCAAGCGCAACGCATCCTGGTAACTACCGCCGCGATTGACCAGCGGCTTGCGCTCCGGCGTGTAGTCCGTCGCCAACGCCTTGAGCTGCAATGGCGTCCAGCCCAGCCACTTGCCCCACCGCTCGATCAAATCACGCTCGGCATCGCTTGCCCGACCATCCGCCCAGGCCATCCGCCAGCATGCACGCAACACCCCTTCCGCTGCATGAGGTTGAGCCTTGAGCACGCGCAAATAACTGCGCACGCGGTCGGAGCCGGACTTGCCACGATTGAACGCCGCAATCGCACGACGCTGGGCCGATTCGCTCATGTCCAGCGAGCGCATTTCCTGGCGTGCCTGTTGGATATGCCCGTCCGCCACCCGGCCATTGCTCTTGGCCAGGCGCCCCAGCAGCACGAACAACAACTCGTCATTGCGCAACGCCGGACGACCGCCCAACCGCTCGCGCAACTGCGCCCAGCTGTGCAGTTGCAGGCGCCGATCCAGCGCCTGCCCCAGCAGCGCACCCAACAAGGCCCCCGGAATACTGGCAATGGCAAAGCCTGCCCCGGCGCCGATCAGCGTCCCTGGCCACAGCATGTTACTGCTCCGTTCCCAGCAAGGTTTCGACTTGCGCCAGGCGTTCCAGCGTGCCGACATCAATCCAGCGTCCCGCCATGTGCTCTCCCGTTACCAGATCCTGGGCCATCGCCGCGCGCAACAACGGCGCCAACTTGAAGGCCCCCGCGCTGCAACCCGCGAACAATTTGGGGTCGAGCACTGAAATGCCACTGAAGGTCAGGTTATCGGCACCGGGCGCCGCATCATGAAGCAAACCCTGATCAAGGTAGAAATCACCGCCCGACGGATGGTGCGCCGGGTTGTCGACCATCACCAAGTGAGCCAGACCGTGCAGCGGTCGCTTGAGCTGGGTGAAGTCGTAGTCGGTCCAGATATCGCCATTGACCACCAGGAACGGCTCGTCGCCCAACAATGGCAACGCCTGGAAAATCCCGCCGCCGGTCTCCAGCGGCTCACCTTCCGGCGAATAGCGAATGCGCAAGCCGAACTGCGCACCGTCGCCCAGATAGCTCTCGATCTGCTGGCCCAGCCAGGCATGGTTGATCACGATATCGGTGAAGCCGGCCTTCGCCAGCGCCTCCAAGTGATACTCGATCAACCGTTTGCCGCCGGCCTGCACCAGCGGCTTGGGCGTATGCAGGGTGAGCGGGCGCATCCGCTCACCTTTGCCGGCGGCCAGGATCATGGCCTTCATACGTTGGCCTCGGCGGATGAGCGCAGGCTGGTCAGCAATTCGGCCAACTCGCTCAACTCCGGACGCTCGGCCAGCACCGCTTCTATATAAGCAAAGAAGCGCGGCACGTCGGCCAGGTAGCGGGGCTTGCCGTCACGGTGACAGATACGCGCAAAGATGCCGATGACCTTCAGATGGCGTTGCACGCCCATCAGGTCGCTGGCGCGCAGGAAGTCATCGAAATCCGCTTGCACCGGGATGCCGGCCTGGCCCGCACGCTCCCAATAGCCGCGTTGCCATTCCCGCACACGGGCCTGGGGCCAGCTGAGGAACGCATCCTTGAACAAGCAGGTGATGTCATAGGTCACCGGGCCGTAGACCGCATCCTGGAAATCCAGCACGCCGGGGTTCGGCTCACTGATCATCAGGTTGCGCGGCATGTAGTCGCGGTGCACCAGCACTTTGGGTTGGGCCAGGGCGCTGTCGATCAGGCGGTCGCTGGCACGCTGCCAGAGGGTTTGCTGGTGTGTATCCAACTCGATACCCAAATGCCGGCGCACGTACCACTCGGGAAACAACTCCAGCTCACGGCGCAGCAAGGCAACGTCGTAGCTGGGCAGCGGCACGTCCATCGGCAATTGCTGGAAGGCCAGCAAAGCGTCAATGGCATCGGCAAATAATTGATCGGCGTTTTGCTCGTCAATCACGTCCAGGTAGGTTTTTGTGCCCAGGTCATTGAGCAAAAGAAAGCCGCGCGGTAAATCTTCTGCATAAATTTTTGGAACATTTATGCCCGACTTTGCCAGCAAATGGGCGATATCGACGAAAGGTTTGCAGTTTTCCTGGGGGGGGGGTGCGTCCATTACCACGAACGTACGGCCACCCCCTTCCCAACGGAAATAGCGCCTGAAACTCGCGTCGCTGCTGGCCGCGGTCAATGTGGCCGGGGGTACGGCACCCCAGCCCTGTGCGTTGAACAGGATTGGCAATTGCTCATCCAGCCAGACTTGCAGCTGTTGTAAACGTAGATCTTGGTCGGGCATTACAAGGGTCTCCGACGGCCCTAGCCGTCAAGCGGGTCATGCTTTATTATCACGCATCTTTTTCAGACCATCGAGAGTCGTGCGGCCCACACCGCGGGCAGATGGCACGCAGGAAGCCCGGACTAATAAGATGGCATTGAAATCCCCCGCGTTTCGTAGAAAATTTCCGTTGCTGGTAACCGGCAGTCTGCTGGCCATGCAACCTTTCGCCACCTCATTCGTGGTCGCCGCGGAACAGTATGACTGCTCAGTCTCTGCTTCGGGTGCCTGGGATTGCGCGCCAAAAACCGCCGCAGCCCCGTTGCCACCACGTCCGGTGCATGACGGCGCGGCCGTCAGCTCGGGCAACAGCACGGCGCAAACCGATGCTGACGGCCAAGCCGACAGCGGGCCGAAGACCGTACTGGTCACCGAGTCCAAGGGCCGTGGCCTGCGTTCGCGCAGTGCTGACTACAGCCACCTGGACTGGGTTCCACGCGATAAGCTGACCGCTGCCCAACTGGCTGAGACCGGTCCTTATTGCGGCGGTGCGTACATCGAGCCGACGCGTCCAGGCATGAATGACAAGACGAACAAGAGCGATGCGCCGACCTTCATCGGTGCCAAGGCCTCTCGTTACGAGCAGGAATCACAAGTGGCGACACTGGCCGGTGACGTTGTCATGCGCCAGGGCAGCATGCAGCTTGAGGCTCAAGAGGCCAGCCTGTACCAAACCGAAAACCGCGGCGAGCTGAACGGCGACGTGCGCTTGCGCGACAACGGTGCCCTGATCGTCGGCGACCACGCCCAGGTCCAACTGGACACCGGCGCGGCGCAGATCGACAACGCCGAGTACGTGCTGCACAAGTCGCGCATCCGCGGTAACGCGCTGTACGCCAAGCGTGCCGAGAACGCGATCATCCGTCTCAAGGACGGTACGTACACCACCTGCGAGCCAGACAGCAACGCCTGGCAGCTCAAGGGCAACAACATCACGTTGAACCCGGCCACCGGTTTCGGTACGGCCACCAACGCGACGTTGCGGGTCAAGAACATCCCGATCCTGTACACCCCTTACATCTATTTCCCGATCGACGACCGTCGTCAATCCGGTTTCCTGCCGCCAAGTTTCAGCACCGGCAGCGAAACGGGCTTTACCCTCGTTACGCCGTACTACTTCAACCTGGCGCCAAACTACGACGCCACGTTGTACCCGCAATACATGACCAAGCGCGGCATGATGGTGGAAGGCGAGTTCCGCTACCTCACCAAGTCCAGCGAAGGCCAGTTCGGCGGCGGCTACCTGAACGACGACAACGACGAACGCAAGCAGCAGACCGACTACGAAAAAACCCGCTACATGCTCAACTGGCAACACCGTGGCGGGTTGGATTCGCGTGTATTGACCCAGGTCGACTACACCACGATCAGCGATCCGTACTACTTCCAGGACCTCAAGTCCTATCAGGAAGGCGTGGAGAGCAGCGATTACGTCAACCAACAGGGTTCCGTGACCTATCGCGGCGACAGCTTCCAGGCGCGCTTGAACCTGCAGGCCTACCAGTTGGCGACGATTTCGCAGATCACCCCGTATGATCGCCTGCCGCAGATTACCTTCAACGGCATGCTGCCTTACCACCCAGGCGGTTTGGACTTCACCTATGACACAGAAGCCGTGCGCTTTGAGCGCAGCCTGGAAAACGGCACCTTTACCGATGAGAACGGCCTGGTCTCTCCTCGCCTCGACACCTACGTGACCGGTTTGACCCGTGCAAACGGTACACGCCTGAACGTAGCGCCAGCCGTCGAATACCCGATGAACACCACCTATGGTTTCATCACGCCGAAGCTCAAGTACGTCTATACCAAGTACGATCTTGATCTCGACAGTATTGGCAAGAACGACATCATTGCAGCACAGGCTGCAGCGACGGCCGCTGGCACCCGATATGCCGGCGGCACTTTCAAAAGCTCTCAGGATCGTGCAATCCCGGTTGCTAGCATCGACAGCGGCCTGTACTTCGACCGCAACACCAACTGGTTCGGCACCAACTATCGCCAGACCCTTGAGCCGCGTGCGTTCTACCTGTACGTACCGAACAAGGACCAGAGCGATATCCCGGTATTCGACACCAGCGAGTACTCGTTTAGCTACGCATCGCTGTTCCGCGACAACCGCTTCGCCGGTTCCGACCGCATCGGTGACGAGAACAAGCTGTCCCTCGGCTTGACCAGCCGCTGGATCGAAGACAACGGCTTCGAACGTCAGCGTGTTTCCGTGGGTCAGGCGCTGTACTTCAAGGATCGTGAAGTTCAACTGCCGGGCGTCCTCGCGGCCGATCGTGCCGATGCACAATCCGATGTATCGCCAATCGCCCTGGACTACGAGTTCCGTTTCAACCGCGACTGGCGCGCCACTGCCGATTACAACTGGGACACTGAGGAACACACGCCTCGTTCCGGCAGCGCGATGCTGCACTACCAGCCGGAAGACAACCCGAACAAGATCATCAACGTCGGTTATCGCTATCGTAACGACCAAGTGGTCTATAACCAGTTGACCGGCAAATGGCAGTTCGGTGGTGACTACGGCACGCCGGGCCAAGAGAACTACGTGAAGGATTACTACAAAATCCAGCAGCACGACTTCTCGATGATGTGGCCGATCGTTCCACAGTGGAACCTGATCACCCGCTGGCAGTATGACTATGCCCGCAACCGTACCCTGGAAGCCTTTGGTGGCTTCGAGTACGACAACTGCTGCTGGAAACTGCGCGTCATCAACCGTTACTGGGTTTCCAACGACGAATACAGCCAGATCGCCCCGCTTAACGAAAAGGGTGACCACGGGCTCTTCTTCCAGATCGTCCTCAAAGGACTCGGCGGCCTGACCGGCGCCAAGGTAGAGAGCTTCCTCGACAAAGGCATTGAAGGTTATCGTGAACGTGAAGACCAAGCTTTCTGATTGTCTGCGCCCGCTAGTGCTGGGCGCGCTGTTCCTGGGTACCGCATCGGCGCACGCTGCGGTTCAAGAACTGGATAAGGTAGTGGCCATCGTCGATAACGACGTGATCATGCAGAGCCAACTGGACCAACGCGTCAAGGAAGTCCAGCAAACCATCGCCAAGCGTGGCGGTGGCGTGCCGCCGACCAGCGTGCTGGACCAACAGGTGCTGGAGCGCCTGATCGTCGAAAACCTGCAACTGCAGATCGGTGATCGTTCCGGCATCCGTATTTCGGACGAAGAACTGAACCAGGCCGTGGGCACCATCGCCCAGCGCAACAACATGAGCATTGACCAGTTCCGCGCGGCCCTGGCCCACGACGGCTTGTCCTATGAGGACGCCCGTGACCAGATCCGCCGTGAAATGATCATCAGCCGTGTGCGTCAGCGCCGCGTGGCCGAGCGGGTTCAGGTGTCCGAGCAGGAAGTGAAGAACTTCCTGGCGTCGGACCTGGGCAAGATGCAGCTTTCCGAAGAGCTGCACCTGGCCAATATCCTGATCGCCACGCCAGACAGCGCAACATCCGAACAGCTCAATGCGGCAGCGGCAAAAACCCAGGCCGTCTATGACCGCCTCAAGGCCGGTGCGGACTTTGCCCAGACAGCGATTGCCGTGTCCGGCAGTGACAACGCCCTCGAAGGCGGCGATATGGGCTGGCGTAAAGCCGCTCAATTGCCACCTCCGTTCGACCGCGAGCTGAGCGCCATGGAAGTGGGTGGTATCACCCAGCCTGCGCGTACACCGGGTGGTTTCATCATCCTGAAGCTCCTGGAAAAACGTGGCGGCGAGACTTCGCTCAAGGATGAGGTGCACGTTCGCCACATCCTGGTCAAACCAAGCGAAATCCGCACCGAAGCCCAAACCAAGGAACTGGCCCAGAAGATCTATGACCGCATCGAAAGCGGTGAAGACTTCGCCACCCTGGCCAAGAGCTTCTCGGAAGACCCAGGTTCTGCCCTCAACGGCGGCGACCTGAACTGGATCGATCCGAAGGCACTGGTGCCGGAGTTCCAGCAAGTCATGGCCGCCACTCCGCAAGGCGTGCTGTCCAAGCCGTTCAAGACCCAATATGGCTGGCATGTGCTGGAAGTCCTTGGCCGTCGCGCCACCGACAACACCGCCCAGGCCCGCGAGCAACAAGCCCTGAACGTCCTGCGTAACCGCAAATACGACGAAGAGCTGCAAACCTGGCTGCGTCAGATCCGTGACGAAGCCTACGTAGAGAACAAGCTGCCAGGCGCCGAGCAAACAGGCACCGACCAGGCAGCTCAGTGAAACCCCAGCGTTTCGCGGTAACACCCGGCGAGCCGGCCGGCATTGGTCCCGACCTGTGCCTGCTGCTCGCCTCGCAAGCCCAGCCACACCCCCTGATTGCCATTACCAGCCGCGACCTGCTCCTTGAGCGGGCCGCGCAGTTGGGCGTGGCCGTCGGTTTGATCGAGGTGTCGCCAGGCCGCTGGCCCGACCTGCCCGCCCCTGCCGGCAGCCTGTATGTGTGGGACACCCCTCTGTACGCCAAGGTCGTTGCCGGGCAATTGGACAAAGCCAATGCGGCGTTCGTGCTGGAAACCCTGACCCGCGCCGGACAAGGCTGCATCGACGGTGATTTTGCCGGCATGATCACCGCCCCGGTGCACAAGGGCGTGATCAACGAATCGGGCATCGCCTTCTCCGGGCATACCGAATTCCTGGCTGAACTGACCCACACCGAACAAGTTGTGATGATGCTGGCCACACGCGGCCTGCGCGTTGCCCTGGTGACGACACACCTGCCGCTGCGCGAGATTGCCGACGCGATTACCGTCGAGCGCCTGGAGCGCGTAACGCGCATCCTGCACGCCGACCTGCAACAGAAATTCGGCATCGCCCAACCGCGCATCCTGGTCTGCGGGCTCAACCCCCACGCCGGTGAGGGCGGTCACCTGGGCCATGAAGAAATCGACATCATCGAACCCACCCTGGAGCGTCTGCGCCAAGAAGGCATGGACCTGCGCGGCCCACTGCCTGCGGACACTCTGTTTACCCCCAAATATCTGGAGCACTGCGATGCAGTGCTGGCGATGTACCATGACCAGGGGCTGCCGGTGCTTAAATACAAAGGCTTCGGCGCCGCCGTCAACGTGACACTGGGCCTGCCGATCATCCGCACTTCCGTCGACCATGGCACCGCCCTGGACCTGGCGGGCAGCGGCAAGATCGATACCGGCAGCCTGCACGTGGCCCTGGAAACCGCCTATCAGATGGCCGAGACCCGTATATGACTGAGCATTACCAACACCGGGCGCGCAAGCGCTTCGGGCAAAACTTCCTGCACGACGCTGGCGTGATCGACCGCATCCTGCGCTCCATCCATGCCAAGCCCGAAGACCGCCTGCTGGAAATCGGCCCGGGCCAGGGCGCGCTGACCCAAGGCCTGCTGGCCAGCGGTGGCCAATTGGACGTGGTGGAGTTGGACAAGGACCTGATCCCGATCCTCAACCAGCAGTTCGCTGGCAAGCCCAACTTCAACCTGCATCAAGGCGATGCGCTGAAGTTCGACTTCAATACCCTCAACGCCGCGCCTAACAGCCTGCGTGTGGTGGGTAACCTGCCGTACAACATCTCCACCCCGTTGATCTTCCACCTGCTGAACAACGCCGGGATCATCCGCGACATGCACTTCATGCTGCAAAAAGAAGTCGTGGAGCGCCTGGCGGCTGGGCCTGGTGGGGGTGATTGGGGCCGTCTGTCGATCATGGTTCAGTATCACTGCCGCGTAGAACATCTGTTCAACGTCGGCCCTGGTGCGTTCAACCCGCCGCCGAAGGTCGACTCGGCCATCGTGCGCCTGGTGCCCCACGCCGTGCTGCCGCACCCGGCCAAGGATCACAAGCTGCTGGAGCGCATCGTGCGCGAAGCCTTCAACCAGCGCCGCAAGACCCTGCGCAATACGCTCAAGGCCCTGCTGAGCAACGCCGAAATCGAAGCCGCCGGTGTCGACGGCAGCCTGCGCCCCGAGCAACTGGACCTCGCCGCGTTCGTGCGCCTGGCCGACCAACTGGCTATCCAGCCCGCGCCAGCCGCAGACTGATACCTTCGGGCATGGCCAGACACATGTCTGGCCTAGTGCCCACCTCTTGGCCTAGACTGACCCGCATCTGCTGTCCTCCGCTTTTAAGGCCTCTTGCATGTCCGATCCTCGCTACCAGATCGACGTCAGCGTCGTCACCCGCTTCCTGGCGGACCAATCCCAACCCGAACACAACCGCTTCGCCTTTGCCTACACCATTACGGTGAAAAACAACGGGCTGGTGCCAGCCAAGCTGTTATCACGCCATTGGGTGATCACCGACGGTGACGGTCAGGTCGAAGAGGTTCGTGGCGCGGGCGTCGTGGGGCAGCAACCGCTGATCGACAGCGGCGCCAGCCATACCTATAGCAGTGGCACGGTGATGACCTCCAAGGTCGGCACCATGCAAGGCTCGTATCAAATGAAAGCCACCGACGGCCAGTTGTTCGACGCCATCATCGCGCCCTTCCGCCTCGCCGTGCCCGGAGCCCTGCACTGATGGCGACGTACGCGGTCGGTGACCTGCAAGGCTGTCTGGAACCCCTCAAATGCTTGCTTGAACGCGTCGCCTTCGACCCGGCGCACGACCGCCTGTGGCTGGTCGGTGACCTGGTCAACCGCGGCCCCGAATCCCTGGCGACCCTGCGCTACCTCTATAGCCTGCGTGATTCGCTGGTGTGCGTGCTAGGCAACCACGACCTGCACCTGCTGGCCGCCGGCAATAACATCGAACGCCTGAAAAAAGGCGACACCCTGCGGGAAATCCTGGAAGCGCCAGACCGTGCCGAATTGCTCGACTGGTTGCGCCGTCAAAAGCTCATGCATTACGACGAGGCCCGAAACATGGCCCTGGTGCATGCCGGCATCCCGCCCCAGTGGACACTGAAAAAAGCCCTCAAGTGCGCCGCCGAAGTCGAAAGCGTGCTGGCTGATGACGGGCTGTACACCACTTACCTCGACGGCATGTACGGCAACGAACCGGTGAAGTGGGACAACGACCTCAGCGGTGTCACGCGCCTGCGGGTGATCACCAATTACTTCACCCGCATGCGTTTCTGCACCGCCGAAGGCAAGCTGGACCTCAAGAGCAAGGAAGGCGCCGACACCGCCCTGCCCGGCTACAAGCCGTGGTTTGCCCATAAAGACCGCAAGACCCGCGACACCCGGATCATCTTCGGCCATTGGGCCGCGCTTGAAGGCAATTGTGATGAGCCCGGCGTGTTCGCCCTCGACACCGGTTGCGTGTGGGGCGGCGCCATGACCCTGATGAACATCGACACTGGCGAGCGCCTTAGCTGCCAGTGTGAATCCCCCCTTTCCGTTACGCCGCCGGCCGCCAAGCCCTAGGAGCCCCCATGAGCGAATTCAAACGTATCCCTCCCGAACAAGCCCAGGCCCTGCGCGAGCAAGGTGCCGTGGTGGTCGATATCCGCGACCAGCCGACTTACATCGCCGCGCATATCAGCGGCGCACAGCATTTGGACAACCACAACATTGCCGATTTCATCCGCGCCGCCGACCTCGATGCGCCAGTGATCGTGGCCTGCTACCACGGCAACTCCAGCCAGAGCGCAGCGGCGTACCTGATCAGCCAGGGCTTCTCCGACGTCTATAGCCTCGACGGGGGCTTTGAGCTGTGGCGTACGACTTTTCCTGCGGAAATTTCCTCAGGCGATTCGCAATAATTTTTTTCACTCCCCGCTATCCCGCGTGACGCTTGGGCTCGCGCCGTTTCTGACGAACGGCGCAGCCAAACTAATTACGCATCGCGCCTTGACCTCCCGGATTCCGAACTATCCTTAAGCGCAGGCCATCCGAATCAGGGGAGAGCCGGTACACCGGCGTGCGGGTCATCGGTAGCGTTTCAGGGTGTTCTGGGGGGAAAACGGCCATTGGCGTTCGTCAATGACTGCCAGCATCGACTGATTGATCCGGCGTCGGCTCCACGTATCGAGCGAGGTGACGACGTCATGAGTATCTTTAGCCACTTCCAACAACGCTTCGAGTCCACGCAGCAAGAAGAACTCACGCTTCAAGAGTATCTCGAGCTGTGCAAAAAGGACCGCAGTACCTACGCGTCCGCCGCCGAACGTTTGCTGCTGGCGATTGGCGAGCCGGAGCTGGTAGACACCTCCAATAACTCGCGCCTGTCGCGAATATTTTCCAACAAGGTGATCCGCCGCTATCCGGCCTTTGAAGACTTCCATGGAATGGAAGAATGCATTGACCAGATCGTCTCCTACTTCCGCCATGCCGCCCAAGGCCTGGAAGAGAAGAAACAGATCCTCTACCTGCTCGGCCCCGTCGGCGGCGGTAAATCGTCCCTGGCCGAAAAACTCAAACAACTGATCGAGAAAGTGCCCTTCTACGCCATCAAGGGCTCGCCGGTGTTCGAGTCGCCTTTGGGTCTGTTCAACGCCACCGAAGATGGCGCGATCCTCGAAGAAGACTTCGGCATCCCACGCCGCTACCTCAATACCATCATGTCGCCCTGGGCCACCAAGCGCCTGGCCGAGTTTGGTGGTGACATCAGTCAGTTCCGCGTGGTCAAGCTCTACCCGTCGATCCTCAACCAGATCGGCGTGGCCAAGACCGAACCGGGCGACGAGAACAACCAGGACATCTCGGCGCTGGTGGGCAAGGTCGATATCCGCAAACTGGAAGAATTCCCACAGAACGACGCCGACGCCTACAGCTACTCGGGCGCACTGTGCCGGGCCAACCAGGGCCTGATGGAGTTCGTGGAGATGTTCAAGGCACCGATCAAGGTGCTGCACCCATTGCTCACCGCGACCCAGGAAGGCAACTACAACAGTACCGAAGGCTTGGGCGCGATTCCGTTCACCGGGATCCTGCTGGCTCACTCCAACGAATCGGAATGGCATACCTTCCGCAACAACAAAAACAACGAAGCCTTCATCGACCGGATCTACATCGTCAAGGTGCCGTACTGCCTGCGAGTCAGCGATGAAATCAAGATCTACGACAAGCTGTTGTTCAACAGCTCCCTGGCCAAGGCCCATTGCGCACCCGACACCCTGAAGATGCTCGCCCAGTTCACGGTGCTGTCGCGCCTCAAGGAGCCGGAAAACTCGAACATCTACTCGAAGATGCGCGTGTACGACGGCGAAAACCTCAAGGACACCGATCCCAAGGCCAAGTCGATCCAGGAATACCGCGACAGTGCGGGTGTGGATGAGGGCATGAACGGGCTGTCGACGCGCTTTGCATTCAAGATCCTGTCCAAGGTCTTCAACTTCGACCCTCACGAAATCGCCGCCAACCCGGTGCACCTGCTGTATGTGCTGGAACAGCAGATCGAACAGGAACAATTCCAGGCCGAAACCCGCGAACGTTACCTGCGCTTCCTCAAGGAATACCTGGCACCGCGCTATATCGAGTTCATCGGCAAGGAAATCCAGACCGCATACCTGGAGTCCTACAGCGAATACGGCCAGAACATCTTCGACCGCTACGTGCTGTACGCCGATTTCTGGATCCAGGACCAGGAATACCGCGACCCGGAAACCGGCGAAATCCTCAACCGCGTGGCCCTCAACGAGGAACTGGAGAAAATAGAGAAACCGGCCGGCATCAGCAATCCGAAGGATTTCCGCAACGAGATCGTCAACTTCGTGCTGCGCGCCCGCGCCAACAACAACGGCAAGAACCCTACCTGGCTCAGCTACGAAAAGCTGCGGGTGGTCATCGAGAAGAAGATGTTCTCCAACACCGAGGACCTGCTGCCGGTCATCAGCTTCAACGCCAAGGCCAGCAAGGAGGATCAGCAAAAACACAACGACTTCGTCACACGAATGGTCGAGCGTGGCTACACCGACAAACAGGTACGGCTGCTCTCCGAGTGGTACCTGCGGGTTCGCAAATCGCAGTAAGGCAGCCACAGGCGCACGCTGCCGGGCCATTGGCCTGGCAGCTGACCGCTGGTCTTTAAGCTTCCAGCTCGCTGTTTGAAGCTTGTAACGTGAAGCTGCCCGGAGGGCTCCCCTATGAGCTATGTGATCGACCGACGCCTCAATGGCAAGAACAAGAGCACGGTAAACCGCCAGCGTTTCCTGCGGCGTTACCGTGACCACATCAAAAAGGCCGTGGAAGAGGCCGTGAGCCGCCGTTCCATTACCGACATGGAGCATGGCGAGCAAATCAGTATTCCCGGACGCGACATCGATGAACCGGTGCTGCACCACGGCCGGGGCGGCAAGCAGACGGTCGTGCACCCCGGCAATAAAGAGTTCACCACTGGCGAACATATCCAGCGCCCCCAAGGCGGTGGCGGCGGAAAAGGCCCGGGCAAGGCCGGCAACTCCGGCGAGGGCATGGACGAGTTCGTGTTCCAGATCACCCAGGAAGAATTCCTCGAATTCATGTTTGAAGACCTGGAGCTGCCCAACCTGGTCAAGCGCAACCTCACCGGCACCGATACCTTCAAGACCGTGCGCGCCGGCATCAGCAACGAGGGCAACCCGTCTCGCATCAATATTATTCGAACCCTGCGCTCCGCCCATGCGCGGCGCATCGCCCTATCGGGCAGCAGCCGCGCCAAACTTAAGGTCGCCAAGGAAGAGCTGGCACGCTTGAAGCGCGAAGAGCCGGACAACTTCGGCGATATCCAGGAAATCGAGGCAGAAATCGAGAAACTCAGCGCCCGCATCCACCGCGTGCCTTTCCTCGACACCTTCGACTTGAAATACAACCTGCTGGTCAAGCAACCCAATCCCAGTTCAAAGGCGGTGATGTTCTGCCTGATGGACGTGTCCGGTTCCATGACCCAAGCCACCAAGGACATCGCCAAGCGCTTCTTTATCCTGCTGTACCTGTTCCTCAAGCGGAACTACGACAAGATCGACGTCGTGTTCATCCGCCATCACACCAGCGCTCGGGAAGTGGACGAAGAGGAGTTCTTTTATTCACGGGAAACCGGCGGCACCATCGTTTCCAGCGCGTTGAAGCTGATGCAGGAGATCATGGCCGAACGCTACCCAGCCAACGAGTGGAACATCTACGCCGCCCAGGCCTCGGACGGTGATAACTGGAACGATGACTCGCCCATCTGCCGCGACATTCTGATCAACCAGATCATGCCGTTCGTGCAGTACTACACTTACGTTGAAATCACCCCCCGTGAGCACCAGGCCCTGTGGTTCGAATACGAGCGCATCGGCGAAGCCTTTGCCGACACGTTCGCCCAGCAGCAACTGGTCTCGGCCGGCGATATCTACCCGGTCTTCCGTGAACTCTTCCAGCGCAGGTTAGTGACATGACCGCCAAAAAAGAGCAAAGACGCCAACCCATTTCCACGGGGTCCGAGTGGACCTTTGAACTGATCCAGGCCTATGACCGGGAAATCAGCCGCATCGCGGCGGGTTACGCGCTGGACACCTACCCCAACCAGATCGAAGTGATCACCGCCGAGCAAATGATGGATGCCTACGCTTCGGTGGGCATGCCCCTGGGTTATCACCATTGGTCCTACGGCAAGCACTTCCTCAGCACCGAGAAATCCTACAGCCGGGGCCAGATGGGCCTGGCCTACGAGATCGTGATCAACTCCGACCCTTGCATCGCCTACCTGATGGAAGAAAACACCATCTGCATGCAGGCACTGGTGGTGGCGCATGCGTGCTATGGGCATAACAGCTTCTTCAAGGGCAATTACCTGTTCCGCACCTGGACCGACGCCAGCTCGATCATCGATTACCTGGTATTCGCCAAGCAGTACATCATGCAGTGCGAGGAGCGCCACGGCATCGATGCAGTGGAAGACCTGCTTGATTCCTGCCACGCGCTGATGAACTACGGAGTGGACCGCTACAAACGCCCCTACCCGATCTCTGCCGAGGAAGAACGCCTGCGCCAAAAGGAGCGCGAGGAGCATCTGCAGAAGCAGATCAACGACCTGTGGCGCACCATTCCGAAAAAAGCCGGAAAGAATAGCGATAAGGACAATGCGCGCTTCCCCGCCGAACCTCAGGAAAACATCCTGTATTTCCTGGAAAAACACGCGCCACTGCTGGAGCCTTGGCAGCGGGAAATCGTGCGCATTGTGCGCAAGATCGCTCAGTACTTTTATCCACAGCGCCAGACTCAAGTCATGAACGAAGGCTGGGCGACGTTCTGGCACTACACCCTGATGAACGACTTGTACGACGAAGGCCTGGTCACCGACGGTTTCATGATGGAGTTCCTGACTTCCCATACCAGCGTGGTGTTCCAGCCTGGCTTCGACAGCCCGTACTACAGCGGTATCAACCCCTACGC
The DNA here is from genome assembly GCF_004682045.1 of Pseudomonas nabeulensis. Taxonomy (GTDB): domain Bacteria; phylum Pseudomonadota; class Gammaproteobacteria; order Pseudomonadales; family Pseudomonadaceae; genus Aquipseudomonas; species Aquipseudomonas nabeulensis. Next base: position 47,426 of record NZ_QUZT01000054.1, read on the forward strand.
GCTGGGCTTTGCCATGTACCGGGATATCCGGCGCATGTGCGAACACCCCACCGAGGAAGACCGGCGCTGGTTCCCGGAAATCGCCGGCAGCGATTGGCTGTCTACCATCAAGTTCGCCATGAGCAGCTTCAAGGATGAAAGCTTCATCCTGCAATACCTGTCACCCCAGGTGATTCGCGACCTGAAGCTGTTCAGCATCCTCGACGACGACCTCAAGGATGACTTGGTGGTACCCGCTATCCACGATGAGCCTGGCTATCGCACCATTCGCGAAACCCTGGCGGCGCAATACAACCTGGGCAATCGAGAGCCCAATGTGCAGATCTACAGTATCGACGTACGTGGCGACCGTTCGCTGACCCTGCGTCACCAGCAACACGACCGCAAACCTCTGGGCGACTCCACCGACGAAGTGCTCAAGCACCTGCATCGACTGTGGGGGTTCGATATCCACCTGGAGACCCTGCAGGGTGATCAAGTGATGAAAACCCATCACGTGCCACCGCGTAGCGATCACGGCGACAACGACTACGGCCGCCTGGACATGGCTGTCGTTCACCTCTGAAACAGCAAAGCCTCCATTGGTCAGGCACAGGCGGTATCCTGTGCCGCTAATGGAGGCTTTTTCATGAAAATCTACAAAGTCGGCGGCGCTGTGCGGGATCGCCTTTTAGGCATTCCTGTCACCGATATAGACCGTGTTGTCGTGGGTGCAACCGCCGAAGAGATGCTCGCGAAGGGCTACAAGCCAGTCGGCGCTGACTTCCCGGTATTCCTGGACCCAAAAAACGGCGACGAATACGCCTTGGCGCGCACCGAACGCAAAAGCGGGCGGGGCTACGGCGGCTTTGTGTTCCACGCCAGCCCAGAAGTGACGCTGGAAGAAGACCTGATTCGTCGTGACCTGACCATCAACGCGATGGCGGAAGATGATGACGGTAACCTTACCGATCCGTATCACGGCCAGCAGGACTTGGCCGCGCGCATTCTGCGCCACGTTTCCCCGGCGTTCGCCGAAGATCCGTTGCGAGTACTCCGCGTTGCCCGCTTTGCTGCGCGCTACGCACACCTCGGCTTTAGCGTCGCTGCAGACACGCTGGAGCTGATGCGCCAACTCAGCGAATCCGGCGAACTTGAGGCGCTGACGCCAGAACGCAGCTGGAAAGAAATCTCCCGCGCACTGATGGAAGATCAGCCACAGGTGTTTATCCAGGTGCTACGCGACTGCGGCACCCTTAAAACCCTGATCCCAGAAGTGGATGCACTGTTTGGCGTGCCGCAACCCGCAGCCCATCACCCGGAGATCGACACGGGTGTGCACACCTTGAGCGTGCTGGAACAGGCCGCCCTGCACAAGCAACCGCTGACCGTGCGCTGGGCCTGCCTGCTGCATGACCTGGGCAAGGGCCTGACACCTGTGGATAAGTTGCCGCAGCATATCGCCCACGAACATACGGGGTTGAAGCTGGTCAAGGCGGTCAACGAACGCTTCAAGGTGCCCAAGGATTGCCAGGAATTGGCGCTGCTGGTTTGCCAATATCACACCCACGGCCATCGCGCCCTGGAGTTGAAAGCCTCGACATTGTTGGACCTGCTGCAAAGTTTTGACGTGTACCGTCGCCCGCAGCGCTTTGAAGAGTTTGTGGCCGCCTGCGAAATGGACGCCCGAGGACGCAAGGGTTTTGAGCAGCGCAGTTATCCACAGGCGGATTATTTACGCGGGGCCGCACGCGTCGCACGCGAAGTTGCGGTGGCACCACTGCTGGAGAAAGGCTTCAAAGGCCCGGAGCTGGGCGAAGCGCTCAAGCGTGAGCGGCTTAAGGCGCTTAAAGCCTACAAGGAACAGCGCAACGCCTAGCAGGCGAGCTTCTACAATTCTGTTCAGTTGAGCGCAAACCTGTGGGAGCGGGCTTGCCCGCGAAGACGTCGGCCCAGCAAACATTGATGCTGACTGACCCACCGCTTTCGCGGGCAAGCCCTAATGCCAGTCAGTTAAGGAAACAGCAAGTGAGCGGCTTTC
>NZ_QUZT01000055.1 GCF_004682045.1 Pseudomonas nabeulensis
GAAAGCCGCTCATCTGCTGTTTCCTTAACTGACAGGCATTAGGGCTTGCCCCGCGCTGGGTGGCGTAGCCGCCCCAAATCCATACACCTCGGTCCAACAGAAATACCGCGGTGCCTGGGTTTAGGGCGGCTGCGCCACCCAGCGCGGGGCAAGCCCGCTCACTACAGTTTGGGGCGTTTGGGGGGGAAGAGGCTGTTGAGGGTGTCGATCAAGCGCGCCAGGTAGATGGGTTTGCGAAACAGGTCGAGTACCTGCAGGCGCAGCATGTCGCTCACGTCGTCCATTTCCGCATGCCCGGACATCACGATCACCGGCAAGTGCTGGCGCTCGGTGTGTTCGCGCAGGCGCTTGATCAAGGAGATACCGCTTTCCTCGGGCATACGCAGGTCGGTGATGATCAGGGCGATATCGGGGTTGAGTGTCAATTCTTGTAGCGCGTCTGTTACAGAGTTGGCGGTAAAGCACACGAATCCCTCGTTTTCGAGGGATTCGGCAAGTTCAATCAGCGCGTCCTCCTCATCATCCACCAATAACAATTGTTGGCGAGTCGAAGAGGATAAGCTCATGGCCGTACCTGGATGAGTGAGCCGTCGTGATGACAACTCTAAGTTGGGTAGACGTCAGGACGCCGTCTGCATTTTGCTGGCAATTGTATTGAAAACCGATGCAATTTTTCCGCCCAGGCCTGTGCCCGCACCGATAATAACCAGTGCCACCAACGCAACGATAATGGCGTACTCAATACCCGAAGCACCGTCTTGGCGTTTGAAAAACAATTGTGTCTGAACATACAACTTCAACATCAGGTCAAGGAACATAAGACTTCTCCCTAAAACGCCACAGGAAGCCGGTACGGCTCTAGCGCGATAGTCGCGGCGTGCCACTAGAGCATTGTCAACAAACCTAGGCCTCACAACTGTAACAACGGATTAATCACAAAGTATTAGTCATAAAGTTGACGCCATAAACCCGCGATCTAAAAGGCACTCTTTTTAGTTCACATAAATTTTTATTCAGTTAATGGCATTTCGTCCTAGCTGAGCTACTTTCAAATAGCCAAATCGTTAGATGTTCATCACAGCCAAGTTGCGAAATAGCTCGTTTGGATTAACGCGCAGGTAGTGCAACGGGAAAGGGAGAGCCGTCATGAACAGTCGCATCAGCATGATCCTGGCCGGCGTGCTGCTTATTGGGGCTTTAATTGCCGGGTATTGGGGGTTGGTGCTGAGCCGTGCGCCCGAACCTGTCGCCGCACCTGTCGTTTCTGCGGTAAACCCCGCTGCCATTGTCGAAGACCAGACCCGTCAACCCGTGGTAGTGCTGGTGCATGACGCCCCTGCTTTCGTGCCGCTGACCGCTGCCGACCTGACGATAGAAAAACTGCACACCGCCCCCGTCGGCAGCCTCACCCAACTCGACCAAGCCATCGGCCGCATGCCGCAGCGCACCCTGAGCGCCGGCAGCTGGCTCACCGAAGACAGTTTCAACGCCGGCGGCCCGCTGGCCCGCATGATTCGCCCGGACGAGCGTGCGCTGGCTGTGGCGATCGACGAAGTGTCCGGCGCCAACGGCCAACTGAACCCTGGCGACTACGTGGATGTGCTGCTGTTCCTGCGGCGGGACGAGAGCAACGAAGAACAGTCCGCACAAGTTGTGCTGCCGGCCATGCGCCTGCTCAGCGTCGGCGACCAACTGGGCCTGGCCAACGATGGCAAACCCGCCGTGCCGCCGCCGGTCACGCCAGAAGAACGGGCCCAGGCCGCGCAACGCAAAGCCGCCGCACGCACCGTCGTATTGGCGGTGCCCGAACCTTTATTGAGCCGCCTGATGCTTGCGGCGCAGGCCGGCGTGTTGCGCCTGGCCGTGCGCAGTGCCGATGAGCAACTGCTCAGCCGCTATTGGGCGGGTGACAGCGATTCACCGCAGAAACTCGAAAGCGCCAACCGCGACCTTTACCAGTTCGCCCAACTGGCCCTGCTCGGCCCACCGAAAAGGGTGGCCCAGGCCAGTGGCGGCGGTGAGCGCCCCGTGCGCCGGGGGGTTGAAGTGATACGCGGCGCCCAGGTTACTGAACAAACTCCCTGATTGAGCAAGGATGCCTTGAATGAGCCATCGCTACGCCCCTCTGTTCGCGCAATTGGCCTGGAGCCTGATGCTGTCGAGCCTGCCGGTCGGCATGGCCTTGGCTGCACCGGGCAACTGCAGTGCCCTGGGGCAACTGCCGGCCGTGGTCGAGGTCGGTGAAGGCCTGCAACAGGAGCTGCAATCGCCCGTGGCGATCACTCGCCTGGCGATTGGCGACCCGAAAATCGCCGATGTTCGGGTCAACGGTGATCGCAATTTCCTGCTGACCGGTGTCTCCAGCGGCGCCACCAGCCTGATGGTGTGGACCGCCTGCGCCAGCACGCCGCGCCAGAGCATGGTATTCGTCAAGGGCAAGGCCACCTCGGCGCTGACCAGCCTGTCCCTGTCACCGTCGGAAGATCCCACGCTGCCCAGCCAAGTGCAGACCGATATCCGTTTTGTGGAAGTCAGCCGTACCAAACTCAAAGAGGCCAGCACCAAGTTCCTGGGCATTGGTGACAACTTCTTCCTCGGCAGCCGCAACCTGCTGTCGCCTTCGGAAGGCGTCTTCAAACTGCCGGTGAGCACCGACAGCTTCAACATCGGGTTTGGTGGTGGCCGGGTCAAAGCGATGATCAACGCCCTGGAAAGCAGCGGCTTTGCGTATACCCTGGCGCGCCCGAGCCTGGTGGCCATGAGCGGCCAAAGCGCGACATTCCTGGCGGGCGGCGAAGTGCCGGTACCGGTCCCCAGTTCCGGCAGCGACACCATCTCGATTGAATACAAAGAGTTCGGTATTCGCCTGACCCTCACGCCGACCGTGATCGACCGTAACCGCATCGCCCTCAAAGTAGCGCCGGAAGTCAGCGACCTGGACTACAGCAACGCGGTGGTGATTTCCGGCATCCAGGTGCCGGCCCTGACCGTACGCCGCACCGACACCAGCGTGTCCCTGGCCGATGGCGAAAGTTTTGTGATCAGCGGCCTGATCAGCACAACCAACCGCTCCACCATCAGCAAATTCCCCGGCTTGGGCGATATCCCGATCCTGGGGGCATTTTTCCGCGACTCCAATGTCAACCGGGAAGAGAAGGAGTTGCTGATGATCGTCACGCCGCACCTGGTGCAGCCGCTGGCCGCCAACGCCCAGTTGCCTTCATTGCCCGGCGAAAAACTGCGCAACTTCGACCCGAACTGGTACCGCATGTTCTTCCTCGAAAACGGTAATTTCGACCGTCGCAGTGGACTTTCCCAATGAGCGATAGCCTGAGCCAGACGTTTCTGGCAATCACGCGCAACACCACCGACCTGGAATGGCTCCAGGGCGCCCTCGCGCCCCTGGGCCAAGTAGTCAGCGCCGGCACCGGCAATCTGGATGAACTGCTGGCGCTGGCGGACGTCACCTTCGCCAACATCGTGTTCGTCGGCCTGGACCGTGAAAACGTGGTGGCCCAAAGCGCGTTGATCGAAGGCGCACTGGAAGCCAAGCCGATGCTCGCGGTGGTTGCCCTGGGCGATGGCATGGACAACCAGCTCGTGCTGAACGCCATGCGCGCCGGCGCCCGGGATTTCGTCGCCTATGGTTCGCGCTCCAGTGAAGTGGCGGGCCTGGTACGACGCTTGAGCAAGCGCCTGCCGCCGGTGACCAGCAATGCCCATCTGGGCGGCCTGACCGTCCTGTTTGGCACCCAGAGCAACGCCGACGGCGCGATGCTCGCGACGCACCTGGCGCTGGTGGTGCAAAAGAGCGGCCAGCAAACCCTGCTGCTGGACCTGGGCCTGCCACGCAGTGACAGCCTGGCCCTGCTGGGACTGGAAAGTACGTTCAACTTCGGCGATGCCTTGCGCCATTTGCGCCGCCTCGACAGCACCTTGATCAACAGCGCCTTCACCACCGCCCTCGATGGCCTGCGCATCCTGGCCTACGCCACCGGCGACGAACCGCTCAAACTCACTAGCGCCGCCGAACTGTTCATGCTGCTCAGTGCGCTGCGCCAGCACTTCCAGCACATCGTCGTGAACATTACCGGGCAGCCGGACAGCGAAGCGCTGCGCACCTTTGTCAGCCATTGCGACAAACTGCTGTGGTGCACCGACCAGAGCGTGCTGGACTGCCGGCGCAACCTGGCGATACTCAACCGCTGGCGTGACAAGGGCATGAAGCTCGAGCACGCCAAACTGGTGGTAGACCGCTATATCAAGTCCTGCGCCCCCGACACCGAAGCCCTGGAAAAAACCTTCGGCCTCGAATGCGTCGCCGTATTGCCCTTGAGCGCCGAATTGCGCCTGAACGTGAAAAACCAGGGCCAGACCCTGTTCGCGCTGGCCCCGCGCGAACCGCTGACCCAAGCCGTGCGCACCCTGGGTGAACGCTTGGCAAAACGCTCCGAGGGCATGGAGAAACCCTCCATGCGCTGGTTTGAACGCCTACTGGGGTCGGGACGATGAGCAGCGAAAAACTCTTCGGCGGCCCGGCCCGCAGCGCCAACAACGCCGAGGCCGACCACGCCGGCCTGAAACTGGTGCTGCATCGCTACATCATCGATGCCATTGAGGAGTCGGGTAAAAACCTGCTGGAAGGCACGCGGCAGATCCTCGCGCAATTTGTCGTCGACAAGGTTTCCGAGTACATCACGCGCATGCGCCTGGCGATCTCGCGCTATGAAATGGAGCGCCTCGCCGAAGAGATCGTCGATGAACTCACGGGGTTTGGCCCACTGGAAGTGTTGCTGCGCGACACCGCCGTGACCGAGATCCTGGTCAACGGCCCGCACCGGGTGTTTATCGAGCGTGACGGCCTGCTGCACCAGAGTGACTTGCGCTTTATCGACGACCACCACGTGGAGCGTGTGATGCAACGCATCCTCGCGCCGTTGGGTCGGCGCCTGGATGAGTCGTCGCCCATGGTGGATGCGCGCTTGCCCGATGGCAGTCGGGTCAACGCGATCATCCCGCCGATCGCCCTGGATGGCCCCTGCCTGTCGATTCGGAAATTCCGCAAGGACATGCTCAAAAGCACTGACCTGGTAGCCATGCAGACCATCGACCAGAACATCTTCGAGTTCTTCCAGGAGGCCGTGGGCAAGCGCTGCAACATCCTGATCAGCGGCGGTACCGGCACCGGCAAGACCACGCTGCTGAATATTCTCAGCCAACTGATCAACCCCCACGAGCGCCTGGTGACCATCGAAGACGTCGCCGAATTGCAATTGGGCCACCCCCACGTGGTACGCCTGGAAACCCGCCCGCCGAATGCCGAGGGCCATGGTGAAGTGCGCTCCAGCGACCTGATCCGCAACGCCCTGCGGATGCGCCCGGACCGCATCATCCTCGGGGAGATCCGTGGCGTCGAAGTGCTCGACGTGATGACCGCCATGAACACCGGCCACGACGGTTCCATGAGTACCGTACACGCCAACAACGCCCAGGACGCCCTGCTGCGCCTGGAGACCCTGGTGGGCCTGACCGGCCGCGTGATCGCTGAAAAAACCCTGCGCCAGATGATCTGCGCCGCCCTGGACGTGGTGATCCAGTTGACGCGCATGCCCGATGGCCGACGTTGCGTAAGCGAAGTGGTGGAAGTGGTCGGCGTGCGCGATGACGTGTACGTGACCAACACCCTGTTCCGCCTGGACCGGCGTACCGGCTTCGGCTTCCTGCGCGAAGCCGTCAACCCGGCCGGCGACAAACTGCGCCGCGAATCGGCCTTGCCGTTATAGGGAGCGTCTGATGACCGGACCGGTGTTGATGCTCGTGTGCCTGCTGCTGATCGGTCTGTCGTTCTGGCTGTTCCAGAGCGGCTTGCGCAAGGCCCAGGTCGATCGCGTGCTGGAGCGCCTGGGTGATGGCCAACCCGCAGAACAGGAAGCCAACACCGCCTGGACCGGTCTTGAACGCATGTTCCTGCGCGCCGGGCTGGGCAAACCTACCGAGCGCCTGGGCCTGTGGCTGAGCGGTTGGATCATTGGCGTGTTGCTCGGCTGGCTGATCGCCGATGGGTTGGGCCTGGTGTTGATGCTGGTGGCGCCGCCGCTGCTACTGCGCATGTACATCAGTTGGCGTTACCAACGCCGGGTGCATCGTATGGTCGAGCAACTGCCGCAGTTGCTTGACCATAGCGTGCGCAGCCTCAAGTCCGGTCGCACGCTGGCTGACGCGGTGCTGGGTGGAATCGAAAGCGTCGAGAACCCACTCAAGGACGCCATGGGCCGGGTGCAGCGCAACGTGCGCATGGGCGTCAGCCTGCCGGAGTCGGCCAGCGACTTCGCCGAGTTCTATGAGCGCGACGAGTTTCGGTTGTTCGCCCTGGGCTTGAAGGTCAACCACCGCTACGGCGGTAACGCCAGCGAGCTGCTGGAAAACCTGATCAAGATGATTCGCGAGCGCGAACAGGGCGCCCGCCAACTCAAGGCCATGACCGGCGAAACGCGCATGACCGCCTACGTACTGGGCGGGTTGCCGATCCTGATGGTGGGCTACTTCATCATGGTCAACCCGGGTTACTTGATGAACATGTGGAACGACGACACCGGGCGCATCATGCTGTTCGTCGCACTGGGCATGGACCTCGCGGGCCTGTTCACCATGTGGCGCATGCTGAGGAGTATCTGAGATGTTGCTCCTGGCCAGTGTGATGATGTTGCTCGCCGTTGCGGTATTGGTGGCTGGCCAACTGCTCGACAACCGCCGCCGCGAGCGCCGGGTTTCGGACCGCCTGCAAGGGCAGATGGGCGGTGACGCCAAGCTCGGCACGCTGATGCGCCAACTGGGCGCCAGCAGTCTGGCCCAGCGCTCGGTCAGCCTGGACAACGAGACCCAGATCCTGCTTAACCGCATCGGCTGGCGCAAGGCCGGTCAGCGTTCATTGTTCGCCGCCTTTCAGATCGGCACGCCCTTTGTGGTCATGGGCCTGACCATCGTCGTCCAGGAGATCTTTTTCCATGACTTCCAACCGGCCTGGGTCGCCCCCGTCGCAGCGTTGGGCATTGGTTATCTGCTGCCTAAACGGGTGTTGGCGGCGGCGGCCAAAAAGCGCCAGGAGCGCATTGCCAAGGAGATTGCTACATTCATTCCATTGCTACGCATTCTGTTCGAATCGGGCATGGCGGTGGAGCAGTCACTGCGCGTGCTGGGCAACGACGCCCAGCGCCTGCTGCCGCACCTGACCTTTGAGCTGCGCGCGATCCTGGCGCGGGTCGACTCCGGCCTGGAGTTGGGGGAAGAGTTGGGCAAGACCGCGCGCTTGCTGGAAGTGGATGAATTCACCGACACCTGCATCATCCTCCAGCAATTGATCCAGCAAGGCGGTGGCGCCATGAAGTCACTGCTGGCCCTCAAGCAATTGCTCGATGACCGCCGCCTCACGGGCTTGCAGGAGTACATCTCGAAAATGTCAGCCAAGATGTCCGTGGTGATGATGGTGTTTCTGTTTCCCGCTTTGCTGATTGTGCTCGGGGGGCCGGCGTTTATCGGCATTGCCCGGGCCCTGAAAAACTTTTGAGGAGCGCCTGATGAAACCATTGATTGCCGCCCTGGCCCTGCTGATGCTCGGCGGCTGTGCCTCCACGGGTCAGTCGCCCTGGGCGTCACTGGGCTCTGGCAGTTGCAGCAAACCGAGTTCGGACCAGGAACTGGCGCTGAACCTGGCCGATGACATGGCCAACGAAGGCAAGCTGCACGCCAGCCTGGCCAACCTGCAAAACCTGCCCGACACCCTGCCCCAAGTGCGCCAGCGCAAGGCCCGCGCCTATCGCCTGCTGGGGCGCAGTGAGGCGGAGCCGTTGTACCGCAGTTTGATCGGCACCTGCATGGCGGCCGCCGGTGAACACGGCCTGGGCCAATTGGCAGCGGCCAGGGGTGATAACGCCCTGGCGCTCACGCACATGCAGCGGGCGGCGCAGCTGGCACCCACCGACGACAAGATCCGCAATGACCTGGGGGTGGTTTACCTCAACCAACTGCGCCTGGAAGACGCGCGCTTTGAGTTCATGACCGCCATCGAACTCAAGCAGGGCGACCCACTGGCGGGCGTCAACCTGGTGACCTTGCTGATCTACCAGGATGACTGGGGGCAAGCGGCCAAGGTGGTCAGCCAGTTGAATCTCAGCCCCGAGCAAGTCAACGAGGCCCAGGCCCGCGCCCGGCAACTCAAGGGTCCAAGCGTCAAGGCGCGCAAAGTAGCAACGGTCAGCGATACGCTGCCGGTGCTGATCAAGTAAGGAGACGTCGATGAAAGCCTATTGCGTTATCTGCCTGGCACTGCTGCCGCTGGCAGCGTCGGCCATTGAGCCGGGACCTTCATCCCCGCAACAGGCCGAAACGGAAAACTGGATGGCGTTACAGCTCAACGGCCGTGCGGCCTCGACAAACCCGCAAAAAACCAGCGCCGCCGAACGGGAACAGGCACTTAAACGCTGGCTGGACAGCAACAAGTACCCGATTCCGGAATATTACAAATCGGAATCGGGCGGCGGGTCAGGCGGCGGCAGTAAATAACTTCAGTAAATAACGTCAGTGGGCAGTTACCCGCTGACGCATGGCCGAATTGCTCGGCGACAAGGCCAATGCCAATTGGGTGCGGTTGTGCATGTGGGTCAGGCGCAGCACCTGGGACACGTACAGCTTGACCGTGTTCTCGGTGATCCCCAGCTCACAGGCAATCTGGTAGTTGGTCTGGCCCTTGCCCACCAACCGTGCGACGTCGAGCTGACGGGGCGACAGTTGATTGAAGATGCTTGGTATTTCCAAGGGGCCTGCGTCTTCGCCGGCCAGGTCGCTATCGTCCGCGACACCGGCGCCCGGGCTACGGCGCACTTTGTCGAGGTCTTGGTAGAGATCGTTGATGGACTCGGAGAGGTATTGCAGCTTCTGGTTCAGGTGGCCCAGTTGCAATTCTTTCTGGCGTTCTTCCAACGCCGCTTCCTGGCGCTGCAGGCCTTCGAGCAGTTCATCGAGGTTGATGGGTTTTTGGTAGTAATCCGAGATCCCCGCGCGCAGGGCCTTGATCACGTCCTGCTTGTCGGCACGCCCGGTGAGCATGATGGCTTCAAACGCTCGCTGTTTGCCGGCCACCTTTTGCATGGCCTGGACCAGCTCGATGCCGTCCATGTCCGGCATATGCAGGTCGCACAGCACCAGGCCAATCTCGGCGTCGTCGGTAAAGCGTTGCAGCGCCTGACGGCTGGATCCGCACGGGACGCAGCGATAGCCGCTACCTTCGAGAAATTCGCAAAGTTCTTCAACGATCAACGGCTGGTCGTCGACGACAAGTACTTTTACTGCTGAGGTGAGCTTGTTCACGCGCTACTCCATGCCTGGCAAGCCAAATGGTTGACCTATCCCTTCTGACGAAAAATCCTACACACATACTCAATAAACCTAGCCCTACTTTCCGACTATGTACATAGCAGTAGAGGGGCCGTGCGACTAATGGATCCAAAGCCAGTACAACGCAAATCCTGTCAATACAAACGGAGCAAAAGGCTGCTTTCTTGACGTTTTTTCGCCCACTGCGGCAGGACGTGCGCTAAGCCATTGACTGATAAGCAGCCAGGCGCCTTGCGCCACCGCAGCACCGATCAGCGACCACAATAAATAGTCCACATCGGTTGCCAGTGCCAAGGCGGCGAGCAATTTCACATCCCCCGCGCCAAAGCGCCCCAGCGCGTAGCCCGGCAGGGTCAACAGCAACGCCAACGCAAACGCCCATCCACCCTGCGCAGCGCTCGCCCCCAACCAGGTAACGCCCATCCACGACAGGTAGAGCAACGCCAACAGCGCGGCACCCAGGGTCAAGCTATTGGCGATTTGCCGCTGGCGAATATCCTGTACCGCACAAAGCCCCAGCCAGATCACGATGACTGCACTTTGGATCACGTAAAAAACATCCCTTTTCGCCGAATGATTCTATGCTGATATCAAGTAGTAGCCGTCAGGGTAGACGCAGTCATGAAAACAAGCCTCCCTAGAAAGCAAAAAGGTGCGGCGGCGATTGAATTCGCCCTGGTGTTCGGCATTTTTTTTGCCGTGTTCTACGGGTTGATCAGTTACAGCCTACCCTTGCTGATGCTGCAGTCGTTCAATCAGGCGGCTGCGGAAGCCGTGCGCCAGGCCATGTCGGTGGACCCGGTGACAGCGGGAACGGCCTACTCCAACCAGGTCACTCAACGGGCAAAAGATGCCGCAGCCGCGCAATTGACGTGGATCCCTGCCAGCTTCCAATTTCAGTCCTCGTATATTGTTGCCACTTATGTCGGCACCACGCTGACCGTCACGATCACTTACCCCTCCAGTAACCTCTACGCGGTATTCCCGGCCTTGGTGATTCCAGGCATCGGCACCGTACCGAACCTGCCGACCACCCTTGCCGCCCGTTCGAGTATTCAGTTTTGACGGCGGGGGATAACGTGTTCGGGCGCCTGCTCGGCCGCGCTGGTTCCGTGCCACTGGAGGCGCCCGCCACGCCCGCGTTCGGCCTATGGATGCAGTTGGATCAGCAAGGCCGTGTGCTGGACATCAGCAGTGCCTTGCGCGCCCAGCTGGCGGTGCGCTTCGGCGATACGCCCTCGCCGTCCCTGCGCGACCTGCTGTGCGCCAGCAGCGCCCTGAGTGCCGAAGGCAACCCGGTCGACTGGCAGCGCCACAGCCTGGACCTGGATTTCCAGGGCCCCGCCGGCCAAGTCCTGCATACCCGCGGCTGGATCGAGCGCGACCGTGAGGGCTGGACCTTGCGCCTGCTGGACGTTGGCGACTTGCTCGCCGGCCGCCAGTTGGCCGAGCATCGCGAGCAAAATCACCAACTGGCCAGCCAGATGAGTGAAGAGCTGCAAGTGTGCAGCCTGGCCCGCCTGCCCGAGGTCTTCAACGAGCAACTGCGCAGCCTGTCCCAGCGTTGGCATATCCCCTGTGTGGCCCTGGCCTTGCTGGACGAAGAGGACCAGGGCTGGCGCATCTACAGCCAATACAGCGCCCACGATGCCCCGGCCCTGTGGCAAACCGGGCAGCGCCTCGGCACTCGCCTGGACAGTGCCAATGGCAATGCGCCCGTCAGCGTGTCGGGTTCCCAAGGACGCCATGACAACCCGCGCCTGCACAGCGTATTTGGCGATGCCGACGGGTTTCTGGTGCCTTACCGTGATGCTCAAGGGATCGTGGCCTGGTTGCTCTGTGGTTTCTTCAAGGGCCAGTCACAGACCAGCGAGCGCGATTGGCTCCACCTCACGGCCGCCCTCGCCGCCCCTTTGCTCGGTCGCCTGCGCGAACAACGCAACCAACAGCAACTGGAACGGGTGGAGGCGTTGCAAGGCCTGCTCGGCACCGGCTGGTGGGAGTTGCTGCCCGCGACCCAGGAAATCCAGCTGGCCCCGCAGCTGCTGCACAGCCTGGGCCAGGAGGATGGCGCAGCACGCCAGCCGCTGAACCTTTGGCTGGAGTTGATCCACCCCGCCGACCGCCAGGAACTCAACAGCCGCCTGCACGACCTGCAAGCCCTGGGCAAACCCTTGCTTACCAGCGTGCGCCTGCAACGCACTGACGCCGAGCAAAATCCGCTTTGGTATCGGGTTCAAGGCCTGGCCCTGGGGACTGGCGATAACCGCCGCTGGATCGGCTTCATGCTCGACATCAGCGATATCAAGAACCAACAACTGCAAGCCGCCGCCGCCCATGCGCGGCTGGACAACCTGATCGCCAGCTCGCCGGCGGTGATTTATGTTCAGCGCTACGTCAACGGCGCGCTGCACCCGGCGTTCTTCAGTGACAGCCTGACGCCGCTGATGGGCTGGACCCTGGCCGAGTGCACTCACGACAACCTCGCGGCGTTGATCCATCCCGACGACCGCGACCTTTACTTTGAACGCACCCGCCAACTGCTGCGCGAAGGCAGCGTACGCAGCCGCTATCGCGTGCGCGACAAACAGGGCAGCTACCACTGGCTGCTGGACGAAGCCAAGTTGCTGCGCGATGACCTTGGCCTGCCAATAGAAGCCGTCGGCCTATGGCTGGATGTGACCGAAGCGACTCTGGCCGCCGAACACGTCAAACAGAGCGAAGAGCGCTACCGCATCCTGGTGGAGGACTCCCCGGCGATGATCTGTCGCTACCGCCCGGACCTGACCCTGACCTTCGGCAACACGCCGCTGGCCAATTACCTGGAATGCCTGCCGGCGCAATTGCCTGGCTTGAACCTGGGCCAATGGCTGTCGGACGAACAGCGCCAGGCGTTTGTGCAGCGTATCCAGCGGCTGACCCCGGAATTCCCGGTGAGCACCGCCGAAATCAGCCTGCAACTGCCCGGCCGCGAACACGCCTGGTGGGTGTGGTCGGACCGTGGCGTGTTCGACGAGCAAGGCATTTTGCTGGAAGTGCAGGCCGTGGGCCGCGACAACACCGAGGTGCGCCGCTCCCAGCAACAACTGACCCAGAGCGCCAAGATGGCCACCCTGGGCGAGATGGCCACCGGCCTGGCCCACGAGATCAACCAGCCACTGAACGTGATGCGCATGGCCGTCGTCAATGTGCTCAAGCGCCTGAGCAACGGTGACGCACAGATCGACTACCTCACCGAAAAACTCCAACGCATCGACGCCCAGGTCCAGCGCGCGGCGCGGGTGGTGGACCATATGCGCGTGTTCGGGCGCCGTTCGGAAATCGAACAACAGCCCTTCGATCCGGCCCAGGCGATAGAAGGCTCGCTGTCACTGCTCAGCGAGGGCCTGCGTGGCAAGGGCGTGGAGGTCAGCGTCACCCCGCCGGCCTTTGCCGTGCAGGTCAATGGCTATGTCGACCAACTGGAACAAGTGCTGATCAACCTGATGGTCAACGCCCGCGATGCCCTGCTGAGCAAGCGCGACAAACACCCCGACTTCCAACCGTGGATCGCCCTGCACTGCGAACACGACAGCCGCCACGTACGCATTCTGGTGGAGGACAACGGCGGCGGCATCGACCCGCGCCTGCTGGAGCGGATCTTCGAACCGTTCTTCACCACCAAGCCCATTGGCGTGGGCACCGGGCTCGGGCTGTCGGTGAGCTACGGGATTGTGGAAAACATGGGCGGGCGCCTGAGCGTGGTCAACGGCGAACACGGCGCACGGTTTTGTGTGGAACTGCCGATTATTTAGATCACCAGGTAGGCGCGGCCCATGTGGCAGGTGAGGTTGGCGCCGACTTCGGCGCCGCCGAGGGTAATGCCCAGAGCCTTGAGCAGCGTGTTGAGAATAGGGTCGAGGATTGGCGAAAGCAGGCTCTGGATCGCGCCCACCAGCGTGTTGGTAATTGTCGTCAACAGCCCTGCCACGCCGGCCAGCGCACCGCTTGAAACAGACCCACTGGGCGGCGCATAGGTAACTTGCAGGCCAGTGAGCGTGCCACTCAGGCTGGCAACGAGGTTGGTCGAGCCCAGGGTTTGGTAGGTCGGCGGCTGGTTCATCTCCGCCACCGGCATGTAGTACAGCGCACCGGATTGCGAGCCAATGGTGGATTGGGCCTTCAATAACAACCCGCCGCCCTTGCCGGCGACACGCGTTCCGCAGAGGACCAACAGCACACAATGCCGGGAGCCAATGTCGATCAGCCGTATGGGTTGCACGGCCACGGGCGCCGACGAGGAAAATGCGGTGGTCTTGTCAATATCGCCGACCGTCAGCGTGGCCAGGGCGGTGGTGGCTTGCACGGTTAGGGACTTCGTTGCCGTGCTGGCGCAGGAAAAATCGCTCACATAGCTTTGCGCGCCTCCTGCCTCGATCAAAATATCCAGCCTGCTTGCCAGCTCGATATCAGTGGTATCACACACTACTGCGCATAAAACCGAGTTGATCACGCCCCCCAGGTTCAGGTTGAGCAGATTACTGACGATGCCCGTCACCGGAGTCGTGATACTGGTGACCGCAGAAGCCAGCGCCGATACGGTGTTCAGCACCGGCAAGTCGATGGAGATCAGCGTCCTGACCTGGGCCGTGCGCACGAAAATCTGATCGACCTTGGGCGTTTGGGTCAAACCGACCTTCGCTTTGTAGGGGTTGCCAATGGCCGACAGCTGGGGGGCCTCGATCACCTTGGTCTGGATCGACACATTGCCCAAGCCCAGAAGATTGATCTGCATCGCCGCACTCACCGCCCCCTTGCTATTGGACAGCTGCGCCACGCCTTGCAACAAGCCGAACAACTGCACATTGGTATTCAGAGCCGCTGCGGGCGTGCCGGTAGCGACCTTCAACAAATCCCCCACCGTTAAGAGCTGAGTGTTGGGTGCAATGGCCTGTATCGACAGCGCATCAGTGACCACGCTGACCGCCGCACCGTTGTTTTGCAGCACCTTCACTGTGGCATCAATCAATTGGCTGGCCGACACGGCCGTCTTCAATAAGGCGTCGTAATCGCCGGCCTGAACGTGTAATTGCAGCGCCAGTTGGTCCAGGTAGCTGAGCAGGTTCACGTTGGTTCCGAGCAGCCCGTTATAACCGGCGGCGGTAATCGAAAGGCTGCCGCCAAGAAGCCCGCCAAGGGTGGCATTGAGCAGGGGTGATTTGGTTGAGTCGACCGTCGCCAGATTACTGCGAATCGTCAACTGCGCCACCGGCGGCGCAAAGGCGGCAACGGCGGTAGCCGTCAGGTTGGTCTGCATCGAGATGGCCGCACCGGTGAACAGGTTCCAGATGCCGCTGGCGATGCCGGTCGGCACGCCGCGTGTGGCGATCACGCGAATGGCGTCGCTTTTAGTGGGGTCGGCGGTAAACACGCGGATATTGCTGGCGTTGGTCGCCAGTGAACCGCACGCCACGGCCAGGCCACGGGTGCTGTCGCCGGCGACCACGGTGAAGCCGTTGCGCGTGGCGTTTTGAACGGCATAGTCATTGGCGGTAGTGCTGGGCGTGCACACCCCGCCCCGGCTGGCGGCTTCCAGTGCCGAAGAGTCTGCGATGGATTGTAATTTGCGCTTCTCGAGGTACAGGCGACCGCTGTCCACCGCCAGAAACATAAAGACCAAGGCCAATGCCAAGGTTGCGGTGGCCATCAAGCCAATTGCACCGCGCTGCCTGGAACGAAGTCGGGGAGACATCGAGCACTCCTTTAGCGCTTACTCTCCGTAGGTGCTTTGGAGTGTAGACAAGGCTTGGCGGAGACGACGAATTTGTGCGCGCCGCGAGACAAATGTGGGAGGGGGCTTGCCCCCGATGGCGGTGTGTCAGAAATAAATGTTCTGACTGACACTCAGCCATCGGGGGCAAGCCCCCTCCCACAAGGGTTATGCAGTGGTTTTTAGTGCGGTGGATAGGTTGAGAGAATGTGCGTGATCGTCGTGCGAATCGCATTACTGCGATCCTGCGGGTTCGGCGTGCTGCTCATCATCTGCTCGTCACTGCCGCGCCACACCAGTTTGCCGTCCTTGCCGTCGAGCAGGTCGATCTGGATGGTCGCCACCTTGTAGGTGATGTTGCGGGTTTCGTTGTACATCGGCCCGCCCCAGTAGCCATTCCATGGGCCGCCCCAGGCGCCGCCGTAGTTGGTGGTGACTTGTTGCTGGCGGTCTTCGACGATCAGATAGGCCTGTACGTTGAGGTCGGCCTTGGTGCCGGCGGCGGCAGGACGCAGGCCGCGTTGATCGAGTTGCTCGCCCACCGCCTGGCGGATGCGTTGTTCGGTGAGGTCGCTCTTGATGCGTGGATCATCCGGGCGGTATTGCAGCGCTGGCTCTTTCCAGGCCCAGTTGCGGTAGGCGCCGAAGTCTCGGCTGGCGTCAAAATCGTGGTTGACCTGGCTGGTCTGGCAACCGCCCAGCAGCACTACAAACGCAAGAGTCGCGATACGACGAAACATGATGGTTCTCCAAATAGCGAACGGCGCTGGAAATGAGAATAGCGGTTAACTGGGTGGATAGGCGGCCATGGCTTTTTGCACGGCCTGGCGCAAGGCATCGGCGCGCTCGCTGAGGCTGCCGTTGCTGGCGGTTTCGGCGCTGGTGCTCCACACCGGCTGGCCGCTGCGGGCGTCGAACAGGTTGACGCGCACCACGGCCACCGTCACTTCATAGGTGCGCACCACCGGTACGGAGTTGTACATGCCGTAACCATTGCCATAGCGGTTGTAGCCGCCGTAACCGTAGCCGTAATCATCCTGGACCTGCCTGAGGCGCTTCTCCAGGCGCACATCGGCGCTCACCAGCAGGTCCGGCGGACGGTTGTCGTGCAGGGGGCGCAGGCCGCGCTGGTCAAGGGCGCCGCTGACGGCTTCGGCAATCTGTGCCGAATCGGCCCACGCCGAACCCGCCGGCAGTTGGCCGTTGCGCCAGGCCCAATTGCGGTACGCGCCGTAGTCGCGCACCGGCGCAGGATAGGCGCTGGCATCAAAGGTATTCGCCGCCTGGGCCGGAGCCGGCGGGATCGGGGCCGAGGCGGCCACGTAGGGATTGGGGCTGGAACACGCCCCCAACCCGAGGGACAACAGGATCAAACAGAGACGACGCATTTCGACCTCCGCAGACTGGGCCGCTTAAACCGGACGGCAGATCCAGTGCAAATAACGCCCAAGTCCGGCAAAGCTTGGGTGACGACGGTGAGCGAGTTCCATCTCCAACAAGTCCTGTAAATCGGCGCGGGCCTGGAATTCCACCGGCATGTAGTCGTGGAACACCCGCACGCCACTTTGGCTTTCGACCTGCCAAAGGCCTTCGAGTTGCGCCGCCAGTTCCCGCGGGTCCAGGGGCTGTTGCGGCGTAAGGCTCTGTTTCTCGCCGGCCATGTCGTTCTTGCGCATTTTGCGGAAGTGGCCTTTGAGCAAATTGCGGTAGATCAACGCATCGCGGTTGTAGAACGCCAGCGACAACCAGCCGCCGGGCGCCGTGAGCTGGTGCAACACCGGCAGGATCCCATGGGGCTCGGCCAGCCATTCCAGCACGGCGTGGCACAGCACCAGATCGTAAGGTTCGGTGAGTTGGCCGAGCAGGTCTTGCCACGGCGCGTGGATAAACGTCGCGGTCTGCCCGGCGTCAGCGAAGCGTTGGCGTGCGCCTTCGAGCATCGGCTCGGCGGGTTCGGCCAGAGTCACTTGATGGCCTTGCTCGGCCAGCCACAGCGACATATGCCCCAGCCCCGCGCCGATATCCAGCACCCGCAAGGGACGCTGCGGCAATGCTTCGGTCAGGTCGGCCTGGAGCACCGCCAGGCGAATCGCGCCTTTGGCACCGCCGTAGATCTTCTCGGCAAAGCGCGTGGCCAGTTGGTCGAAATGACGGTCACTCATGGGCAAACCGCCGTTCGCTGTCGTCCAGTTTGGCGCGCACCACCTCGTTCATGTCCAGGCCCAGCTCACTGCACAGCAACAACAGGTACAGCACGATATCGCCGACTTCCTGCCCGGCGTGGGCGAGTTTGTCAGCCGGCAACTGGCGGGATTGGTCTTCGGTGAGCCATTGGAAGATTTCCACCAACTCGGCCATTTCCACGCTGGCGGCCATGGCCAGGTTTTTCGGGCTGTGAAACTGCTTCCAGTCGTTGTTATCGCGGATGCGGTGCAGGCGTTCGGTGAGGTGTTCGAGGTTCATGTAGGGGGCTCCTGAAGGTGAGTAGCTTCAGGGGGATTGTCATCGGGGGCAAGCCCCCTCCCACATTTTGAATGTATTCACAAATCAAGGGTGGGAGGGGGCTTGCCCCCGATGGCTATTCAGTCAACGACGCTGAACTCAAGCCTTGCTGTCTGCCCAGCCTCATCCAACACACTCAACTGATACCGCCCCAACCGCTCAAAACCGGCATTGATAAACTCCTGGTTGGCACTGTCCCCCAACGGCGCCCCATTCAGAAACCACCAACGCCGTCCGCTGCCGCCAAGCGCAGAGAGCTTCAGACGCAGGGCTTGTTGACTGCCCGCCGGCAACCGCAGCTGATCCCCTTCGCGCACCCCGACAATCGACAGCGGCGAGGACGCCGCCAATGCCGGCGGCGGACAATCGGGATCAGCCGCCGGAATACGCGCCTCTCGCCGCTCAATCCTGGGCAACCACGGTTCCAGCGGCGCAGGCCACAGCGCGATATTTTTGGCGACCGCCCCAGAACAACGGGCATCCACCCGCAACCCCTTGGCATTCACCCAGACGCTCTCCATCAACCCCACGCTCAACGGCTGATCCAACGCCTGCAAGGTCGGCGGCGTGGTGTTGTCCATCGTCCAGGCAAAGCGCTGGCGGCGGCAATTGGGGTCGGTGCGGCTCATGGGCTGGCCCAGCGGCCAACAGATTGCGGCCACGCCGACATTGGCCGGTACGGGCTTGACCGGCGCGCTGATGCCGCGCTGGCTGTCGCGGTTGGTCAGCACGTCGTGCACCTGCAACATCAGCGGTGCTGCCGACGCCAGGCCGAACTGACCGGGTACGGGTGTGCCGTCCGGACGGCCAATCCACACGCCGATCAAATAACGTGGCCCCACGCCAATCGCCCAGGCATCACGAAAGCCATAGCTGGTGCCGGTTTTCCAGGCCAGCACCGGGCGCTGTACCAGTTCGGCACGCGGATCGCGGTCGGGGCGCGCCTGGCCACTGAGGATACGCCGCACAATCCAGGCCGCCCCCGGTGACAACATTGGTCGCTCCCGCAGCACGTCGTCCGGTTGCAGACGGATCGTCGCGCTCTTGCCGTCACGGGCGAAGGCGCTGTAGCCGCTGACCAAGTCTTCCAGACGACTGCCGGCGCCGCCGAGGATCAGCGCCAGGTTGGGCTCGGCCAGCGCGGGCAATGCCAAGGGCACGCCCCCGATGCGCATCTGCGCGGCAAAGCGCTTGGGCCCGTAGGCTTCCAGCAACTGCACCGCCGGCAGGTTCAGCGAACTGGACAGTGCGGTACTCGCCGGCACCGCGCCGGTAAAGCCCATGGAGAAATTGCCCGGCCGGTAATCGCCGTAACGCCGGGGCACGTCCTGCAACAGGGATTCGGAATGGATCAAGCCTTCGTCCAACGCCATGCCATAGAGGAACGGTTTTAAGGTGGAACCTGGCGAACGCAGCGCGCTGATCATGTCCACATGACCAAAGCGCTTGGCGTCGTTGATGTCCACCGAGCCGAGGTAGGCGCGCACGGCCATGGTCTCCTCCTCCACCACCAGGATAGCGGCGGAGGTGTGTTCCGGCAGGCGTGCACGCCAGCCCAGCAGCAGGTCTTCAAGCCGGCGTTGCAGGGTGGCATCCAGGGTGGTGCGGATCAGCGGCGGGCTGTCGGGGCGGTTCAGGCGGCGCGCGAGCAAGGGCGCCAGGCTCGGTTCAAGGCGCGGGGCAAGCAGCAAAGGCTCTTCCAGGGCTTCATCGACAGCGGCTTGCGGCCACACCTGGAACTCGGCGAGGCGGCGCAGCACTTTGTCGCGGGCGTCCTGGGCACGTTGGGGGTGCCGGTCGGGCCGCAGGCGGCTGGGGGCCTGGGGCAACACGGCGAGCAAGGCGGCTTCGGCGTGGGTCAGTTGGGCCGGGGATTTGCCCAGGTACGCCCAACTGGCGGCGGCCACACCCTGCAAGGTGCCGCCGAAGGGCGCGCGGTTCAGGTAAAGGGTGAGGATCTCGTCCTTGGACAGGTGCCACTCCAACTGCGCGGTACGCCATAACTGGCGCAACTTGCCGTGAAACGTGCGCGAATGCGGATCCAGCAGGCGCGCCACCTGCATCGACAAGGTGCTGCCGCCCGACACCACCCGTGCGCCGGTGAGGTTCTGCCAGGTGGCCCGCACCAGGGCCAGCGGGTTGACGCCGGGGTGTTGATAGAACCAGCGGTCTTCGTAGGTCAGCAGCGCGTCGAGGTAATACGGCGAGACTTCACGGGTTTGCACCGGGTAGCGCCAGACGCCGTTGGCGTCGGCGAAGCGCCATAGCGGCGTGCCGTCTTCGGCCAGGACGACGCGGGCAAGGTCGTCCTGGGGCAAAGGCAGCGGCCAGATGCGATCGGCCAGCCAGAGCAGCGCTGTGACCAACAGCACAACACCCAACGCCCAACGCAATAATAAATGTGAGAGGGGGCTTGCCCCCGATGGCGGTGGATCAGTCAAATCGCCACTCACTGACCCACCGCCATCGGGGGCAAGCCCCCTCCCACATTGGATTGTGCACGGCTGTCATTAATGATTAATCGCAAACTCAAACGGGCAAACCTCTATGCTTGTAGGGAACTAGCCTGTTGCAATAACAACCAAAGCCACACATACGCCCACCTTCTCATCAGGACACACTTATGCAGGTTGAAAGCTTTTTCGAATGGTTGGGCCAGGCGCTTGGCTCGGTCATCCGCTTTATCGTCGATGGGCTCAGCGGGTTGTTCGGTGCCCTGACCAACGCCGGGGGCAACTTTATCGAAGGTCTGTCGCGCACATTGGGCATGGACACCTCGATCATCAGCATCGTCACCCTGATCATCGGCCTGCTGTTCCTCTATTCGGCGGTACGCGCGTTTATGCGGGCGTCGATCATCATGGGGATTATCTGGTTGATGCTGGGGCTGTGGCTGCTGAGTTGGGTGGTGCACTGATCCCTTGTGGGAGGAGGCTTGCTCCCTCCCACATCTGGCTCCCATTTCAAACTTAACTATCAGCGGCCTTTGATGGTCAAGTCCGCCGGGGTCTCCCCCACCGCCTGCCAATTCGGTCGATACATCGACTCCACCTGCGGCGGCGGCACGCGATAGGTGCCCGGTGTCACCGCCCGCGCCAAGTACAACAAGTGCGTGGTGCCATACCCGTCCAGGTTCAGCGCCGCCACGTAACGGTCATCACGGAACTCCTGGTGTTTAAGCGAAGCGTTCTGCATCGACTCGCGCCACTCCTTCACCTGGCTGCTGGCGTTTTCCAGGCTGGCGGCGCTTTGCGCCAGGTTCTGGTTTTCCAGCTCCAGGCCGGCGGGCAGCAGGTCCACGACCAACGCATCCGGCACACGCTGCTTGGCGCTTACCGCCAAATGCACCAATACCAGGTCACCGCTGTTGAGGTTGCGCAGGTTCAGCGGCTGGCCGTTCATGCCCAGGTATTCGCGGCGAATGCTCAAGTTATCCCCACCCGCCGTCGGCGGCAGCTGTGGATAACCTGAAATCGTCAATTGCTGATACACCGGCGCTTCGCCCTGATTGCTCAAGGTCAAATCACTGGAAAGCAGTTTGCCCTCCAATTCCAGCGTCGATTGCTGATTGTTCAATTCCTGAATCCCACCGCTGCCCGTCAGCGATACCTGCCAGTTCGCGTCCGGTTTGGCGAAGCCCAGGCGCCCGGCGAGGAACAGCGAATTGCGCTCCTGGGTCGACAGGTACGGGCTGGCCGCCAACTGATCCGACAGGGTAAACAAACGCTCCTCACGCTTGCCTTTGGCCAGGTCGTTTTCTTCCAACAGCGCCAGGATCATTGCTTGATCGCGCAGCGGGCTGCCGTAGTCGGCGAGCCATTCATTGGCATTGCGCTGCGCTGCCAAGCCCGCCTGCAAGGCCTGATCGGCGCGCGGCTGGTCGCCCATTTTCTGTAGGGCGATGGCCAGTTGCACCAATGGCAAACCGGAACGGGCATCGCTACGACGCTCGAAAATACTGCGCAACGCACCCAATGGCGCCTGCTGGCTGCGCGCCAACACCATGCCGGCGTAGGCCTGCACGGCGAAGCGGGTGTGGTCGGCGTTGTCGCTGTAGTCGACGTCGATCAGGTTGCGTTCCTGCACATACCGCAGCAGGCGTTCGCTGGCCTTTTTCAGCGCTTCGGGCGGCACCGCAAACCCTTGATCACGGGCACGCAGCAGGAAGTCGGTGACGTACGCCGTCAGCCAATACTCTTCCTCGCCATCGGCGCCCCACAAGCCAAAGCTGCCGTTGTAGCGCTGCATGCCCAGCAGGCGCTCGATGCCGATCTCGATCTTGCGTTTGCGCTCGGTATCCGACTCGCCCTTGATCGACAGCCGCTTGAGCAACGCATCGTCGGCATACAGCGACGGGTACAGGCCGCTGGCGGTCTGCTCCAGGCAGCCATAGGGGTAGGCCTTGAGTGCACTGATCTGCGCGCCAAGGTTCAGTGGCGGCCGGCTCGACAGGCTCAGCAGCGCCTCACGCCCAGACGTGTCGAACGGCTCCAGCGCGCCCGGCGGCAAGCTCCATGGTTGATCCTTGAGCACCGCGCGATACTGCTTGAGCAACGCCGGATACGCCGGGCGTACGCCCAGGGTCCATTCGCGGCTGAACGGCGGCAGGTTTTCACCCGGCAGGTCCAGGCCATTGACCGTGACCTTGACTTTGCCCTGGCCCAAACCGCCCCAGGCTTTCACCGGGATACGCAACGTGGTGCGCTGGCCTTGTTTCAACTCAACGCTTTGCGCGCCGCTGTTGACCAACTCAAGCTGGCCTTCGGCGCTCAGTTGCACGTCGAGTTTCTGCACCTTGCCCGACAGGTTCGACAGGTCCAGCGCCAGGGTGGTCTGGTCGCCACCGGCCAAAAAACGCGGCGCCGACAGTTCGGCAATCAGCGGTGCGGCGATCACCGTCTTGGCTTCGGCCATGCCGTAGCGGTCATCGCTCCAGGCCTGGGCCATCAAGCGCAGCTCGCCATTGAAGTCGGGGATATTGACGCTGACTTCGCCCTCGCCCTGCTCATTCAAGGTCACCGGCGCACTTTGCAGGGCGACGATGGTCACGCTGGTGTCCGGACGCTTGCCGCCCTTGGCCAACGCTGCGTCACCACCAAACGCCAGGCTGGCGAGTCGGCCCTGGCCGGCTTCGATCAGCTGGCCATAGATGTCGAACTGGTCCACACCGTACGCCTTGCGACCGAACAAGCTGGAGTACGGATCCGGCGTTGGGTATTCGGTGATATTGAGGATGCCCACGTCCACCGCCGCCACCAGCACATGCACCTGTTTGGGCACGCTGCCATCGGCATTCCTGGCGGCGACTTTGACCGTCAGTGGTTGTTTGGGGCGCATTTTCTCCGGTGCGGTGAGGGTCAGGCCGAGTTTGCGCTGGGTGCGATCCAGCGGCAGATGCAGCAGGCCCACCGCGCGCTTGGGGGTGATATTGGCCTTGCGCTCG
This sequence comes from Pseudomonas nabeulensis, assembly GCF_004682045.1. Classification (GTDB taxonomy): domain Bacteria; phylum Pseudomonadota; class Gammaproteobacteria; order Pseudomonadales; family Pseudomonadaceae; genus Aquipseudomonas; species Aquipseudomonas nabeulensis. Next base: position 23,085 of record NZ_QUZT01000055.1, read on the forward strand.
CCGGGGCGAATCACCAGGGCGCTCACATACAAGTCATGCCGTGACCATTTCGGATCGAGTTTCACCGCAAAGCTTTTGCCTTCGGCCGGCACGTCGATTTCCTGCCACCACAGCGGGCCTTCGGCGGACTCCACCAGCAGGTAGCCTTTACCGGCAGCGGGCGGAGTAACGGTGACGTTGGCGGTATCGCCGTCGCCATACGCCGGTTTGTCCAGCGCCAGCTTCACCTGATCAGGCCGCACCGCGCCGCCTTCGGTATTGTCCTGGGCCTGGTAACCGGCCCAGAACCGCAGGCTGCTGACCAAGCCGGTCTGCGGGTCTTCAACCTCGACCCGATACGGGCCCCACTCCACCTGGAAGCTGACCTTGGCGGTGTCGCCCGCCTTGATGTTCAGGGTCTGCTCATCGAGGTTGAGGAATTTTTCGTTGAAGTGATAACTCCAGCCATCGTTCTCGGAGTAGTTCCAGTAGTAGTCACGGCGCTCGCGTATCAGGCGCACCTTGAGGTTTTGCGCGGCGAGTTTCTGGCCGTCCTGATTGGCCAGCAGTACTTCGAATTCCGCCGGGCCGTCGCCATTGGTTTCCTTGCCGTCAAACAAACCGCGCAGGCCCGGCAGTTGCTCGGCGGGCCAGATCGGTTGCACCAGGCGACGGGTGATCGGCCGACCGCCCGACTCTTGCAGGCTGGCCTGAACGATCAGTTGCAGCGGCGACTTGGCCTCGGCCCATTTGCTTTCCAGGGTCAGCGCTTCCTGGCCCTTGGCGTCGAGCACGCTTTCGTCCAGCTCGAAATCCTGGCTGAGTTCTTCTTCGGTGACGGAGCCGAATTGATAACCCGGCAGGGATTTGACCGCGTCGCGCAATGGCCGCACATAGACTTGGCCGCTGACGCGGTTCCCCGATGCAGGCGCACCGTAGAGGTAACGACCGGTGACTTGAATCACCGGGTTATCCGCCGGGCTCAATGCCGCGTCGCTGCCCTTGAGTTCCAGCGCCAGGCGCTCGGGCAGGAAGTCTTCGACGAGAAACTCATACAATTGCGGCTTGCCGTCGCCCAGATCGAACACCAATTGCCAACGGCCAGTCGGCGCTTCGCCGGCCAGTTGCAGTTGATATTGATAGAGGCCGGAAGCATCGGCATCCCACACGAATTTGCGGCTCACCTGTTCATCCGGGCGACGCACCTCGACACTCACCGGCTGCGGCTTGACCGCGTTGCCGTCCTTATCCCGCAGCAAGGCGTTGAGCAAGACGGTTTCGCCCGGGCGATACAGGTCACGCGGACCAAACACAAAGAACTGCAACGGGTGCGACGGCTGGCCGCCGATATCGAATTCCGCCAGGTCCAGCGCGGCGCTGTCGAGGCGCAACAGGCTGGTCTGTTCACCTTGCTTGGCCAGCAACACCTGGGCCTTTTTCGGCAACGGCAACTCGGCGTGACCGCCCTTCTCGGTCTTGCCCTGGCCCACCACACGGCCTTCGGCGTCGAGCACTTCAAGGTCGACGCCATCCAGGGCCTTGCCGCCTTCCAGCGCCTGGGTAAACACATCCAGGCGATTGGCATAGCGGTGCACTGACAGGCCGATATCACTCAAGGTAAACAGCGTGGCCGGTTGCGAATAGTTGTAGGTGCCCGAAGCCCGCATCACCGCCAGGTACACGCCGGGCTGCTGCAATGGCTTGAGGCCGGCGATGGGCAGCAACAGGGTTTCGCGGGTATTGCGCGCCGGGTTCAGGTCGAAACGGCCACCGTAGACCAGATCCGCCAGAGGCAGCAGTTCGCGGGATTCATAACTTTGCAGGCTGGTGTTGCGGCCCCACTGCGCAAGGAAAGTCGGCAGGGATTCGGGCTTGATGCGGAAGAATTCGACGTCGATCTTGTCGACGTTCAGCGCGATCACCGGCAGGCCTTCGGCCAGGCGCGTCGGCAGCAGGGTGCCACGGCTGGCGAAGCCGACAGTGGCTTGCAGGTCGCGGGTTTCCAGGCGGGCGCTGTACTCGGCGGCAAGCTTGTTATCGTTGACCGCCTTCACGCCGGCATCGACCGTGAGCACCAATTTGCGCTGCGGCTCCAGGTGGCGCAGGCGCAACTCCATCAGGTTGTCGGAGAGTTCCCAGGCACCATCGACCTTGCCGGACTTGCTGTCCACCAAGTGAAGTTTGTCGGCGAATTTCTGGTCGGGGTCCAGGGGAATGGAAAAACTCACGGAGAGCGTGCTGGCCCCGTCGAGCTGCACTTCGGACACATCCACCACACTTACTTCACGCCCGGCGTAGCGCTGTTTCAACGCGGCCACATCCACCGCTGCCTTGGCGGGTGTGGCTGCCACCGTTGCCGCCGCAGGGGCAACGGGTTTATCGGAAGAATCGCAAGCGCTCAGCAGGGCCAGCGCGCAGGCCAGGAACAGTCCTTTGTTAAGCATGGGTGCACTCATGGTGAGAGGGTCCGAGGGGTGAACTATATATCAGCCTGCGGGGGGCTGATGGGGTGCCGGTCACATTGACCGACGGAGGGTGGGTTGGTTCTGGATAGGGCTGCAAGCCAAGCAAAATCCCACAACCAATGAAGATCAACCTGTGAAAACACAGGCAAATGTGGGAGGGGGCTTGCCCCCGATGGCAGTGTGTCAGGAAACTTATCTGTTACTGACACACCGCTATCGGGGGCAAGCCCCCTCCCACAATGGTCCTGTAGTGTTGTTGAGGGACGGGTACAATATCGGCCCTCCAAGGAGCCTCCATGACTGCCCTGCTTACCGACTGGCGCCATCGCCCCACCCATCGCCGCGTCTGGGCCCTGGCCGCGCCGATGATCCTGTCGAATATCTCGGTGCCACTGGTTGCCCTGGTCGACAGCATGGTCATCGGCCACCTGCCCCACGCCCATCAGTTGGGCGCCGTGGCGGTCGGTGCCAGCCTGTATACCTTTCTCGCCTGGGCCATGGGCTTTCTGCGCATGGGCACCACGGGGTTCGCCGCGCAAGCCGCCGGACGCAATGACGGGGCGGCGCTGCGGCAAATCCTGCTGCAAGGGTTGCTGCTGGCGTTGGGGCTGGCCATGTTGCTGGGCACGGTCGGCATTCCGTTCAGCCATCTGGCCTTGGAGTGGATGCAGCCCTCCGCCGAACTCAATCAACTGACTCAGGATTTTTTCCACACACGCCTATTCGGCCTGCCTGCCGCCCTGGCCAGTTATGCGCTTGTCGGCTGGTTCCTCGGCACGCAAAACGCCCGTGCACCGTTGGCCATCTTGCTGACCACCAACCTGGTGAATATCGCGCTGAACCTGTGGTTTGTGCTGGGTCTGGATTGGGGTGTGGTCGGTTCGGCGAGAGCGTCCGTTGTCGCCGAATGGACCGGCGCCCTGCTAGGCCTGGCGCTCACGCAAAAGGGCCTGCGCGCCTACCCCGGCCATATCGCCTGGGCCGCGCTGAAACGCTGGCAGAGCTGGCGCCCGCTGTTGGCGGTGAACCGCGACATTTTCATCCGCAGCCTGGCGCTGCAATCGGTGTTTTTCATGATCACGGTACAAGGCGCGCGCTTGGGCGACGCCACCGTGGCCGCCAACGCGCTGTTGCTCAACGGTCTGTTGCTGACGGCCCACGCACTGGACGGCCTGGCCCACGCGGTCGAAGCCCTGTGCGGTCACGCCATCGGCGCCCACGACCGCCAGGCCCTGCGCCGTTCACTGGTGGTGGCCGGCGGTTGGTCGCTGATCGCCAGCATCGGTTTCGCCCTGCTGTTCACCGTCGGCGGGCATCTGTTTATCGCCATGCAAACCGATATCCCCAGCGTGCGCGAAACGGCCGACCTCTACCTGCCGTATCTGGCGGTGCTGCCGTTGATTGCGGTGTGGAGTTACTTGCTGGACGGCCTGTTCATCGGCGCCACCCGCGCACGGGAAATGCGCAATGGCATGCTGCTGACAGTGTTGCTGACACTGCCGGTTGCCTGGGCGTTGCAGGGCTTGGGCAACCACGGGTTGTGGATCACCTTCCTGCTGTTCATGGCCTTGCGCAGCCTTACTCTGTGGGCGATTGCCTGGCGCTTGAATCGGCAGGATCAGTGGCTTGGATAAATGCAGTCACGCGGTCCAATACCGGTGCCAGCCAGCGTAAAGGTTTTGAGATCGCAGCGACCAACGTCTGGTGGTTGGTCTTGCCGAAGTAGAACTCTTCCACAGGCACGCCGACGGCCCGCAATTTATTCGCCAGCCCACCCGTATTGCGTGTGGGGTTGACCAACTTGTCAGCCGTCGAGGCGATCAACAAAGTTGGCGGTGCATCGGCACTCACATGGTTGATCGGCTGGGAATCCGGTGGCGAGTCGGGGAAGAAAAAAACCGGTTTCACCTCCGGGTTTTCAATCGGCAGGAAGTCATACGGGCCGGCCAGGCCGATCCAGCCTTTGAAGATTGAGGGCGACAAACCCACAGCACTCAGCCAGCGCGCGTCCAGCGCCAGCATCGAGGCGTTGTAGGCGCCGGAGCTGTGGCCCATCACATAGAGCTGCTTGGGGTCGGCGCCGTAGTCGGCAATGTGCTGATAGGTCCAGGCCACCGCTTGGGCGCCGTCCTGGAGAAACGCGGGGTAACGCACTTGGGGGTAGAGCCGGTAATCGGCGATCACCACGACGATACCGCGTGATGCCAGGGCTTCACCAACGAAACCGTAGTCATCCTTGGAACCGGAGTTCCAGCTGCCGCCGTAGAAAAACACCACCACGGGGGCGTTGGAGATAGCGGGAGCTGGACGATAGATATCGAGTTTCTGGCGGGGATCATCGCCATAAGCGATGGCTGATGTTTTGGTGAAGGTACTGGAGGGCGTGAGTGCGTTGAGCACATTGATGGGGGAGCAGGCCGCGAGGAAGGCGGTGAGTGCCAGGGTGAAGGCTTGTAAGAACCTGCTCGACATCGTCTACCCCTCACACAAAAAGTACTACCAGATGAAGATCTAAATGTGGGAGGGGGCTTGCCCCCGATGGCGGTGTGTCAGGCAGCTCATGTGCTACTGATGTACCGCTATCGGGGGCAAGCCCCCTCCCACATTTTGAATCGGTGCCAACTGACGTTATGAGGACAGGTACGAAGACCGCGTCAGCCCCAACCGCAATGCATCCAGGAACTGCGTACGCTCACTCGCGCTGATCTTCGCGCTCGCGCACTTGTCGCGGTAGTGCGTCATCAACTCCTCCGGCGACAAGTGCACATAGCGCAGCATGTCTTCAATGGTGTCGTGGGTCTCGATTCCGGCGCTGTACACCGAGCCGTCGTCACGCTGGTAGATGTTCACCGAGTCGGTGTCACCGAACAGGTTGTGCATGTCGCCGAGGATTTCCTGGTAAGCGCCCACCAGGAAGATACCCAGCAAGTAGTCTTCACCTTCGTTCAAGGCGTGCACCGGCAGGCTGGTCTCGATGGACTGCTCGTCGACGTACTGCTTGATCTTGCCGTCGGAGTCGCAGGTCAGGTCTTGCAGTACTGCACGACGCAGCGGCTCTTCGTCGAGGCGGTGCAGCGGCAAAATCGGCAATACCTGGCCGATGGCCCAGGTGTCCGGCAGGCTCTGGAACACCGAGAAGTTGCAGATGTACTTGTCGGCCAGCTTGTCGTTGAGTTCGTCCAGCACCTGGCGGTGCGAGCGCTGGCGGGCTTTCAGCGAGTTGTGCAGGCGACGGCATACGGCGAAGTAGCATTGCTCGGCCAGGGCTTTTTCCGCCAGGGTCAGCTTGCCGTCGGCGTACTGGGCGGCCACGTCGCTCATGTAGTGGGTGGCGCGCCAGTAGGTTTCGGTGACCATCTCGATATCGGTCGGGCCGAGCAGGTCCACCAGCCATTGCACGGTTTCCGGCAGGGCTTCCTTGTTCTCGATCAACGGCACGTCGTCGTTGTGTTTCTCGACGTCAGTGACCTGCACCACCAGCATGGCGTGGTGCGCTGTCAGCGAACGGCCGCTTTCGGAGAAGATGTGCGGGTGCGGCAGGCTCTGCGCATCGCAGAATTCCTTGAGCATGCCCACCACCACGCCGGCGTAGTCGTCCATGTCGTAGTTGATCGAGCTGGCGTTACGCGAGTGCGTACCGTCGTAGTCCACACCCAGGCCACCGCCCACGTCGATGTGGTCCACCGGCAGGCCGAGGTTGCGCAGCTCGCCGTAGTAACGAATGGCTTCCTTGAAGCCGTGCTGGTAGTCGGCCAGGTTGGCGATCTGCGAGCCCATGTGGAAGTGCAGCAGGCGGATGCCCTGGTCCAGGCCCGCCGCGCGGAAACGCTCGACCACCGACAGCAGTTGCGCCGCCGACAAACCGAACTTGGACTTCTCACCGCCGGTGTCCGCCCACTTGCTCGACGCCAACGACGACAAACGCACGCGCAGGCCCACCTGTGGCTTGACCTTGAGGCTGGCGGCCTCTTCGATCACCAACTCCACTTCGGATTCTTTCTCGATCACGATAAACACGTTGTGGCCGAGCTTCTGGCCCATCAGCGCCAGGCGGATGAACTCACGGTCTTTGTAACCATTGCACACGATGGTGCCGCCCTTGGGCGCCAGGGCCAGCACGGCCAGCAGCTCAGGCTTGGAACCGGCTTCGAGGCCGATAGAGACGTTCTGGGTGGCGATGATGTTCTCGATCACCGCTTCCTGCTGGTTCACCTTGATCGGGTACAGCGCGGTGTATTGGCTCTGGTATTCCAGGCGCTCGATGTTCGCATCGAACGCGCCGGTCAGCTGGCGTACACGGTCTTGCAGGATATCGGGGAAGCGCACCAGCAATGGCAGCGACAGGCCACTTTTACGCAACTCGTCGACTTGCTCGTACAGGTCAACCGGCGTGCTGTTCGGGCCGTTCGGACGGACTTCAACGCGACCGGCTTCATTGATCGCGAAATACCCGGCCCCCCAATGGCGAATCCCGTAAACACTGCGGCTGTCCGCAACTGTCCATTGGCTGCCATCGTCTTTGCGTGTGCGTAGTACGGACATCGAAGTCCCCTATAAATGAAGTCGAAGGCACCGCCCCTATCAGAGGCTGGCGCAGTCTAAAGAATGAAAATGACGATTTGCCTGCGTGCAAGGTAGGACCCCACGCGCAGGACAGAGTTTAGACACAGGTCGGGAAGAGGCTTTCAGCCGCCGGACTTCTTGGCCTTGTACCCGAGTTTGATCAGCTCGGCCAACAGCAACTCGACGTGATCGCCCTGGATCTCGATGACGCCGTCTTTCAACGCGCCACCGGTGCCACAGCGCTTTTTCAGCGAGGTGGCGAGTTCCTTCAGGGCATCCTCGGCCAAGGGCACGCCGGTGATGGTGGTCACCGTCTTGCCGCCACGGCCTTTGCTTTCGCGTCGTACGCGGGCAATACCGTCGCCTTCGGGGATCAGGGTCTGTTTGCAGGTACACGAATCCACGGGCTGGCGACAGTCCGGGCAGTGACGACCTGCGTCGGTGGAAAATACCAGGCCACCAAGGGCGGCGAAGGATGCGGCTTTTTTGGCCACCGGCAATCCTCTTGGGAGGATGAAGACTGATCGGCACCTGCACAGAGGCGAGCCGACCGCGAAGCCCCACTCAGGCAGGGGCAGCGCTACCGAAGCGCCAAGGCGCCTCGGGTGAAAAGTCGCGCAGTGTAACGGCAAAAAGCCGACTTGCTAAGAGCCAAATAGCGCCAATTTCTGCAACTTTAGCGACGTGAGGCCAGATAGCGGCGCAAGCCCTCCTGGGCGTCCGGGCAGTAAGGCTTTTGCTCGGCTTCTTGCAAGACAATTCCGACAGGCAAAAAGCGCGCCTCCATGACTTCTTCAGGCTGCAAACGCAGGGGGCCGTCCCAGACAGCGGAGTAGGATTTGCACCACAGGCGGCTGTCGCCATCTTCGAAGTAGAAGTGGTCATGTTCGGTCAATTCCACCCCACTGACACCGAGCTCTTCCTCAAGCTCGCGGGCCGCCGATAACGCATAGGGCTCACCCGCTGCCACCATCCCGCCTGCCGCTGTGTCCCAGAAGCCGGGATACATGGCTTTGCTCAGGGTGCGCCGATGCACACACAGTTCGCCTTGGGAATTGAACAGGAAGATGAAGGTGCAACGACCAATCAAGCCGCGCTGGCGCAGGTCAGACCTGACCAGGGCGCCGAGCAGGTTGTCCTGTTCGTCGACCCAGCAGATCAGTTCAGCATCAGAGGCCGCACGGTGTGCGGCCTCTTTTTGAGTAGCGTCCATCATCAACCCTGGTTGAGGAGCTGACGCAAGTCGATCACTGCAGCGTTGGCCCGGGAGATATAGTTGGCCATCACCAGCGAATGGTTCGCCAGTACGCCGAAGCCACTGCCGTTAAGAATCATAGGACTCCACACCGGTTCCTGCGAGGCCTCCAGCTCACGAATGATCTGGCGCACGCTGACCGTGGCGTTTTTCTTGGCCAGCACGTCGGCAAAGTCGACTTCGATAGCGCGCAGCAGGTGGGACAAGGCCCACGCCTGGCCACGGGCTTCGTAGAACACGTTATCGATCTGCATCCATGGGGTTTCCACCACTTCTTCGTCGACCTGCGGCACTTCACCCGGCGCCAGGGCTTCGGTTTTCAGCGCGGTGTTCAGCTTCACCCGGCCCACGCTGGCCGACAAGCGTTGCGACAGCGAGCCCAAACGGGTGGCGACGTCGCCCAACCAGTTGTTCAGGTTGTCGGCGCGGGCATAGAACAGCGCGCCCTTCTGGTTCGGGTCGGACAAGCGCGCTTCATAGCGGCTCAGGGAGTTGATGCCTTCCTGGTATTCCGACTCGCTGGACGGCAGCACCCAGCTCTTGTTGTCGAAGTTGAAGCGCGGTTCCGCCTTGGCCAAGTCGGCATCTTCGGCCGACTGCGACTGCGAGCGGGCGAAGTCTTTGCGCAGGGCGCGGGTCAGGTCGCGTACCTGCACCAGCACGCCGTATTCCCAGCTCGGCATGTTGTCCATCCACAGGCCCGGCGGGAAGCGGTCGTTGGAAATGTAGCCACCTGGCTTGTTGAGCAAGGTGCCCACGACAGTCTTGAGGGTTTCGACGGTGGTGAAGCCCACCACCATTTGCTTGCCGTCTTTCTCGGCAGCAATCTGCGCATTTTGCTGGACCGGGAACAACGCCGGTTCTTCGCTCCAGTACCAACCCAGGGCACCGGTGACCAACAGGTACAGACCCAACACGCTGAGCAAGGCTTTGCTCAGCAGCAGGTTGCGAAAGTAGCCGCGGTTGGCCGACTTGGGCTCTGGGGCGGGCCCTTTGGCACTGCCTTCACGGTTTTTCCAGTCCAGCATGGCGATATCCTTTCAATCACTTGAGTTCATGCACATCAATAGTCCGGGTGCGTTCAAACACTCCGACCACAACCCTACCCCATCGTGCCGGTCGATGCGGGGCTTTTTATACGGCGCGACCCACCAGTCAGCTACTGAATACCAAGACACGCAGTTTATTGACGTACGACACTCATCCTATCGAAAAGAGGTGCTAGCATAGAGCCATCAGTTCGACCTCAGCATGCACCCTAACTAGTAGTCAGGATATGACCGAGCCAGAAGACCCCAGCCGTGAGCGCCTCAAGCACCATTTTGCCCAGCGGGTAATTCATCAGGCACGTCAAATTCTTGAGATCTGGCAGCGCCTGCAACGCAGCGAATGGTCCGGTGCCGACCTCGCCGAACTCAGCGAAGCCAACCTGCGCCTGCTGCGGTTTGCCGAGCGCTTCGAACAGCCCGAACACAGTCAATTGGCGCGGCATATCGGCGAGTCACTGCAAGCGGTGGACGAAAATCGCGGACGCCTGAGCAGTCACCTGATCACCGAACTCAATCGCTTGATGCAACGCCTGTCGCGCACCGGCCTGCGCCAGGGCGACCAGTTGGAACAAACCTTCCTGCCGCCGATGCGCAAGCCGATCTATGTGATGCTCGCCGATCACGAGCGTGCCGAGCGCCTGGCCAAGCAACTGGAATTCTTCGGCATGAGCGCCCAGTCCCTGGACAGCGTGGCGGCATTTCACGCGTCCATGGCCGAGCGCCTGCCTTCGGCCATTGTGATGGACGTGGATTTCTGCGGCGCCGGCCTGGGCCTCAAGCTCGCCGCGCAAGCCCAGGAAGGCCTGGAACAAAAGCTGCCGCTGCTGTTTTTCAGCCTGCATGAAACCGACACCCCCACCCGCCTGGCCGCCGTGCGTGCTGGCGGACAGGAGTTTCTGACCGGAACCCTGGAAGCCTCCAGCCTGCTGGAAAAAATCGAAGTGCTGACGTGCGTCGCCCAGTACGAACCTTATAAAGTGCTGATCATCGACGACTCACGAGCCCAGGCCCTGCACACCGAGCGCCTGCTCAACAGCGCCGGCATCGTCACCCGCACCCTGATCGAACCGATCCAGGCCATGGCCGAGCTGGCGGATTTCCAGCCCGACCTGATCATCCTCGACATGTACATGCCCGCCTGCACCGGCACCGAACTGGCCAAGGTAATTCGCCATAACGACCGTTACGTAAGCGTGCCGATCATCTACCTGTCGGCCGAAGACGACCTGGACAAACAACTGGACGCCATGAGCGAAGGCGGCGACGACTTTCTCACCAAGCCGATCAAGCCGCGCCACCTGATCACCACCGTACGCAACCGCGCCGCCCGTGCGCGCCACCTCAAGGCGCGGATGGTGCGCGACAGCCTGACCGGCTTGTACAACCACACGCACATCCTGCAACTGCTCGAAGACTGCAGCTTCCGCGCCCGCCGCGAGAACAAGCCATTGAGTTTTGCCATGCTGGATATCGACCACTTCAAGCGGGTCAATGACAGCCACGGCCACCCCATGGGCGACCGGGTGATCAAAAGCCTGGCGCTGTTCCTCAAGCAGCGTTTGCGCAAGACCGACTTTATCGGACGCTACGGCGGCGAAGAATTCGCCATCGTGATGCCCGACACCGACCTGGAAGCGGCCTGCCAGGTACTCGACGAAATTCGTCGACGCTTTGCCGAAATCCACTACCCCGCCCAGCCCCAGGACTTGTGGTGCACCTTCAGCGCAGGCCTGGTGGAACTGTGCGACGGTTCCGACAGCCTGATGATGGCGGCCCAGGCCGACGAAGCGCTGTACCGTGCCAAGGATGCCGGACGCAACCGGGTGCAAGCTGCGCGCGGATCAAAGCAAAGTGCCATCTTTTCATCGGATTCCACTGATTCCGTCATAACCCTGTAACGAAAACGCAATAAGTTCAGGCACTTATCTTTTGCTGTCGGTTGAAACCACGCATGCGCCTGAAGCTGCTGACCAATCTCAACACCCTTCTTCTGGTGGCCGTGTGCCTGGCACTCGGGGCGACACTCTGGTGGTCGCAACGGGCGCTGGAACGCCCGTATTTGCTGATGGAGCGCTACCTGGGCCTGTCACAGAGCTTCCAGAACCAGGCCGCGCGCAATATCGACGACTACCTGGCTAGCGGCGACGCCTTGCGCTTGAGCAGCGCCAGCCAGAGCCTGGAAAGCCTGCTGCAACACCTGGACGAACTACCCGCCGACCTGGCGCACAACCTGCGCCCGAGCCTGGTGGACCTGGAGACGTTCAGCAAGACCGACCTGTTGGCCGCCGGCAAACTGGCCGGCGACCCGCAAGCCTTGCTCTTGCAGGCCGAGCGTGAATTGGGGGCGAACCTGGAGCAACTCAGCCAATACGCGTTGGGCGTCAATTCGGCAGAGGCTGCACGCTATCTGCCTCCGCTGCTGGCCGCGTCGCAGCATCTGGGCAAACTGTCCCTGGCCCGCGACAAATTGGTGAGCAGCGGGCGCGCCGAACTGGCCGATGATGTAGAGCGTGAACTCGGCACTATCCGCAGCCAGGCCGACGTACTGGAGCAACTGCCACTGCTGGGCGTAAAGGCCAGCACCGAGTCCAGCGCCGATGACTTCTCAGCCCTGATGGGCCTGGAAAACACCGAAAAAACCGAAGCCCAGGACACCGGCGTCGATCTCAAGCGCGAACTCAACAGCCTGCTGACCCGCTACCCCGCCGAACTCAAGCGCACCCGCGAACAAATCCAGCAACGCGCCGACCTGGCCAACGCCACCCACCTGAAAATCAACGCGGTGCAGCAAGCCATCGCCGGCCTGGAGCCGGTGGTGCGCGCGCAGCATGGCAAGATCCAAGGCGAAGTGCGGGTAATGCAAGGGGTGATGATCGGCCTGATCCTGCTGATCGCCCTACTCATCGACACCCTGCAACGCCGCCTGGCGCGGGTGCTGACCAACCTGGCACCGGCCCTGTCGACCTGGGCCGAAGGGGATTTCAGCCAGCCGATTGCCTTGGGCAAGACCAACCGCGAGCTGCACGATATCGAAGCCTCGCTGAATCGACTGCGCGCCTACCTGGTGGACCTGGTGGGCACCATCCGTGGCAATGCCGAGGAAGTCGCCGGCAGTAGCCGTGCGCTGGCCGAGTTGAGCAGTGGCCTGCACGACGGCGCCGAACGCCAGGCCGGCGACACCGCACAGATCCGCGATTCCCTGGGCGAACTGGAAGCGACCATCCAGCAAGTGGCGGGTGACGCCAGCCAGGCGGCCGGCGCCAGTCGCAGTGCGGGTGATGCCGTGGAACAAGGCCAACGCGTGATCGGCCTGAGCCTGACCGGGTTGCATGCGCTGGTGGGCGAAGTGCAGCAAAACGCGCAGATGATCGAAAAACTCGCCGAAGAGTCCGCCACCATTGGCGGCGTGCTCACGGTGATTCGCTCGATTGCCGACCAGACCAACCTGCTGGCCCTCAACGCCGCCATTGAAGCAGCGCGCGCCGGTGAAGCCGGGCGCGGATTTGCCGTGGTCGCCGACGAAGTACGTTCCCTGGCCCAGCGCACTGCCGGCGCCACCGCCGAAATCCAGACCCTGATCGCCGGCCTGCAAAGCGCCGCCCATCAGTCCGTGCAAGGCATGCGCGCCCAAGTCGAGCATGCCGAGGCCACGGCCCAACAAGCCCAAGCCGCCGATGGTGCGCTGGATGAAATCGTCGGGGCGATCCAGACCATTTCCGACACGGCGGTGCGGATTGCCGATGTAACGGCGCAGCAAAGTGGTGCCGTCAGCGAGATTCGCGACAACAGCGAGCGGATTCACCAGTTGGGTGAGGATAATTTGCTGAGAATTGGCCAGGGTCGCAGCCAGGGTGAGCATCTGTTGGTACTGGGTGGGCAGCTCAATACGGCGGTGCAGGCGTTTCGGGTCTGATCCTTCTGACCAAGGTCTCACATCATAGGGAGATCAAACTGTGGGAGGGGGCTTGCCCCCGATTGCAGGGTGTCAGTCTCTACATCTGTCACTGACACACCGCCATCGGGGGCAAGCCCCCTCCCACATTTGATCCTCATTGGCTTCAAGACAGTGTTGCCAATGACCGGATCCAAGGCCCTAGTCACAAATTTTGCGCTATCCTCGCTAATCGTGCTGCCTACTGCATAGAACTGGACAGTCACAAAGGCTTTGCGGCATAGTCGCCGGGTTCTGCCGTACCCACTTCAATAACAAGGAACAGCCGATGGCGACCTTTCTGGTTCTACACGGACCCAACCTGAACCTGCTCGGCACCCGCGAACCGGGCGTCTACGGGGCAGTGACCCTGGAACAGATCAACCTCGATCTGGAACGCAGGGCCCGTGAAGCCGGCCACCATCTGCTCTACCTGCAAAGCAATGCCGAGTACGAATTGATTGATCGCATCCATGCCGCGCGCGGCGAAGGCGTGGACTTTATCCTGATCAATCCCGCCGCTTTTACGCACACAAGCGTTGCATTACGTGACGCGCTGCTGGCGGTGAGCATCCCATTCATCGAAGTGCATTTGTCCAACGTGCACAAACGCGAAGCTTTCCGCCATCACTCCTACTTCTCCGACGTTGCGGTAGGTGTGATCTGCGGCCTTGGCGCCAGCGGTTACCGACTGGCCCTGGAGGCCGCCCTGGAACAACTTGAACAACCGGCCAAGCGCCCCTGACCGACCCTTGGGAGTTGATGATTCATGGATATCCGTAAAGTTAAGAAACTGATCGAACTGCTGGAAGAATCCGGTATCGACGAGCTGGAAATCAAGGAAGGCGAAGAGTCCGTACGGATCAGCCGCCACAGCAAGACCCCGGCCCAGCCTTACTACGCGCCACAGCCTATGCAAGCGCCAGCCGCCGCTGCTCCGGCTGCCGCACCTGCCGCCGCCGCTGCGCCAGCCGCACCTGCTGCGCCTGTGCTGAACGGCTTCGTGGTCAAGTCGCCAATGGTCGGTACTTTCTACCGCACCCCGGCACCGACCTCGCCAGCCTTCGTTGAAGTGGGCCAGACCGTGAAAGTGGGCGACACCATCTGCATCGTTGAAGCGATGAAAATGATGAACCACATCACTGCTGAAAAAGCCGGCGTCATCGAATCCATCCTGGTAGAAAACGGTCAGCCGGTTGAGTACGACCAGCCGCTGTTCACCATCGTTTGAACCGCGGAGTGCCTTCGATGTTGAAACCTGCGAAGAAACTGGAAAAAGTCCTGATCGCCAACCGCGGTGAGATCGCCCTGCGAATCCTGCGTGCCTGTAAGGAACAAGGCATCAAGACCGTCGCTGTTTACTCGACGGCCGACTCGGAACTGATGCACGTGAAACTGGCGGACGAAAGCATCTGCATCGGCCCGCCACTGGCCACGAACTCGTACCTGAAAGTCCCAAGCATCATCGCCGCGGCAGAAGTGACCGGCGCTACCGCTATCCACCCTGGCTACGGCTTCCTCGCGGAAAACGCCGATTTCGTCGACCAGGTGGAAAAATCCGGTTTCACTTTCATCGGCCCGAAAGCCGAAACCATTCGTCTGATGGGCGACAAGGTTTCGGCCAAGGACGCGATGATCGCGGCCGGCGTGCCAACCGTTCCGGGTTCCGACGGCCCGCTGCCGGAAGACGAGGCAACCGCTCTGCGCATTGGTCGCGAAGTCGGTTACCCGGTGATCATCAAGGCCGCCGGTGGCGGTGGTGGTCGCGGCATGCGCGTGGTGCATAAAGAAGAAGACCTGATCGAAGCCGCCAAGCAGACTCGCTCCGAAGCGGGCGCCTGGTTCAACAACCCGATGGTCTACCTGGAAAAGTACCTGACCAACCCACGTCACGTGGAAGTGCAGGTTCTGTCCGACGGCCAAGGCCATGCGATCCACCTGGGTGACCGCGACTGCTCGCTGCAACGTCGTCACCAGAAGGTACTGGAAGAAGCACCGGCACCGGGCCTGGACGAAAAAGCCCGCCAGGAAGTCCTGGCTCGCTGCGTCAAGGCCTGCATCGATATCAACTACCGTGGCGCGGGTACTTTCGAGTTCCTGTACGAAAACGGCCGTTTCTACTTCATCGAGATGAACACTCGTGTGCAGGTAGAGCACCCGGTTTCGGAGATGGTCACCGGTATCGATATCGTCAAGGAGATGCTGAGCATCGCCGCTGGCAACCCACTGTCCTTCACCCAGGACGACGTGAAGATGCACGGCCACTCCCTGGAGTGCCGCATCAACGCCGAAGACCCGAAAACCTTTATCCCAAGTCCAGGCCTGGTCAAGCATTTCCATGCACCGGGCGGCAACGGCGTTCGCGTCGATTCGCACCTGTACAGCGGCTACAAGGTTCCGTCCAACTACGACTCGCTGATCGGCAAGCTGATCACCTGGGGCGCCACCCGCGACGAGGCCATGGCCCGTATGCGTAACGCCCTGGACGAGATCGTGGTCGACGGCATCAAGACCAACATCCCGCTGCACCGGGAACTGGTCCGCGATGAAGGCTTCTGCGAAGGTGGTGTGAACATTCACTACCTGGAACACAAACTGGCCAACCAGTAAGTGCTCCCCCCAACAAAACCGCCTTCGGGCGGTTTTGTTGTTTATTGGCCTGAATTCTCCGGATGTACACAGGGCAAATGTGGGAGGGGGCTTGCCCCCGATTGCAGTGTGTCAGTCTCAATACAGGCAACTGATCCACCGCCATCGGGAGCAAGCCCCCTCCCACATTTGTTATGTGTACACCCCTCCCGCCGCTCGCGTAAACTTGCGCCCTTTCGCGACCCACCCGTCGCACATTCAATTTTTTCAAAGGTGCCCGCCATGCCTTGGCTGCAAGTCCGTCTCGCCATCAGCCCAGAACAAGCCGAAACCTACGAAGATGCGTTCCTCGAAGTGGGCGCCGTGTCGGTGACCTTCATGGACGCCGAAGACCAGCCAATCTTCGAACCTGAGCTCAACACCACCCCGCTGTGGTCGCACACCCACTTGCTGGCCCTGTTCGAAGACGGCACCGATGCCGCCAGCGTCCTGGCCCATATGGAACTGCTCACCGGCGGCCCGCTGCCCGAACATCACAGCGAAGTGATCGAAGACCAGGACTGGGAACGCAGCTGGATGGACAACTTCCAGCCGATGCGTTTCGGCCAGCGCCTTTGGATCGTGCCGAGCTGGCACGCCGCGCCCGAGCCGGATGCGGTCAACCTGCTGCTGGACCCGGGCCTGGCCTTCGGCACCGGCACCCACCCGACGACCGCGCTGTGCCTGGAATGGCTGGACGGCCAGGACCTGACTGACAGCAACGTGTTGGACTTTGGCTGTGGCTCGGGGATTCTGGCGATTGCCGCCCTGCTGCTCGGCGCAAAAGAGGCCGTGGGCACCGACATCGACGTGCAGGCCCTGGAAGCCTCCCGCGATAACGCCGGGCGCAACCACATTCCTGAAGGCAAATTCCCACTTTACCTGCCGGAGCAATTGCCCCAGGTGCAGGCCGATGTGCTGGTGGCCAATATCCTCGCCGGGCCGTTGGTTTCCCTGGCGCCGCAGTTGTCGAGCCTGGTCAAGCCGGGCGGCCGCCTGGCGCTGTCGGGCATCCTCGCCGAGCAAGGCGAAGACGTCGCCGCCGCGTACGCCAAGGATTTCGAGCTGGATCCGATCGCCAACCGTGATGGCTGGGTACGCATCAGCGGTCGTCGGCGCTAGAATGAGCGCTTGCCTGAATCGGATGGCCGCATGACCGACAGTTTCGTCACCCAGTGCCCGCATTGCCAAACCCGTTTCCGCGTCAGCCACGGTCAATTGAACGTGGCCCGCGGCGTGGTGCGCTGCGGCTCGTGCCTGCAAGTGTTCAACGCGGTGCGTCAGCTGCTGGAGCAGCGCGCGGCCGGTGCAGCGGAGCCTGAGCTGCCGGTTGCCGCTGAGCCGCCGCCGCGGGCAATCAGCCAGAAACAGTGGACCGCCGAAGAGCTGGACCTGGACAACCTGGACCTGGACGAAGAACTGGCCAAGCTGGAACGCCGCGAAATTCAGCATACGTTGCCCGCCGGTGCGGAACGTCGTGAAAAAGACGACGCTCTCAGCGCCAGCCGCGAGACGGTCAAGGCCGACGAAGAGAAATGGGCCGCCAGCCTGTTCAGCGAACCGCCCGAGGAACGCGCCCAGGCCATCGAAGAACACGCCGAACCGGTCAAAGGGCCTGCGACCAGACAGCGCACCGAGCCCTCCATGTCGCGTCACATCGACGACACCGACGATGAACCGCCGCTGCGTTCAACGCCGGAAGAACACGACATCGATCCACCGTTCACACCGCTGACCAACGCCGCGGAAGAACCCGAATCCGAAGAACGCCTGGTGCCCCGTCGCAAGCGTCCGCGCGCAGAAACCAGCGTTCATGACGATGTACTCCAGGACCTGGAAGACGACCCGCTGCACCTCTATGCGCAAAAACGCCCATCGAGCCTGGGCCGCCGCCTGTTCTGGCTATTGCTGGTGCTGATCGCCGCCGCCGGCCTGGCCGCACAGTACATCGCCTACCAGTTCGACGACCTGGCACGCCAGGACGCATACCGCCCCTGGTTCCAGCAACTGTGCCCACTCGTGGGCTGCACCGTGCCATCACGGGTGGATATCGCCCACATAAAGAGCAGCAACCTGGTAGTCCGCAGCCATCCGGACTTTGCCGGGGCGCTGGTGGTCGATGCGATCATCTATAACCGTGCGACCTTCTCCCAGCCGTTCCCGTTGTTGGAACTGCGCTTTGCCGACATAAACGGCGGCCTGATCGCCAGTCGTCGCTTCAAGCCCGCTGAATACCTCAGCGGCGAGTTGGCGGGCGTGAGCGAAATGCCCTCGCAAACCCCGATCCATATCTCCCTGGACATCCTCGACCCAGGCAACAAAGCCGTGAATTACAGCCTGAGCTTCCACTCCCCCGAGTGAATCGGTTCACGCACCAAGGTTTGACGGCGGATTCTTGACTAAGCCCTGCGCAACCAAACCGGCAGCGATAAAGAAATAACTGTTCAGATTTTATCCAATTCAGCCTTTATCCAGTCATCGAGAGCGGGTATCATGCCAACCCTTTTTCGAACTCTAATGATCCGGCCCCACAACAGGGAAGTCCTATGTCGGCGGTACGCATCGGCCCATATACATTGCACAACGGTTTGATTCTCGCCCCAATGGCGGGCGTCACCGACCAGCCCTTTCGTCAGCTGTGCAAGCGTTTGGGCGCAGGTCTTGTAGTCTCGGAAATGGTCACCAGCGACATGAGTTTGTGGAACACCCGCAAGTCGCGGATGCGCATGATCCACGAAGGTGATCCCGAGCCCCGCTCGGTGCAGATCGCCGGGGGTGATGCACAGATGCTGGCGGATGCGGCCCGGGCCAACGTGGAGTTGGGGGCGCAGATCATCGACATCAACATGGGCTGCCCGGCCAAGAAGGTCTGCAACAAGGCCGCCGGTTCCGCCCTGTTGAAAGATGAGCAGTTGGTTGCCGAGATCCTGCAGGCCGTTGTCGCCGCAGTCGATGTGCCGGTCACCCTGAAGATCCGTACCGGTTGGGACCGGGACAACAAGAACGGCCTGACGGTGGCGAAGATCGCCGAACAGGCAGGAATTACAGCGCTGGCAGTGCATGGCCGCACCCGCGCCGACCTTTACACCGGTGAAGCCGAGTACGACACCATTGCCGCGATCAAGCAGGCGGTGTCGATGCCCGTCTTTGCCAATGGCGATATCGATTCAGCCGAGAAAGCCCGGCGCGTGCTGCACGCAACCGGTGCCGATGGCTTGTTGATTGGCCGGGCTGCCCAGGGGCGGCCGTGGATTTTCCGTGAGATCGACCACTTCCTGCGCACCGGCGACGTGTTGCCGGCTCCGGAGCTGATCGAGGTGGAACGTATTCTGCTAGAGCATCTGGCCGCCCTGCACGCCTTCTACGGAGACGTGATGGGAGTACGCATTGCTCGCAAGCATGTCGGCTGGTATCTCGCAACCCTGCCGGGCGCCAGGGAGTTTCGCGCCCACTTCAATCGTTTGGATGATACGGAAGCACAGTGCGCCAACGTTCGTGAGTTCTTCAGCGAGCGTTACAAGAGCCTGGGGACAGGGGACGGAGAGGGGGTGGCCGCATGACGATGATGACCGAGACTTTAGTGAGTGGAACAACACCCGTGAGCGACAACGTCAATTTGAAACAGCACCTCAACACGCCGAGCGAAGAAGGCCAGACCCTTCGCGGGAGTGTCGAGAAGGCGCTGCACAATTATTTCGCCCACCTGGAGGGCGCCTCCGTCACGGATGTGTACAACCTGGTGCTCTCCGAAGTCGAAGCACCGTTGCTCGAAAGCGTGATGAACTACGTGAAGGGCAACCAGACCAAAGCCAGTGAGCTGCTGGGCCTCAACCGTGGCACCTTGCGCAAAAAGCTCAAGCAATACGATTTGCTGTAAGCATTCAATCCAACCAGAAAGGCGCCCGCGTAAAACCGGTCGCCTTTTTTGCTGACTCCTTTGCTTTTGATGGAAATTGAAATGACCGACCAGACTACCCGCCTGCCGATCCGCCGCGCCTTGATCAGCGTCTCCGACAAGACCGGCATCCTCGAATTTGCCCAGGAGCTGGAAGCCCTGGGCGTGGAAATCCTCTCCACGGGCGGGACCTTCAAACTGCTGCAGGACAACGGCGTGGCCGCAGTGGAAGTGGCGGACTACACCGGTTTCGCAGAAATGATGGACGGTCGTGTCAAGACCCTGCACCCGAAAATCCACGGCGGCATCCTTGGCCGTCGCGGCACCGACGACGCGATCATGGCCGAGCATGGCATCAAGCCAATCGACCTGGTGGCCGTCAACCTCTACCCGTTCGAAGCCACCATCAACAAGCCAGGCTGCGACCTGCCGACCGCCATCGAAAACATCGATATCGGCGGCCCGACCATGGTTCGCTCCGCTGCCAAGAACCACAAAGACGTGGCCATCGTGGTGAACGCCAGCGACTACGCCAACGTGCTGGAAAGCCTGAAAGCCGGTGGCCTGACCTACGCCCAGCGTTTCGACCTGATGCTCAAGGCGTTCGAACACACTGCCGCCTACGACGGCATGATCGCCAACTACATGGGCACGGTTAACCAGGCTGCTGAAACCCTGTCGACCGAAGGCCGCAGCCAGTTCCCGCGCACCTTCAACAGCCAGTTCATCAAGGCCCAGGAAATGCGCTACGGCGAGAACCCGCACCAGAGCGCGGCGTTCTACGTTGAGGCCAAGCCTGCCGAAGTCGGCATCGCCACCGCGACCCAGCTGCAAGGCAAAGAACTGTCCTATAACAACGTGGCCGATACCGACGCCGCGCTGGAATGCGTGAAGAGCTTCGTCAAGCCGGCCTGCGTGATCGTCAAGCACGCCAACCCGTGCGGCGTGGCCGTCAGCCCGGACGCAGAAGGCGGTATTCGCCAGGCGTACGAACTGGCCTACGCCACCGACACCGAGTCGGCGTTCGGCGGCATCATCGCCTTCAACCGTGAACTGGATGCCGAGACCGCCAAGGCGATCGTCGAGCGTCAGTTCGTTGAAGTGATCATCGCCCCAAGCGTGAGCGAAGAAGCCCGCGCCATCGTGGCTGCCAAAGCCAACGTACGCCTGCTGGCCTGCGGCGAGTGGTCGGCCGACCGCGCTGCGGCCTGGGACTACAAGCGCGTCAACGGCGGCTTGCTGGTACAGAGCCGCGACATCGGCATGATTGGCAGCGAAGACCTCAAGGTTGTGACCAAGCGCGCGCCGACCGAGCAAGAGATCAACGATTTGATCTTCGCCTGGAAAGTCGCCAAGTACGTGAAGTCCAACGCCATCGTCTACGCCAAGAACCGCCAGACCATCGGTGTCGGCGCCGGCCAGATGAGCCGCGTGAACTCGGCGCGTATCGCCGCGATCAAGGCAGAGCACGCAGGCTTGCAGGTCGTGGGTTCGGTGATGGCTTCCGATGCATTCTTCCCGTTCCGTGATGGTTTGGACAATGCCGCCAAAGCGGGCGTTACCGCCGTGATCCAGCCAGGTGGCTCGATGCGCGACGCTGAAGTCATCGCCGCCGCTGACGAAGCTGGCATCGCGATGGTCTTCACCGGCATGCGCCACTTCCGCCACTGATCCAACTCGATAGAGATGTGAGAGCGAGCTTGTGTGGGAGGGGGCTTGCCCCCGATAGCGGTGGTTCAGTAGCACATTAATTGACTGAAACACCGCCATCGGGGGCAAGCCCCCTCCCACATAAAGCCTTCCTGCGGCGCCCTACAGAATTTGAGGTTTTTGAAATGAATGTTTTGATCATTGGCAGCGGTGGCCGTGAACACGCCCTGGCCTGGAAAGTTGCCCAGGACCCACGCGTCCAAAAGGTTTTCGTCGCCCCCGGCAACGCCGGCACCGCCATTGAAGCCAAGTGCGAGAACCTCGCCATCGACGTGCTGGCCCTTGAGCAACTTGCGGATTTTGCGGAAAAGAACGTCTCCCTGACCATCGTCGGCCCGGAAGTGCCATTGGTGGCTGGCGTCGTAGACCTGTTCCGTAGCCGTGGCCTGGATTGCTTCGGCCCAACCGCCGGCGCTGCCCAGCTGGAAGGCTCCAAGGCGTTTACCAAGGACTTCCTGGCACGTCACAAGATCCCGACCGCCGACTACCAGAACTTCACCGAGATCGAGCCGGCCCTGGCGTACCTGCGCGAAAAAGGTGCACCCATCGTGATCAAGGCCGATGGCCTGGCCGCCGGTAAAGGCGTGATCGTGGCGATGACCCTGCAAGAAGCCGAAGACGCCGTGCGCGACATGCTCGCCGGCAACGCCTTTGGTGACGCTGGTTCGCGTGTTGTGATCGAGGAGTTCCTCGACGGCGAAGAAGCCAGCTTTATCGTGATGGTTGACGGCAAGAACGTGCTGCCGATGGCCACCAGCCAGGACCACAAACGCGTCGGCGATGGCGACAGTGGCCCGAACACCGGCGGCATGGGTGCCTACTCCCCTGCCCCCGTCGTGACCGCCGATGTGCACAAGCGCGTGATGGACCTGGTGATCTGGCCGACCGTGCGTGGCATGGCCGACGAAGGCAATGTGTACACCGGTTTCCTGTATGCCGGCCTGATGATCGATAAAGCGGGCAACCCGAAAGTCATCGAGTTCAACTGCCGTTTCGGCGACCCGGAAACCCAACCAGTGATGCTGCGCCTGCAGTCGAGCCTGGTACTGCTGGTGGAAGCCGCCTTGGCCCAGGCCCTGGACAAGGTTGAAGCGCAGTGGGACCCACGCCCAAGCGTCGGCGTGGTGCTGGCAGCCGGTGGTTACCCGGCCGACTACGCCAAGGGCGACGTGATTGAAGGCCTGGACGCGGCTGCTACGCTGGAAGGCAAGGTGTTCCATGCGGGCACCGCGCTCAAGGATGGCAAGGTCGTGACCGCCGGTGGCCGTGTGCTGTGTGCCACCGCCATGGGTGCCAGTGTCGACGCTGCGCAACAACAAGCGTACAAGCTGGCGGCGAAAATCGACTGGAACGGCTGTTTCTACCGCAAGGACATCGGCTACCGCGCCATCGCCCGTGAACGGGGCGAGAACCAGTAAGCAGCCGGCGTCCGTAGCTATCCGTTCGGCTAGGCAAGGGCCCCAGGCCCTTGCCGTATACACGCTTCGCCGCGCATAGTTACCCCGTGCATCAACCTACGAAGGGATTTCGCCGTGCGCTGGCTCAGGATCGCCATAGGTTTCACTGTCAGTCTGCTGACGCTGCTCTGCTTGTTCCCGGCCCAGGCCGCCGCGCAAGGCAGCGGCTGGGCAGTCTTGCTTGATGAACAGGCCGACCTGCAACTGAGCGACATCCGCTCTTCGCGCTACACCAATCAATTCAGCCCCATCGAACTCGACCGGATCACTGCCGCGCAGCCGGACGGTGCGCTGTGGGTACGTTTCAAGCTGCAACCCGGCAAGCACGAGCAAGTGCTGCGGGTATTCGCCCCGGACCTGTCCCACCTGAGCCTCTACGTGCTGGATGGCGACACCCTGGTGGAACAACAGAACACCGGCACGCGCCAGCCCCAGGCTGAGCGCCCGTTGCCCAGCAGCGACTTCATGCTGCCGCTGCCCCAGAGCCAGAAACCGTTAGATATCTATCTGCGCCTGGTCTCGGAACACGAACTACGCCCGTACATCACCCTGGAGCCTGCCGTACTGGCCGCCGCCAACCAGACCCAGACGCTGATCTACGGCCTGCTGTTCGGCTGCCTGTTGATGCTGATCATGCACAACCTCTCGCGCTTCGCTTACCACCGCTCGCGCAGCAGCCTGTGGCTGGCAGCCTGCGAGTTGCTGCTGATGCTGAGCCTGGCGCTGTTGCTCAACCTGGTGGGCCCATGGCTGCCGAATTGGCATGGCATCCAGACCCCAGGCGCCTACCTGGCGCTGCTGCTGACCGCACCATGCGGGCTGATGTTTGCCTACCGCTTCTTTATGCCCCTGGGCCCGCACCCGCTGAACAAGCTGCTGATGGCCGACATCCTGGTGACCGTGCTGTGCGGCCTGCTGTTGTTGTTCGTCAACACCTTGCCGCTGAACATCATCACCTATGTGTTGGTGGCGCTGGCGGGCTTGAGCATGCTGTTCGTCTCGGGCTATCACTGGCAAAAAGGCTACCGCCCGGCGCGTTTGTTCGTGGCGGGGATGGTGGTGTTCAACATCGGCACGCTGATCATCCTGCCCGCCCTGCTCGGCCTCACGCTGCTGGCGCCGCAAGGCCTGATCATGACCCTGTTGGGCTTTATCTGCCTCAGCGGCCTGTTGATGAGCCTGGCCTTGGGTGAGCGCCAGCGCGCGATTGTCGAGGCACGTTTCAACCTGAGCCGCGACCTGGCCGCCAGCAATGCCGAGATCGCGGCCAAGGCCGAGTTTTTGGCGAAGATCAGCCACGAAATCCGCACCCCCATGAACGGTGTGCTGGGCATGACCGAACTGTTGCTGGGCACGCCGCTGTCGGTGAAACAACGCGACTACGTGCAGACCATCCACAGCGCCGGCAACGAACTGCTTACGTTGATCAACGAAATCCTCGACATCTCCAAGCTCGAATCTGGGCAGATCGAACTGGACGACGTGCAGTTCGACCTCAATGCGCTGCTCGAAGACTGCCTGAGTATCTTCCGCGCCAAGGCCGAACAGCAAAACGTCGAGCTGATCAGCTTTATCCAGCCCCAGGTGCCACGCGTCATCAGTGGCGACCCGACCCGCCTGCGCCAGGCACTGCTGAGCCTGCTGGAAAACGCCCTGCACAAAACCGATGAAGGCGAAGTGCTGATCGTGGTGGCCCTGGACGACCGCAGCACCAAGCCGCGCCTGCGCATCGCCGTGCAAGACAGCGGCCTGCCGATGGAAGCGGCCGAGCGTGACGCGCTGCTGCACAGCGAACTGCACAGCAAGAATTTCCTCTCGGCCACCCGCTTGAGCGGCCACCTGGGCCTGGTCATCGCCCGCCAGCTGATCCTGTTGATGAACGGCGAGTTCGGCATCAAGAGCGGCAGCCACCAGGGCAGCACGTTGTGGCTGACCCTGCCGCTGGACCCGGAACGCCTGGAGCATCCTACCTCCGACCTCGACGGCCCGCTCAAGGACGCCCGCGTGCTGGTGGTGGACGACAACGACACCTGCCGCAAAGTGCTGGTGCAGCAATGCTCGGCCTGGGGCCTCAACGTCAGCGCCGTGCCGTCGGGTAAAGAGGCGCTGGCGCTGCTGCGCACCAAGGCGCACTTGCGTGACTACTTCGACGTGGTGTTGCTGGACCAGAACATGCCCGGCATGACCGGCATGCAACTGGCGGCGAAGATCAAGGAAGACCCGAGCCTGAACCACGACATCCTGTTGATCATGCTCACCGGCATCAGCAATGCGCCGAGCAAGATCATCGCGCGCAACTGCGGGATCAAGCGCATCCTCGCCAAACCGGTGGCCGGGTATACGCTCAAGACCACCCTGGCCGACGAGTTGGCCCAGCGCAACAAGGGTGGATTACCGTCGCGCCCGGCCCTGAATGCCCCCGCCCCCGCCGCAGTGACGGTGCCGACAGATTTCCGCATCCTGGTGGCCGAAGACAACAGCATCTCCACCAAAGTGATTCGCGGCATGCTCGGCAAGCTCAACCTCAACCCGGACACCGCCAGCAACGGCGAGGAAGCGCTGGAGGCGATGAAAGCCCAGCGTTACGACCTGGTGCTGATGGACTGTGAAATGCCGATCCTCGATGGTTTCTCGGCGACCCAGCAACTGCGGGCGTGGGAAGTCAGCCACCAGCGGATTCGTACACCCATCGTGGCACTGACGGCGCATATCCTGTCGGAGCATAAAGAGCGTGCGCGCCAGGCCGGGATGGATGGGCATATGGCCAAGCCGGTGGAGTTGTCGCAGTTGCGGGAGCTGGTGGAATACTGGGTGGCGCAGCGCCAGCAACAGCAGGAACACAGCACCGTCTCCTGACTTGAAATGCAAATAAGTGTGGGAGGGGGCTTGCCCTAATGCCTGTCAGTTAAGGAAACAGCAGATGAGCGG
>NZ_QUZT01000056.1 GCF_004682045.1 Pseudomonas nabeulensis
GGGGGGGGGGCTTGCCCCCGATAGCGGTGGGTCAGCTACAAATGCAGTGACTGACACACTGCCATCGGGGGCAAGCCCCCTCCCACATTAGAACTGTGAACGGCATGAAATACCGGTCGGCTCTAAGGCCGCCGCGCTCTTGCTTTTGATCTGAAATCGCCCCGTCAAACACGCTGGCCGGAATTCGGCATGGATTTGGGGGGGTAAACCGGCATGGATGCCGGTTTACCCACGGATTCAAGCCTGCGTTCGACCCGCATGGTTTAACGGGGCGACTAAGATCAAAATCAAAAGCCAGAGCCAGAGCCGATCAATATCTTCAGAATTGTGGAGATCAAAATGTGGGAGGGGGCTTGCCCCCGATAGCGGTACATCAGCCAGCTCATCAGTGACTGACACTCCGCCATCGGGGGCAAGCCCCCTCCCACATTTGAACTGTGAACGGCCCACCTGACCGGTCGGCTCTAAGGCCGCCGCGCTCTTGCTTTTATCTGCAATCGCCCCGTCAAACACGCTGGCCCATCACGCTGTGCCCCAAACCCCCTGCGCCCTAGGCGCCTCCGCCAAAATCCCATCCACCGCAGCCCCCACCTCCTCCACCCGCCACAACGCCCCTTTGTCGCGGGTCGCGCCGGTTCGCCAGCCATCCCCCAACGAAATCCTTCCCCCCTGGCTCTCGAACACCTGCCCACTCACATGCGCCGACGCCTCACTGCCCAACCACACCACCAACGGCGCCACGTTCTCCGCCGCCCAGGCATCAAAACTGCCGTCCTCCGGTTTTTTCACCACATCGGGCATCGCACTCTCGGTCATCGCCGTACGGGCCGCAGGCGCCAGTGCATTCGCGGTCACGCCGTAACGCGCCAGTTCCGCTGCTTGTACCAGGGTCAACGCAGCAATTCCGCCCTTGGCCGCCGAATAATTGGACTGCCCCACCGACCCCTGCAACCCCGCGCCGGAGCTGGTGTTGATGATGCGCGCCGACACCGGCATCCCCGCCTTGGCCAGGTCGCGCCAGCGGCGCCCGAGGATATTGGCCAGGCAATAATGCCCCTTGAGGTGCACCCGCATCACCGTGTCCCAGTCATCTTCACTGAGGCCGATGAACATGCGATCACGCAGCACCCCGGCGTTGTTGACCAGCACATGCACTTCGCCAAACGCCGCCAGCGCTGCGTCGACAATCCGCTGCGCCGTGGCCAGGGTGGTGATGTCGTCGCTGTTGGCAATCGCCTGCCCGCCGCTGGCCTGGATCTCATCCACCACCGCCTGCGCCGCCTCGGCGCGAATGTCATTGACCACCACGTTGGCACCCTGCTCGGCAAACGCCAGGGCATAGGCGCGACCGAGCCCACCGCCGCTGCCGGTGATGATCACGGTGCGGCCTGAACACATAGACATGTCTTGCTCCTT
This sequence comes from Pseudomonas nabeulensis, assembly GCF_004682045.1. Classification (GTDB taxonomy): domain Bacteria; phylum Pseudomonadota; class Gammaproteobacteria; order Pseudomonadales; family Pseudomonadaceae; genus Aquipseudomonas; species Aquipseudomonas nabeulensis. The sequence continues at coordinate 1,417 of NZ_QUZT01000056.1, forward strand.
GAAGAGTGAAAAGAACTACAAACGCTCGATGATCGTCACGTTGGCCTGGCCACCGCCTTCGCACATGGTCTGCAAGCCATAACGGCCACCGCTGCACTCCAGTTCGTTGAGCAACGTGGTCATCAAGCGTGCACCGGTGGCCCCCAATGGGTGGCCCAAGGCAATCGCGCCGCCGTTGACGTTGGTGCGCGCCGGGTCGTAATCCAGCTCCTTGGCCCAGGCCATGACCACCGAAGCAAAAGCTTCGTTGATCTCCACCCGGTCGATATCGGCCATGCTCAGGCCGCTTTTGGCCAAGGCTCGCCGTGTAGCGGCAATCGGTGCGGTGAGGTGCCAGATCGGGTCGTCGCCCAGCACTGTCAGGTGATGAATCCGCGCACGGGGTGTCAGGTCGTAGCGCTTGAGCGCCGCTTCGGACACCACCAGCAGCGCGGCCGCCGCGTCACAGGTCTGGCTGGAAACGGCGGCGGTAATCGACGGGTATTGCGGGTCCACCGGTTGCAGTTCGGCCATTTTCGCCAGGCTGCTCTGGCGCGGGGTTTCATCCACGGCCAGGCCGTGGCACGCGACGATTTCACGGGCAAACCGCCCGCTGGCGACAGCGGCCAGGGCGCGCTCATGGCTGTCCAGCGCAAAGCGTTCCATCTGCTCGCGGCTGATCTGCCAATGGTCGGCAATGCGCTGGGCGGCGTAGAACTGGTTCACCGGCTGCGCGCCAAACCGCGCACGCCAACCGGCACTGCCCGAGAACGGATCGGCAAAGCCCAATGGCTGCCCAGCCAGCATCGCCGAGCCAATCGGAATCTGGGTCATGGTCTGCACCCCGCCTACCGCGACCACGTCCTGGGTGCCGCTCATCACCGCTTGCGCGGCAAAGTGCAACGCCTGCTGGGACGAACCGCACTGGCGATCCACCGTGGTGCCGGGCACCGTCAGCGGCAGGCCGGCGGCCAGCCAACTGGTGCGGGCGATGTCACCCGCTTGGGACCCAATGGTATCGACGCAGCCGAACATCACATCGTCATAGTCCTCGGCGGGGATCACATTGCGCTCCACCAGCGCCTTGAGCACATGGGCGCCCAGGTCTATCGCATGGATCTCACTGAGTGCACCTTTGCGCTTGCCCGTGGGGCTGCGCAGTGCATCGACCAGATAGGCTTGTGCCATGGCTTATTCCTCGAAAGTGCGCCCCGGCCCCAGGCCGGTGGCGTCGGCAAACAGGTAGTCGCTGACGCGGTTTTTGTGAAAGCCGCGATCCCCCCACGACGCATCGAGCGCCCAGGCGCGCTTCATGAACATCTGCAAATCCACCTCCCAGGTGTACCCCATCGCACCGTGCACCTGGATGCCCTTGCGCGCCGCGAGCCAACTGGCTTCGTTGGCCGCCAGGCGCGCTTGCGAGACCCACACGCCCGCGTTGGCATCGCCACGGGCCACCGCATGCGCGGCGCGGTACAGCACCGGCTTGGCCTGTTCGATGGCACGGGCGACATCCGCCAGGTGATGCTTGACCGCCTGGAAACTGCCGATGGGTTTGCCGAACTGTTTGCGCTGGGCGGCGTAGTCCACCGACAGGTCCAACATGCGCTGCGCCAACCCCAGCAATTGCCCGGCCACCGACAGCGCGCCACGGTCGAGCATCCGCGCTTGCAACGTACGGCCCTGCTCGCCCTGGGCAACGCAGGTGGCCGACGACGGCGCCCAACTGACCCGGCCCAACCGTCGCGACGCATCGATACTCGACTGCGCCTGCACGTCGACCTGGGCACGCGGCACCACGTGAATCTCATCAGCGTTGGTCAGGATCAGCACTTCGGCCAACGCCGCATCGCTGACCAACCGGTTGACCGGATGCCCAATCGCCAGGCGCAAGCTGCCATCGGCGATACGCGGCAACAGCTCGGCGCGTACCGGATGCGTTACCGGCAATCCAGACAGCACGCCACAGGCGACGTACGCGGTGTCAGCCAAAGAGTCGGGAATCGCGTAGTAACCCAGTTCCTGGGTCATCAACGCCCAGGTCACATCGTCCATCCCCAGGCCACCTTCGGCCTCGGGCACCGATAAGGCGGTAAGGCCCTGGGCGGCGATGGCGTTGCGCAGGTCGCGGGAGCGCCCGGGGTCGGTTTCCCAGATTTCCCGCAGCATTTCCGGCGCGGCTTCGGTCATCAGGAAACGGCTGATGGCCTCGCGGAACGCCAATTGGTCATCGTTGAAAGTGAAGTCCATGGCGGTTCCTTATTTCGGCAAACCGAGCATGCGCTCGGCGATGATGTTGCGCTGGATCTCGTTGGTCCCGGCGTAGATCGGCCCGGACTGGGCGAACAGGAAGCCCTCCAGCCAGCCCGACGTGTCACCCACCCACTCGCCCTGCACGCCGAGAATGCGCATCGCCGTTTCGTGCATCTTCAAATCCAGTTCCGACCAGATGATCTTGTTGATGCTCGACTCGGCGCCAATCTGTTCACCCCGGCTCAAGCGCCCTACGGTGTAGTAGGCCGACAGCGCGTAGGCCTCGGCGCCCATCCAGGTGTCCAGCACCGCGTCGCGCAGGCTGGGGTCGCGATCAGCCTCGGCGCGGTGCGTCTTGTACAGCTCGACCAACTTGCGCGCCGTCGCCTGGAAGCGCGCCGGCGAGCGCAGCAACAGGCCGCGCTCAAAACCGGCGGTGGCCATTGCCACATGCCAGCCCTGCCCGTCGGCACCGATGCGGTTGGCCACCGGCACCCGCACGTCGTCGAAGAACACTTCGGCAAACGCCTCTTTGCCATTGAGCGCCTTGATTGGGCGGATGCTCACCCCCGGCGCATCCAACGGCACCATGATGAACGACAGGCCGTGGTGACGGGTCGAGCCCGGCTCGCTGCGGAACAGGCCAAACAACCAGTCGGCGTAGATCGCCCGGGTCGACCAGGTTTTCTGCCCGTTGATCACATAGTGGTCGCCGTCGAGCAGCGCCTTGCTGGTGATCGCCGCCATGTCCGAGCCGGCATTCGGCTCCGACCAGCCTTGCGCCCACATGTCCAGGCTGGCAGCCATGCGTGGCAGGAAGCGCTGTTTCTGCTGCGGCGTGCCGAACTCCATCAGCGTCGGCCCGAGCAACAATTGGCCGTTCTGATTGACGCGCATCGGCGCGCCGGCACCGTAGTATTCCTCTTCGAAAATCAGCCACTCGATCAAGTCGCAGCCGCGCCCGCCCAGTTCGGCAGGCCACATCACCATCGACCAGCGGCTCTCGAACAAGGTCGCTTCCCAGGCGCGGTGTTGTTCAAAGCCTTCGCGGGTGTCGTAGCTGGCCAGGGGTTCGCGTGGCACGTTGGCCGCGAGCCATTCGCGCACTTCGGTGCGAAAGGCGTTTTGCTGGGGGGTATAAGTCAGGTCCATGGCGTTCCCTCAGAACTTGGCGTCACGTTTTTCGACGAAGGCCCGGCGGGTTTCCGCCGAATCGGGGCTGTTGTAGGCCTGCAGCGTGAAGCCCTGCTCCCAGCGGTATTTGTCCTCCAGGTTGCCGTCTTCGATGCCGTTCAACGCCTCCTTGGCGATGCGGATCATGCCGGGGCTCTTGGCCGCGATCCTGGCGGCAATGCCCATGGCGGTGTCGCGCAAGGCGTCTTTGCTGACGACCCGCTCGATAAAGCCGTACGTCTGGGCTTCGACGGCACCGATGGGCTCGCCGGTGAAGAACAGGTAGCGCACCTTTTGCACCGGGAACAGACGCTGCAAATGCGCGCCGCCGCCCATGGCGCCCCGGTCGACTTCCGGCAAGGCAAAGGTGGCGCAGTCGGACGCGACCACAATGTCTGCCGCCCCTGTAATGCCAATGCCACCGCCCAGCACAAAGCCATGCACCGCGACGATCACCGGCACCGGGTTGCGGTGCACGGCCTTGAAGGTGGCGTAGTTGCCGGCGTTGACCTCGACGATGCGCTCGGGAAACCGGTCCAGTTCCTTGATATCCACACCGGCGCAAAAGCCCCGGCCTTCAGCGCGAATCACGATCACCCGCACCTCGGGGTTGGCCCCCAGTGCGTCGAGTTGGCGTGCCAATGCATGCCACTCCTGGCTGTCGAGGGCGTTGACCGGCGGCTTGGCGATCACCAGCTCAGCGATTCCCTGGTTGAGTTGGGTGGTAAATGCCTGGTTCACAGGGGTTCTCCAATGCTGGCGGTGCGGGTGATGGGGTCGGCCTGGCTGCGCGATAACAGCGCGTCCAGGCATTGCTGCGCCTCAAGGGCGATGCCTTCGATGACGTCCTGGCAACTGAGCAGCGCGTCGATGGCGGCCGCGACCTGGCCACTGGGCAAGATGCCTTCGTCGGGGCGGCCCTCGACCATCGAGCGTTGCAACAGCACCGGCTGGTTGGCGGCCATCACCACTTGGGACAGCGCCGACGGGTCTTCACGCAACGCCCGCACAAACACCCCGGCCATGTGCCCCAGGCTCATGCCGGTCTGTTGCTTCCACTGCCAGGCGCTGCCCAGGGCGATGCGCAGGCGACCGAACGGGCCGGCCTGTTCAAGGTGGTTGATAAAGCGGTTTTCGATCATGCGATGGCGCATGCCGTCCACCGCCGTGGTCACCCGTACCTGTTGCGGGTCGTTGACGTTCAAGTAGCGTTGCAGGGTCGCAACTGGGGTCGGCGATTCGCGGGTCATCAGGAACCGCGTGCCCATGGCGATCCCGGCACCACCGGCCGCCAGCACCGAAGCCAGGCCACGCCCCGTGGCATAGCCGCCGGCGGCAATCACCGGCACCTGGACCGCCGCCAGCACCTGGGGCAACAGGATTGAACTGGGCACGCCACCGGTATGCCCACCGCCCTCGCCGCCTTGCACTGTGATCAAATCGGCGCCCAGTTCCACCGCTTTGAGCGCGTGCTTGAGCGCACCCACCGTGGGCATGCACAGCACATTGGCAGCCTTGAAGCGCGCGATGGTCTGTTTGTCCGGACCACGCCCGTAGCTGACGGCACGCAGGCGGTACTTGATCGCCAGGTCGACGCACTGCGCGGCGTTGTCCTGGAACATATGGAAATTCAGGCCAAACCGGCTGCCACCGGTAGCCTCGATGACCTTGCGGATTTCACCTTCCAGGGCATCCGCCGCCAGGGTCGCTCCGGCCAGAAACCCGAAACCTCCCGCCTGGGTGGTGGCGATCACCAGATTGGCATCGGCGACCCAGCCCATGGCGGTTTGCACGATCGGGTAACGGCAACCGAGGGCCTCGGTCAGCGCGGTGTCGAGCCAGCGATTCATTGGCTGTTGTCCTCGGCCTGCTTGTTGGCCCGGGCCATGCCCTTGGCGTCAAAACCACCTAGCTTGTCGCCGGACAGCAACTCGTTATGGGCATGGGCAAAGTGGTGCCAGGCGAACACCGCATCCATCGCCGTGCGTTTGCCTTGCAGGTCTTCGACATGGTTGATCGCCTGCTTGGTCAGGGCCAGGCCCATGCGCGGCTGACGCGCGATGCCGGCGGCCAGGGCATAGGTGGCTTGCTCCAGTTCATCGCGCGGCACCAGGCGGTTGACCATGCCCACTTGCCAGGCACGGGTGGCGCTCATGCGGTCGCCGGTGAACAGAAACTCCTTGGCGATGCGCGGGTTCATTTCGTAGGGATGGGCAAAATACTCCACCCCCGGAATACCCATGCGCACCACCGGGTCCTGGAAGAATGCGTCGTCGCTGGCGACGATCAAGTCGCACACCCACGCCAGCATCAGCCCGCCCGCGACGCACGCGCCGTGCACCATGGCGATGGTCGGCTTGGGCAACTCGCGCCAACGTCGGCACATGCCCAGGTACACCTCCTGCTCACGGGCGTACAACTGCTCGCCGCCGGGTTTGTTGGTGTGGTCCCACCATAGGTGCGCGCGCTCGAACGGCTTGTTGATGTCGCGCCCAGGCGTGCCAATGTCATGCCCCGCCGAGAAGTGCTTGCCGTTGCCGCGCAGGACGATGACCTTGACGCTGTCGTCGTCCACCGCCTGACGCAACGCCGCGTCCAGCGCATAAGTCATTTGCGAGTTCTGCGCGTTGTTGAAGCTCGGGCGATTGAGCGTCAGGGTCGCGATGCCCTCGGCCACGCGGTACAGCACCGGCTCCTGCGTCTCGTAGACGGCATGGTCCTCGCGCACGACAAATTCAGGGTCAGGAGTGTGCATGCTCGCCGTCCTTGAGCGCGGCCACGCGGATGCCGGGCGGGTTGCCCTTGATCACGCTTGCGCGGTAGTCGTGGGGGTCGAGGCGCCGGATCAGCGCCAGTTGCTCGGGCGTGGGGTGCACCGTCTCGTGCACTTGTGCCGACAGCAGCAGCGGAAAACCGGTATTGGCCTGGACCTGTTCGAAGCTCACGCCGGGGTGCAACGAACGCACCTGCACCGCACGCTGCGGCCCATCGAAATCCAGCACGCAGAGGTCAGTGATCACCCAACGGATGTCCATCAGGTCGCGGCGCACACCCTCGGGCCAGCGTTCGGCCTTGAAGCCGACACCGGAGACCATGTCCACCTCGCCACTGACGAACACCCGCGTGTTGTGGCTGGGCACGAAAAACGAATTGAGGTGGTTGATGCTGTTGCCGGGCAAGCCGCGCACACCGAGGATCGCGGTCCTGGGCTTTTGGTAGTCGCCCACGCAGGACAGGTTGGTCTGGCCCCAGCGGTCGATCTGGGTCGGCCCGATCATCGCGTGGCGACGCCCGCCCCATACGCACTCAAAAACCCGTTCGAACGACAGATAGCCCGAGTAGCGCGGCACATAGTCGCCACGCGGGCCCAGCGGGATCGGCTCTTCCACCAGGAACGCCTCGCTGTCGGTCATCAGCAGTTCCGGGCTATGGGTCAGCTTGGCCAGGCCAGCACCCAGGCGTGGGATCACGCCCAGGCCCGAGGCAATCACTTCGCCGTCGCCACGCCAGGCTTCGCTGGCAGCGACGATCATCAGTTCGGCAAGGGTGAAATCACAGGTTGCAGACATAGTCGCGAGTCCTCAGAACACGGGAAGGGGCAAGGCGCCCATGGAATCGGCACCGCCGTTCTGTGCCTGGTAGGCCTGTTCGCCACCGGCGATATAGGCCTGCACATAGTCCTGCCAACCATTCGGCGCCTGGCTGCTGGCGACATAGCCCTTGAGGTGCGGCAAATCCCAGCCGTAGTCCGGCGCGCAGGCGGTGGGGTGCGCCCCCAGCGGCGCATGCACCACGCCGCTGACCAGGTAGCGTTCGAAGGTGTTGAACCGGGCTTGCTCGGCACTCAGCGCCAGGCGTTCTTCCAGACGCTCGCAGGAGACAAAGCACTGCTGCGCAGCGCGGGCGAACAGGTGATCGAAATACGGGTCCGGGCCGGTCACCAGGCAGTTGCCCAGGCGGTCGGCGACGTTGACATGCAGGAAGGCCACATCCAGGTTGAGCGCGGGCATCGCCAGCAGCACCTCACCATCGGCATACGGCGAGCTGACCATCTTGAGTTCCGGGTTGAGGCGCGTCACATCGGTGCCCAGGCCGCAGCGAGTGGGCAGGAACGGCAAGCGCATGCCGGCGGCGCGCAGGCCCCACTGGAACATGCCTTCGTCCAGTTCCAGCAATTCCAGTTCACCGGCCTCGCGGGCCTTGCGGTAGTACGGCTCCAACGGGATCGCATCCAGGGTGGCAAAGCCGAACACCAGCTTCTTGACCTTGCCCGCCGCGCACAACATGCCCACTTCCGGGCCGCCGTAGGCCACCACGGTCAGGTCCTTGACCGGCGAACGCAGGATCTCGCGCACAATGGCCATCGGCTTGCGCCGTGGGCCCCAGCCACCAAAACCGAGGGTCATGCCATCGCGCAGTTGAGCGACCGCATCGGCCGCTGTCAGTTGTTTGTTCATCAGGTCTATTCCTTACTGTTGGCCGACCGAAAAGTCGTGCCCCCAAATGCTCACGCGGGTGAACTCGAAGGCCGAGTGTTCGGCCCAATCGACTTGCAAGCCGCCGAAGCCGTACTCCAGGTCGAAACCCGACGGCGTCTTCATGTAGAAACTGGTCATGCGGTCGTTCAAATGCTGGCCGAGGGTGGCCGACAGGCTCACTTGATGAGCCTGCAGGCGGTCGTGGGCGCGGCCGACTTCGGTCATCGAATCGACCTCGACCATCACGTGCACACAGCCCGACGGCACCGGGTATTCCGCCAGTGCCAGGCTGTGGTGGCGGGCATTGCGGCAATGCAGGAAGTGAATGCGGATCGGCGGCGCCGACGGGTCGGGACGGAAGTTGAAAATATCCGAGAGTTCAAAGCCCAACACGTCCTTGGCAAATGCCAGGGTGGCGTCGAAATTCGGCGCCGGCAGCACGGTGTGGCCCAGGCCCATATCGCCGGTGATAAAGCGCGGCACGCCTTGGGGCGACACAAACGGCAGGCAATCGGAACGATGGCCCCAGCTCAGTTCATGGCAGTTGCCGGAGGGGTCGGTGAGCTTGACCAGTGCCTGCACGCCGCGCTGTTCGATTTCCGCCGGGGTGCCCGCCTGCCACTCCACACCCGTCGCCGTCAGGTGCGCCAGTGCCGCCTCGAAGGCCGGAGCGTTGGCCAGTTCCCAGCCGGAGGCCAGGTAACGCGCTTCAGTGCCCTCAACAATCAGCATGCGGAACGGACGCTCGTCCATCTTCACGTACAGGCCGTTGCCCGGCGCCGTAGTGACCGACATGCCCAGCACGTCTTCGGCGTACCGCTGCCAATGGCTGAGGTTTTCGATCTGCGAGACGAAATAGCTCAAGCCGCGAATGTCGATCATGCCGTGGTCCTCGTTGACGGAAAGGGGTTGCCGGGGACCATTGTGCAAAGCCGCGCCAAGCGCTTCATCGTCCGTTGAGACTAAACACGGTGCGCAGGCGCCCTAGTCCGTTTTAGTGATTCGAACGCCGCTCCAGGCGCCGCAGACTGGCGTATCCCTTGGCTTTACGAGATGCCTTCCCATGGAGTTCGCGTTGACCGAAGAACACCAGATGATCCGCGACAGCGCCGAGCGATTTCTCGCCCAGGCCAGTGACTCCCACGCCGTGCGGACCGCCATGGCGACGCCCCATGCCTACGACCCGCAGGTGTGGCAGCAGATCGGCCAGGAGCTGTACTGGCCGGCGCTGATGGTGCCCGAGGCGTTTGGCGGCATGGGCCTGGGGTTTGTCGAATTGGCGATCCTGCTGGAGCAGTGCGGGCGTTTCTTGTTGGGCTCACCGCTGTTCGCCACCACGTGCTTGGCCACTCCGGCCTTGTTGCTGGGACACAACGAGGCGTTGCAGGCGTATTGGCTCCAGGCGATTGCCGGCGGTGCCACTCGGGCTACATTGGCCTTTGCCGACACGCCGGGCCTGCACGCGGGCAGCGTGCGCGCCGTAGCAGAACCGCGCCCAGGCGGCTGGACCCTGCACGGGCAATACGCTCAGGTGATCGATGGCGCTTCGGCCGACCTGTTGATCGTCGCCGTGCGCACACCGGGTACTCAAGGTGAGCACGGCATCAGCCTGTACGCCTTGCCGGGAGATGCCCCCGGCGTGATCCGCCGCCCGCTGGCCACCCTGGATCAGACGCGACGACTGGCGCAGATCGAATTGCGCCATGTCGATGTCAGCAAAGCGCAACGCTTGTGCGACCCCGAGCAAGGCTGGGGCGTGCTTCGCGACACATTTCGGGTGGCCGCAGCGGGCCTGGCGGCCGAGCAGGTCGGCGGTGCGCAACAAGTGCTCGACCTGACCCTGGCGTATATCGGTGAACGTCGCCAGTTCAACCGCCCGATTGCCAGTTTCCAGGCGATCAAGCACCGCTGCGCCGACATGATGCTGCAGGTCGAGTGTGCCCGCTCGGCGGCCTACTACGCCGCCTGCGTGGTGCAGGAGCGCCTGGACCCGAACGGTGACACGGCAGTGGCCGAAGAACTCGCCGCTGCGGCCGCCACCGCGAAAATCCACGCCAGCGAGGCGTTTTTCCACTGCGCGGCCGAATCGATCCAACTGCATGGCGGCGTCGGTTTCACCTGGGAATACGACCCGCACCTGTACTTCAAGCGCGCTCGCGCCGGCGAGCCGCTATTCGGCAGCCCGGCCTGGCACCGCGAGCGCCTGGCCACCTATCTATTGGGAGATCCCGCATGAAAATCGGTTTCAGCCGTGCCGACGAAGCCTTCCGCGAAGAGGTTGCGCAGTGGATGGCCCAGCACCTGAGTGGCGAATTTGCCGCGCTGCGCTTTCGCGGCGGGCCGGGGGACGAGCACAGCTTTCCCGCACAACGCAAAGCCTGGGAGCGTGAACTGGCGGCGGGCGCGTGGATTGGCGTCGGTTGGGCCAAGGAACACGGCGGGCGCGGCCTGCCCATCAGCCAGCAGGTGATTTTCCACGAAGAGTACGCACGTGCCGGCGGCCCTGGTCGCATGGGGCACATCGGCGAAGGCCTGGTGGGCCCTACCCTCGCCGCCTTTGGCACACCGGCCCAGCAGCAACGCCTGTTGCCCGGCATCCTCGATGGCAGCACGTTCTGGTGCCAGGGCTACTCGGAACCGGGGGCCGGCTCGGACCTGGCCAACGTGCAGACCCGCGCCCGCCTCGATGCCTCCGGCGAACATTGGTTGATCAGCGGGCAAAAGGTCTGGACCTCGTTGGCCCATGAAGCCGACTGGTGCTTCGTGCTGGCGCGCACCGAGCCGGGCAGCCAGGGGCATCACGGGTTGTCGTTCCTGCTGGTGCCGATGGTCCAGCCGGGGGTTCGCGTGCAGCCGATCCAGCAACTGACCGGCACCAGCGAATTCAACGAGGTGTTCTTTGAGCAGGCCGTCACCTCGGCCGACAACCTGGTCGGCCAGCCCGGCGATGGCTGGAAGATCGCCATGGCGCTATTGGGGTTTGAGCGTGGCGTGTCCACACTTGGGCAACAGATGCAGTTTCACAATGAGCTGGATGAAGTGATCCGCATCGCCCAGGCCAATGGCGCCGCGCGTGACCCATTGCTGCGCCAGCGCATTGCCCAGGCGTGGGCCGGGCTCAAGGTGTTGCGCTACAACTCGTTGCGCATGCTGTGTGGGGCGCAAGATGGCAGCCTAAGTCGCGAGGCGATGATTTACAAGTTGGCGTGGTCCACCTGGCACCGTGATCTGGGCAAGTTGGCGATGGATGTGCTGGGGGATGCTGGAGAGGTGCTTGAGGGCGAGCCCTACGAGCTGAGCCGGTTGCAGGCGTTGTTCCTGTTTAGCCGGGCGGACACGGTGTATGGGGGGAGCAATGAGATTCAGCGCAATGTGATTGCGGAGCGGGCGCTGGGGATGCCTCGGGAAGCGCGGGTTTGAGGGGGTGCCAGAACAAACCGAGATCTTTCAACAAACGGAGATCCACTGTGGGAGGGGCGGTGCGACGATTCGACTTGCCCCCGATGGCGGTGGGTCAGCTACACATGCAGTGACTGACACACCGCCATCGGGGGCAAGCCCCCTCCCACATTTGAACTCCGCCCGGCATGACATCCCGCTCTTTCTAAAGGTGGCCCACAGTAAGAGCCGCCACCCTATCAGCCGTTACCTGATTTCCGTCAACACCCCCCAAACAACGGCAACTCATAAGACTTCTTCACCGTCCTCACCACCAACGTCGACGAGTAGGTACGAATCGGAATATCCCGATAAATCTCCAGGAACCGGTAGATGTAATCGGTGTACTCGGTGGCATCCCTGAACTTGGCCACCATCACAAAATCGAACTCACCGGTCATCAGGTAGCAATCCTGGATCTCCGGGTGATGGATCAGGATGTGCTGCATCTTGCGGTCGATATCGTGGCTGTCCTTGTCCAGTTTGATCAAGAAGAACGCGGTCACCTGGATACCCAATTTGCGCTCATCCAGTACCGCCACCCTGGCCTTGATAATCCCCACGCTTTCCATACGGCGAATGCGCCGGTAACAACTGGTGGATGACAGCCCTACGCTGTCGCTCAACAGGTCCAGGCTCTGGTCGCAATCCTTTTGCAGCCGGCCCAGAATCTTCAAATCCATGGCGTCTGTCATCGGTGGAAAATCGTCCTTGAAAATTGCAATGAATCCGTCGCGAAGACGGGCCAATTTGCACAAATCCTGCGCAGTGGCTCCTTAACATCGATTCAGCTTAGCAGCCCGGCCAATACCTGGCCCTGGCGGCATGAGAGGGATCTTATGATAGTCGCGAAACCGACATGGACCGCTGATATCCAAGGACTTTTCAGCGAGCCGTACTGGATACCCGCCGCCGAACGTGCCGCCGTCGCCGCAACGTGGGTGGGCTGCATGAATGCCTACGATGTGTTCCTGGAAGACCCGGACTCAGTCAAGACCTGGTCGGTGACCATTTACCAGCACCTCGCCTCGCGCAATATGCCGCTGACCGACGACGCGCAGCAGTTCTGGCCCATCGACGCCCTGGAAACCTTTCGCCTGTGGGTCAATCAGGGTTGGCGCCGGGACAGTATTTCGCCGTTTGACCTGGCCGAACGCATCCCGCCACCGGCGCTGCCGCACCCGGTCAAGCGCGTGCGCCAGGACATCCGCGCCCTCAGCCCTGAACAACTGAACCTGTACCGCGCCAGGCTCGATGATGTGATGCACATCGGCAACCCGGACAGTGGCGCGCCCTGGCAGCGCTACGCCTACATCCACACCAACTGGTGCCTGCATTACCAGGAAGCCTTCGCGCTGTGGCATCGCGCCTACCTGCTGTACCTGGAAGCGCTGATCGACTACCCCATCCCGTATTGGGACTGGATGGCCGAACACGCCAGTGTCGACGGCAGCCCCGAAGCCGGGTTGCCCCAGGCGTTCCTTGATGAAACCTACGTGCACCCGCACACCGGCGAGGTGCGGCGCAACCCGCTGCGTTATGCGGCGGCCAAGGATGGCCGTTCGAAAGTCTGCGCCAGCGGCAACGTCGACGGTGTGGATTGCCTGTACGTGCAGCGCAACCCGTTGTTCTACACCCAGGGCGAAGTGTTTCGCGCCGAGCGCACCCAGTTGTACGGCATGAGCCGGATCTTCCAGCAGCAGGTAGTCGACGCCCTCGCCTTCACCACGTTCAGCCAGCCTCAAGGGGTGCCGGGCTATCCGTGGGCCAACATCACCACCTTCGACCCGCCGCAACCGGACAACCTGTACCCCAACCGCGCGCTGAATTTCGACGGGCTCTATGAGCAACCCCACGACAATTACCACGGCTGGATCGGCTGCGACATGGCCGACAACGCCTACACCGCCTTCGACCCGGTGTTCTGTTCCTACCACGCCAATATCGACCGCATGCTGGAGGTGTGGATACGCGCCCACCCGGCGGCGCAGTACACCACCCAGTGCCTGTTGCAGCCGTTCGCCGGGCATGGGGCGGATGAGGTGACCTTCACCAGTGCCGAGGCCTGGCGCTACACCACGTTGGGCGACATGGCCCAGGACAGCCGCCATATCGGCTACGACTACGGTACGCCGGTGGCGCCGCAGTTCGGTGCAGCCAAGCCTGCTGCGTGCTGCCAGGCGCAAGCGTCACACACGGGCCCGTGGGTGGTGTTCGACCATGTGCGCTGCACCCACGACACCTTTCTGATCGACGTCTTTCTCAACCAACCGGATGCCAGCGCACAGCAGGTCAACGCCGACAACCCCCACTACGTCGGGCGTTTCAGCCGCATCGGCATGGGCCTGGTGGACGACAAGGGCCGTTGCATTACCCAAGGCGTTTCCCGTGCGCTGAATGCGGCGCGCAACGTCAAGGCGCTGAACCTGGGGCCGAGTGACGCCGCGCAGTTATCGCTGCGGGTCACCCACGTTGAAACGAGCCAGGTATTGAGCCCCGATGCCTACGCGCTATTGCCTGGTTTTATCCCCCAACTGGTGTGGGACGACCCACGCCACACGTCTGCCGGCCCCGCACCGGGTGCCGGTTGCTGCGCCACTGCCACACCCGTCAACCAAGGAGAGTCGACATGAGCACGCCGTTCAAGCAATTCACCTCGCCCGCCGAACAAGCCCCCAAGGACTACAACCGGCTGGGCCTGGAAAACCAATTGCCGCAGTTTGAAACGGACTGGAACAACAACGTCACCGGTTGGACCGAGATGTCGGTGATCGGTAACCCCTGGTCAAACCTCAACGATGCACCGCGCTCGGGTTACTACAACCCGCTGCAAAGTGGCTACGGCACGCAAACCCCGGTGACGATCACCTGGCAACCGTTCCCCAACCGACTGTGGACGTTCTTCTACAACAACGGCGCCGCCGTGGTGCCGCAGTTGAACGGCCAGGCCATGACCCTCGACCAGGTGATGGAGTTGACCGACCACGGCCAGATTACCCTCAACGGCACGCTCTACTCGCTGTACCCGGACCCGGCCGCCACTCAGCTGCAAATCCCCAGTGTGCTGTGCAAGTCCATCAACTGGAACGGCCCTTACGCCGACTTCTCGCCGTCTGGCCCACGGGGTTGGCTGGATGAATATTGCGAGTGGTCGATCACCCGCGACCCCGACGGCACGATGCGCAGCATCCAGTTCACCAGCGAGAACCCGGCGTATTACCTGACCATGTGGAACATCGACCCGAACGCCGTGCTGGGGCTGTACCAGGCGTACGTCGACCCGCAGGTAAAACTCGAAGACCTGTACCTGCGCTACACCGCCGACGGCCCCACCGGCAAGGCTGGCGACCCGGTGATCGATGAAACCACCGGCCGCCCGGCCTATGACACCGTGAACAAGTGGAACTCGGGCACCGTGCGCCTGCCAGGCGTGTCGGGCGGCGCGATGCATTTGACGTCCGGCCCCAATACCCTGAGTGCCGAGATTTACCTGGCGGCAGCGGCGACCATCCTGCGTCCGCTCACCAGCAGCCGTAACCAGCAGAGCCTGATCTGCTGCGCGCAGTACGGGCAGAACTACCGCAACTCGGACCCGCATATCGGCTTTTCCGCCAACCAGGCAGCGGTCAATAACCTGATCTCGTTGACCAACCCCATCGGCCTGTACCTGCAACAACCCCAGTCCTTCAGCACCTGGAAAGGCCCGCAAGGCCAAGATGTGAGCAGCTATTGGCGCGTGACGCGCGGTACGGCCGGCACCGGACCAAATGGGTCCGACCAGATATTGCAGGCGGTGTTCGAAGTGCCGGTAAGCGCGGGGTTTTCGATCAACGACATCACTATCAATGGCACGCCGATCGACTACGTGTGGGTGATCGCCGAGCAGCTCGACGTGGCCCTCAGCGTGACGCCGGCACCGCTCACCGCGCCTCCTGGGGAATGCGACTGTGTGGCGGCCAATACCACCGATGCGCAACCCTGGCCGGTGCAGTTGCTGCCGCTGGACCTGTTCTACGGCCAGTCACCCAGCGATTTGCCGGCGTCGCTGGCACCGGGTTCGTCCGGCCAGTTCGTGCTGGTGGTCCAGGGCGCAGACCTCAAGACCACGGCGGCGAGCGCACGGGTGCAGTTCTCCAACCCTGGCGTGACCGCCCAGGTCACGCAGTTCTTGCCGGATGCCTCGGCGATTCCGGGGCAGACCGATGGCGGCGGCACCCAGGGCTACATCATGACCGTCACCGTGAGCAGCAACGCCACGCCGGGACTGATTAGCGTGCGCGCCCTCAACCCGAGTGAGGCCGCCAATCCGAGCGCTGCCGAACACCCGTGGGAAAGCGGCCTGGCGCTGGTGCCCGGCGCCTGAGTGTGACTGGCCGCCCCTGCCTGGCAAGGGCGGCCTTCCCTGAGCCTTACGCAAGGAATGCAATCATGTACGGATGGCTACGCTTGAGTGTGTTGGGGTGGCTGGCGTGCGCGCTGTTGCCCCTGATGGCGCCGCAACCGGCCCATGCAACGGATGCACAATCGTGCGTCCAGCAATTGGTGTTCAACCCTGCCAGCGGTGGGTTCCTGCCGGTCAACAACTTCGGGACCGAGCAAGCGTTTCTCAACTGTTTTGGTTGGCAGCTGTTCATTGCCATGAACTGGCCGGTCAACCCAGGCTGGCCCGCCAACCCGGCCCTGGCGGGTGAGCCGGACCCGCACAGCACCGCCGCCCAATTCGGCGTGCCACCGACGCCCGGCCAGCCGATGAGCAACGCACCGGTCTGGGCCAGCTACAAGGACGCCAGCGATATCTTCCTGCCCGGCGCGCCGAAGCCTTCCGGCTGGGGCGTGCAAACCCTGGTGCCGTCCAATTGCACCGCCAGCAACAACCTCAAGGCGTTTTCGGCCGGGGCGCGCAAGTTCATCACCGCCACCTCGGAAAGCGCGATCAACCGTGCCCATCGTTTTCACCTGTCCAGCGGTACGCAAGTCACCCTGCCCGATTCGATCATGGAAGCCTCCGGAGGCTGGCTGACGGATCAGTCGGGCAACCTGGTGTTTTTCGAACGCAAGGTGGGCAAGGCAGAGTTCGACTACATCGTCGACAACGGCCTGTACGATGCCGCCAACCAACTGATCGTCGCGCAGAACAGCGACAACCGACACCCGGCGGGCCTGTCGTTACCGGCCGGCAAGCTGATGCGTGAACTGCCGACCAACGCCCTGCCCCAGGAAGACCTCGGCGCCCTGGAACTCAAGGCCGCGTGGCGTGTGCTGACCCATCAACCGCAGTTGTACGGACGCTACCTGACCACCGTGGCCTGGCTGCAACGCCCCGACACCCTCAAGTGCACCCAGGAAGTGGTGGGCCTGGTGGGCCTGCACATCATCAACAAGACCCAGACCCAACCAAACTTTATCTGGACCACCTTCGAGCAAGTCGACAACGTGCCCGACGCCGGCGACACCCCGCCGCCCCAGGGCTACACCTTCAACAACCCCACCTGCACGGGCAACGCCTGCACCCCCAACGTGGCGCGGGTGCAATGCGACGCCACCCACACACCGCCCAACTGCACGCCACTGGACCAGCCAGTGCAGGCCACGCGGGTCAATGCGTTGCCGCAGGATATGCAGGCATTGAACACGGCGGTACAGCAGACCTTCGCCCAGCAAACCCAAGGCCAGTCGGTGTTCCAGTACTACAAACTGGTGAACGTGCTGTGGTCCAAGACCCCCAACGCCCCCAACGAACCGGGGCCGGGGCCCAACGTGAAGACGCCGTTGTCCTACGGGCCGTACGTCAGCGACCAAAGCGTACCCGTGGCCAACACCACCCTGGAAACCTACGTGCAAACCGACAACTGCAACGACTGCCATCAGTACGCGGCGATTGCCGGAAAATCCAACCTGGCCTCGGATTTTTCGTTCCTGTTCGGCAACGCCGACTCGGCGAAGAACACTCGCTTGATCAAGCGTATCGAAGGCTTCAAGACCCTTAAGGATAATCACTAGGCCAACTGTGTGGAGGAGATCAAAATGTGGGAGGGGGCTTGCCCCCGATGGGGGTGGATCAGCCAATTTATCAGAGGCTGACACACCGCTATCGGGGGCAAGCCCCCTCCCACATTTTGATCTTCATTTTTCAGATAAACCGTGGCCTCGCCTCTCCAAAAGTGACCCGCCGTTACCCAAATAACGGATATACACACCCTCCCACAAAAAAACAGGGCGATCACTGATCGCCCCCAAAGGTTACATCGAGAGGTCCATCAAAAACCCTACAGACTGATTTGCTTACGCTCCTCATCCGTCAACCGCGCCCGCGCCTGTTCGCTCAACGGCCCCGCGCCCAGCACTTGCACCGGGCTGTCGGGGTTATAGCTGGAACTCTTCTGCTCGGACTCACGCGGCACCGGCTCGGTGCCAAAACTCAACACCTCCACCGTGACAATCGACGGCCGACCCTGCCTGGCCGCCGCCTGCTGGTTGCGCGCCGCGTCCTCCGCCGCCTGGGACGCCGCCGCCCCTGCGGCACTGGCCGAACTCATCGCACCGGTATTGACCGTCGCCGTCACCGGCACCCCGGACGACTTGCCCTGGGTCTGGATATTCGCCGCGTTCACCACCCGCAGCGCCGCGATGTTGACGTTGCCCGACACCCGGATCCCCGCCTCGCCCGCATCGATGGTGCCCAACGGCGCGATCAGGTCGATATCCCCCGCCGGCACTTCCGGGATCGGATTGAGCGTGGCGATCCCCGCGCCGGTACTCGGCACCGACGGCGACAGGCTGACGTTGCCCCAGTTGTCATAGACGCGCTTGGGCGGCGTGTACACCACGGTGGTCTTGGAACCACGCCCGGCGTTGATGTCACCCTCGGCAGTCCAGCCCATGATCGAGCCACCGAAGGTGGTCATGATGCGGCTTTGACCCAGCAGGATGCTGCCCATGGAATACAGCTGGATATCACCGGCACCCTGGGTGATCACCCCCGCCGTGGACGGTGGCGCCGCGCCTTCGATGCCGAAGGTCTGGCTGCCGCCCGGCGTGAGCATCTGGATCGCGCCACCGAAGTTGGTGTGCACGCCCGAACTGCCGAACAGTGTGATATCGCCCTGGTAGGTGATCGGGTTGCCGGCCACGTCCTTGTCCGGGAACAGTGCCGCAATCGCGGCGCGCCCACGCAGGTAACTGCCCTGGCGCACACTGCCGTCGGTGTTGTACTCGCGGCCGGCGGCCTTGAGTTCGGCGAAGTACACGTCGCGGGCAAACACCCGTTGTTGCTCGGCGGGCAAGGCCTTGTAGTAGGTCAGTGCCTGCTCGCTGTCGCCAACGAAACCGAAGCGCTCGGCGAGCCAGGTGACCAACTCGTTTTCATAGGTCTTGGCGACTTTGGTGCCTTGGATCGACTCACCGGGTTGCGCCAGGTTCGCGGGGTTCAAGTAAGCCTCGACGAAGCGCAGGTAATCCGGACCGTTGGGACCAACACCGGCTTGCATGACGATGCTCGCGCCTGGACGGTTGTCGCCTGCCACGACCGCACCGAGGCTGGTGACACTCACCTCGCCACCGTTGATGACCGGCCGCCCGGACATCAGGATATTGCGACCCGCCGTTACCTCCAGCAAGCCTGGGCCTGCGACCTGGAAGTTGCTGTAGAGGATGTCGCGTCCGGCCGAGACGATGGAGATGTCGTTGGGGTTGTTGTGAATGAACAGGTTGCCGGTCTGTGACTCCGACGCCGTCCCTTTAGTGGTGTTGAACACGCTGCCGCTGCTGACAATGTCACGCCCGGCCATCATCCACACCGCGCCGTTGCCCTCGTACCACACCTGCCCCGCGTTGCGAGCGAACTGTCCCGTGTCGAAGGTGATGACGCGGCCGCTGCTGACACCCACCAGGTCGCCGTCCAACGCATAGAAGCGTGCCGGTGAATGAGGGGTATACGCCGCTGCCGAAGCCGTAGGGGTACCAAAGGTGAACAAGGAACGTGGGTCGGTAAGGACGCCTACTCCTCCCGTCACCAGGCCGCTGCTCGCGGACAGGTTATTGCCTCCGGCGACTAGCTGATTGGCAATCAGACCGACGAAAGCCGGCCGCCAAGGCGTCGCCATGATCCCGGGATCGGCCGCAGAAGGCGTGACAAACATACCGCCTGCGTAAATCGAGTCGTGGGCCAGGAATTGCAATTCGCCGTTGGCACCCGGAGCGAGCAACAGCGTCCCCGAGTAGGCACCATCGATCTGGGATGCCGATGCCGCCTTGCCATAGTAGAAATTACCCCCCGCCGCGGTCGCGCGAAGGATCGAGGGGTAGACAATCGCCAGGTCCGATGCTTTGCCGCTAACGTTCGGGGTCAGATTGCCACCCGCCGAAAACAGGTCGATTGCAGTGTGGTCGGTCCACAACGTAAACCAACTCTCCCCAACACCCTGCTCGGCCCCGCGTGAAAATGCGGACGTGTTCGCCACAGCGACTCGGCCCGGGTCGAGCACATCCTGCACCACCAGATCCCCTGCTGCCCCCAGGCTGAACGTGGCGTCACCCGGCGCCAGGGTAATCCCGCCAAACGGCAAGCCACGGGTGGCCTGCAACGGATCGAATGCGCGGGTCTCGCCAGGGCTGTGCTCTGGGGCGATGCTGCCGTAAGTCAGATTGATAGCCCCCACCGCGCCACCTTGCACTTGCGCATTGCCGCGCAGGTTGACCAGTACCCCATTGCGCAAATCCAACGCCTGTACGCCAACCGGATTGAGCGCGCCACCGACGCGCAACCGCAGGTCCCCCCCGCCGGTCAGCACCAGGCTGCCGTCGTTGGCCACCCGGCCGGTGCTCCCAACCGCCAATACCAGACCCTGGGTACGCGGGTTCAACGCGGAATCGAGCGCGCTGTTGGTCCGGCTGTCCAGCAGCCCGGCGTTGCCGCGCACGCTGACATCCAGATCACCGCCGCCGAGGGTGCCGAAGCCGGTGAAGCCGAGCATCTGATCAACCGACGTGGTGCTGACGTAAGTTCCGAAGTTGATCCACCAGGCCGTGGGTTGGGCCTGCCCGCCGGTGGCCACATCCGCGCTGCCTTGGCGCCACAGCCAATTGCCAACCTTGGCGGAGTCGTAACCCAGGTTCTTGGGATCAGGCCGCCCGGCGATGCCCGTGGCGATACCGATAATATTGCCCGTCAAATTGCCGCCGACGTTCAACGTGAGGTTACCCCCCGCGTCCGGATACCAGGCACGGTACAGGCTGTCAGCAGAACCGTTGACGAACTTCTCGAATTCACTGGCCGGGTCGGCCAGTACGGTTTTGGTACTGCCCAGGGTTCGCGGCTGGTTATAAGGGTCGCCCGCTTGGGTCGTCACGGAGGACGTGCCTGCGGTGTAGACCCCATACAGCGAGTCCATGCTCAGGTTGCCAGCACTCAAGAGTTCCAGGTCGCCGGTGCCGGTGCGTATCACACTTAAGCGGGTGCTGGACGGCGCGGCTTGCTTGCTGCTGGGCACGTAGCAATAGGTCGGCGAATTGGCGCAGAAATCTGCAATGCTCCCGACGCCCAGCTGGTCCAGCAGGCTTTGCTGGATCACATCGCCCTTGGCAACCGGGAAGCCCAACTCCGACAGTTCCTGGGCAGCGGACTCGGTCCATAGCTGGTTGACCTTGACCACACAATACGCACCGTAGGCGCTGCAGAAATTCTCAATGGTATCCATGCCGACCATATCGACGATGGCCTGGTCAATCGGATCACCCTCGACCACGGTGATGCCATTGAGCGCCAAATCTTCCACGGCGTACGCCGTCCAGGTCTGGGCGCCTTTGAGCGGGACGTCCTTGGTGAACATGCCGTAGTGACTGTCCGCCAGGCGCAGGTCGCCACTGCGCGGATGGGCTTGCAGGATACGGCTGTCCGCCGCCTCGGTATCGGCGCCCGCCACCAGGCGCAACGACCAGGACTGCGAACCCTCGGCCAGCATCGGCGCGATAGCCCACAACTTGCCCTGGCGCCCCGCCACTTCCGGGCGTAGCGCAATGGAATCAACCCCGTCGGGCAACTTGACGTTGGTCCCGGCAGGAATTAACGCGCCCCGTGGCAAGGCGCGGCTGCCGTCGAGCAACACCACGCTGGTCATCAACGTCCCTTGATGGACATTGGGCAGCGGTACGCCTTTGGGCCAGAGCATGCTGCGCAGTGTCGTGCCCTGGGTCAGCAGGGTGCCGGCCTCCAGCTGGGTGCCGGCTTGCAGGGTAGTGGCTTGGCCAAGCAAGGTGCCGGCGGCATAGAGCACATTGCCCGCCGCATCGCGCACCGCTGCCGCCAATACCGTACCGGCAGGCAGCGTCAACACCTGGTCCAACACGGCGGTCACCGGCAGTCGTGTACCCGCCGCCACCGTCAGGCCCTTGATCGGCAGGTCGTAGTTCAACGTGCTGCCCGCCGGGAAGGCCGTGCCGTCCGCGAGGGTCACGCCGTTACCCGGCACCACGATATCGCCGCCGCTGAAATCTTTACCGGGCAACAAGACCCAGCCCTTGTCATCCACGGTTTGCGGCGGCGGCGAGAAACCATCGTTGATGCTGCCGTAAATGCTCAGGTCGCCGCCGGCGCGCAGGGTCAGGCTGCCGGACTCGCCGGAACCGTACACCGAGGTTTTCTGGCTGTGGGGGTTGAGGCTGGCATAGCGGTAGCCGGACAGGTCGAGATCGCCCTGCACCACGAGGTCGCCGTCCGCTGTGTTACTGACGATTTCCACACCCGGACGCAGGTGGAACGCATCCGCATAGGTGCTGTTGTTAAGCCCGGCGAGTTTGTTGTTCAACAGGTCTGCATTGAGCAAGGCGCCGTTGATAAATGCAGTGCTCAACGCGTGTTTGCCATCCAGGTAGGCCTGGTCGATTTGCTGGTACGGCCGCCCACTGGCGGTCGGGTCGGTGACCACCGGGGCGTCGTCATAGGTGACCATGCCGTTGAGGGTAATCGAGCGCGCACCGTCGATGGCCAGGCGGCCACGGGCGTCGATATCGATGTCGTTGCTGCTGCCATCGGCGTTGACCAGCCGAGGCGCATTCAACTCCAGGGTGCCGCGATTGCGCCCGTCAAGGCTGGCTGAACCGTCGGTGCCGTGACGCAGGTCGATGCGCGCGCCGTCGGCGAGGGTCAAGCGACCCTCACCGGAGCCGAGCACCACCATGGCGCGGTTCGGCGAGTCGATGATCTTGCCGTAGCTGTCCACCCGCAGTTTGCTGCCGTGGGCATCCAGTACCGCGCTGCCGTCCAGGGTCAGGCCATGCTTGCCAGCCAGGGTGATACTGCCGACGCGCTCGCCGCTGGCGTCCACCAGGCCGGTGACGCGCAGGCTGCCATTGTCCACCGACACGCTAATCGTGCCGGCCTTGAGGCCGTTGCCGATGGTCAGGTCGCCCTGCTTGAGCTGGAAGCTGCGCGAGCCGAAAACCTGGCCCTCATTGAGGCGTTGGTTGAGGTCGGCGAATTGCTGGTCCAGGGAGCCGCTGCCGCCAAGGTACTGGGCCTGGATTTCCACGCCACCGGCCTCGTACGGCATCGACGTGCCGCCCGCGTCGTAATAACCACTGCTACTGGCGAGGATCTTGCCTTGCAGATCGACAATCCCACCGGCCGCGTCCACCGCCACTGCGCGCAGTTTGCCGGCCTGGTTGTAGCGGGCGGACAGGTCGATGGTCGAGCCTGCCGCCTGGTGGATATTGCCGTTACGGCTATCGAGCAACACATCGCCGCCCCAGCCGTATTTCGTCACGTCGTTGAAGGTGATTGCACGCCCGGCGACATCGATCAACGCCGTGTCGGTCAACAGCACATCACCGCGGGCACTCAGGCTGACCTTGCCGCTGGGCAGCACCACCGCGCTGGCCAGGCGAATGCTGTCCCCTTGCAACGACAGCTCGGCGCCCTGGCCATCTGCGGTGCCCCTTGGCCCGGCGGACGCCACCACATCAATGGCGCCGCCGGCGGTGATGCGGTTGACGGAACCGGCTTCACCGGTCATCAACGGCGTGAGGATATTCAGGTTGCCGCCACTGTACGCGAAGCCCTTGACCGGGTCGTAGGCGCCCTGCTGTTGATAGACCGACAGGCTGCCCTTGTGATTGGCGGTGATGCGCTCGCTGGCATTCAGATTGACGTTGGCAAAGCCCAACGCCAGGCGATCGAACGATTGAGTGGCGCTGGGCTGGGCAAACGCACCATAGCCAAACTCGATGCGCTCGGCGTTGATGTCCAGCCGCCCGCTGCCGGTGCCGGCGCCGCCATTCACCACAGCGCCTGCCGGGTTGGTCGCGCCTTGCCAGATCAGATTGGCGGTGTGAATGCTGGCCACATCGCCCGCGCCCCCGGCTCCGTAGATGGCCGGGGTAGAGATCATCAGGTTGCTCAGCAGCGATTTACCCGTCAGTGGGTCATAGGTGTCCAGCGAAGTGCTGCCATAGAAGTTGAAGCTATCGCGGGCGGACAGTTGCAGGGTTTCCAGGGCCGGTGCGCCGAATTCGGTATCGCCGCGCAGCAGGCGGTCGAGCAGTGCCTGGGTCAGGGTCAGGCCGGCCGGCACCTGGTTTGCCGCTGCCGCAGCAGCCAACGCGTCGGCGCTGCCCAGGTTGATCGCACTCACCCCCAGGTTGAGGTGACGTGTGCCGTAGCGCGTCTGCTCGCCCAGCGAGAAACTCGCATCGGTCATCGCCACGATGCTGCCTTCGGAGTAGAGGTTGGTTTGCCCGCTGCAGGGCGCAACGTTGCAGGTACCGATGCTGATGCCCTTACTGGTCTCGCCACCGATGCTCGGCGCCGCGATCACATTGAGCAGGCCATTGGACACTGCCAGCATGTTCGAGACCTTGTAGATAAAGCCGTCACGCGCATCGTAGCTGGCGTTGCCATGGCCGATGGTGTTGATGGACGCCCCTTGCTCTACGACGATCTCGCCGGTGGTGCTGACCAGGAACACTTCCGGCGCCGCCAGGGATGCGCCTTCACGCAGGATCACCGTGCTTCTGGCCTGGTTCAGGCCGGTCGCCAACGTAATGTAGTTGCCGGACTGGCCATACGTTACCGCCGTCATCCCACCCACCATCAGGCGCGATGCGCCCAGCGCATTGAGGCTGTCGGCCTTGAGGGTGATCCCGCCAAAACCCTGGGTTGCCGCTCGATCGGCCGCGACCACCTCAATACCGCCCCTGCCCATGTCGAGCACAGCGACGGTGCCGCCGTAACCACCCGGCGCCGCATTGAAACGCCCTATGCCCTCAAAGGTGAACGCATCTGCCCCGCCACCCGAACGCATGGCCAATTTCAACGTCTTGGCATCCAGCTCAAGCATCGCGCGCGGCACCCCGAGTTTCGCCGCATCCGCCCGGGCAAATTGCGCGTAGCTGGTTTCGTTGTATTGGGAATACCGACGCAAGGTGTCTGCCGAGGTCAGGATCAACTGGCTGGCCACGCTGTCGCGGATACCGGTATTGGCAATCGACAGATACCCGGCACTGGACCACGAGCCATTGCGCATCAATTGCGTGGCCCCACTGCCGACGCCGGCCAGACCATTGATCTCGACGCGGAAAGCGCCCGGCAGCAACGCATAGGTCGACGGCATCAGCGTATAGGTGCCTGCCGGCAACCCCGGTACGCCAGCGCCGATGGTGATTTGCTGGCCAATCAACGGCGCAACCGCACCGCCCTCACCGCCCGCAGGCGCGGCGACGGGCTGCACCCCCGGTACGATCGCGTAGACCGGGTTGGTGGACAGGCCCGGCAATACAAACCCGCCGTTGGCGCCAAATTGCACCAGCGGGTTCAAGCGTGCGTCCGTCGAACCCCCGCGCCCCGACACAAAGCCAGCCCCCAGCAGCTCACCGCCGCCGGAAAGATCCAGCGTGGCGTCCGGCAGCACAGCGACTGACTTGCCGCCCAAGATCACCCCAACCGCGAGTTCGCTGCCATTAGCATCCAACCCGCCTTGCCCAATGAACACCACTTGCTTGCCGTTGTACTTGTAGACCTGGCCATCCACCGTGCCGCCGTACGGCAGCACCAGGCCGTTGCCGCTCACCGAGGTCACGCTGCCCGGCATCAGTTGCACACGCTCGCTGCCCATGCTGCCGATATCGATCAGCCCAAGCGGCGCACGCACTACGCCGCCCTGGATCACGTTCGCGGCCCCCAGTTGCAGGCGCCCGAACACCGAATAGGGCAGCGCTGCATTGGCGGTGCCGACACGCCCAATGGTCAAGCTGCGCGCAGGATCAAACAGCAGGCCAAGGGAGATGGCGGGGTCTTCGCCCAAGTAGCCGGCGATGACCCGGGCACTGACTTCAGTGGCCGGGTACAACTGCGCCGCCCGCAAGGTCATATCGCCTTGGGTCAGTAACTGGGTGCTGACGCCGCTCATGATGTCGTTTTCGCTTGTGCCGGCGAGAAAACGCAAGTCGCCCTGGCTGGTCAGGTTGACCTGGTCAAACCCTCGGCGCTCCAGGTCCGTCAGGCTGTCGTTGGCCTGGCGCAGGCGGCTGCGGTTGCCGAATATCACATTGCCGCGCACCTCCACCAGGTTGCCCTCGGCGTTGAACTGCGCCTCGGTGGCCCGCTGCGATGGCGCCGGCACCACCGGCACTGGCCGTACATAAAGGTCTTTGCCGGTCTCTTCGGGGGCCAGAATGCCCGCCAGCAGCAGATGAGGCGCCCGAAGGTTGATCCGGGAGTTGGACGCGGCGTTTTCGCTCAAGCCGTAGCCGCGACTGTACAGGCGCAGGCTCTGGCCCATGTTCACATTCACGTCGCCGTCAAAGCTCAACAGGCCATTGCTCAACAGCGCCAGGTTATCGAAACCGCCCGCACTCACCTGATCCACACCCAACCGGCCATGCCCGTATTCCAGGCCGCCGGCGGCGTCTGTGGCGTTGTCGGGCAGCGCCGTGGCCTGATGCACTTGGCCCAACATCAGCTCACGCAGTTTGAGTACACGATCGGTCACGCCGGTTTTCTGGTAGTACGGGCTTTCCAACGCCACATTGAGACTGCCGCCCGCCGCACCGGCACCACCCGCCTTGGCCACAAAGCTGCCGTCCAGGTACAGGCCATTGTTGGACGCCAGGGTGATACTGCCGCCATTGCTCGCGACCTGCACCGCGCCTTGGCCCGGTATGTTCAGCAAGGCCTGGGTGCCGGAGGCGTCCAGGCGCGCGCCCTCACGCACCACCACAAACAGGTCACTGGCCTTGGCGATGCCAGTGTTCAGGTCGAAGGTGCCGCCGATGTTGATGCTGCCACCGTTGCGCACCGTGCCGAAGCTGCGACCACGGCTGTCCACCGCCGTGGCGGCCCGCGCTGCAACATCGATCACCGCGTGCTCGCCGAGCCAGATCGAGCGGCCATGCCCGATGGCGTTCACCGGCTCGGACGCGGCCACGGTCAAGCCACTCAGGCTGACATTGCCGCCCCAGGCGTTCAATGTGCCGTCCAGGGTCAACTGGCCAACGCTACGCAGGTTGATGCCCTGGCCTGGGTCGACGTTGATCACCGCGCCCTGGCCCACGGTCAACGCAGTGGTCGCCAACTGCGCAGCCGTGCTTTCCACAGTGCCGGCCGTCAGGCTCAGGCTTGCACCCCGGCGCTGGGTCACGACACCCTTCGCGAAGTCTTCCAGATACAGCGGCGTATCCCAGCGCTCCAGTGCCGTGGCAGGATCGCTGCCGGTGGGCAGGGTCAATGCCTGATCGCTCAGGCGGTAGCCCGGCACCGTGACGTCAACCTGCGTGCCGTCGGTGACAAGCAGGCCTTCATTACCGGTGATGTCATAGGCCGAAAAGCCCTTGTTGAAGAAATCACCCGCCAGCTTCAAGGTGTCGGCGGCCGGCACATCGGCGCTGTCGCCGATCTGCACCCGATGCGCCTGCAACGCCAACGTGCCGCCGCCGCTCACGCCGTAGCCACGAATTTCACCGTCTAGCCCCAGCGCGCCCAGGGCACCCAAGGTCACGCTGCCGCCCTTGCCACCGCTGAGTTTGCCATCCACGCCCAATGTGGCGCCGGAAGACGCATCCACCACACTGCCCGCTGCCAACTGCACGGTGCCGGTGCTGCGCAGGGAAACCGTACCGCCATTCACATACGCCACGCCATCGCCGCCGGCGGGGTTCAATGCCAGGTTGTTCCAACGGCCCGTCGTGTCCAGCTTCACCCCCGCCGCCACATCGACCCGCCCGCTACCGGCCAGGATCACATCCCCCACGACATTGTTTGAGTTGAGGTTAACTTGCTTGAGGATGTTGCCCGCATTGAGGCTGCCGCCATGGGCAGTCAGGTTGGCATTGACGCTGACCTGAGGCCCAAACAGCGTGATATCGCCGCCGTCGGCAACCTGCAACGCACCGTTGACGGTGATCTGCTGCTTGGCGCCAACCTTGATCGCACCCAACTCAAAGCCGTTGAGCTGTTCACTGTCGAGCACCACGTTGCCTTGGCGATCCGCCGGCAACGCCGTGGTGAGGTCCAGGCCCTCGGCGATCTTCTGTGTATTGGCGTCGATCAGCACCTGGTCAGTGCTTGCCCCCAGCGCGTAACGCAAGGTGCCGGTGGTTTTGTTGTAGATCGGAATGTACTGGCCAATGATCAACTGCGCGCGCTGGGCCTTGGCTTTTTGCGATTGCTGGTAACCGTCGAGGTTGATATTCGGTGCCTGGGTCTGGCGCTCCCCCTGGAACACATCGCTGATCACCTGGCCTTCGAGTACGGCGCTGGAGGTGCTGACCACCAGCTTGCCTGCGTCGCGACCCACGGTGTAGCCGGCCTCGTAGCGACGTTGCGGGGCGATCAGTGGGTTGTAGTAGTACTCGGTCTGGCCCCAGCGGGCACTGTTGTCTTCAAAGCCTTTGTAAAAGCCGGAATACAGAATGTCGCCCGGCGCCTTGGACAGCTCATACAAGCGCCCATCCGCGCCCTTGAGCCAGGTCTGCTGGATGTAACCGGCCTGCACATCCACGGTGCCGCCGGACAGGTTGATCTGGGCGCCCTGCTGGGTCACCACATCCTTGCCGGTAAAGGTCACGGTGCCGCCCTGGGCCATCCACTCGCCCACCGAATGCCCCTGGGTGCCGAGGTAACCGCCCACTTCCAGCAGGCCGCCTGCGGTGTACCAGCGGTCGGTGGCATAGCCATTGGTGCCCGCCGGCACAAACACCAGTTCGCGCAAATCCACCCACACGTCGTTGTTGATCAGTTGCCCACCGTCACGGTTGACCGGCGCATCGCGCTGCTCGTTACCCTGCACGTTGATCTTGATGTTGTTGGCTTCCATCGCCACCTTGACGCCGACCGCGCCCGACACATCGATCATCGCCCCATCCCGCACCAGACTGCGCTGGCCAGCACTGACCGCCACTTGGCCGCCGGTGGCCAGGGTGATCGAGCCCTTCTGGAAGTCCACGGTGCCGCCGCTGACGATCTCGATGCGTGATTGGTCGGTACGGTCGGCCACGGCGCTGAGGTTGTTGAACTGGCCGGTGATCAGGTTGGCGGCCAGGCCGTCGAACTTGGTCAGGCCGGCGCCTTGTTGGCTGTCGAGGGCGGTGCTGCCGCTGGCGTCGAGCAGGATTGCGGTGGTGCTGCCCTCGCCCAGGGTCACACTGCCGGTGCTGTCACTGGCGGCGTTGAGCAAATGAATAGTGCCGCGAGTATCGACCGACGTGCTGGCCAGGGCCACGCCGTTTTGCTGCACCTGGTGACCGGTCAGGGTGATGTCGCCGGTCGAGGCCATGATCAGGCCGCTGTTGGTGACTTTGCCCGCCGTGCTGCCGGCCTTGAGGCTGGTGGCGACCTCGTTGCCACGGGTGGTGGAACGTTCATTACCGGCGGTGCCGACGCCTTTGCGGATGTAAAAGCTATCGCCCGCCGCCAGGGTGGTCTGGCCTTTGGCGGTCATGATGGTGCCGGCGTTTTCCACTTCGGAACCGAGCAACAAGGCATAGCCGCCCGAGTCGGTGGAGGTGGCCGGAGCATGGGTCTGGATTACCGCGCCGCGCTGCACCTCGACCTTGCCGGCCGCGTCGGTGAAAGTCGGCTGGGCGCCGTTGGTGTCCACGTAAAGGCCGCGCTGGGTGAACTGGTCATCGGTAATGGTCGCTGCTGCGGCCACCAGGTTGCGCACGTTGACCTGGCTGGAGCCGCTGAACACCACGCCGTTGCGGTTCATGATCATCACCGTGCCGGCGCCGTTGATCTGACCCTGGATCTCGCTGGGGCGCGCATTCGGGTCGTTGACGCGGTTGAGCACGGCCCAGTTGGATTGCTGCTGGAAATCCACGGTGGTGTTGCGCCCGACGTTGAAGGTCTCCCAGTTGAGGATCGCCTTGTCGGCGGTCTGCTCGATGGTCACCGTGGTCTTTCCGCCGGACTGGGTCTGGGTGGGGTTCTTGGCGTTGGTCCAGCCCTGGGTCAGGCTGTTGTCGACCTGCAAGCCGCCCTTGCCGAGCCCGTCGGGAATCGTCGACACCTGGCCGAACGCGGTTTGCCGACCGGCTGCCTGCGCTGCCTGCTGGGCAGCAATCGCTGCCACGGTGGTGTTCAAGGTGCTGATGGAGCGCGCCAGTTGCTGCTTGACCTGGGCCTGCTGGTTCAACGAAGGGATCCCCGGCACCTGCCCCGCATTCACCCGTGCCGCCGTCGCGGCCTGGGATGCGCCCTTATCGGCAAACCAGCCGGCACTGAACGCCGTCGCGGCCTGGGCATTGCCCGCCACCATCAACAAGGCAATGGCGTGGGCCAGGGGCTTGAGGCGCAACACTGTCTGGGCTTTGCGGTTAACCGTGGGTTTGCAGCGGACCATCTGGAAGCTTCCTTCTTTGTTATTGCGCAGGAGGGCAAGACACGCTCACGTATGAGGGTTAGGCCGTTGGCGAGGGGGACGACTGAACTTTTGTCATGCAAAGTTCACATACCGCTGGTAATGCAAAAAAATCAGCAACGGCACAGGCCGTTGCTGATCGGTGTTGCGGGTCGTTGAAGCGTGGGTTACAGCGGACGACCGATGGTGTTGCAGACGTCTGGGTTACCGATGCTCAACGGGCTGGAGGCGGTCAGGAAGTTATCGTTGATCGCGGTTTTCCAGGTGTTAGGCAGGGTCACGAAACGGTTGTTACGGATAGCGGTGTCGTTGCTGCTGAAGGCGCTGAGGTTGTAGTGACGGGTGAAGAACGTACGCACTTGAGCGGTCTGGTCAGCGTTGGCGTAGCACTGGCTGAAGATCAGGTTGGTGAAGCCCAGGATCGGGTAGCCGCTGGTTGGGTAAGCCACAACGCTTGGGTCGGTGTCGCTGGCCGTCGCGGCGAACGTTGGTACCCAGGCGTTCTGGTTGGTGACGTTGAGAGCCGAGGGCACCTGTACAGCGGCGATGGCCACCGAAACGTTGGCCGGCGCCGGAGAGACACCCGCGACTTTGGCAACTTTGGTGGCGTCATCCAGACCAGCCAACGTGGTTGCCGCGTAGTCCGGGCTCATGTAGGTCACACGGCCTTCGGCAGCGTTCAACGCGGTCATCACGCCTTGGCTGGTAACAGCAGGTACAGCGCCCACCGGCAGGGTGCCGGCGCTGACGCCTTGCACGAAACCGTAGCTGTCCTTGAAGGTGGTGGTCACTGCGAACTTCTTGGCTTCAGTGCACTTGGCGTTCAGGAAACGGGTAAACAACTCGGTGGTGCCGCTGGACTCGTCACGGTAAACCACAGTGATTGTGCCGGTGCGGCCGGAACCGGTGATTTCGCTCCAGTCAGTCAAGCGGCCAGAGAACACACCGCACAGTTGATTAACGCTCAGGTCAACTGCGTTGGCGCCAGCCTTGTTGAACGGAATGGCAACAGAGGTAGCCACCGAAGGCACCTGGATCAACTTGCCCCAACCGGCTTGTTTATTCGCCGCGTACGCGTCCAGTTCGGCTTGAGTCAGCTTGGAGTCGCTGCCGGCCCAGTGCACGTTCTTGTTGGTCACGCCAGCCACGAACTTGGTGTAGTCGTTGTTCAGGAACGCAGCCTTGCCGTTACCGCTGCCGACGCCGATGTAGGGGGCGAAGCCGGCAGTGAGTACGCCAGCGGTCTGGTACAGCGGTTGTGGCAGAGTTGCGCCGCCGCCGTTTACGTCTGCGAATGCAGCCTGTGCCGAGCACAGTGCAGCGAGGGTCATGGATACCGCGAGAACGTTGCGCTTAAACATGAAGAATCTCCTTTCGTCGTGTTTGTACGTTTGGGGTAGATGGCTCTTGCATGACGCCATGGCTTCGGTCCCAAGCCCTGATGCGGGGGTGGCCAGGGGTGAAAACCATGGAGAGAAATTCGCAGCTTCCGATGACGGTTGTAGGAAAAAACCTCGGGAGGAAACGCTTGATTTTTAAAAAGATTCTCGGGTGTTTTGGTCACGGTTTTGAGCGGTTTCGGCGCAGGTGACAGCGAGGTTTCAACGGACGTGGCTGGAGGCCACGCAGGGGATCAAATATGACGAAATGAGGAACCCGAGGATGGCCGGGAGCACAGGGATATCACTGGAAAATGTAAGTCCAATGTGGGAGGGGGCTTGCCCCCGATGACAGTGTGTCAGTCAAAACATCTGTGACTGACCCACCGCTATCGGGAGCAAGCCCCCTCCCACAATTTGACCGCAGATAGGCTCAGGTAACGAGCTGATTGATCTCAATGATCGGCAACAACACCGCCATGACAATCACCAATACCACCGCGCCCATCACCACAATCATCAGCGGCTCCAGCAACGCCGTCATGCCCATGGCCCGCCGCTCGATATCACGGGACAGCGTCTGCGCTGCCCGCTCGAGCATCGGCGGCAGCGAGCCGGTCTTTTCGCCGCTGGCGATCAGGTGGATCAACACCGGTGGGAACACTTTCTCCACCGCCAGCGCCGGCGCCAGGTTGACGCCTTCACGCACTTTGGCCGTGGCGTCGCTGACGCACTGATCGAGGCGGTCGTTAGACAGGGTTTGCCGCGCCGCTTCCAGGGCACGCAGCAGCGGCACACCCGCACCGCCGAGAATTGCCAATGTCGAGGCAAACCGCGCCGTGTTCAGGCCCAGCACAAAGCGCCCAATCAGCGGCAGGCGCAACACCCGGCTATGCCAATTCAGGCGGGCCACGGGATTGCGCAAATACAACCGCCAGCTCCAGAAACCACCGACGATCCCGGCAAAACACAACCAGCCCCAAGCGCGAATAAAGTCGCTGGCATTGAGCATCGCCAGGGTCAGCCCCGGCAAATCCTGGCGCGCCTGGGAAAACGCGCTGACCACTTGGGGCACTACGTAACTGAGCAAGAAAATCACAATGCCGATGGACACCAGCCCCACTACGCCGGGGTAGATAAACGCCGTGAGGATCTTGCCGCGCAGGTTGTTGCGTTCCTCGATGTAATCGGCGAGGCGCTCCATTACCTGGGCCAGGTCGCCGGACTCCTCCCCCGCCGCGATCAATGCGCGGTAGATCGACGGAAAATCCCGAGGCCGTGCGGCCAACGCATCCGCCAGGCGCATGCCGCCACGCACATCGGCGCGCACCGCGCTCAAGGTCTGGGCGATGTGTTTTTTCTCGGCCTGCTCCACCGTGGCACTCAGCGCGGCCTCCAATGGCAGGCTCGCCCCCAGCAGGCTTGCCAACTGGCGTGTGGCCCAGGCCAGGTCGTTGTCCGACAGCTTGGCGCTGAACAGGCTACTGCCGCTGGCGGTGTGCTGATTGCCTTCAAGTTGCACCAGCAACGCGGTCAAGCCCCGGCTGCGCAACGAGGCAAACGCCGCGCTTTGACTGTCAGCCTCCACATGCCCGGCCTCGACCTTGCCGCTGGCATCGGCGGCTTCATAGCGATAACGATTCATCAGGCGTCCCGTGTCACACGCAGGATTTCTTCGGGGGCGGTAGCGCCACTGCGCACCCAGCGCTCGCCGTCTTCACGCATGCTCAACATCCCGGCGCGACGGGCGGCCAGGCGCAGGTCCTGCTCATTGGCGCCCTGGTGGATCAGGCTGCGCACATCGTCATCGACACAGAACAACTCATGGATACCGGTACGCCCGCTGTAGCCGACCTGGTTGCACTGCGCGCAGCCCACCGGCCGCCAAGTGCCGGGGGCGGCCGGGTCTTCCTGCTTGCAATGGGGACACAGGCGGCGCACCAGGCGCTGCGCCAAAACCCCAAGCAGTGACGATGCCAACAAAAACGGTTCGACCCCCATATCGATCAGCCGGTTAACCGCCGACACCGCATCGTTGGTGTGCAAAGTCGCCAACACCAGGTGACCGGTGAGTGAAGCCTGCACGGCGATTTGTGCGGTTTCCAGGTCGCGGATTTCACCGATCATGATGATGTCCGGGTCTTGGCGCAGGATGGCCCTTAGTGCCAGGCCGAAGGTCATGTCGATCTTGGCGTTGACCTGGATCTGGCTGATGCCCGGCAAGTCGTATTCCACCGGGTCTTCCACGGTGAGGATATTGCTGGTGCTCGCGTCCAGGCGCGCCAGGGCGGCGTAGAGGCTGGTGGTCTTGCCACTGCCGGTGGGCCCGGTGACCAGCACGATGCCGTGGGGCTGGCGGATCAACGTGTCGAGGCGCGCCAGCAACTGGGGCTCCATGCCCAGGGTTTCCAGTTGCAGGCGCCCCGCTTGTTTGTCCAACAGCCGCATCACCACGCGCTCGCCATGCCCGGTGGGCACCGTCGACACCCGGATATCAATCGGCCGCCCGGCCACCCGCAGGGCAATGCGACCGTCCTGGGGCAAGCGTTTTTCAGCGATGTCGAGCTGGGCCATGATCTTGATCCGCGACACCAACGCGCCGTGCAACGCCTTGCGGGGCGACACCACATCGCGCAGGGTGCCGTCGACGCGGTAGCGCACCACGGAGTGGGTTTCGTAGGGCTCGATGTGGATGTCACTGGCCTCGTCGCGAGCCGCCTGGGTGAGCAAGGCGTTGATCATACGGATCACCGGCGCGCCGTCCTGGGTGTCCAGCAGGTCGGTGACTTCGGGCATGTCTTGCATCAGCCGGTCGAGGTCGACCTCGTTTTCCGCGGCGCCGACTACGGCGGCGGCGCTGCCGGTGTCGGCGTAAGCAGCGGTGAGCAGGCCGTCGAGTTCGTCGTCGCGAACTTGCTCGATGGGGGACTGGCCAAACTGGCGCTGGACCTCACTGATAGACCAACCGGGAGTTGAAGGGCAAACGGTGAGCAGCAGGCCATCGGTGCCGGGGCGCAGCAGGATGCGCTGGGACTTGGCCCAGGCGTAGGGCAGCAAACTCATACACCGCCCTCCTGGCAGAATGCAGGACAAATGTGGGAGGGGGCTTGCCCCCGATGGGGGTGGGTCAGCCAATAAATCTGTATCTGACCCACCGCCATCGGGGGCAAGTCGAATCGTCGCACCGCCCCTCCCACATTTAAACCTCTGTGAATCAGGCGAATATCACACGGCTTTTGATCTGCTTTTGATTTTAGTCGCCCCGTTAAACCACGCTGGCCGAACGCAGGCTTGAATCCGTGGGCAACCCGGCAGGACGCCGGGTTAGCCGTCCTGGGCCAAGGATGGCCCATGACGGCGGCCCACGGATTCAAGCCGGAGTGAGGGCACACCGAGCCAAAGCGAGGTGCCGAGTGGTGGGGCGAGGACCTTTTGCTTACTTTTGGGTCCTTCCAAAAGTGAGCCGCTGTAAGAGCGGAACCATAGGTGGTCGTTACCGCAGCAACGGATATGTACTCGATCACAATGCGCCGGGATTTGGCCCAGGCGTAGGGCAGCAGGCTCATGATGTTGGCCCTATTTGTATGTGTGCATATCCATTATTTGGGTAACGGCCGCTTATGGTTTCGCCCTTACGGCGAG
This sequence comes from Pseudomonas nabeulensis, assembly GCF_004682045.1. Lineage (GTDB taxonomy): Bacteria > Pseudomonadota > Gammaproteobacteria > Pseudomonadales > Pseudomonadaceae > Aquipseudomonas > Aquipseudomonas nabeulensis. The sequence goes on from NZ_QUZT01000056.1 coordinate 36,607, forward strand.
TCACTTTGGAAAAGCCCCAAAGTAACCAAAGGGCTCTTGCCCCAACACTCGGTACCTCGCCTAGGCTCGGTATGCCCGTAATTCGACATGGATTTGGGGGGCCGCCGCCACGCGCCATCCATGGCGCGGGGCGGCTAAACCGGCATCCCTGCCGGTTTACCCCCCAAATCCATGCCGAATTCCGGCCAGCGTGTTTAACGGGGCGCCTAAGATCAAAATCAAAAGCAAAGCGCGGCGGCCTGGTAGCCGACCGGGTCTCTGGGGCGAACGCATTTCCCTGTGGGAGCCGGGCTTGCCCGCGATGGTGGTTAACGATAACGCGGGAGACCTGATTCAACGCGGCGCCCTCAAGCTCTTCGCGAGCAAGCCCGCTCCCACATTTAAACCTCTGTGAATCAGGCGAATATCACACGGCTTTTGATCTGCTCTTGATCTGGGTCGCCCCGTTAAACCACGCTGGCCGAACGCAGGCTTGAATCCGTGGGCAACCCGGCAGGACGCCGGGTTAGCCGTCCTGGGCCAAGGATGGCCCATGACGGCGGCCCACGGATTCAAGCCGGAGTGAGGGCACACCGAGCCTAGGCGAGGTGCCGAGTGGTGGGGCGAGGACCTTTTGCTTACTTTTGGGTCCTTCCAAAAGTGAGCCGCTGTAAGAGCGGAACCATAAGCGGCCGTTACCGCAGCAACGGATATGTACTCGATCAAAATGTGGGAGGGGCGGTGCGACGATTCGACTTGCTCCCGATGAGGGAGTGTCAGCTGACCATTTTTTAACTGACACACCGCCATCGGGGGCAAGCCCCCTCCCACATTTGAACCTCTGTAAGTCGATATGTACTCGGTCACTGAGGCACCGCCCTGATCACCGCCCGAGGCCCCAACTGCCCCGGTATCGCCTTCTCCACCGAAGGCAACTGCGGCGCCTGCACATCCGGCATCGCCCAACTATGCTCCGGCTGCAACCCACCCTGCGCCCGGCGCATAAACTCATAGCGATTCAACGTAATACTGCGCCCCGCCCCACTGTCACGAATAATGTAAGGCCGCAAAAACACCATCAGGTTGGTCTTGTTCACACTGCGCTTTTCATTGCGAAACAACGCCCCCAAACCCGGAATATCCGACAACCACGGCACCGCATCATTGCTCTGGCTATAGCCGTCTTGCAGCAAACCGCCCAGCACCATGATCTGCCCGTCATCCAGCAAAATACTGGTATCGATCGCACGCTTGTTGGTCACCGTGCCCGCCTCCACCGACGCCCGCGCATCCACGCTGCTGACTTCCTGGTAGATATCCAGCTTCACCGTGCCGCCCTCGGAAATCTGCGGGCGTACGTTGAGCTTGAGCCCCACCTCTTCGCGCTGCACGGTCTGGAACGGGTTGTTGCTGGTGCCCCCGCCGCCGGTGACATAACTGCCGGTGACAAACGGAATGGTCTGCCCCACAAAAATGCTCGCCGCTTCGTTATCCAGGGTCAGCAGGTTCGGCGTCGACAGCACGTTGGTGCCGCCCTTGCTCTTCAAGGCACGGGCCAGCACCTTGAGGTCAAGCACCTTGCCAATCCCCGGAATATCCACGGTGCCGTTGACCAGCCCGATATTCAGGCCCTTGGGCAGCACATCAATACTGGTCTTGCTGGTGGGCGCACTGTTGACCCCACTGCCCCCCAGATTAACCCCGCCGAATCCCCCCTTGCCCCCCAGGTTGCCGGCCTGCCACTGCACGCCGAACTCGGTGGCATCGTCCTCGTTGACTTCGACGATCAAGCTCTCGATCACCACTTGGGCGCGACGCTGGTCGAGCATGTCGATCACTTCCCGCAGGTTGCGGTACAGCGGGTCCGGCGCGGAGATCAGCAAAGTGTTGGTGGTGGCGTCGGCCTGGATAGTCACGCCACCGGCGCTGAAGGCGGTGTCTTGATCGTTGGACGGGCTGCCCGTCGAGGGCTTGTCCTGGCCGTAGCTCGATTGCACGCCGCTGCCAGTGGGCGTGCCGCTGCTGTTTTGCGTGTTGCCGGTTTGCGTGCCTTGGCCGGTGCCGCCCATGGCACTGAGCTTGCCCCGCGCCTCATCGCTGGTGCCCGAATCGCTCTCGCCGGTGAGCAACCCGCGCAACGACTGCGCCAGCTTGCCGGCCTGAGCGTTGCGCAGGTACACCACGTGCATATTGCTGGGGTTGCTCTGGGCGTTGTCGAGCTTGTAGATCAGGTTGCGCGCCAGCTCCGTGCGCTCAGGGCTGCCGGAACGGATGATGATCGAATTGGAACGCGGGTCGCCGACCACGTTGATCTTCTGGGTCTGGTCGGCGCCCTGGGTTTCCAGCAGTTCGGCGACCATGGCGGCGATGTCCACGGCGATGCCGTTCTGCACCTTCACCACGTCGGTGTCGATGGCGCTGGGGGTGTCGATGTCGTTGATGATCTGCGCCACTCGCGTGAGGTTTTCCGCATAGTCGGTGATGACGATGCTGTTGTTGCCGGGGTAGGCGTTGATCGGGTTGTTCGGCGAGACGATGGGGCGCAGCACCGGGATCAGGTTCACCGCGTTCTCGTATTGCAGGCGAAAGGTGCGCGTCTGCATGCCGCTACTGCCGGCGCTGTAGATCGGCCCACCGAGCAGCTTGGCGTCCGCTTCCGGCACCACCTGGGCCACGCCGCCCACATCCACCACGCTGAAACCCTGCATGCGCAGCGCCGCCAGCAGCATGTCGTAGGCCTGATGAGCCGGAACCTGGCCTTCACTGACCAGGGTCAGGTTGCCTTTCACCCGTGGGTCGACCAAAAACTGCTGGCCGGTGGCGCGGGACAGTGCGCGCACCACCGCCTGGATATCCGCATCGACAAAGTTGAGCTGCACCGGCTGGTCACCCAGCGGGTTACGGGCCTTTAAAACAGCCGGGGCGTGGCCACGGGCGCTGTGGGTGACGCGGTGCTGTACCGGTGGCTGGGGCGCGGGTTCGCGCTGACGGTCCAGCGGCGTATCGCTACGCCGGGTTTCGGCCAGCGGCTGGCCGAGTTCGCTGTCCACCAGCAGCGGTTGGCTGGGCGGGTTATTGCTGCACGCACTCAGGGCCAGCACCAGCAAGGGCGCGGCCAAACGAAAAGGCGGGACTGACCACTTCATGAAGCTTCCTTAGCGCCAAGCGCCTGATCCATGCGAACGGTCCCGGACACAGTGCCGGCCGAGTTGTCGACGGCGTCCGGCACGCGCTGCAAACGCGCCTCGGACACCTCCAGGGAAAACGAACGGGGATTGCCCAGCAACCAGTCCACCACGATGTCGGCCGGGGCGTTGTCGAAGGTCAGGCGCCAGCCGCCGGGAGGCTGTGCCTGCAAGTGGTAATGGCCTTGCAGGCCGGCGCGGTCCAGGGCTTGGCGCAGTGCGGATTCATCGGCGGGCCTGGGCGCTACGACACCTTGCAACAGCACCTGCAAGGTCTCGCCCTGGGTGCGCAGCTTCGGCGTTTCGGCCTGCCAGTAGTCGATCTTTTTCAACGCCGGCTGGACCAGGATCAGCCAGGTCAGCAGGCAGGCGAGGATAAGGCCGGTGCCGATCAGCATGCGTTTTTCACGTAAGGCCAGGCCACCCCAGAACAGCTGGGATTGGCGGCGCAACTGCTGCACTTTATTCATCGCTGGCTCCCGGCTGTAGCGGACCGATGCGCCAGCCGTGATCGTCGCGGAATGCGGTCAAACCGGCCTGGGTCAACGCGGCTTGCCAATCGCCCTCGGCGCTCGGGTGGCGGCTGTCGGCGAGTAATTCAAGGTGCAGTTGGCCTTGTTCGAACGTCAGGCTTTCGACGCTGGCGACCATAAACGGCAAATGGCTGCCCGCGCTTTGCAACAGGCTGCTGAACCCCTGCCCCGTACCGTTCTGGCGCGCCGCCAGTTGCTGACGGGCTTGTTGCAAGGGGTTGAGCACCACCGGCAGTTCGGGGAACGCGTGGCGGACTTGCTGATTCAATAACGCCTTGAGCCGCTGGCCTTCGTCTGCCTGGCGCGCGGCGTACAGGTTGAGGCCGAGGGTCCAGACAGCGGTAGCCAACGCGACACAGGCCAGCGCCCGGCCCCATCCACCGCTGGCGGCTTGGCTGACGCGGCCATGCAAGCTCCAGGCAGGTGCCGGGCCACTCCAACGCTGCGCTGCATCCACCCGCGGCATGTCCAGCGCCGGTTGCCCCAACGGATGCACGGTGCCCTGTTGCAGGCTGTCGCGGGTCAACAGATAGCCTTCGTCCAGCGTCGCCGCGCCCACCGGCAACGCATACGGCGCCGGGTACAGGCCGCGCAGCTTGAGGGGCAACCGGGCCAGGCGCTCCAGACCCGCCCTGGACACCCACGCGACCTGCACGCGGCCATCACGCTCACGGGGGCCGTGGGCCACGTGCATCTGCTCCACCGGCCCGAGGATCAACGCCTGGGCAGCGCAGGCCACGGCGGCGGCAGTTTTCGCGGCGGGTAGCGGTGGCAGTTCCAGGCTGGTGAGCAGGCTGTCACGCGGGTGCAGAAAACACTCGACCGCCACCCGTGCCTTACACAACTGTGCCAGGCTCTCGGTGCCCTCTTCCACCACGACACCCCGGTCAACCCAGGCGAAGCTCACTCGCCTCTCGGCGCTCAACTGGTCCAACGGTGGCAAGCCGATCCGCAAGCGTTTCATACGCCCACCCGCGACCAGATCACGTGTGGCTGGCGATCTTCGGGGCGGTGCAGCAATGCCTCCAGTGTCACCCGGCGCTGATCGCGCCGTACCTGGCCCAGTACGCGGAACCACTCGCTGGTGATGCCCACTTGCACCGAGTCGACTGCCACGTGTGGCATGTGCAAGCGGTTGACGAAGTCCCCACGGTTGATAAACCACTGCCCACTGTCACGCTCGCTCACCAGCCCATGGGCCTGGGACAGGCTGAGCTGGGGCACCACCGCACTCAGCAATTCGGCGCTGGCCGTGTTGCCGTTGACCCAGGTATTGACGGGCAACACGCTGATAAACGCCTGCATGCGCCGCAACAACACCGGGCCCACACCTTCAATCCCACTGAGGTCGTCCAGGCTGCGCAGCATCGGGTATTGCACAGGCGCCACATAAGAGGCAATCACCCGGCGGCTGATGCGCTGACTCACGGCCGGATCCACGCCAATCGTGCGGCACAGCCGTTCAAAGCTCTGCAACTGTTCGGCGTCCGGCTGCCCGCGATTCACCAGGTTGCGCAGGTTGAACTTGCCCTGCTCGTCCTCGACGCGCCCCTCGAAGCCCCCGCCTTGGCCACGGGCCCACGGTTGATCGAGCCGGGTCAGTACGTCTTTCTGGCGAGCGTCCCACAGCAGCTGTCGACTGCGCTCAAGGCTGCCTTGCAACAACCATTGCCCTTGAACGCGCAGTTGCTCGGCTTCCAGGCTGCGGGTAAACACGGTCTGGCGCGTGAGCATGCTGCCGGCCAACACCGCCACCACCGCCGCGATCAGCAAGGCACTGATAATCGCCATGCCGCGTTGCTTCGCCGCTGCGGGCGAATGCCGTTTCATGGCGGGCCTTACAACTGCCAGGAGCCGATATCGGCATTGACGCCATCGCCATCCGGTTGGCCGTCGGCGCCCAGAGAGAACACATCCACCTCACCATTGGCGCCCGGATTGAGGTAGTGATACGGGTTGCCCCAAGGGTCATTGGGCAAGCGCTCGAGGTAGGCGCGCCAGTTGCTGTTCTTCGCGTCTGCCGGGCGTTCCACCAGCACTTTCAAGCCCTGGTTCATGCTCGGATAAGTGCCGTGGTCGAGGCGATAGAGCTTCAACGCCTGCATCAACCCGCCGATGTCCTGCCTGGCCGCCGTGGCCCGCGCCTGGTCGGGGCGGTCGAGGACTTTGGGCACCACCATGGCGGCCAGGATCCCGAGGATGACCACCACCACCATGATCTCGATCAAGGTGAAGCCACGCTGGCGGCGAGGGCCTGGCAATGGGGACTTCAGGGGCGCGATATCCATCTCGACATTCCTTGGGTTGGGTGCAATTCGTGGCGCAGTGTTGCAAGAACACATGTCAGTCATATTGAAAATCCTCGGGAGCTTCGGTCGCCAATCGGTCAACTCCCGGCGCTAGTCTGCGGGCCTGTTTCCGGGCTTTGAGAGCGCCATGTACGGCCGTCGCAAGGAGCAAGGCTTTACCCTGATCGAGGTGCTGGTGGCGCTGGCGATCATCGCCGTGGCCATGGCCGCCGCCGTGCGCGTGGCCGGGCTGATGACCCAGAGCAATGGCCTGCTGCGGGACAAGTCCATCGCGATGCTGGCGGCACAAAGCCGCCTGGCGGAACTGCGTCTGGAAGGACACCTGCGCAGCGGCAAGAAGACCTTCGACTGCGACCAGGGCCGCCTGAAACTGCGTTGCGAGCAGACCCTCAACGTCGACGGCCGCTTGTTCCAGGTGACACTGTTGGTGCTGGACGCCAGCCGCGAGGCGCCGCCCCTGGCGCGCCTCGACACTCAGGTCATGGCCGAGTGAGCAGGGGCAACGCCGGGCCGTCCGGCAGCTTGTCGAGGTTGACGCGCAGCTTCTCGCCTGCGCGCTCGATCTCTACGCTGTCGCCGTCAATGGCCGTCAAATGCACACCCGGGCTGACGCGCTCACCCACCCGAAAACTCTGCGGCGGCCCATCGTTGAGACTGAGGATCGCCACCGCACCCCGCGCCCCCGTCAGCACGCCGGTGACCTTGATCTGGGGTGCCGTCGCCACGTTGGAAAACCACTGCAACGCTGGATTCTCACTGCGCGCCGCCAACGCCTGGGCCGTGGCTTGGGGCGTGTTGGACTCAGCCGATGACAGCAACAACGGCGTCCACACCACCGCGCCGGCCAGCGCCGCCGCCAGCCCCAGTGCTTGCACGCCATGAGCCGGGGTAAAGCGAAAAGTGAATGCCATGGGGTCGACCTCCTGTATGCCCGTGGCACCAGCCTACAGGCCAATTCGCACGTTTTTATTTCACAAGCTCACCAGTTCCCACGGAGCCGACCGATGAAACAGCAAGGCTTCACCCTGATCGAGTTGATGGTGGTGCTGGTGATCATCGGCATCGCCAGCGCCGCCATCAGCCTCACCATCAAACCCGACCCGTTGCACCTGCTGCGCAAAGACGCCGAACGCCTCAGCCAACTGCTGCAAATCGCCCAGGCCGAGGCCCACGCGGATGGTCGGCCCATCACCTGGCGGGCAGATGCCAAGGGCTTTCGCTTCAACCGCCGCAGCGAAGATGGAACCGGCGTGGAAGCCTTCCAGAACGACGACCAACTGCGCCCGCGCCTATGGGAAAGCACCCCGATGCAAATCAACATCGAACCCCGACAAACCCTGGTACTCAACGCCGAATGGATCAACCCACCGCTGCGCGTGGTGCTGTCCGATGGGCAACACCGCCTCAGCCTGCAACGCGACGCCGCCGGCCTGCTGCGTGTAGTGGCCCCCCTGTAGTGAGCGGGCTCGCCCCGCGCTGGGTGGCGCAGCCGCCCCAAACCCATACACCCCGGTCCAACTGAAACACTGCGGTAACCGGGTTTAGGGCGGCTTCGCCACCCAGCGCGGAACAAGCCCGCTCACCACATAATCTCCATCAGGAGAAATTGAACATGCATAAACACAAACCCCACTCGCAATCAGGCTTCACGCTAATCGAAGTGATGGTGGCGATCATGTTGATGGCCCTGGTCAGCGTCATCGCCTGGCGCGGCCTCGATAGCGTGACCCGTGCGGATCACCATCTACAGGCCAGCACCGAGCAAACCGAAGTGTTGCTGCGGGCGCTGAACCAACTGCAACGGGACATCAGCCTGCGCGCCAACGTGGAATTGGTAACACCCGGCGAACCGGAAGTCGAAGGGCTGGCAGCGGTGACCGTGCGCAGCTCCGATACCCAGGGCTTTCGCCTGGACATCATCCGCAGCGCACCGGTCGCGGGCGACGGCCTGCAACGGGTGCGCTGGTGGCTCAAGGGGGATTCGCTGTACCGCGCGGTGGCGCCGGCGCGCGACCGCTTTCCATTGCCAGCCGCGAAGGATGGAGTGGTGGTGTTGACCGGCGTGAGCGACGTGCAGGTGCGGGTGTGGGAGCTGGATAAGGGCTGGCGGCAGTTGAGCGGCAACCGGCGGGAGGATCCGCTGGGGTTGGAGATGAGTTGGGTGCGGCAGACGCCCCAGGGGGTGGAGCGGTATCGGCAGGTGGTGGGGCCGTTGAAATAGCGCTGGTCCCACGCCGTTCAGGCGCAACCACTACAACAATCCGCGTTGCACCCCTGCCGACACAGCGGGCAAGTGAGATTGACCAACTGCTGCCGCATCAGTGGGTATCTGCCTGAGTCATGCAAGGTGACTTCGGCAGACGTTTAAGGAGAGGGTGCTGGGCGGACGGTTACGAAAAAACAACACCGGCATGAGGCCGGTGTTGGGAGGAAAAAACAAATCTGTCAGATCTATTTGTTATTTCTTGAGCTGAAATTGATCGGGAGATAATGCCAGTTGAGCAACAGCACACCCCTCAGCATCACAAAACTCTACCTCATAGCCTTCCACTGGCAGACTATAAACTTCAATGATCGCACCCGGCACACCAGCTCGCAGCCCTTCTGCCGGGATGTCTTCAGTCAATACGACAACATCAAAAAGCGAGTAAGTCATCTGGCATTCCTTACTTGACATAAAGAGTCGTCACTCTACCTGGCACTTTCAAGGCCGCTTCTGCGGCTTGTGCCCCAACTTATTCGTGAGAAGCTAATGTCTTAGTCGCCTGATGCAAAGCAGTCATAAGGTCCTCAAGATTGAAATTCCATTTACCTCCTTCAACGGGGGGATAAATTTCTATTTCAATTGGTCTTCCTGGCTCATGTGATACCTCAGCCAACTGACTCGCCCCCCCCCAAATCTCGAATACACAATTCTCTCGATCTGGGGGGCTTGTTATTACAGTAGATAAACGATTCATGGCTTCGGGGGCTCCAACAAACCAATAAATTTCCCTTTTGAATCGTAGCGAAGTCCACGGCCGTCGGGGGCAATCACATCCATGACCTTCCCAAATCTACCGGTGTCTTTGTAGGTTGCTGTGGCTGCCGGATTATTCAAGATTTCATCAGCTATTTTTTGAGCTTGAGCGTTGATTTCAGAAGGGCTTCCTTTAACGCTAGGAAACGCACTGCCTTCACGACTACCGTGTTTTTGGAGTGCTCGACCCGCTAATGAAAGTTGTCCTGATTTATCAGCCGGATCAAGCAGTTTTCCTGCATTCGACAAATCATCAATGTTTTTCCCAGCGAACGCACGACCTTTTGCACCGAACGGGCTACCACCCCCTCCCTTCCCCCCAACCAACCCCACCCCCGGCAGCACGCTCAACATCTCGGCATGGTTCCCCTGCACCGTCTTCTGCACCGCCAAACGCGTGTCGTCCTGATTGCTATCCAGGAACCCTCGAACAATCAGCCGTTCTTCCCAACTCAGTCCACCGCTGCTTTCGTACTTGTCGAGCGCGGCGTTGCCCATTTCCACGGTGGTGCGTT
>NZ_QUZT01000057.1 GCF_004682045.1 Pseudomonas nabeulensis
CTGGCATTAGGGCAAGCCCCCTCCCACATTAATAGTGCAAAGTCAGGTAGTTTTGCTGAGTCACAGGAAGCACAAAGGGGACCCGAAGGTCCCCTTTAATTTGTCGTTGCGTGCTCTTTTTTTATTATTGAGGGGCGGTCTATTGTTGTTTTTGGCAACCGTTACCCTTTACCGCTGTTTTTGGCGACCCCCATCCGGGGTCAAGAGCAAACGTATTTTTTTGAACGCTGATCTGCTTCTTCGTTATCGATCCAACCAGTGGGTAGCTACCTGAAGGCAGTTTTATTTTTCTCTACTGGTCGCGGGTTTCGGCATTGCCGTTCCCTGCGAAGCACATCTTCTCCAAAAAAATCTGTTAGCTGCGTCTCTGCCGTGTTGTTTTTGTTATGTCAGAGTCGTTTCGTCTTATTTTTATTAGGTTTGGCGCTTTTTATTCTTGTTATGCCATAGAGATAGCAGAAGCCGTGCCAACTTTTAAAAATCCTTTAAAATCAATGGTTTGGTTTTTGTGAAGGAAATGACCTACGGCGAATACGACAAAATATGTTCCCGTGTTACTCGATGTGTAGGCGTGCGGTAACACATTGTCACGGCCCGGCTACTCAACCGGCGTTACGCGCCTTGGCCACCCGCGACCCAGTTGGGCGGCCCAACACGTTGCTGATCTGCAAGCCCGCGCCAATCAGTGCCTCCAGGTCGATACCGGTCTCGATCCCCAGACCATTGAGCAGGTACACCACGTCTTCGGTGGCGACGTTACCGCTGGCGCCCTTGGCATAAGGACAGCCGCCAAGGCCCGCAATAGAGCTGTCGAACACGCTTATCCCTTCTAGCAGGCTGGCGTAGATATTCGCCACGGCCTGGCCATAGGTGTCGTGGAAGTGCCCCGCCAGCTTGTCCCGTGGCACCTGCGCGCCGACCACCTCGAACAGCCGCCGCGTGGCGCCCGCCGTGCCGGTGCCGATGGTGTCGCCGAGGGACACCTCATAACAGCCCATGGCGTACAGCTCGCGTGCAACGGCCGCGACTTGTGCCGGGGCGATCTCGCCTTCGTAAGGGCAGCCCAGCACACAGGACACATAGCCGCGCACGCTGATGCCATGTTGCTTGGCCGCTGCCATGATCGGCGCAAAGCGCTCCAGGCTTTCGCTGATGGAGCAGTTGATATTGCGTTGGGAAAACGCCTCGGACGCCGCCGCGAACACGGCCACTTCTTTAACCCCGGCCGCCAGTGCGTCCTCAAAACCCCGCAGGTTCGGCGCCAGTGCGCCGTAGGTCACACCAGGCTTGCGCTGGATCTGTGCAAACACCTCGGCAGAGCCGGCCATCTGCGGCACCCATTTGGGCGAGACAAAACTGCCGACTTCGATATAGCTCAAACCCGCCGCGCTCAGCGCGTCCACCAGCCGGACCTTGTCCGCCACGCTGATGGGTTGGGCTTCGTTCTGCAAACCGTCGCGCGGGCCGACTTCCACCAGGCGCACATGGGAGGGGAGGGACATGGCAGTTACCTTCTGATCAATGGCCGGCTTGGCGCATGGTGTGGACCAGGGCCTGGGTGCAACGCTCTTCGGCGGTGTCCAGTTCCAGCTTCATCTGTTCGATATCCAGCAACTGTTGCTCAAGCTGCTCACGGCGCTCGGCGATCTTGCCCAGCATGCTGTTGAGCTGCACATGGTTGCCGCTGGAAGGGTCGTAGAGTTCGATGAGTTCGCGGCACTCAGCCAGGGAAAAACCGATGCGCTTGCCACGCAGGATCAGCTTGAGGCTGACCTTGTCCCGCGCCGAGTAGATGCGCTCCTGGCCCCGGCGCTCCGGGGCCAGCAGGCCTTGTTCTTCATAAAAGCGAATGGCGCGGGTGGTGATGTCGAGCTCGCGGGCGAGGTCGGAGATGCTGTAGGTGGTGCTCATGGGCGGCGCTCAAGAAAGTCTTGGCGTTAAGCTAAAGGTAGGTTGACGTAAACGTCAAGGGCCGCTGCGCAGCCCATCGGGGGCAAGCCCCCTCCCACCTAGAGCAACTTTGCAGCTTCAGGCTTGTTGTTTATCCAGTTTCTTTTCGTGGGCCGTTACTTGCTGGCACAACTCGATCATCTGCTCACGCATCCAGCGGTTTGCCGGGTCCTGGTCGGTGCTTTCGTGCCAGTACAAATGGGTTTCCACGGGCGGCACGTCGTTCACGGGCAGGTTGAACCAATGCAGTTCATGACGACGGGCAAAGCGCTCGGGCACGGTCATCACCATGTCAGTCTGCTGCAACACCTGCGAGGCCATCAGGTAATGCTGGGAACGCAGGGCGATCTTGCGTTGCAGGCCCATCTTGCCCAGCGCCAGATCCACATGGCCCAAACCGTTGCGGCGGCTGGAGATGTGAATATGGGTCAGCCCCAGGTAGTCATCCAGGGTCAGCTTGTCCTTGCCCGCCAGCGGGTGGCCCTTGCGCATCGCACATACGTAGCGGTCTTCCATCAGCTTGACGTGGCGCACCTGCGGGTCGGTGTTGAGCGGTGCATCCACGGCAAAATCCAGGCGCCCGGCAGCGAGTTCCTTGGTGGTTTCGCGGCGTTTGGACAGGAAACTCTCGATCACCACCGTGGGCGCCAGACGGCGCAGGCGCTGGAACAGCGGCGGCAGAATAACCGCCTCGGTGAGGTCGGTCATGCTGATGCGGTAAGTCTTGGCCGCCTGCTGCGGGTTGAAAATGCGGCTTTCCTGCACCGACACCCGTAGCAACGACAACGCATTGCGCACCGGGCCGATGATGTTCTGCGCCATGGGCGTGGGCACCATGCCTTGGGCGGTGCGCACGAACAGTGGGTCGTTGAAGGTCTCGCGCAACCGCGCCAGAGCGTTGGACACCGCTGGCTGGGTAATGCCGACAATCTGCCCGGCGCGGGTCAGGTTGGCTTCGGTGTAGATCGCGTCAAAGACGATAAACAGGTTGAGGTCGACCTTGCTCAGATTCATTTCGTTGCGCTCTTATTGTTAGGTTGCGATTTATGACGTGCTCAGATGTCGAACATATATCGGTGATGAATGTTAATACACGCCGAGAATAGGTTAGGTAAATTTTCGTAGCTCTACTAGCATCGACCCCATGACCTAAACAACCTCTCAAAGAAGGGAGCTGCTCATGGATTTCGCCTATTCGCCCAAGGTTCAGGAACTGCGTGAACGCGTCACCGCGTTTATGGACACATACGTTTACCCGGCCGAGCCGGTGTTCGAACGCCAGGTCAACGAAGGTGACCGCTGGCAGCCCACCGCGATCATGGAAGAACTGAAGGCGAAGGCTAAAGCCGAAGGTTTGTGGAACCTGTTCCTGCCAGAATCCGAGCTGGGTGCCGGCCTGACTAACCTCGAATACGCACCGTTGGCGGAAATCATGGGCCGCTCGTTGCTGGGCCCGGAGCCATTCAACTGCTCGGCTCCGGACACCGGCAACATGGAAGTGTTGGTGCGCTACGCCAATGAAGAACAGAAACAACGGTGGCTCGCACCGCTGCTGCGCGGCGAGATCCGTTCGGCCTTCGCCATGACCGAACCGGACGTGGCCTCCTCAGACGCCACCAACATGGCCGCCCGTGCCGAGCGTCAGGGCGACGAGTGGGTGATCAACGGCAAGAAATGGTGGACCTCCGGCGCCTGCGACCCGCGCTGCAAGATCCTGATCTTCATGGGCCTGAGCAACCCTGACGCGCCGCGCCACCAGCAGCACTCGATGATCCTGGTGCCGGTGGACACCCCCGGTGTGAAAATCGTGCGACCCCTGCCGGTGTTCGGCTACGACGATGCGCCCCACGGTCATGCCGAAGTGCTGTTCGACAATGTGCGCGTACCCTACGAAAACGTCCTGCTCGGCGAAGGCCGCGGCTTCGAAATCGCCCAGGGCCGCCTTGGCCCAGGCCGCATTCACCACTGCATGCGCTCCATCGGCATGGCCGAGCGCGCGCTGGAACTGATGTGCAAACGCTCCGTGAGCCGTACCGCGTTCGGCAAGCCATTGGCGCGCTTGGGCGGCAATATCGACAAGATCGCCGACTCGCGCATGGAAATCGACATGGCACGGCTGCTGACCCTGAAAGCGGCGTACATGATGGACACCGTGGGCAACAAAGTGGCGAAGAGCGAGATCGCCCAGATCAAAGTGGTGGCGCCGAACGTGGCGTTGAAGGTGATCGACCGCGCGATCCAGATTCACGGCGGGGCCGGGGTGTCCAACGATTTCCCGCTGGCCTACATGTACGCCATGCAGCGCACCTTGCGCCTGGCCGACGGCCCGGACGAAGTGCACCGCGCGGCGATTGGCAAGTTCGAGATTGGCAAGTATGTACCGCGGGAGTTGATGCGTGGCGGGCAGTAAGACCGCGGCGCCTGTAATCGGGGGCAAGCCCCCTCCCACATTTGAACTGTGAACGCGGTCAAAGTGTGGGAGGGGGCTTGCCCCCGATGAGGCCAGTACAGACAACCCAAAACCCAAGCCTCAATACACCCAAACCTCCACCCGCCGATTCTTGATCCGCCCCTCATCCGCCGTATTCGCCGCCACCGGCATCTGCGCTCCAAATCCCTGGATATCGCGCAACACCACACCGCTTTTCACCAACTCCCTGCGCACCGCCATCCCGCGCAGCTTCGACAACAATGCCGCGCGCTGCGGGTCATTCTTGGCATCGCCAAACCCCACCAGCGTCACTTGCTTGTCGAGCTTGCCGTGGCTTTTCAAATACGCCACCACTCGCTGCAAATCCTGGCGCGCTTTGTTGTCCAGGCTGGCACTGCCTTCTTCGAAACGAAAATTCACGGTCAGGCGCTGAGCGTCACGCGCAATCGCTTGATAGCCCTCGGGCATTGACGGGCGGGGCTCCACGTTCATCGCTTGCACCTGCTGCGCGATAAACCCGCTGGCCGCCACAATCCCTTGGCCCTTGCTGCTCTGGGTAAAGTCCACCAGCGCCTTGGCCCACGGGTTTTGGCTGGACGGTGGCAGGTAGAAAAACAGCCGGCGCGACAGCGGGTAGTCTTCGGTGGCGATCAGGCTGTTCAGGGGCAGCATCGGTTGCGAGTCCCCGTCGACAATCGCCACGGCCTTGGCCTGGCGCACGTAGGGCAGGCCGATAAAGCCGATGCCTTGTGGGTCGCGGCTGACGGCGTCGGACAATGCTTCACTGGATTCGAAACGTTTGGCCCCAGGGGCAAGCGGCTTGCCGCGCCGGCTTAGGACCAGCTCCTTGAACGTGTCGTAGGTGCCGGACTGATCATCCCGCGCATATAAATGAATGTTTCCGCCGACGCTGCCCAGTGCTTCCCAGGTACTGACCTCGCCATTGAAGATTTGCGCCAGTTGTTCGGTGTTCAGGGTCGTCAGCGGATTGTGCGGGTTAAGGATGATGGCTAGGCCGTCAATGGCGATCACTTGCTCGGCGTCGGGGCTTTTCAGGTCGCCCAGGGGTTCGAGGTCGACCAGTTCGCTGTCCTTGATCGGGCGGGACGAGGCGGCCAGGTCGGCAGTGGATTTCTTCAGTGCGCTGAAACCGGTGCTGGAGCCGTGGGCGGCGACCTCAACCGTCACCGTCTTGCCCTGGCGCGTCTTGCCGATCACCCGCTGTTCATTGGCCCCGGCGCCGGGTGCGCTGTGCACCGCCTGCAAACCCTGTTGCTCCATCAACCCCTTGACCAATGCCGGCCCCAGCGCCGCGCCAATGGTGTTGGAGCCCTGGATGCGCAATGCCGGACCTTGATCGGGAGTGGGGAGGGGAGCAGCTACAGCGTACAGCGGGAAAAGCACCAGCAGGAACAGAACGCGCAGCCTCATGCCGGCACCTTCTCAAGCCAAAGGGAGTGCCGCGAGAATAAGTCAGTAAGATTTCATAAGTATGACTGTCCAACTGTGCGCCAAAATGTGGGAGGGGGCCCCCGATAGAGGGTGTGTCAGTCAACTTATCTCTAACAGACCCACTGCAATCGGGGGCAAGCCCCCTCCCACATTTGACCGATTAAAACCTGAAATCAGCTCAATTCAAGCCAGATCGGCGCATGGTCCGAAGGCTTCTCCAGCCCACGCAACTCGTAATCCACCCCCGCATCCTTCACCCGAGGCAGCAAGCCATTGGAGGCCAGGATCACATCAATGCGCAGCCCGCGCTTGGGCTCATCCTCAAACCCACGGCTGCGGTAGTCGAACCAGCTGAAACGGTCGGCCACGGTCGGGTTGAGGTGGCGGAAGCTGTCCACCAGGCCCCAGTTTTTCAGGCGGGCCATCCACTCGCGTTCTTCCGGCAGGAAACTGCACTTGCCGGTCTTGAGCCAGCGCTTGGCGTTGTCGGCGCCGATACCGATGTCGATGTCTTCCGGGGAAATATTGATATCACCCATCACCACCAGCGGCTGGTCATTGCTGAACTGGCTTTCCAGCAACTGTTGCAGGTCTTCGTAGAAGCGCTGCTTGGCCGGGAATTTGGTCGGGTGGTCGCGGCTTTCGCCCTGAGGGAAGTAGCCGTTCATGATGGTGATCGGGGTGCCGTTTTCGTCGGCGAAGGTGCCCCAGATAAAGCGCCTCTGGGCGTCTTCTTCGTCGCTGGCAAAGCCTTTGTGCAGGCTCAACGCCGGCTGACGCGACAGCAGCGCGACGCCGTAGTGGCCCTTTTGCCCGTGGTAGTACACGTGATAGCCCAGGGCCTGTACTTCGGCGAGGGGGAACTGATCATCGTGGACCTTGGTTTCCTGCAGGCCGATTACGTCGGGCTGGTGCTTTTCAATCAGCGCCGCCAGCTGATGAGGGCGGGCGCGCAGCCCGTTGATATTGAAGGAGACGATTTTCATGGTCGGCAGTCCAGTCCTGGCAAAAGGGCGATGCTAGCCGACAAGTCGGATCGGGGCCAGCGTGGCGGTAGGACAGTTGCACTGCTAATGTCTGGGAACGACTCGTGCTGTGTAGGTTCGTACCCATAAGAACGTCGCCTTATTGAGCGGCGCCCAGGGAGATTGACGGTATGCCAGACACACCTGCTGAAATTCGCCTGCTGAACAGCGACTATTCCCGCGAAGCCCGTTCCCTGTTGTATCAGGCCTATCGGCATGAGCCCACGTTCGCCTATATCTTCGAGGCTGAGCGCCCAGGCTATGAACAACGGGTTCGCGCCACCGTGCGCGAGTTGGTCAAGCAGCATTTCTTTCAGAAACTTCCCGCCCTTGGCCTGTTCGTCAACGACCGACTGATCGGCATCGCCCTGATCGCACCGCCACAGCGGCGCCTGGGGATTACCGAGAGTTGGGCCTGGCAATTGCGCATGTGGTTGAGCACCGGTGTGCGCGGTACTCGTCGTTATCTGGACTACCACCACGCAGTGCTGGCGTGCCTGCCCAGCGAGTCGGTGCATGTGTTGCCGTTGCTGGGTATTCATCCGCAGTTCCAGGGCAAGCATTACGGCGAGCAACTGCTGGAAGCGGTGCACAACTGGTGTGCCGAAGACCCGCATTCATCCGGCGTGGTGCTGGACACGGGGAATTCTCGCTATCTGGAGTTCTACAAACGCCAGGGCTATGAAGAAATCGGTGAGGTGGCCGTAGGACCCATCCTGGAGCACGTGTTTTTCCACCCCAATCCACAGCCGTTACATGTTGCAACGGCTTGATCCAGAATTATTCAGATAAATCCGAGTTCAAAGAATCTCCCTTGCTCGTGTAGCATCCCCGCCTATGAAGTTTCCAGGAAGATATACCAGCGGCTTGCTACTGCTGTTCACAAGCTGCGGCGCCTTGGCGCAAAGCGAATTGGACGTGCGGATCAAGCCCTCAAACGACGCGTTGAAAGCCAACATCGAAGGCTATATCGGCGGGGTGGGCGATCGTGATGAAGAGGCGTTGCTGCGGTTCAGCCGTGGCGCCGAGGAGCAGGCGCGCAAAGCCGCCCAGGCTCTGGGCTTCTATCAGCCACAAATCGACAGCGATGTGAAGGGCGGCAAGAACCCGCGCCTGATCCTTACCATCGACCCCGGCGAACCGGTGCATTTGCGCAACGTGACCATTCGGATCGACGGCCCGGCCGCGAGCCTCAAGGCGTTTCGCGTGCCCGCCAGCAGCGAGCTCAAATCCGGTGCCGTGCTTAACCACGGCCATTACGAAGACGCCAAGCGCCTGATCCAGAACCAGGCTTCGCGCTACGGCTTTTTCAGTGGGCGTTTTACCCAACAGCGACTCTCGGTGGACCCGCAGGCCGGCGTGGCCGATATCGAACTCATCTACGAGAGCGGCCCGCGCTACACCTTGGGCCAGGTCAACTTCAAGGGCGACACACCGTTCGATGAAGACCTGCTGCAACGCATGGTGCCGTTCAAAAGTGGCACACCCTACGATTCCGAACTGATCGCCGAACTCAACCAGAACCTGCAAAGCAGCGGCTTTTTTGAAGGCGTGCGCGTGGACGCCGCGCCTGCCGCTTCAACCCATGATGTCATCCCGGTGGCCGTGCAACTGGAAACCCGCAAGCCACGCACCATGGGCCTGGGCCTGGGGTTCTCCACCGACGTCGGCCCGCGCGGCAAGGCCAACTGGACCCGCCACTGGGTCAACCCCCAGGGCCACAGTTATGGTTGGGAAGCCGAACTGTCGGCGCCGCGCCAGAACGTTGGCCTGTGGTACGACATTCCGCTGGACCCGCCGCTCACCGACAAACTGCGGTTCGCCGGCGGCTACCAGAATGAAGAAATCGCCAACACCGACACCCTGAGTAAATTGCTCACCCTCGGCCCGGAATGGCACAGCAAGTTGCCCAGCGGCTGGACCCGCGTGATCTCCCTCAAGTACCAGCGCGAAGAATATCGCCTGGGCAATGACTCAGGCCTCAGTAACCTGGTAATGCCGGGCGTCAGCTATTCCTACCTGCGCAGTGACAACCGTATCGACCCGCATAATGGCTATCGCCTGCAATTCGATACCAAAGTGGCCAAGGAAGGGCTGGGCTCCGACACCAACCTGCTTTACGGCACGGCCATGGTCAAAGGCCTGACCACCCTGTGGGACAACCACCGTTTCCTCGCGCGGGCCCAGTTCGGCGGCAGCGCGACCAACGGCTACAAATCGGTGCCGCCGTCGCTGCGCTTTTTTGCCGGTGGCGACCAGAGCGTGCGCGGCTACGAGTACCAGACCCTGTCGCCCGAGAACGACCGTGGCGACCGTATCGGCGGGCGCTACATGGTGGCGATGAGCGCCGAGTATCAATATTCCATTACCGACAAGTGGCGGATCGCGACTTTTATCGACCAGGGCAACTCCTTCAACACCCTGGAAATGCCCAGCCTGAAAACCGGTGTCGGCGTCGGTATCCGCTGGGTCTCGCCGGTCGGCCCGATCCGCCTTGACCTGGCCCATGCCCTTGAAGATCCGGGCGGCGTTCGTTTGCACTTTTCCATGGGGCCTGAGCTGTGATGCGTGGTGTGAAAATAGCGGGGCTGGCCGCATTGGCCATGCTCGCGTTGGTGTTGTTGGCGCTGTGGACGGTACTTGGCACCCAGGCCGGCAGTCGCTGGGCCTTGGGCCGCGTGCCGGGTTTGACGGTGGAGAATTTCCAGGGCCATTTGGGTGGCCAGTGGAGTGCCGATCATCTGCTGTGGCAGCAAGAGGGCAGTCGCGTTGAACTCGACGCGCCGACGTTTGATTGGTCGCCCGCTTGCCTGTTGCGCATGACCCTGTGTATCAACCAGTTGGATGTGGAAAAGGTCAGCCTGCAATTTCCTCCCAGCACCGAAGAAAGCAGCGGGCCGATCCAATTGCCCGAGCTGAAACTGCCCGTCGCCATCCAATTGGGCGACGTTCGCGTCGGTAGCCTGCTGTATAACGGCAGCGAAGAACTCAAGGGGCTGCAATTGGCGGCGCATTGGACCGCTGCGGGCATGCAGATTGATTCGGTGCATGTGCAGCGCGACGATTTGGTGCTGGACTTGAATGGGTTGCTGCAACCCACCGGCGACTGGCCGTTGACCGCCACCGGTAACCTGAGCCTGCCGTATGCGCCGGGTGGCGCCCCCTGGAAGGTTGCGCTCAAGGTCGACGGCGATTTGCTCAAGACTCTCAAGCTCGACGCCGACAGCAGCGGCTATCTGCCCGCCAAGCTCACCGGCGAGCTGCAACCCCTGGTGGATAATCTCCCGGCCCAGTTGCACATCACCGCCGATGGCTTCAAGCCCAGCGCCGACCTGCCCGACACCTTGCAACTCAATCAACTGGACCTCAGCGCCAAGGGCGACTTGAAAGGCGGCTACCAACTGCTGGGCAAGGCCGTGCTACCTGCGGAAAAAGGCCCGGTGGATCTGCTGCTGCAAGGCAAGGTCGACGCCAAGGGCGCGCAAATTGCCGGCCTGGACCTGAATGCCGGTGACAAACAAAGCCTCAAGCTCAGTGCGCAACTGGATTGGCAGCAAGGTTTCAGCGCCGACGCCAAGATCGACTGGCTGGACTTCCCCTGGCATCGCCTCTATCCGTTGATCGACGAGCCGCAGGTGGCGTTACGCACCTTCAACGGCGAGATCTCCTACAAAGACGGCAATTACCTGGGCAACCTCAAGGCCGACCTTGATGGCCCAGCGGGCAAATTCAATGTGGTCACGCCGTTCAGCGGCGACCTCACGCAAATCTTCCTGCCCGAGCTGAAACTCACCGCTGGCCAAGGCAAGGCCGAAGGCCATCTGAACGTGCAATTCGCCGATGGCATCGCCTGGGACACCGCACTGGACCTGTCGGCGCTGAACCCGGCGTACTGGGTCGCCGAGTTGCCGGGCACCCTGGCCGGGCCGCTGCGCAGCAAAGGCGAGTTCAAGAATGAGCAGCTCAAGCTCAATGCCGACCTCGACCTCAAGGGCCGTCTGCGCGGGCAAACTGCCGTGCTGGCCGCCAAGGCCGAAGGCGCGGGCGAGCAATGGACCCTGGGCAACCTGGATATCCGCCTGGGCGACAACCGCATCAACGGCAGCGGCAGCCTGCAACAACGCCTGGCCGGGCAGATCGATATCAAGCTGGCGCGCCTGGCCCAGCTGTGGCCGCAGTTGCGCGGGCAGGTCAATGGCCGTCTCGACGTGTCCGGCAGCCTAAAAGCGCCGCAAGGCAAACTCGACCTCAAGGGCCAGCAACTGGCGTTCGCCGATAATCGCCTGCAAAACCTGACGCTCGATGCGACGCTGGATAGCGCCCAGCGCGCCAAGATCGACCTCAAGGGCAGTGGCATTCAATCCGGCGACACCCAGGTCGGCACGCTGACCGCCAGCGCCCAGGGCGATATCAAGAGCCAGAAGGTCCAACTGGATCTGGTCGGGCCGCTGGTCAAGTTGGCCCTGGCGTTGGACGGCAACCTCGACAAAGGCAACTGGCGCGGGCGCCTGGCCAGTGGTGACGTACAAGCCGGTGGCCAGGACTGGAAGCTGCAGGCCCCGGCCAGGATCGAACGCCTGGCCGACGGCAAGCTGACCTTCGCCGCGCATTGCTGGGTGTCCGGCCCGGCAAGCCTGTGCGGTGAAGACCAGCGCCTGATGCCCGAACCCAAGCTGCGTTACCACCTCAAGCAGTTCCCCATCGACAGCCTGGCGGCATTTTTGCCCAAGGACTTCGCCTGGCAGGGCAAGCTCAACGCCGATGTGCAGTTGGACCTGCCCGACAGCGGGCCCAAAGGCGTGGTCTCGGTGGACGCCAGCGGCGGCACCCTGCGGGTGAAGGACAAGGACCAGTGGCTGGATTTCCCCTACGACACCTTGAAGCTGGAAACCACCCTCAACCCCAAGCGCATCGACACCCAGCTGAATTTTCGTGGCGGCAAGCTCGGCGAGTTGATGGTGCAGGCGCAGATCAACCCACTGCCGAAGAACAAGCCGATCACCGGTAATTTCAACCTCACTGGCCTGGATCTGGCGGTGGCACGGCCGTTTGTGCCGATGGTGGAAAAACTCAACGGCAAGCTCAACGGCAACGGCCGCATCTCCGGCGGCCTGCTGGCGCCGCAGGTCAACGGCAACGTGAACCTGATCGGCGGTGAAGTCTCCGGTCCCGAGCTGCCCATCAGCCTCGAAGGCCTGAACGTGCAGGCGTTGATCGCCGGCGAAAGCGTGCAACTCAATGGCGCCTGGCGCAGCGGCAAGGCCGGGCAGGGCAGCCTCAAAGGCCAGATCGACTGGGGTCAGGCGTTGGTGGTGGACCTCAGCCTGCAAGGCTCGCAACTGCCGGTCACGGTGGAGCCTTACGCGGTGCTGGAAGTCGCCCCCGACCTGAAAATCAGCATGAAGGACGACAAGCTGGCCATTGCCGGCAAGGTGCAGATCCCCCGCGGTGACATCACCGTGCGCGAGCTGCCACCGTCCACCGTCAAGGTCTCGGATGACACGGTGATCGTCGGCAGCCAGACCGAAGCGGGCAAGCCACCGATGGCCATGGCCATGGATATCGACGTGGCAGTGGGCGAGGACCAGCTCAACTTCGCAGGCTTCGGCCTGACCGCCAAGGTGCAGGGCCATGTGCATATCGGCGACAACCTCGACACCCGCGGCGAGCTGTGGCTCAACGACGGCCGCTACCGCGCCTACGGCCAGAAACTCGACGTGCGCCGGGCGCGCCTGCTGTTCGCCGGGCCGCTGGACCAGCCGTACCTCGACATCGAAGCCATCCGCAAGACCGACGACATCATCGCCGGTATCCGCCTGAGCGGCAGCGCCGAACAGCCCACCACGCAAATCTTCTCCGAGCCGGCCATGAGCCAGGAACAGGCGCTGTCCTACCTGGTCTTGGGCCGTCCGTTGAGCAGCACCGGTGAAGACAACAACATGCTTGCCCAAGCTGCATTGGGCCTGGGCCTGATGGGCAGCGCCGGGGTTACCTCGGACCTGGCGAAGAACCTGGGTATCCAGGATTTCGAACTCGACACCCAAGGCAGCGGCACCAGCACGGCGGTGGTGGCCAGCGGCAAGATCACCGAGAAACTCAGCCTGCGTTATGGGGTGGGGGTATTTGAACCGGCCAGCACGATTGCGTTGCGGTATTTGTTGAGCAAGAAGGTGTATTTGGAAGTGGCCAGCGGAGTCGCCAGCTCTCTGGACATCTTCTACAAGCGGGATTTCTAAGCCTTACTGGAACCAAAGTGTGGGAGGGGCGGTGCGACGATTCGACTTGCCCCCGATAGCGGTGGATCAGTCAGCTAATTTGTTGCTGACCCACTGCAATCGGGGGCAAGCCCCCTCCCACATGGGTTTGCATTCCAACTCAAGATTTCAACAATTACCAAGCAACCTAACTATTCCATTTGACATTCGCTGCCTAAGCAGTAACATCTCGTCACACATTCACTGCCTAGGCAGTAATAAGGTGACTTCGCAATGAAACACTTCACCCCCGACAACTTCCACAACTGCCACCTCGGCCTGTTGCTGGGCCGCGCCGCATTGCTTAAAGACCGCATCATCGACACCCATATGGAGCCGTACGGCATCACCGCCGCACAGTTCAAAGTGCTGGTGATCATGGCGCTCTACGGCATCGACACCCCCGCGGAGTTGTGTCGCCACCTGTCGCTGGACAGCGGCTCGATGACGCGCATGCTCGACCGCCTGGAACAAAAGAACTTGCTCGAACGCCAGCGTTCCGCCCAGGACCGTCGTCAGGTGCAGCTCGTGCTCACCGCCGACGGCCAACGCCTCGCCGACACCTTGCCGCATATCGGCACCGACGCCCTGAACCAGCTGGCCGGCTCCCTGGAGCCCAGCGAACTGGAAGCCCTGGAACGGATTCTCAAGAAAATTCTGATAGCCGCGGGTGACTCCATCACTCTGCTGCGGGTAGGTAAAGAATGAACCCACGTGCCCTTTGCCTGGTGCTGGTGGCCATGAGCATGGCCGGTTGCGCCAACTTCAGTGGCCTCGATACCCAGGGTAAAAACCTCGACGCCAACACCCTGCAAACCGGTAAGTCCCTGAGCGGCGTGACGCTTTCGCAAGCCGCCTGGCCCAGCGCCGACTGGTGGAAAAGCCTCGGTGACCCGCAACTCGACGGCCTGATCCAGGAAGCCCTGCAAAACAGCCCCGACATGCAAGTGGCCAGCGCCCGTGCCCATCAGGCCCAAGCCGCGGCCTTTGCCGCCGACGCCGCACGCATGCCGACCCTGGACGCCAGCGCCGGCATCAGCCGTTCGCGCCTGGCCAAGGACCAAGATCCGCTGGGGCAGGGCGATGCCTACGCCACCGTGCGTAACATCGGTGCCAGCTTCAATTACAACTTCGACCTGTGGGGTGGCCAGCGCGCCGCCTGGGAAGCCGCGTTGGGCCAGGCCCGCGCCGCCGAAGTCGACCAACAGGCCGCACGCCTGACCCTGGCCGCCAACGTGGCCAAGGCCTACAGCGACTTGGGCCAGGCCCATATCGTGCGTGACCTGGCTAACGATGACCTCAAGCGCACCCGCCAGATGCTCGACCTGGGCAAGCGTCGTCTGAGCTCGGGTATCGACAGCCAGTACCAGTACCAACAGACCGAAAGCCTGGAAGCCAGCTCCCAGTCGCAATTGATCGACGCGGAAAAACAACTGGCGAGCGCCAAGATCGCCCTGGCGGTGTTGCTGGGCAAAGGCCCGGACCGTGGCAGCGAACTGGTGCGTCCCAACGTGCTCAAGCCCGCCGCCGTGGCCGTGCCGTCGGTGCTGCCCGCCGAGCTGCTGGGCCGTCGTCCCGACCTGATCGCGGCGCGCTGGCGCGTGGAGGCAGCGAGCAAGAACGTCGCCGCGAGCAAAACCCGCTTCTACCCCAACCTCAACCTGAGCGCGAGCGCCGGGGCCGAGTCGTTGCTGGGGGATGCGATGTTCGGTTCGGCCAGCCGCTTCTTCAGCATCGCACCGACCCTTTCGTTGCCGATCTTTGACGGCGGCCGCCTGCGCGCCGACCTCGATGCCCGCGACGCCGACTACGACCTGGCGGTGGCGCAGTACAACAAAACCCTGGTGCAAGCCTTGGGCGACATTGGCAACACCATCGCCCAGTTGCGCGACACCGGCCGGCAGATCCAGGCCCAGCAACATGCCGCCGACATTGCCCAGCAGTCCTACGACACCGGCGTGCAGCGCTACAGCTCCGGTATCGGTAACTACCTGGATGTGCTCAGCATCGAGCAGCAATTGCTGCAGGCCCAGCGTCAGCTGGCGACCCTGAATGCCGCGCAGATCGATCTGTCGATTCAATTGATGCTGGCCCTGGGTGGCGGGTTCAACGCCGCAAACGTGGCAGCGGCCACCCCAGCAACGCGTACGGAATAATGTGAGGTAATAGTCATGGCCACTGCCGACAGCAACGCCGCAACAGAAAAAGACACCAACCCTCGCAAACGCAAGGTCATGCTGATCGGCCTGGCGCTGATTGTCGTCCTCGGCGTGGTGGGTGTGTGGGGCTGGTATGAGCTCTACGGGCGCTTCAACGAAAGCACCGACGACGCCTACGTGAATGGCAACGTGGTGGAGATCACGCCACTGGTGACCGGCACTGTGGTCAGCATCGGCGCCGACGATGGCGACCTGGTCCACGAAGGCCAGGTGCTGGTCAACTTCGACCCGAACGACGCCGCCGTCGGCCTGCAAAGTGCCCAGGCCAACCTGGCGCGCACGGTGCGCCAGGTGCGGGGTTTGTACAGCAACGTGGACGGCATGAAGGCCCAGGTGCTGGCGCAACAAGCCAACGTGCAAAAAGCTCAGGACAACTATAACCGGCGTAAGAACCTCGCCGCCGGCGGGGCGATTTCCCAGGAAGAACTGTCCCACGCCCGTGACGACCTGACCTCGGCGCAAAATGCCCTGGCCAACGTGCAGCAACAGTTCAAGACCAGCAGCGCGCTGGTGGATGACACCGTGATCTCGTCCCACCCGGACGTACAAGCCGCCGCCGCCCAACTGCGCCAGGCCTACCTGACCAATGCGCGCAGCACCCTGATCGCACCGGTTACCGGTTATGTGGCCAAGCGCACCGTGCAACTGGGTCAGCGCGTACAGCCAGGCACCGCCTTGATGGCGGTGATTCCGTTGGACCAGCTGTGGATTGACGCCAACTTCAAGGAAACCCAGCTGCGCAATATGCGTATCGGCCAGCCGGTGGACATCGAGTCGGACATCTACGGCAGCGACGTCAAGTTCAGCGGCACCATCGACAGCCTCGGCGCCGGCACCGGCAGCGCGTTCGCCCTGCTGCCCGCGCAAAACGCCACCGGTAACTGGATCAAGATCGTGCAACGGGTGCCGGTGCGCATCCATATCAATGCTGACGAGTTGGCCAAGCATCCGCTGCGTGTGGGCTTGTCGACCCTGGTCAACGTCGACCTGCACGACCAGAGCGGCCCGGTGCTGGCGCAACAGGCGCCGCAGAAGGCGAGCTTTACCACCAATGTGTATGACCGCCAACTGGCCGAAGCCGACGCCATGATCACCCAGTTGATCCATGACAACAGCCTCGCCGCGCCCAAGGCTGTGCAACGCTAATGAGCAATAACGCCTCCTTCACGCCACCCAGCCTGTTGATGGCCACTATTGGCCTGTCGCTGGCGACCTTTATGCAGGTACTCGACACCACCATTGCCAACGTGGCGCTGCCGACCATTTCCGGCAACCTCGGCGTGAGTTCGGAACAGGGCACCTGGGTCATCACCTCGTTTGCGGTGAGCAACGCCATCGCCTTGCCACTCACCGGTTGGCTGAGCCGCCGGTTTGGCGAGGTGAAGCTGTTCCTGTGGGCGACCATCCTGTTTGTGCTGGCCTCGTTCCTTTGCGGTATTTCCACTTCCATGCCCGAACTGATCGGGTTTCGCGTGTTGCAGGGCTTGGTAGCGGGGCCGTTGTACCCGATGACCCAGACCTTGCTGATTGCGGTGTATCCGCCCGCCAAACGGGGGATGGCCCTGGCGTTACTGGCGATGGTCACGGTGGTGGCGCCGATTGCCGGGCCGATCCTCGGCGGCTGGATCACTGATAGCTACAGCTGGCCGTGGATCTTCTTTATCAACGTCCCCATCGGCATCTTTGCGGTGATGGTGGTGCGTTCGCAGTTGAAGAAACGCCCGGTGGTCACCAGCCATCAGCCGATGGACTACGTGGGGCTGCTCAGCCTGATCGTGGGGGTCGGCGCGTTGCAGATCATCCTCGACAAAGGCAATGACCTGGACTGGTTCGAATCCAACTTCATCATCATCGGTGCGGCGATTTCGGTGATTGCCCTGGCGGTGTTCATCATTTGGGAACTCACCGACAAACACCCGGTGGTGAACTTGAAGCTGTTCGCCTACCGCAACTTCCGCATCGGCACCATTGTGTTGATCCTGGGGTATGCGGGCTTCTTCGGTATCAACCTGATCCTGCCGCAGTGGCTGCAAACCCAGATGGGCTACACCGCCACCTGGGCCGGGCTGGCGGTGGCGCCGATTGGCATCCTGCCGGTACTGATGTCGCCGTTCGTGGGCAAGTACGCGCACAAGTTCGACCTGCGCCTGCTGGCGGGCCTGGCATTCCTGGCGATTGGCTTGAGCTGCTTTATGCGGGCCGGTTTCACCAATGAAGTGGACTTCCAGCACGTCGCACTGGTGCAGTTGTTCATGGGCATTGGCGTGGCGCTGTTCTTTATGCCGACCCTGAGCATCCTGATGTCCGACCTGCCGCCGCACCAGATTGCCGACGGCGCGGGCCTGGCCACGTTCCTGCGGACCTTGGGCGGCAGCTTCGCCGCGTCGCTGACCACCTGGATCTGGATTCGCCGGGCGGACCAGCACCATGCGTACATGAGCGAGAACATGACCACCTACGACTCCGCCACCCGCGATGCCTTGCAGGCGTTGGGCGGGGCAGGGCACAAGGCCTATGCGCAGTTGGACCAGATCCTCACCAGCCAGGCGTACATGATGTCCACCGTGGATTACTTCACGCTGCTGGGGTGGATGTTCATGGGGTTGATGTTGTTGGTGTGGCTGGCGAAGCCGCCGTTTACGGCGAAGGCTGGGCCTGCGGCTTCAGGCCACTGATTTGAGGGTGTACGCGGTCAAAAATGTGGGAGGGGGCTTGCCCCCGATAGCTGTGTGTCAGTGAGTACATCTGTAACTGACCCACTGCAATCGGGGGCAAGCCCCCTCCCACATTTTGATCTCTGTTCACATTGGGTCTATGTTGTCTGGTATTAAGCGCCAGGCAACGCCAGTTGTGGGTTGACGAAGTCAAACGCCGCCAACTGAAACCCTTGCTCATCCACCTGCAACGCCCACCCTTGCTTGTCCCAATCCCCCAGCACAATACGCTTGGCCGCCTGGTCGCCAATCTGCAACTTATGAATGGCAGGGCGGTGGGTATGGCCGTGGACCAGGGTGCGCACGCCAAAGTGCTGCATCACCCGTGGCACTTCTTCGGGCGTCACATCCACGATGTCATTGGCCTTCATGCGCGTTTGCGCACGGCTCTCGCTGCGCAGCTTGCGCGCCAGCTTATGGCGGGTGCGCAGCGGTAAGTGCCGCAGGATAAACAACACAATCGGATTGCGCAGGATGCGCCGCAGCTTCATATAGCCGACGTCGCGGGTGCAGAGGCTGTCGCCGTGCATCAACAGCACAGGTTCGCCGTGGAGCTGCACGACACTCGGGTCCTTGAGCAAGGTGGCACCTGCTGCTTTGCAGAACGCCTTGCCGATCAGGAAATCGCGATTGCCGTGCATGATGAAAATCGGGGTGCCGCTGTCGCTCAGTTCGCGCAGGGCTGCGCAAATGGAGCGCTGGAAGGGGGTCATGCCATCGTCGCCAATCCAGGCTTCAAAGAAGTCCCCCAGAATGTACAACGCCTGGGCACCACGGGCGCGGCCGTGGAGCAGATCCAGAAACGCCCGGGTGATGTCCGGGCGCTCCTCTTCCAGATGCAAGTCTGAAATAAGCAGGATCACGCTTAGATGATCTCGGCTTTCTCGACGATAACGTCTTCTACCGGAACGTCCTGGTGACCGGCTTTACCGGTGGTCTGCACGCCTTTGATCTTGTCGACGATGTCCTGGCCTTCGGTGACTTTACCGAATACTGCGTAGCCCCAGCCTTGTACGTTCTTGCCGCTGTGGTTCAGGAAAGTGTTGTCGGCGACGTTGATGAAGAACTGCGCGGAGGCCGAATGCGGCTCCATGGTACGGGCCATGGCGACGGTGTATTTGTCGTTGGAAAGGCCGTTGTCCGCTTCGTTCTGGATGCTTGGACGCTTGTCTTTCTTCTCTTTCATGCCTGGCTCGAAACCGCCGCCCTGGATCATGAAGTTGCCGATGACACGGTGGAAAACGGTGTTTTCGTAGTGGCCGGCTTTAACGTACTCGATGAAGTTGGCGACGGTGATCGGCGCTTTCTCGGCGTTCAGCTCGATGACGATGTCACCGTGGTTGGTGGTCAGTTTGACTTGAGTCATGTTCACTACTCTTTCAGGGAATTCGTGGATTTGGGTGCCGGGGCACCACGACCGGTATGGCGAAACTGCGGCCAAGGCGCGCAGTTTAGCGTGACCGACGGGAATTTCGAGGTGGTTTTTTACCACTTGGCTAATTAAAGCAGCAGTTTTTGGCCGCGCTCTGTCAGTGTCTTGACCGCTTCGGCTATTATGAGCGCTTTGTTTTATCTGGCCCCATCCGGCCACGTACCTGTGTTCAAGGATCCTATGAGCAAGCCCACTGTCGACCCTACCTCGAATTCCAAGGCCGGACCTGCCGTCCCGGTCAATTTCCTGCGCCCGATCATCCAGGCGGACCTGGATTCGGGCAAGCACACGCAGATCGTCACCCGTTTCCCGCCAGAGCCCAACGGCTACCTGCACATCGGTCACGCCAAGTCGATCTGTGTGAACTTCGGCCTGGCCCAGGAGTTCGGTGGCGTCACGCACCTGCGTTTCGACGACACCAACCCGGCCAAGGAAGACCAGGAATACATCGACGCCATCGAAAGCGACGTGAAGTGGCTGGGCTTCGAATGGTCCGGTGAAGTGCGCTATGCCTCGCAATACTTCGACCAGTTGCACGACTGGGCCGTCGAGCTGATCAAGGCCGGCAAGGCCTACGTCGACGACCTGAGCCCGGAACAAGCCAAGGAATACCGCGGCACCCTGACCGAGCCGGGCAAGAACAGCCCGTTCCGCGACCGTTCGGTGGAAGAGAACCTGGACTGGTTCGCCCGCATGCGCGCCGGTGAATTCCCGGACGGCGCTCGCGTACTGCGTGCCAAGATCGACATGGCCTCGCCGAACATGAACCTGCGCGACCCGATCATGTACCGCATCCGCCACGCCCATCACCACCAGACCGGTGACAAGTGGTGCATCTACCCGAACTACGACTTCACCCACGGTCAGTCGGACGCCATCGAAGGCATCACCCACTCCATTTGCACCCTGGAGTTCGAAAGCCATCGTCCTCTGTACGAGTGGTTCCTGGAGCACCTGCCGGTTCCGGCACAGCCGCGCCAGTACGAATTCAGCCGCCTGAACCTGAACTACACCATCACCAGCAAGCGCAAGCTCAAGCAACTGGTGGATGAGAAGCACGTCAACGGCTGGGACGACCCGCGCATGTCCACGCTGTCGGGCTTCCGTCGCCGTGGCTACACCCCTGCCTCGATCCGCAACTTCTGCGAGATGGTCGGCACCAACCGTTCCGACGGCGTGGTGGACTTCGGCATGCTCGAGTTCAGCATCCGCAACGACCTCGACCACAGCGCCCCACGTGCCATGTGCGTGTTGCGTCCGCTGAAAGTCGTGATCACCAACTACCCGGAAGACAAGGTCGACAACCTCGAGTTGCCGCGTCATCCACAGAAAGAAGAACTCGGCGTGCGCAAGCTGCCGTTTGCCCGTGAAATCTACATCGACCGCGATGACTTCATGGAAGAACCGCCAAAAGGCTACAAGCGCCTGGAGCCAAACGGCGAAGTGCGTCTGCGTGGCAGCTACGTGATCCGCGCTGACGAAGCGATCAAGGACGCCGATGGCAACATCGTCGAACTGCGTTGCTCGTACGATCCGGACACCCTGGGCAAGAACCCGGAAGGCCGCAAGGTCAAGGGCGTGATCCACTGGGTGCCGGCTGCGGCCAGCATCGAATGCGAAGTGCGTTTGTATGATCGCCTGTTCCGCTCGCCGAACCCTGAGAAGGCCGAAGACAGCGCGAGCTTCCTCGACAACATCAACCCTGACTCCCTGCAAGTTCTCACAGGTTGTCGTGCCGAGCCGTCGTTGGGCGAAGCACAGCCGGAAGACCGTTTCCAGTTCGAGCGCGAAGGTTACTTCTGCGCGGATATCAAGGACTCGAAACCAGGCGCTCCGGTATTCAACCGTACCGTGACCTTGCGTGATTCGTGGGGCCAGTGATTAAGTCTTAAGGGATTCATCGTGCTAACGATCTACAACACGCTCAGCAAGACCAAAGAAGTCTTCAAGCCGCTCGATGGCAACAAGGTGCGCATGTACGTGTGCGGCATGACCGTGTACGACTACTGCCACATCGGCCACGGTCGCAGCATGGTGGCATTCGACCTGGTGACCCGCTGGTTGCGTTTCAGCGGCTATGACTTGACGTACGTGCGCAACATCACCGACATCGACGACAAGATCATCAACCGCGCCAATGAAAACGGCGAGTCGTTCGACGCGCTGACCCAGCGCATGATCGCCGCCATGCACGAGGACGAGGCGCGCCTCAACATCCTCAAGCCGGACATGGAGCCGCGAGCCACGGACCACATCCCTGGCATGCACGCCATGATCCAGACCCTGATCGACAAGGGTTACGCCTACGCCCCGGGTAACGGTGACGTGTACTACCGCGTCGCCAAGTTCATGGGCTACGGCAAGCTGTCGCGCAAGAAAATCGAAGACCTGCGCATCGGCGCGCGGATCGAAGTGGACGAAGCCAAGCAAGACCCGCTGGACTTCGTGCTGTGGAAAGCCACCAAGCCGGGCGAGCCAAGCTGGGAATCGCCATGGGGCGCCGGGCGTCCGGGCTGGCACATCGAATGCTCGGTGATGTCCACCTGCTGCCTGGGCGAGACCTTCGACATTCATGGCGGCGGCAGCGACCTCGAGTTCCCGCACCACGAAAACGAAATCGCCCAAAGCGAAGCCGCCACCGGCAAGACCTACGCCAACGCCTGGATGCACTGCGGCATGATCCGCATCAATGGCGAGAAGATGTCCAAGTCCTTGAACAACTTCTTCACCATTCGCGACGTGCTGGAAAAGTATCATCCGGAAGTGGTGCGTTACCTGCTGGTGTCCAGCCACTACCGTAGCGCGATCAACTACTCGGAAGACAACCTCAAGGACGCCAAGGGCGCCCTGGAGCGGTTCTACCATGCGTTGAAAGGCTTGCCAGCCGTAGCGCCTGCCGGCGGCGAAGCGTTCGTTGAGCGCTTCACCCAGGTGATGAACGACGACTTCGGCACTCCGGAAGCCTGCGCCGTACTGTTCGAGATGGTGCGCGAGATCAACCGCCTGCGCGAGAGCGACCTCGACGCAGCGGCTGGCCTGGCGGCGCGCCTGAAAGAACTGGCCAGCGTGCTCGGGGTTCTGCAAATGAAGCCTGATGACTTCCTGCAAGCCGGCGCCGAAGGGCGTGTGGATGCGGCTGAAGTGGATGCGCTGATCCAGGCGCGTCTGACTGCACGCGCCAACAAGGACTGGGCGGAATCCGACCGTATCCGCGACCAACTCACCGCCATGGGCGTGGTGTTGGAAGACGGGAAGGGTGGGACGACGTGGCGGTTGGTTGACTGACTGTTGGTTGCTGCACACTGAATGAAAACGCCCCGACTGGTTCGGGGCGTTTTTTTATACACCGTTTTAACGGCTCACTCGATCTACTGTGGGGCTTGCCCTAATGCCAGTCAGTTAAGAAATAGTAAGGGTGAAAAGTAACCTGTGGCGAGGGAGCTTGCTCCCGCTGGACTGCGCAGCAGGCCCATTTTTTGGGGCCGCTTCGCGGCCCAGCGGGAGCAAGCTCCCTCGCCACAAGTACAGTGTTTCCCTTAACTGACTGGCATTAAGGCAAGCCCCACATTTTTTACCGTGTCCGCCTTCAAGGCTGTTTGAGGGTCAGTGCCTTATCGACCAACAACTGAATTCCCTCCAGCATTCGGGAAATTCCCAGCGCCACGCTGCGAGGACTACCGTCGACCTCAAAAGCCAAATGGCTGGCCAGTGCTTGAACTGACGCAAGATCCTCCGATGCGTTGGCCAACAGCGTCTCGGCGTCCAGGCCTTCACGCACGGCAAACAAGCCATGGCCTTCAGCAGAAGGCTCTGGTTTCTCAGACGGGTTCGGATAGTGGTTAATCGCTCGATGAGCGGCGGTGTGAAATGCGGTTGAATCTAACGGCGGATTCGGACTGTCTTTAATCATGACAAAGCTCCTAGAGTATTGGAGCCGCCCCCATCGCTGCGAAACGATACCCGGGTGGCAGCTGTACGCAGGTTCGCAGACCGGGACTCTAGGCACCCGGCATACCCGAAGGTATCCCGCGCACAGCCGCCATAACATCAGGCATAAAAAAGCGCCCGCTATCTTGAGGTGGACGCTGTGCGTCTAGAGTTTAACCGGGCTGCGAAACCCGGTCGCTGAATTTGCAGCGACCGCCGAAGATTAGGCAGCCATCTTCCGAGGGACAACCCTAAAACGCTGTCGGAAATTTCTGCGGTTTTTTGCTGGGCAGTGTCACCGGACCAAAGGTGACCCCCAATCTAAATGTGGGAGCGGGCTTGCCCGCGAATGCGGAGTGTCAGCTAATAAATTTGTAGCTGACCCTCCCTCATCGGGAGCAAGCCCCCTCCCACATTTTTACCATGCCCGCTCAACTCTGCGAGTGTCTGCGCGGCCGTGGCGACGGTACAAAAATCCTAGGACATTTCGGAAAGTTCCCATTTGTTTTGACGCCTGGCGAATCGTAGCTTTAGATGACTGCGACAACCCATCCCACGACTAGAACGGCAGCGATTAAAATGGATTGTATTTTCTGCAACATCGTCCACAAAACCTCCCCAGCCCACATTCTGTGGGAAGACGACCAGCACATGGCCTTCCTCTCGATCTTCCCCAACACCCCCGGTTTCAGCGTAGTAATCCCCAAGCAGCATTACGGCAGTTATGCGTTTGCGCAGTCGGATGAAGTGCTGGCCGCGCTGGCGGTGGCGGCGAAGAAGACGGCGTTGCAAATCGACCGGGCGTTTCCCGATGTGGCGCGTACGGGGCTGATCATGGAGGGGTATGGGGTGGACCATCTGCATGCGAAGTTGTTTCCCATGCATGGGACCGGTGGGGACAGTACGTTCAAGCCGTTGAGTTCGAAGGTGGATAAGTTTTTTGAGGCGTATGAAGGCTATATCTCGTCACACGATCATGTGCGGGCGGATGATGGAGGGTTGGCGGAACTGGCGGCGCACATCCGGTCTTTCGCCTAACACAGTTCAAAGTGTGGGAGGGGGCTTGCCCCCGATAGCGGTGTGTCAGCCAGCATATTTGTAGCTTACCCACAGCTATCGGGGGCAAGCCCCCTCCCACACTTGAACCTCTGTGTGTCTGAGAGGTCAGCGGCGGCTGCTGACTTCCGCGGGTACATCATCACCGGCCATGCGCTTACGGAACAACGCCGTACGCGCCAACAGCAACGTGGTCACCGGCACGGTGATCGACAACAGAATCGGGATCAACCAGCCGTGCAATACCGGCCCGGATTTGAGCACCGAAAAATACACAATCGACGCCAACGCCACGCACCACGCACCCAACGTGGACGCCAGTGCCGGCGGGTGCATGCGCTGGAAGAAGTCCTTCATGCGCAACAATCCAATCGCGCCAATCAACGCAAACACGCTGCTCAGTACCAGCAGCACCGCTACGACCACTTCCACCCATAACGGCATCATTCAATCACCTCGCCACGCAGCAGGAATTTCGCCAGGGCAAACGAGCCCACAAAGCCAAACAGCGCAATCAGCAGCGCCGCTTCAAAGTAGGTGTCACTGGCATAACGAATACCCAGCACCAGCATCATCAGCATCGCCAAAATGTACAGGTAGTCCAGCGCCAGTACCCGGTCTTGCGCCGAGGGGCCTTTGAACAGGCGCACCAGGGTCAGCACCATGGCCAGGGAGAACAGGAACAGGCTGAACAGGATCGCATTGGAGAGCAGGGCGCTCATTCGAAGATCTCCATCAGGGGCCGCTCATAGGTGGTCTTGAAGTGTTCGATAAACGGCGCTTCATCCTCCAGGTCGAACACGTGCAGCAGCAGGATGCTGCGGTCCAGCGCCAGTTCCGACCAGATGGTGCCAGGCACCACCGTGGTAATCATCGACAGCGCGGCAAGGCCGTTGGCGTCGCGCAGATCCAGAGGGATCTTGATAAAGCGCGAACGCGGCGGCCGTGAGCCGCAGGTCAGCACGCCCCAGGCGACTTGCAGGTTGGAGATGATCACATCGCGGCCCACCAGGAAGAACAGGCGGATAATCACCCCAGGGCGGCGAATACGGATCGGCAACGGCCGCAGCGGCGCCATCATCAGCGGCGCGAGAAAGCCCAGCAGCGCGCCCAGCAACAGGTTGCCAGGGCTGACCGACAGGTTCAGCACCAGCCACAACAGCCATAACGCCAACGACAACCACGGGGCAGGAAACAGGCGCTTCATGGTTGCACCTCCAACGCGGCGGCCTTGGCTTCGGGGCTGGGCACAGGACGTGTGGCCATCACCGCCATCACGTAATGCTCCGGGTTGTTCAGGCTCACGGCGGTGGCCTGGGTGTAGCGCATCAGCGGTTCGGCCTTGAAGGTCAGCAGGATGCTCAGGCCCAGCAGCAAGAAAATCGGCACACACTCGTAGCGGCGCAGCAGCGGCGACGGGCGCTCTTCCGGGGTCCAGAAGCGCTGGATGCCGAGGCGGGCGAAGGCGATCAACGAGGCCAGGCCCGAGAGGATCAGCAGCGCGACCAAGCCCCAGGCCGCCGGACGGATCGGCGCGTCAGCGCTGACACCCAGCCCCAGCGGATTGACCAGTGCACTCAACAAGCTGAGCTTGCCGATAAACCCGGACAGCGGCGGCATGCCGATAATCAGTAGGGCGCAGGCGATAAAGCTCAAACCCAGGAATGCCATGGTCCACGGAATCACCTGGCCAACCACCGCCTGCTGCTCGTCATCGAGGTTCACGCCCGGACGCGGATGCAGGGACTCCATGGCTTTCGGCAGCGCATCGATTTCTTCATCCAGCGGCAAATCATTGGCCGAACGCGAACGCTCGATCAACTCCGCCAACAGGAACAGCGCACTCAACGCCAGCGTCGAGCTGACCAGATAGAACAACGCGCCCGCGATCAGGCTCGGCTGGGCGAAACCCACCGCCGATAGCAAGATCCCCGCCGACACCAGAATGCTCAGGCTCGCCATGCGCTCCAGCCGCTGCGCCGCGATCATCGCCAGGCCGGCACAGATAATCGTCGCCATGCCGCCATACACCAGCCAGTCACCGCCAAACAGCGCCGACGCCCCGGCCTGGCCGGAGAACAACAGCGTCCACAGGCGCAACACGGTGTACACGCCGACTTTGGTCATGATCGCAAACATCGCCGCCACCGGCGCGCTGGCCGAGGAGTAGGCGGGCGCCAGCCAGAAATTCAGCGGCCACATGCCGGCTTTCGCCAGGAATGCTGTCGCCAGGATCGCCGCACCGGCATGCAGCAGGCCGCGATCCGCTTCCGGCACCAACGGGATTTTCAACGCCAGGTCAGCAAAGTTCAGGGTGCCGGTCACGCCGTAGATCATTGCCGCGCCAATCAAAAACAGCGACGACGCCAGCAGGTTGATCGCGATGTAATGCAACCCCGCCGACACCCGCGCCCGGCCCGAGCCGTGCAGCATCAGGCCGTAGGACGCCGCCAGCAGCACCTCGAAGAACACGAACAGGTTGAACAGGTCGGCGGTGAGGAATGCGCCGTACAAGCCCATCATCTGTACCTGGAACAGCGCATGGAAACTGGTGCCCGCCCGGTCCCAGCGGGCCATGGCGAACAGCAGCGCGCTCACGCCGATGATCCCGGTCAGCACCAGCATCAGCGCCGACAGTTGGTCCACCACCAGCACAATGCCGAACGGCACCTGCCAGTTGCCCGGCAAGTACACGCCAATCGAGCCGGGGCCGCCTTTTTGCGTCCAGTACAGCAGCACAATCGCGATGCCCAGACCGAGCATGCTGGAGAACAGGTTGATGCGTGCCTTGAGCGGGCGGTGCTTTTCGCCGAGCATCAGCATCAAGGCAGCGGTCAGCAACGGCAGCAGGATCGGCGCGACGATCAGTTGATTCATCCACGTCATTCCTTGGGCTCCCGGCCGTCTACATGGTCTGTGCCGGTCAAGCCCCGGGAGGCCAGCAGCACCACCAGGAACAACGCAGTCATGGCGAAGCTGATCACGATGGCCGTGAGTACCAGCGCCTGGGGCAGGGGATCGGTGTAGTTGAGCAGGTCTTGCGGCACGCCGTCCTTGATGATCGGCTCCTTGCCGATAAACAGGCTGCCCATGCTGAAAATGAACAGGTTGACCCCATACGACAACAGGCACAGGCCCATCACCACCTGGAAGGTCCGTGGCCGCAGGATCAACCACACGCCCGAGGCCGCCAGCACCCCAATGGCGATTGCGATGACTTCTTCCATCAGGCGGCTCCTTCTGTTGCGACGACCACTTTGGCCTGGTTGCTCGGTTTATGCGCGCGCACCGACTGGTGACCGAGGGCGGTGAGCATCAGCAAGGTTGAGCCGACGACCATGGCGTACACGCCGACGTCGAAGAACAACGCACTGGCGACATGAATATCCCCCAGCACCGGCAAGCTGAAATGCCAGGTGTGGGTGGTCAGGAACGGGTAGCCGACAAACAGCGCGCCGAGCCCGGTGAGTGTTGCCGAGAACAGCCCGAAGCCCATCCAGCGCATTGGCCGCAGGCTCATCTGCGCCTCGACCCACTGGGTGCCCGCCACCATGTATTGCAGGATAAACGCCACCGACATCACCAAACCGGCGACAAAGCCGCCGCCCGGTTGGTTGTGCCCACGCATGAACAGGTAGAACGACACCACCAGCGCAATCGGCAGCAGCAGGCGCACCAGCACCGCCGGCACCATCATGAAGCCCAACGCGGTGTCGCTGGCCTGGCGCGGGTTGACCAGATCGGTGGCCACGTCCGGCGCCAACTGGCGCTGTTGGGCGGGCAATTGCATGCTTTCTTTCGAGGGGCGGAAGCGACGTAGCAGGGCGTAGACCGTGAGCGCCACCGCGCCAAGTACGGTGATTTCACCCAAAGTATCGAAGCCCCGGAAGTCCACCAGCATCACGTTGACCACATTGCTGCCGCCACCTTCGGGCAGGGCACGGCTGAGGTAGAACGACGAGATATCGTTGGGCGTCTGGCGCGTGAGCATGGCGTAGGACAGCAACGCCATGCCGCCACCGACCACGGTGGACAACAGGAAGTCACGCAGACGACGGATGCGTGCCTTGCGCAAAGAGCTTGGCAGCGGCGAGACCTCTTCGATCCGCCGTGGCAGCCAGCGCAGGCCCAGCAGGATCAGCACGGTGGTCACCACTTCCACCACCAATTGCGTCAGCGCCAGGTCCGGCGCGGAGAACCACACGAAGGTGATGCAGGTCATCAGGCCGCACACGCTGACCATGGTCAGGGCCGCCAGCCGGTGATACTTGGCCTGCCAGGCGGCACCGAGGGCGCAGGCAATCGCCAGCAGCCACAGGGTGACGAACACGATGGAACCCGGGATTTTCGGGCGGTCGCCCCAACTCAGGCCGCTGTTGAGCATCGGGATCACGCCGCCCACCACCGCCACCAGCACCAGCAGGAACAACTGCGTCTGCAGGCGCTTGGTGCTGATGCGTTTCTCGATTCGACGCACACCGCGCATCATCACCACCAGGCTGCGCTCGAACATGCGCTTGCCGTTGAAGTAGCTGATGATCGGCGGGTACTTGAAACGCCCGCGCTTGAGTTGCTTGCGCAAGAGCAGGTACAGCACCACACCGGCGGACATGGCCACCAGGCTCATGATCATCGGCGCGTTCCAGCCGTGCCAGATCGCCAGGCTGTATTCGGGCAGCGCGCCGCCCACCACCGGCAAGGCCGCAGCGGCCAGGATCGAGCCTACGACTTGCGCCGGAAAAATCCCCACCAGCAGGCAGGTAAACACCAGCAATTCCACCGGCGCCCGCATCCAGCGCGGCGGTTCGTGGGGCGTGTGCGGCAGGTTGGTAGCAGTCGGGCCGAAGAACACATCAACGGTAAAGCGCAGCGCATAGACCACGCTGAACGTACCGGCGACGGTCGCGATCACCGGCAGGGCGAACTCCACCCAGGCGGTCGACGAGATAAACACGGTTTCGGCGAAGAACATTTCTTTGGACAGGAAGCCGTTGAGCAACGGCACCCCGGCCATGGAGGCACTGGCCACCATCGCCAGGGTCGCGGTAAACGGGATCAACCGGATCAAGCCGCTGAGCTTGCGAATGTCACGGGTGCCGCTTTCGTGGTCGATGATCCCCGCCGCCATGAACAGCGACGCCTTGAAGGTGGCATGGTTGAGGATATGGAACACCGCGGCGACGGCGGCCAGCGGGCTGTTAAGGCCCAGCAACAAGGTGATCAAGCCAAGATGGCTGATGGTGGAGTAGGCCAGCAGGCCCTTGAGATCGTTTTGAAAGATGGCGCAGTAAGCACCGAGCAGCAGGGTAATCGCGCCGGCACCGCCGACGATGTAGAACCATTCTTCGCTGCCGGACAGCGACGGCCACAGGCGGGCCAGCAGGAACACGCCGGCCTTCACCATCGTTGCCGAATGCAGGTACGCCGACACCGGCGTCGGCGCCGCCATTGCGTGGGGCAGCCAGAAGTGGAAGGGGAATTGCGCGCTTTTGCTCAAGGCGCCGATCAGCACCAGGGCCAGCATGACCGGGTACAAGGCGTGGGCGCGAATCTGCTCGCCCGCCGCCAGTACCAAGTCAAGGTCGTAGCTACCGACGATATGCCCCAGCAGCATCACGCCCGCCAACAGGCACAAGCCGCCGGCGCCGGTGACCATCAACGCCATATACGCACCGCGTCGCGCATCGGCGCGGTGGTGCCAATAACCGATCAACAGGAACGAGAACAGGCTGGTCAGTTCCCAGAAGAACACGATCTGGATCAGGTTGCCGGAAATCACCAGCCCGAGCATGGCGCCCATAAAGGCCAGGAAAAACGCGAAGAAACGCGGCACCGGGTCGTCCGGCGACATGTAATAGCGCGCATACAGCGACACCAGCGTGCCGATGCCCAGCACCAGCATCGAGAACAACCAGGCAAACCCATCCATGCGCAACACGAAGTTCAGCCCAAGGCTGGGCAACCACATGAATTCTTCGCGGATCACGCCACCGTGGGCGATCTGGGGGTAGAGCAGGGCGACTTGAATGGTGCCGACCAAGGCCACAAGGCCAGCCAGCAGGGATTCGGTGTTACGTGCATTGTGCGGCAGCAAGGCCGCCAGACAGCTGCCAGCGAACGGCAGAAGCAGTAGAACTATCAGGGACATAGGCTTCTAATCTGCGGGAGTTTGGGATGCATCATACGTGCCGCTTTCTCGATCACCAAACGGCAACATGTGGCAGGATCCTACAAGGTAGGCTGAAAATGCCCATAACGCATTATTTGCAGACGCCACCTTCAACTGTGGGAGGGGGCTTGCTCCCGATAGCGGTGGGTTAGCTTGCAGGTGTGTTGACTGACACGCCGCCATCGCGAGCAAGCCCGCTCCCACACTTGACCGCGTCGGGCCTTACCCTTGGCGTTCTTGCTCCAGCTCTTCTTCCTGTGCCAACGCCTTCTGCCCCTTGGTCTTCATCTCACTCACAATCACCGCCGCCACAATCAACGCCGCCCCCAGCATCGCGATCGGCGGGAAGCGCTCGCCGGCGATCCGTCCAACCACACCGGCCCACACCGGTTCCCCGGCATAGATCAATGTGGCGCGAGTCGGCGAAACACTTTGCTGCGCCCAGTTCATCGCCACCTGGATCACCGCACTGGTCAAGCCCAGGCCCACCGCACTGAACAACAGCAACCACGAAAAGCCCGGCAGCGCCTCACCCATCGGCACCACCATCATGAATGACAACACCGACGCCGTGGCCAGTTGCACCACGGTCACCCGGCGTACATCCACTTGCCCGGCAAAGGCGCCGATCAGGATGATCTCGGCGGCAATCGCCACCGCACCAATCAACGTGGCGATTTCACCAGGGCTGAAATTCAGCGAAGCCCCCGCCGGCCCGGTCAGCAACATCAACCCGGTAAACGCCAGCATGATGCCAATGCTCGGCATCAGCCCCGGGCGACGCCCCAGCACCAACCATTGCAGCAACGGTACGAAGGGCACATATAACGCGGTGATAAACGCCGATTGGCTACTGAGGATGGTCTGCAAGCCAATGGTCTGCAGCCCGTAGCCAAACATGATCGCTACGCCGATAAACACCCCGGCCTTGAATTCGAACAGCGTCAGGTCGCGCAGGGTGCGCAATGAAAAGAAGCCCACCACAATCGCGGCGGCGGCAAAGCGCAGGCCCACGAAAAACATCGGCCCACTGACGGTCATGGCGTGCTGCACCAGCAAAAAGGTGCCGCCCCAGATCATGGTGATCACCACCAGGATGCATTCGGCTTTGCTGAAACGGTTGAAACGCGAGGGGGATTTGGGGGCAGTCATGGCGGCTCTGGTCTTGCATGGGAAAGGCACGGACCGCACAATGCGCCGCACGCTGGGCAGTATACTGCGCACACCCACCCATTGAGCAATATAGTGCACAAAGAAAATCCGCAACGGGCCTCGGTCCTGCAGCATGTCAGCCAGAACGTCCGTCGCCTGCGTCACGCCGCCGACTTGAGCCAGACCGCACTCTCGGAAAAGTCCGGGGTCAGCCGGCGCATGCTGGTGGCGATTGAAGCGGGGGAAAAGAACGTCAGCCTGTCCACCCTCGACCGCGTGGCCGAAGCGCTGGACGTGGCCTTCAGCGACCTGATCCAGGCCCCGGACGTGCGCGACCACAGCCGCATCAACGAACTGGCCTGGGCCGGTGAGATCGACGGCAGCAAGGCAGTGTTGCTGGCCAAGGCCACCGCCCGCCGCGAAGTGGAACTATGGGAGTGGCGCCTGGAGCCCGGCGACCGCTATTGTCCGGATCCCGACCTGGAAGGCTGGAGCGAGCAGCTGTTTGTGTTTGAGGGCAATTTGACCTTGGTGGTGGCGGGTACAGAAAACCTCATCGGCGCCGGTGAGTTCTTCATGTTCGCCAGCCATCAACAACACATCTATCGCAATGATGGTGATGTGGCGGTGCGCTTTATCCGCAACGTGGTGATTTGACGCCTGACACTGTCAATGTTGACAGGTTTGCGCGCTTCATTTTGTTGGTAGCTTAACGTTTTAGGGAATCGTATCGATTGCCCTTCGATGGTTCTGCACTCATAAATGAGGTGTCACGCTATGGACGTCTTTGTTCCTGAAATCAGCGCAAAACACGCAATCGACTTTCCATCACCCACTGTCGAACCCCTTGATCAAAATGGGCACGTCAGGCGTGTCGACATCGTCTCCGGGCTGGTCAACATCGTGATTGGGCCTGTCCCGCACATTCAGAATGGGGACCTTGTGACGTATACCCTACGCTCATCAGCCGGTACATGGGCTGGTCGTCGCACTGTCCAGGATGCTGCCAAGCCCCTGCATATTGGGGTGCAACCTGTCGTTAGTTCGCCGATGCACATTCGCTACATTGTTGAGCGCGCTGACGGAACGCCCGTGGGCAAGTCATCTGAGGCGACTTACCAAATCGTTCCGTGAAACAGGTGTACAGGACGCCGGGAGCGGGGCAGGTGTTCGTGGGGCAACACTCTTTCAACAAGTTGCCCATGTAACGCCAATTGTGTTCGCTTTTCTTTTTGGGAGTGCCGTGTAAACAGGCAACCCGCTGAGACGGCACGACTTCTGCAATCCCTCCAGGTAACTAACAGTCGCCTGGAGTCGGCCCATGTCAGCCCACCCTCAACACCCTGCCCATATCATCCGCTCGGACGCGGAAGCCATCGACGTTGCCACGCGCCTGGCCGAGCGCTTTGCCATCGACGCCAGCGTGCGTGACCGCGAGCGTCGCTTGCCCGTGGCAGAACTCGACGAGTTCTCCGCCAGCGGCCTGTGGGGCATTACCATTCCCAAAGCCTACGGCGGCGCAGAGGTGTCCTATGTGACAGTGGCCGAGGTGATCAAGTTGGTCTCCGCCGCCGACCCGTCATTGGGGCAGATCCCGCAGAACCACCTGGGCGTGGTGGATATCCTGCTGCAAACGGCGAGCGAGGAACAAAAGCAGTATTACTTCGCCAAGGTCTTGCAAGGCTACCGCTTCGGCAATGCGTTCTCCGAAGCCAAGAGCAAAAAC
Organism: Pseudomonas nabeulensis; assembly: GCF_004682045.1. Lineage (GTDB taxonomy): Bacteria > Pseudomonadota > Gammaproteobacteria > Pseudomonadales > Pseudomonadaceae > Aquipseudomonas > Aquipseudomonas nabeulensis. Next base: position 33,508 of record NZ_QUZT01000057.1, read on the forward strand.
GCCGGCACCTTCGATACGCAAATTCGCTTCCACGGCGACACCGCGCAAATCAACGGCGAGAAGTTCTACTGCACCGGCGCGCTGTTCGCCCATATCGTGCCCACTGTGGGCAATAACGAAAAAGACCAGGCATTTATTGCCTTTGTCGAACGCGACGCCCAAGGCCTGAACGTGATTGACAGCTGGGACGGCTTTGGCCAGCGCACCACCGCCAGCGGTGGCGTGACCCTGGACGGCGTGACCGTACCATTGAGTGCCGTTATTCCGGCCTATCTGGCCTTCGATCAACCCACCGCCAACGGTCCTATCTCGCAAATCATCCAGGCCGCCGTCGATACCGGTATTGCCCTGGGCGCTCTGGAACAAGCCAAGATCTACGCCCGACAAGCACGCCCCTGGATCGACAGCCAACAGGATCACGGCTGGCAAGACCCGTTCACCATCGCCGCCATTGGTGATCTGCAGTGGCGGGTGCACGGCACCGAAGCCATCCTCGCCAAAGCCGGCCAGGCCGTGGACCGCGCCCTTGCCGAGCCCAGTGAAGACAGCGTCGCCCACGCTTCGCTGGTGGTCGCCCAAGCCAAAGTCCTGTCCGCCGAAACCGCATTGCTCGCCAGCAGCAAACTCTTCGAACTGGCTGGCACCCGCTCGGTCACCGGCAAGCACAACCTCGACCGTTTCTGGCGCAACGCACGCACCCACACCCTGCACGACCCGGCTCGCTGGAAATACCATCTGATCGGCAATTTTGTGCTCAACGGCGTGAAACCTGCGCGCCACGCCTGGAACTGAGGAGCTTACCCATGACTGCCTTGAACCTTGCGCGCCAACTGCTGGACAGCACCCGTCGGCATGTTGAAAAAAGCGCCGACCCTTATGTGATCAGCCGCTTCGGCGATTTGCAGATTCGCGTGGACGTTGCAGCCGCGCTACTGGAACGCGCCGTAGCCCATCCCAGCCCTGTCGCCGCCACAGAAGCGCAGATCGCTGCCGCCGAAGCCCTGATCGCCGCGAGCAACGCCGAATTCGAACTCACCGGCCAACGCACCGCACTGCCGTCGACCCTGGATGACCCGCTGCGTACGAAATACCAGATCGTCGGCAACTATCACCTCAACGGAGTGCTGTGATGTCCCGTGAAATCCGCTTGAATGCCTTCGACATGAACTGCGTCGGCCACCAATCCCCGGGCTTGTGGGCGCACCCCCGTGACCGCTCGTGGCAGTACAAGGACCTGGAATACTGGACCGACCTGGCCAGGATCCTTGAGCGCGGCAAGTTCGACGGCCTGTTTATCGCCGACGTGCTGGGTATCTACGATGTGTACAACGGCAACGGTGAGGCCGCGATTCGCCAGGCCACCCAGGTCCCGGTCAATGACCCGCTGTCGCTGATCGCGCCGATGGCGCTGGTCACCGAGCACTTGGGCTTTGGCCTGACGGCGTCGCTGTCGTTTGAACACCCGTATCCCTTCGCCCGGCGGCTCTCGACCCTCGATCACCTGACCAAGGGCCGCATCGGCTGGAACATCGTCACCTCTTACCTGGAAAGCGGCGCGAAAAATATCGGCCAACACGCCCAGACCGAACACGATGCACGTTACGACTACGCCGAGGAATACCTGGAGGTCTGCTACAAACTCTGGGAAGGCAGTTGGGAGGAGGGCGCCGTCCTGCGTGACCGCGAGCGTCGGATTTTCAGTGATCCGAGCAAAATCCACGAGATCCGCCACGTCGGCAAACACTTCCAGGTGCCCGGCATTCATCTGTGCGAGCCGTCGCCGCAACGCACGCCGGTGCTTTACCAGGCCGGGGCGTCCAGCCGGGGCAAGCAGTTTGCCGCTGAGCAGGCCGAGTGCGTATTCGTCGCCGCACCGTCCAAGGTCTTGCTGAAAAAGACCGTCGCCGACATCCGCCGGCGTGCCGCCGAGGCGGGGCGTGATCCGAAGAAAATCCTGATCTTCAACCTGCAGACGGTGATCGTCGCCGAGACCGACGCCAAGGCCAAGGCCAAATTCGAGGAATACAAATCCTACGTCAGCTACGAAGGCGCGATGGCGCTGATCTCCGGCTGGACCGGTATCGATTTCAGCCAGTTCAAACCGGATGAGCCGCTCAAGCATGTACACACCAATGCCATTCAATCGGCGGTGGAGGCTTTTTCCACGGCAGACCCGAACAAGGTCTGGACGCCCAATGAATTGGCCGAGTGGGTCGGCATTGGCGGCTTTGGCCCGTTGTTCGTCGGCGGCCCGGAAACGGTGGCAGACCTGTTGCAGGAGTGGGTGGAAGAGACGGATGTGGATGGCTTTAATTTGGCCTATGCGCTGACCCACGAGACGTTTGTCGATGCCGTGGAGTGGCTGGTGCCGGAGTTGCAGAAGCGCGGGGTGTACAAGACTGAATATGCTCAGGGCACGTTGCGCGAGAAGTTGTTTGGCAATGGTGCTCGGCTGGAAACGAACCATCCAGGCGCCAGCTACCGCAATCTATCAAGTCCACACATAACCAATGTGGGAGGGGGCTTGCCCCCGATCGCGGTGGCTCAGACAAAAATAACTGCCTGACACACCGCTATCGGGAGCAAGCCCCCTCCCACATTGGCCCGTGTAGATCCAGAAAATTCCGCCAGCGGACCACCGCACGCACATCACCCAAATAGGAGTATCACCCCTATGAGCGTGCACCCACTCAAACATCCGCTGGCCGTGGAATGGCCCGCCGAACGGCTCGACATCTCGGCCAACGCCCTGGAACGACTGCACCACTGGGCCCAAGTCACGCCACTGCACACTGCCCTGCGCCACAAACGCCAGGGCCAGTGGCATGCGTGGCGCTGGATTGACGTGTCACGGGACGTCGAGCGCTTGGCTGACGGCCTACGCCAACAGGATTTCAGTGAACACTCGCGCCTGGCCCTTAGCGGCGTGTTTGAGCCTAACCTGTTGCTGCTGGCGCTGGCCGCTCAATCCATTGGCGGGCAGGTGCTGACGCTGGCGGACAACCTCGAACCTGAGGTGCTGGAGTATCACCTGCGGCGGATACGGCCCACCCACACTTACGCTCGGCATTGGCCATTGGATAACGGGCTGGATTTCGCCGAGCTGCTGGGCCCGGTCGACCCCGGGCAATACCTGACTCGCTGGTGGCAACCGAGCGACGAAACCGCCCTGTGGAGTGAGCAGAGCACTCAATCGCACGGTGCGCTGGCGGCGGTGCTGGAGCAATGGCTCGCCGACGGCCAAGGTAGGGCGTTTGGCGATCGACGTGAAGTCGCGGCCGCTGGCAGTTGGCGCCGACGATTATGTGAGTGGGCATTGGCCAAGCGGTGATACGGGCCGGTCCTACTTTGGTACTGTGCGACACGCCATCCTTGAATGTGGCGCTTATGATCGCGAACGACATCTATCTGGGTAAACAGTAAAGGCGAACTTGCATGACTGACTCCATCCGCAACGCTGATGTCTTGATCATCGGCGGCGGGCTAAGCGGCACAATGCTGGCGGTGCAACTGCTGCGCCAGCCGGGCCAGCGCCGCATCCTGGTGATCGAACCGCGTGCCGAACTTGGCCGTGGCGAGGCTTACAGCGCGGTCGAACTGGGCCATACCTTGAATGGCAATGCGGCGCGCATGAGCGTCGACCCGGACAACGCCGACGACCTGACCCAGTGGCTCACCGATTACATCGGCGCTGGGGGCTGGCCGGAGTCGGACCAGCAGCACGTGCCTATTAGCGAACTGTTCCCGCCCCGGGGGATCTTCGGCCTATACGCGCAACAACGGCTGGCTGAGGCCAAGGCGTTGTCGGCGTCCACCGTGGAGCATGTGCGTGGCGAAGTGGTCGACCTGCTGGTGGACGACACCTCGACGCTGCTGACGCTGGATAACGGTCAGCAATTGCGCGGTGCTTTCGCCGTGTTGGCCACCGGCATGTTCCCGGCGGCGCGCACGCCGCAGACCGAGTCCAGCGGCCTGAACGCAGCTGCGATGGACCCTTGGGACGTGAAAACCATGACCCAACTCGACCCCCAGGCCACGGTGCTGATCATCGGCTCCGGGCTGACCATGGTCGACGCCGTGGTGTCCCTGGAACAGGCCGGCCATCGCGGGCCTATCGAGATTTTTTCGCGCCATGGCTTGTTGCCCCATGTGCGTCGGCAACCGCCGAGTTGGGTGGATTTCCTGGCCGATGACCACAGCCTGCGCAGCCCACGGCAATTGCTCCGTGAACTGCGTCGGCAATGCCGAATCGCGCAGGCGCAGGGCATCGATTGGCAAGCGCCTTTGGACACGGTGCGCGCCCATATCGGTCGTTTGTGGAGCCAGGCCAGCGAGCGGGAAAAACGTCAGTTTGTACGGCATGTGCGGCCCTGGTGGGAAAGCCATCACCACCGCTCGCCACCGTTGAGTGCGCAGTTGGTGGCGCGTTTGCATGAGGAGGGGCGCCTGCGGATTCGGGCGGCGTCGTTCAAGGGGTTGGAGCCTTCATCCGAAGGTGTAGTCATTCGCCTGCGCCCGCGTGGCGAGCCGGTGGTGACCCTCGTTGCGGGCGCGGCGCTGATCAACTCCAGCGGCATCGAATACGACTGGCGCCGCGTGGCCCGGCCGTTGCCTCAGCAGTTGCTCAAACGTGGGTTGATCCAGCCAGGGCCATTGGCGTTGGGGATTACGGCGGATGCGGGCGGGGCGGTGGTGGATGCCCAGGGGCAGGTCAGCCAGCGGTTGTTTGCCATGGGCCCGCCATTGCGGGGGATGTGGTGGGAGAGCACGGCGGTCACCGACGTGGCGATTCAGGCCAAGGCGCTGGCCTTGAAGCTCGCAAACCTCTGAATCTGCAATGCCATCCAGTGTGGGAGGGGGCTTGCCCCCGATAGCAGTGTGTCAGCTAAAAATCTGGTACTGATTCACCGCCATCGGGGGCAAGCCCCCTCCCACAGGGGATTTGTATTTATTTTGGGATCTTCACAAGGCCAGGCTTCAAGCCAAACACCTCGACGCCCTGCGGGGTTGATTGCCCGGTAGTGACTTTCACCCGTTCCACCGGCCTGTCCATCGCCTCCCGATACTCCACCTCACCGCCCGTGATCGCCTGGGCCGGCACCACAATTGCCTGCTCATTGTTGTAGGTGACGATGGTCAAGCGCGCACTCATCCCCAGCCGCACCCGCTGCAACTGCTGTGGCGTCAACTTGGGGATCGACAGCGTTACCGGAAATTGCGCACTGCCCTGGCTATCACTGGCAATCGCCAGGCCACTCACCACGCTGACCGAGCCCGTCAGCCGCTCGCCATCGAAGCCATCCCCCAGCACTTCCACCGCCTGGCCCTGGCGCAGTTGGTTGATGTCCAGCTCCGAAACCTTGGCGGTGATTTTCAACCGTTCGATATTGGCCAGGCCAAACAGCACCTGACCCTGGCTGACCTTGCTGCCGGCCTGCACAGGGGCATTGTTGTTACCACCGTTTTGGGTCGATGAGTTATTGCCGGGTGCCGGCACCACGATGCCGGAAAACGGCGCCTTGACCTCTCGGCCATCGAGCAACTTGTGCAGAGCGTCGTATTTCACCGTGGCGTTGGTCAGCTCCATATCGGCGATCTGGCGGTATTCGCCCTTGCCCTGGTCGAGGGCCTGTTGCAGTTCGCTGCGCGCAGAGGTCAGGTCCAGTTGTTGTTGCTGGGTCTGTTGCTTGAGGTCGTCCAGTTCATTGCGCGGGATGATGCCGCGCTGGAACAGATTTTCGCTTTCAGTCAGCTTGCGTTGGGTGTTGCCGGCGGTCATTTCAGCGGTGCGCAGGCTGCGCCGGGCGCGGGCGACCGTGGGGCTGCTGTCCCAGTCCTGCATCTCCTGCACGGTGCGCCGCGCCTTGAGCTGGGCGGAGAGGGCATCGCGCAGTTGCACTTCGAGGGTGGATGGGTCCATGCGCAGCAGCACCTGGCCGGCCTCGACCCGTTGGCCTTGTTCCACCAGGTTGGCTTGCACATTGCCGTCGAACGGCGCCGTGAGGGTGATGGTGGTGTCGGGCTCGATCTTGCCCACCAGGCCGATCTGGTGCACCAGCGGGTCTGGCTTGACCGCCAGCCACTGCTCGGCAGCGCCGGACGACTCGGTTGTTGGGCTGCGCAGGCCAAGCAGGGTCAGACCGACAGCGGCCAGCAGGACGATCACGGTGGCGCCGAGCAGGCGTTTCTTATTAGTAGTCATTGAGGGCGATTTCCCAACTTTCCAGCGTCATGCCCAGGGTCAAGTCGAGCTGGGTCTGGGCGTTCAGATAAGCGATCAGCGCATTGAGCTGCGCGTTTTCGGCATTGCGCAAATCAGTCTCGAAACTCAGCACCTGGAAGTTGGTGGAGCGCCCGGCGCTGAGTTTTTCCCGTTCGATTTCGATCTTGCGCCGCGACAGCTCCACGGCGCGCTGGGAGATCTCATATTGGCGCCAGCGCGTGCCGAGGTCGCGCACCACATCATTGACGCTGCGCTCCAGTGCCTGGCGGGCGTCGGTAATGCGGATTTCCTGGTCTTCCACATTTACCCGGGCGCGCACTTCGGCCTGGCGCGTGCTGATGTCGCCAATGGGGATTTGTACCTGCACCCCGGCGTAACTGTCCCACGTGCGGTTATTGGTATTGCCGGCGTCGTTGTTGTAAGCGTCGCGCACCTGGTTCGCACCGGCTACCAAATCGACTTGCCAGCGTCCGGAGTCCTTGGCGATCACCAGGTTGAGGTCGGCCTGCTGGCTGCCGAGCAGCGCGGCGAGGTATTCCGGTTGCTGGTTCTGCGCCAGGTTGAAGGCTTCGCGCTTGTCGATCTGCATGGGCCTGGCTTCCAGCGCTTCACTGGCACGAATCGGTGTGGACAGGTCCAGGGCCAGCAGGCGCAGCAGGGCCAGGCGGCTGGTGTCGAGTTGGTTCTGGGCTTCTTCCACCCCCAGTTGCTGGGTGGCGATATCGGCCTCGGTCTGCACGATTTCGAACTCGGCCATACGCCCGGCGTTAATCAGCGCCTTGTTCACTTCCAGCAAAGTGCCGGAGCGCTTGAGGGCCTCCTGCACAATGGTCAGTTGTTCCTGGGCACGCAGCAGCTCGCGGTAGGTGGCGATGATCTGGCTGATGGTCTGCGCCACGGTGGCCTTGAGGTTCAGGCGGTTGGCCTGCTCCGACAGGCGCGACAGGCGCAACGGCGCGGTGGTGGCGTCCCAGCCGGCGCCGCGCATCAGCGGTTGGATGATCGCCAGGTCCAGGCCGTCGCTGCGGTAGCGACCGGCGCGGTTGGCGTTGTTCAGTTGCTGGGTCCAGGCCATGCTCAGGCGCGTGCCGTATTCACCGAGCAAGGTGGCATTCGGCGCCAGGTTGGCGTTGCGCGCGTTGTCCGCCGAGCCACGGGTGCTGCGGTAATAACTGTTGAGAGTGAGCTTGGGGTTGAAGGTGTCTTCCGCCACGCGCAGGTCGAACTTCTGCGCGACACGTTGCAGGTAGGCGCTGCGGATCGCCGGGTTGTTGCGCAGACCCAGGTAGACGGCATCGCCGAGGGTCATGGTGGTGACCTGGGCATTCAGCGACACACCACGGTCATAACCGCTGCGGGTGGTGCTCGGCGCCGACGGGTTGATCACCACGTTGGTCGCCAGGGCGGGCAGGCTGACCAGGGTCAACAGCACAAGCCATTTACTCATCGCGCAGGGCCTCCACCGGTTGCAACCGCGAGGCCGAGACCGCCGGGTAGATGCCAAAGAACAGACCCACCAGCAAGGTACTGCCCACTCCCAGCGGCAGGGCCGCCACGGCCAGCGAGAACTCCCAGCCTGACAGCCAGGCATAGAGCCAGGCGGCGGTCATGCCCAGCACCGCACCGCATAGCGCGCCGACGGCCGTCAGGGTGACCGCTTCGAGCAGGAACAGATTGCGAATATCCTTTTGGCGCGCGCCCAGGGCCATGCGGATGCCGATTTCACGGCGGCGCTCCGACACGTTCATCAACATCACGTTCATTACCCCCACGCCGCCACCCACCAGGGAAATCGCCCCCAGGGCCAGCAGCAGGTAGGCGAAGGTGCGGCTTTGCCGGGTCATGCCGTCGATCATTTGCTGGGGCACCTGGATGTCGACCGTGTGGTCGGTGAGTTGGCGTTGCAGCGCAGCGGCGGCGTCCCTGGCCATGCGTTCCATGTCCTGGCCGGGCGCCGCGCGGATGACGACATTGCTAATGGCGGGGGTGGCATAGATGCGGCGCATGCCTTCGGCGGGGATAAACAAGGATTCGCCGCCCTGGATGGGCATCAGCATGGCGCGGGGCTGTTCGTGCAGGATGCCGACGATCAGGAACAGGTAATCGTTGATGCGTACCCGGTCGCCCAGTTTCAAGGGATCACCCGGCGTGCCGAGGGTTTGCGCTACCTTGGCACCGACCACGGCGTAGGTTTCATTGGCGTCGAAGTTGGACAGGAAGCGGCCTTCACGGATATCCAGGCGCATGGCCTGATTAAGGTCTGGCGTGCTGCCGACAAAGTTCGCGTTGGTGGTGCGCCCGTGGAACACCATCGGCCCGCTGAACAAGCTGAGAGCGCCGATATGGGCAATGCCCGGCACGGCCTGGCGTACGGCGTCGAGATCCAGCTGTGTGCGCATGGTCCGGTTGCCGCCGCCCTTGGACGGGAACTGGACCACCAGGGTGTCGGTGCCCATGTCCTTGAAAATCATCGCGGCATCTACCGCCGCGTTATGGCCGATATTGATCAGTGCCACCACCGACGAGCTGCCGATCACGATGCCCAGCAGCGCCAGGATCGAGCGCTTGCCCAGGGTGCGCAGGCTGACGAACGCTTCATGCAGCAATTGGCTGAGACTCTGCTCGACCCGCAGGCTCATGGGCGGGCGTCCTCGTGGACCACGCCGTTGCGCACCAGGATCTTGCGCTCCAGGCGCGCGGCGATATGCGGGTCGTGGGTGACGATGATCAGCGTCACCTGTTGCTCGCGGTTCAGCGCCAGCAGCAAGTCCATGATCTCCTGGGCGGTGGTGCTGTCGAGGTTGCCGGTGGGTTCGTCGGCGAGAATCACCGAGGGCTTGCCCACCAGTGCGCGGGCGATGGCCACGCGCTGGCGCTGGCCGCCGGAGAGGTCGGCGGGACGGTGGTGGGCGCGCTCGGCCAGGCCAACTTGCTCGAGCATACGCAGGGCTTGCTCCACCGATTCATGGCGCGACACACCGCGATAACTCAGGGGCAGGGCGACGTTGTCCAGGGCACTCAGGCGCGGCAGCAGGTTGAAACTCTGGAACACGAAGCCGATCTGTTGGTTGCGGATCGCCGCCAGCTCGTCCGGGGTGGCGTTGAAAATATCGTGGCCGGCAAAGTGGTACTGGCCACAGTTGGGCAAATCCAACAGGCCGAGGATATTCAGCAGGGTACTTTTGCCTGAGCCCGAGGCACCGAGGATGCCGCAACTGTCGCCGCTGGCGATGGACAGGCAGACGTCATTGAGAATGGATAGGTGTTGCCCGGCCAGCTGGTAGCTTTTGCCGATGCCTTGCAGGGAGATCAAGCCTGGGTGCGCGGGGGTATCTGTCATCATGACTACGCCTGCAGTCTCGACGGTGCCGTGCTGCCCCGGTAAATCTTTGTAACAAGTTCGGGAGCTGCCTGGAACGCGTCACGGACTGGTTTTATTTCTTGTTTTTAAAATATTGTTTGAATAGTAACCGCGTTCACGGCGCTTCGCCAGCCGTGGATGTAGAGCGGTTTTACGCTTTGAAACGATTTGCTCCGGGGCGCTTCAAGACCTGTCCAAACCCCTTCAACTACCCTTGACGGCCCCGTAGGCAAAGGCTTTGGGTGGAGTGGCGCTGTGGCATCACTTGCTTTCGAACGACGGCCCCGGTATAAAAAATCAAATTATTTTTTAAAACAATATTTCCGCCGTGGAACTCTTATGGTCGCGAAGAAACTCAGCGCTCCAAACGTTACCAAAACTCGATTGCTGGATGCGACTGAGGCCCTCTTCATTAAGTACGGATACGACGCGGTTTTGTTACGCCAGATTACCGAGCGGGCCCAGGTCAACCTGGCCGCGGTGAACTATCACTTCGGGGACAAGGACTCCCTGATGAAAACCCTCTTGATGCAACGCCTGGAGCCGCTCAACGAGCAGCGCCTTGAGTTGTTGGCGCGCTGCGAGGCGGAGTCCGACGGCCCGCTGGACTGCGACACCTTGCTCGGCGTGCTGTTTGCCCCGGCCATGGGCCTGGAGCGCAGCGATCCGGCCAGTGCCAGCGGGGAGGGGCGTTCGTTTATCCGCTTCCTCGGCCGGGTCTACAGCGACACCTCGCCGTTTATCCAGGAATACCTCAAGGTGCATTACCAGCCGGTGTTCCAGCGTTTCTTCGAAGCCTTCGCCCTGGCCTTGCCGGATTTGCCGCGTAACGAACTGGGCGTGCGCTTGCAGTTTGCCCTCAAGGCGATTTCCGGGGTGATGGCCGGCACTGAGCTGCGCCTGCTGATGAACTCCATGAGCCTGGGCCGCCCGGCCACGGACGCCGAAGTCATGGCCAAGTTGATCACCTTGGTGTCGGCGGCGATTCGCGTGCCACAACAAAGCCCGGAAGCCGAAAACGCCCTGGCCAAGGTGCTGGATACCCAGCGCGCCATTCGTGAACAAGCGACTGCGCCGGCAGCCAAGGCCTTGAGCTGACTCAAATTGCGGGCAAAAAAAACCCGCTGGGGCGGCGGGTTTGATGTGCAACGTTTGTAACGGATGAGGCTTTACCCTACGGCTTGAGATGTGAAGAAAACGTGAAAAATATGTAAGAGAAAGTTTGAAAGTGTTGACTTGATTAAACGCTTTCAAATGGCCATCTCTCAGATCTTCCAGCGCCCTGCGCTCTTGGCCAATCGCTGGCGCATCTCATCCACGTTTTGCGCCAGTTGCAACGTCAACAAGCGGTAACCATCCAGCGCGCTGTATACCGGTGTGTCGAGGGCGGGTTCAGTCCCGGCATGACTCGGCCGCTCCAGACGCTCCGTCACTCCGGACTTCAACGCCCGCGCCATTCCCACCAACTGCACGCGAATCTGCCGGTGTTCGGCCTTCAACATCACCTGCATGCGTGCCATTGCCTGTTCGTCACGAGGGTCGGGGCGCGTGTTGCCGAGAATCTCCAGGGTGCTGATGCACATGCGCAGGTGGCGTTGGATCGCGTCCAGCTCCGTCATGGAAATCCGCACTTCCTTGGACACCGATGGCATCAGCGAGCGCAATTGCACCATGGATGCATTCAGCCGGTTGAGCACCTTCACATGGTGATCATCGGTCACCGACTGGCCATTGATGATTCGGCTGTATATCTCGGCACAGTCACGTAGCGCGCTGGCCAGGTTGTAGCGCCACGAATACACCGCATACAACGGCAGGGCGAACGAAAATGCCAGTGCCAGCACGATGCCGATCAGGATGTCGACGGTGCGCCACAGCCCGTCCGACACCGGGTTATCACCGTGACCGGCGACGATAAACACCGTGATCGCCGACAGCAGCGCGATGTAACCGCCCTTGCCGATGGCGTGATAGGAAAAGAACCCGCACACCACCGACATCAGCAGGTAGGTCAGCAGCGGCTGGCCCAGGTAAGCCTGTTGCAGCACCAGCGCCAGGCCGACACTGGCGCCGATCAAGGTGCCATAGGCGCGCTCCACGGCTTTCTTGCCGATATTGCCGTGGTGCTGCAAGCCGCCGATCACGATCAACATGGTCACCGAGGCCCATTCACCGTGGGGCAGGTTGATGCCGGTGGTCAGCAGGATCGTCGCCAACAGGCCGATGGACACACGCACGGCGTGGATCAGCTTGGCATGGCGATAGCGGCGATACGGGTCGAGCAGCGGCCGCAACAGGCGCCGGGCGAAGAGGGGCAGGTTCATTGGTAGTAAAGGGGCCTCGACTATTAGGGAGTGTGGGGTCCAAATGTGGGAGGGGTCTTGCCCTAATGCCAGTCAGTTAAGGAAACAGCAGATGAGCGGCTTTC
>NZ_QUZT01000058.1 GCF_004682045.1 Pseudomonas nabeulensis
CTGGCATTAGGGCAAGCCCCCGATTGCAGGAGTTCAGCCAGCACATCTGTGATTGACCGACCGCCATCGGGGGCAAGTCGAATCGTCGCACCGCCCCTCCCACATTGTTGCTCTGCGACCATTCAGAAGATGTAGTCGGTCGTCAGGAAGCTCGAGTCACGGTTTCGCAGAATATCGCTGACCAACGCCTTGTTGCTCTCCTGAAACTTGGTCGCCACCAGGGTGCGGATCGAAAACACCCGCAACGCGTCATGTACCGACAACGTGCCCTCGGCCGAGTTCTTGCGGCCGTTGAACGGGAACGTATCCGGCCCGCGCTGGCATTGGGCGTTGATATTGATGCGACCGACCTGGTTGGCGAAGGTGTCCACCAGGCGCCCGACTTCCACGGCGTGGGTGCCGAAGATGCTCAGTTGCTGGCCAAAGTCCGAGTCCAGCACGTACTCGATCACGGTCTCCAGGTCGCGGTACGGCACGATTGGCACCACCGGGCCGAACTGCTCCTCGTGGTACACGCGCATCTGCGGGTTCACCGGGTACAGCACCGCCGGGTAGAAGAACGAGCCGCGGCTTTCACCGCCGTTGGGGTTCACCACCCGGGCGCCGTGTGCGGCGGCGTCGGTCACCAGGCCGTTGAGGTAATCCACCTTGCCCACTTCCGGCAGCGGCGTCAGTGCTACGCCGTCGTCCCATGGCATCCCCGGCTTGAGGGTGGCGAGCTTCTGGTTGAATTTCTCGATAAAGCTTTCGACCACATCCTCATGCACAAACAGGATTTTCAACGCGGTGCAGCGCTGGCCATTGAATGACAGTGAGCCGGTGACGGCCTCGTTCACCGCATTGTCCAGGTCTACCTCGGGCAGCACGATGCCTGGGTTTTTCGCATCCAGGCCCAGCGCCGCACGCAGGCGGTGTGGCTTGGGGTGCAGTTTTTTCAAATCGCTGGCGGCCTTGTTGGTGCCGATAAACGCAAAGATATCGATCTTGCCGCTGGCCATCAGCGCGCTGACGGTTTCGCGGCCGCTGCCGTAGATCACGTTGATCACCCCGGCCGGGAAGCTGTCGCGGAACGCTTCCAACAGTGGGCGGATCAGCAACACGCCGAGCTTGGCCGGCTTGAACACCACGGTGTTGCCCATGATCAATGCCGGGATCAGCGTGGTGAACGTCTCATTGAGCGGGTAGTTGTAAGGGCCCATGCACAGCGCCACGCCCAGCGGCACGCGGCGGATCTGGCCGAGGGTGTCCTGTTCCAGCTCGAAGCGGCTGGAGCGGCGGTCCAGTTCCTTGAGGGCGTTGATGGTGTCGGTGATGTAGTCACAGGTGCGGTCGAACTCTTTTTGCGAGTCCTTGAGGTTCTTGCCGATTTCCCACATCAGCAGCTTGACCACCGTGTCGCGCTGTTCGCGCATGCGCCGCAAAAACGCTTCGACGTGCTGGATGCGCTCGGCCACGCGCATCGTCGGCCACTCGCCCTGGCCACGGTCGTAGGCGCGCACGGCGGCGTCGAGGGCGGTGAGGGCGGTGTCGGCGTCCAGCAACGGCGTGCTGCCGATATGTACCCGCGTGTCGCCCAACTGCACCGGGCTTTGCACCTTGGCCAGCGGGCCGTCCCACACCTGCAACTGGCCGTCGACCAGGTAATCACGCTGTTCAATGGGCGCGCCGAGTTGGAATTGCTCGGGAATCTCGGCGGCGGAGTTGGGAAACAGCTGGGCGAGCAGATTGCTGGTGGTCATGTCGCTACCCCTGGAATAGTTGCAAAACATGACTAGAGAGTCACCCAACAACAGGCTCTATGGCAAGGCTTGCGCGCTTTCTTGTTCATCGCCGGGTAAACTGCGCGGCTTTCTTGAAGGAGTTCACATGAGTCAGTACCAGCCGGGCATTCTTGCCGCACCGGTGCCATTGCAGGCACGCCATCTGTTTTTTGCCGTGGATTCCCTGGCCGCTGTACCCGCTGCGCTGGACGCACTGGTGCAGTTGACCGATTCGGCGGCAGTGGTCGGGTTCGGCGAGCCGCTGGTAAGCGCACTGGGTGCACAGGTCGAAGGCCTGCGCAGTTTCCCGACCGTCAGCGGGCCGGGGGCGCATAACCCGTCGACCCAGCAAGCGCTGTGGGTGTGGCTGCACGGCGAGGATCGCGGTGAACTGTTGCTGCGCAGCCGTGGGTTTGAAAAGGCCCTGTCCCCGGCCTTTCGCCTGGTGCAGATGACCGAAGGCTTCCGCTACAAGACCGGTTTCGACCTCACCGACTACGAAGACGGCACCGAAAACCCCCACGACGACGCCGCCGTCGAAGCCGCCCTGACAGGCAGCGGCGCCAGCTTTGCCGCGATCCAGCAATGGCAGCACGACCTCGACGGTTTCGCCGCATTGCCGGCCCAGGAGCGCGACCACATCATTGGCCGCCGCCATGGCGACAACGAAGAACTCGACGACGCCCCCGCGTCCGCCCACACCAAGCGTACGGCCCAGGAAAGCTTCACCCCGGAAGCCTTCGTGGTACGCCGCTCCATGCCATGGGCCGAAAACGGCCAGGCAGGGTTGATGTTCCTGGCGTTCGGCCATTCCTTCGAGGCGTTCGAAGCGCAATTGCGCCGCATGAGCGGGCTGGAAGACGGCATTGTCGATGGCCTGTACCGCATCAGCACACCGTTGACCGGTGGCTATTACTGGTGCCCACCCATCAAGGAGGGGCATCTGGACCTGAGTGCGTTGGCGGTTACCCCTAACAGCTGACTGTGTGAGCGGGGCGACGACTCACCGTCGCCCCGCTCGCGTACTCACATCCACCCAGACCGCTACCACCAAAATGCTGCCCTTCACGATCATCTGCCAGTAACTGTCCACGTCCAGCATCGACATACCGTTATCCAGACTGGTAATCACCAACGCCCCCAGCAACGCGCCATACACCGTGCCCGAGCCGCCGCGCATCGAGGTGCCGCCGATAAAACACGCGGCGATGGCATCCAGTTCGCCCATATTCCCCGCAGACGGTGACCCCGCCGCAAGGCGTGCCGTGTTGACCAAACCGGCGAGCGCGCACATCACGCCCATGATGCCGAAGATCCACAACTTGACCGCCTGCACGTTGATACCCGACAGGCGCGTGGCTTCCATATTGCTGCCCACCGCATAGACGCGACGGCCGAATACGGTTTGGCTGGTGACGTAGCTGAATACGCCCAACAGAACCAGCAATAGCAGCACCGGCACGGGAATGCCGTCATAGCTGTTGAGGGTGCTGACAAATCCGGCCAACACCGCACCGATCACCGCAACACGCACCAGATCACGTACCAGTGAGTGCGCCGCCAACCCATGCAGTGCGCGATTGCGCCGCTGTTTCCAAGTTAAAAAAAGCGTCAACGCAAACAACAAAACGCCGAGCCCGATACCTACCGAGTGGGGCAAATACCCCTGGCCCACATACACCAGCGATGGCGACACCGGCGCAATGGTGGTGCCGCCGGTAATCCCCAGCAGAATCCCGCGAAACGCCAACATCCCGCCCAGACCGACGATAAACGAGGGGATACGCAGATAGGCCGTCATGTACCCATTGGCCAACCCAATCATCAGCCCGCACAACGCCACCAGACTCAGGTTGGCCAGCAACGGCACGTGATACACCACGTCCAGAATCGCCGCCAACCCGCCCAATAATCCCAGCAACGAGCCCACCGATAAATCAATCTCGCCGCTGATAATCACCAGCACCATGCCGCACGCCAATATCCCGGTGATCGACATCTGCCGCAGCAAGTTGGACAGGTTGCGCGGCGTGAGAAACCCACCCTCGGTCTGCCAACTGAAAAACACCCAGATCACCGCCACGGCGATCACCAGGGCGAGCATTTTGTAGCGGGTAAACAGCTGTTTCACCTGGGTCATCTACGCGGTCTTCCGATCATTATTGTTGTTATGGCTGAGCGCGGCGGCGAGCACCTGTTCCTGGGTGAGGCCTTGGTTGATGAAGTCGCCGCGCAACTGACCTTCGCCGATCACCAGCACGCGGTCGGACACCCCCAGCACCTCGGCCAACTCCGAGGAGACCATGATGATCGCCACCCCTTCAGCCGCGAGGGCGCCCATCAACTTGTAGATCTCATACTTGGCGCCCACGTCCACGCCGCGTGTGGGTTCATCGAGGATCAGCACACGGGGCTTGGCCATGAGCATTTTTGCCAGCACCGCTTTCTGCTGATTGCCGCCGGACAGGCTGGTGATCGGCAGGAACGGGCTGGCGGTTTTCAGGTGCATGCGGGCGATTTGCCGGTCGATACTGCCCAGTTCGGCCTCGCCGTCGATGCGGGTCATGTTGGCGTAGGTGTCGAGCACCGCCAGGGTGATGTTCTGGCCCACGCCGAAGTCGGGGATGATGCCTTGGCGCTTACGGTCTTCGGGGACCATGCACAGCCCGGCGCGGATGGATTTGAGCGGGGTGCGCGTGTCGATTACCTGGCCGTCCAGCCACACTTCAGCGCTGTAGCGGCCGGGATAGGCGCCGAACAGTGCCGACACCAACTCGGTGCGCCCGGCGCCCACCAGCCCTGCGATACCAAGGATTTCCCCGCGCTTGAGCGCGAAGGAAATATCGTCCACGCGTTTGCGCTTGGGGTTGTCCACGTCATAACAGGTGACGTTGCGTGCCTCGAAAATCACCTCGCCAATGGTGTGCGGCTCAGTGGGATAGAGGTTGCTCATCTCACGGCCGACCATCTGGGTGATGATCTTGGTGATGTCCATCTCAGCCATTGCGGTGGTCGCGATGTGCTTGCCATCGCGAATCACCGCAATGGTGTCGCACACCGCCGCCACTTCATCGAGCTTGTGGGAAATGTACACGCAGGCCACGCCCTTGGCCTTGAGGCCTCGGATGATGTCCAGCAGCACTTCGATTTCCGAGCGGGTCAGGGCCGAGGAGGGCTCGTCGAGAATCAACAGGCGCGCCTGTTTGTTGAGGGCCTTGGCGATTTCCACCAGTTGCTGGTAGCCGCCGCCGTACTGCGACACCGGCAGCGCCACGTTCATGTCCGGCACCTTGAGTTCACGCATCAAGGCTTCGGCGCGGTGGAGCATGGCCGGGTAGTTCATGCGCCCGCCGGGCAAGGTCAGCTCGTGGCCCATAAAGATGTTTTCAGCCACGGAGAGGTCGGGCACCAGGGTCAGTTCCTGATGGATGATCACGATCCCGGCGGCCTCGGTTTCGCTGATGGACTGGGCCTTGAGCGGTTGCCCGTCCCAGAGGATTTCGCCCTCCCAGGTGCCGTGGGGATAGACCGCCGACAGCACCTTCATCAAGGTGGATTTTCCCGCACCGTTCTCGCCGCACAGGCCGACGCATTCCCCCGGCCGCACGTGGAGGTCGATGCCGTTGAGGGCTCTGACACCGCCAAAGGTTTTGACGATGCCGTTCATTTGCAGCAGGGAGTCGGGCATGGCGGTCATTGCCCGGCAATCTGCTCTTTGGTATAGAAACCGTCCTTCTCCAACAGATCGATATTGGCCTTGGTCAGCGGTGTGGGGGTGAGCAGGATGGTGTCGACCTGTTTGCTGCCGTTGTCGTATTGCGAGCTGTAGGTGGGTTTTTCATTGCGTGCCAGTTGCACCGAGAGCTTGGCGGCTTCCGAGGCGATCAGCTTGAGGGGCTTGTACACGGTCATGGTCTGGGTGCCGTCGATCACGCGTTTGATGGCAGCGAGGTCGGCGTCTTGCCCGGAGATCGGCACCTTGCCCGCCAGTTTCTGCGCGGCCAGGGCCTGGATCGCACCGCCGGCGGTGGCGTCGTTGGAGGCGACAATGGCGTCGATTTTGTTGTTGTTACGGGTCAGGGCGTTTTCGACGATGCTCAGCGCCTCGGTGGGGTTCCATTCCTTGACCCATTGCTGGCCCACCACCTTGATATCGCCCTTGTCGATGGCCGGTTGCAGCACCTTCATCTGGCCTTCGCGCAGTACCTTGGCGTTGTTGTCGGTGGGCGCGCCGCCGAGCAGGAAGTAATTGCCCTTGGGCGCCGCTTGCAACACACCGCTGGCCTGCATTTCGCCGACCTTTTCGTTATCGAAGGAGATGTAGGCGTCGATATCGGCGTTAAGGATCAGACGGTCATAGGACACCACCTTGATCCCGGCCTTCTTGGCCTCGGCCACGGCGTTGGTGAGTACGGTGGCGTTGAACGGCACGATGACGATCACATCGACGCCACGGGAGATCAGGTTTTCGATCTGGGATATCTGTTTTTGCTCATTGGCATCGGCCGATTGCACGAAGACCTTGGCGTCGAGTTTTTCCGCAGCGGCGACGAAATAGTCACGGTCGCGGGACCAGCGTTCCAGGCGCAGGTCGTCGATGGAAAACCCGATTTTCGGGTGGGCCGAGTCGGCCATCACCGGCAAGGCGAGCAGGGCGAGGGCAGTGGCGATAAGCGTGCGTTTCATGGTTGTGCGTCCTTTTATTTTTGTTGGAAGACTCAAAACAAACACTTACTTGTTGTAGTGAGCGGGCTTGCCCCGCGCTGGGCTGCGAAGCGGCCCCAACCCAGGCACCGAGTTTCTCCAGTTACAACGAGATGTCAGGTTTTGGGGCGGTTTCGCCACCCAGCGCGGGGCAAGCCCGCTCACTACAATTGCATCGTCGTGACACAGGGTTAACGATAAATAAACCGATTCACGATCCCTTCAAGCATCTCCTGTCGACCACTCACCGCTTGCGGGTTCAGCTCATTGGCAAACGCATGCTCAGCCAACGACTCCAGGCTGAATTCCCCCGCCAACACGGCCTGGCCCAGCGGCTGCTGCCAACCGGCGTAACGCTGGTCCTTGAACTGCTGCAATCGGTCGTTCTGCACCATGGCTGCGGCACGTTCCAGCGACAGGGCCAGCACATCCATGGCGGCTACATGCCCGTGGAACAGGTCCACCTCATCCAGGCTCTGGCGACGGACCTTGGAATCAAAGTTATAGCCGCCATTCTTGAAACCACCAGCCTTGAGGATTTCATAGGTGGCCAGGGTCATCTCCTCGACACTGTTGGGGAACTGGTCGGTGTCCCAGCCGTTCTGCGGGTCGCCCCGGTTGGCGTCGATGCTGCCGAAGATCCCCAGGGACACGGCAGTGGCGATTTCATGATGAAAACTGTGCCCGGCCAGGGTGGCGTGATTGGCCTCGATATTGACCTTGATTTCGTGTTCCAGGCCGTACTCATGCAGGAAGCCGAACACCGTGGCGCTGTCGTAATCGTATTGGTGCTTGGTCGGCTCCTGGGGCTTGGGCTCGATCAGCAGGTCGCCTTTAAAACCTATCTTGTGCTTGTGCTCCACCACCATGCGCATAAAGCGCCCGAGCTGTTCGCGCTCGCGTTTCAGATCGGTGTTGAGCAGGGTTTCATAACCTTCACGACCACCCCACAGCACGTAGTTGGCACCCTTGAGACGCCGTGTTGCATTCATCGCACTGAACACCTGGGCGGCCGCCACGGCGAATACTTCCGGGTCCGGGTTACTGGCGGCGCCGGCGGCAAAACGCGGGTTGCTGAAGCAATTGGCGGTGCCCCACAGCAGCTTGATCCCCGTTTGTTCCTGATGCCGCTCCAGGTGATCGACCATCTGCGCGAAGTGGTTGCGGTATTCCTTGAGTGAGCTGCCTTCGGGGGCGACGTCCGTGTCGTGAAAGCTGTAGTAATCGATGCCCAGTTTGGAGAAGAACTCAAACGCCGCCTCCGCCTTGCCGATGGCCACTGCCATGGGCTCGCCGCTGCGTTGCCAAGGGCGCTTGAACGTGCCCACCCCAAACATATCTGCGCCTGGCCACACAAAGGTGTGCCAATAACAGGCCGCCATGCGCAGGTGTTCGCGCATGGGTTTGCCGAGGATGAGTTTATTGGCGTCGTAATGGCGAAAGGCGAGGGGAGAATCGCTGTCGGGGCCTTCGAAGCGAACCTGCTCGACACCGGGGAAGTACGGCATGGCGTTTTCCTTATTGTTCTTGGCGGTGCCTGGATACTAGCAACGGGGCTGGGGGCGAAAATTATGAAAATCACCAAGGGGTGGTGCGATTTTGAGTGGCGAGGTCTAGTCTGTCTCGACCGGCCTCAGGACAACAACAATGAAAACCCTACCGCCCGTGCACCGCATCGCCTTGCTCTTCAACGGCAGCAAAATCTACGACCGCGGCATCATCGCCGGCATCGGCAATTACCTGAGCAGCACCCGTGCGTCCTGGGACTTGTTCCTCGAAGAGGATTTTCTGTGCCGTCTCAAGGGCATCGAGCGCTGGCAGGGCGACGGCATCATTGCCGACTTCGATGACCCGTTGATCGGCGAGGCGCTGGCGGGGAGCACGTTGCCAGTGGTGGCGGTGGGGGGCTCGTATGCCGATGGGCGGGCGTATCCGAAGGGCATTCCCTACGTGGCGACTGATAACCATGCCTTGATGAAGTTGGCCTATGAACACTTGATCGAGGCCGGCCTGACCCGCTTTGCCTGTTTCAGCCTGCCCGAAGCCCAGGCCAACCGCTGGGCCCAGGAGCGGGAAAAAGCCTTTCGCAGCTTGATGCAACGCGATGGTTTGCCGGTGGAGATCTATCGCGGGCTCGGCACCAGTGCGCCGTTGTGGGACAGCGCCGTGGAGCAGCAGATCGCCTGGCTGCAAAGCCTGCCCAAACCCATCGGCATCATCGCCGTCACCGACGCCCGCGCCAGGCAGCTATTGCAGGCCTGCCTGACCGCCGGGATTGCCGTGCCGGAAGAAGTCGCCTTGATCGGCATCGACAACGACCCACTGACCCGCACCCTCACACGGGTGCCGCTCAGCTCGGTGATCCAGGGCACGGAAACCATGGGCCGCACTGCCGCTGCACTGTTACACCAGATGCTTCACGGCAAACCCTGCACCGCCGAGCAGATCCTGGTGCCGCCGGAGGCGATCAATGTGCAGGCGTCCAGTCTGCATCAACCGTTGGGCAACCCCTACGTGATGCAGGCCTTGTTGTTTATCCGCCAATACGCGTGCCAGGGCATCAAGACTGCCCAGGTGGCGGCTTATGTTGGGGTGTCGCGCTCATCGCTGGAATCGCACTTTCGCAAGGAGCGCGATTGCAGCGTGCATGACGAGATCCTGCGCTTCAAACTCGCCAGCGCCGCCAAGGGCCTGCAAGGCAACCGCCTGGCGATTGCCGATATTGCCCAGCAGTGCGGGTTCAAGTCGGCGCAGTACCTGCACACGGTGTTTCGCCGCGAGTTTGGGTGTACGCCTCGGGAGTATCAGCAGGGGGTTTCGCTATAGGTGTCGGTATCTACTGTGGGAGGGGGCTTGCCCCCGATAGCGGTGGGTCTGCTGGCAGGTGTGCTGACTGACAAGACGCTATCGGGAGCAAGCTCCCTCCCACACTCATGATTTGCTCTCCTGGGCCACCAACGCCTTGCGCGACGCCTTCTCGTGTTTCATCGCCGCAATCTCACGCTCACACGCCGCCACGTCAAACGAGTTGTCCCACTTGGCAATGGCCAGGGTGCCAATACCGTTGCCGATCAGGTTGGTGACCGCCCGCGCTTCATTGAGGAAGCGGTCGATACCCAGCAGCAAGACCAGCCCCACCAACGGGATCGAGTGGATGGTGGTGAGTGTTGCTGCCAAGGTGACGAAACCTGCACCGGCCACGCCCGCCGAACCTTTGGAGGTCAGCAGGAACACCCCCAGCAGAATCATCTGGTCCATGAACGTCAGCGGCGTGTTGGTGGCCTGGGCGATAAAGATCGCCGCCATGGTCAGGTAGATGCACGTACCGTCCGCGTTAAAGGTGTAGCCGGTGGGCAGCACCATGCCGACCACGGACTTCTTGCAGCCCAGTTTTTCCAGTTTCACCATCATGCGCGGCAGCACCGCCTCGGTGGAGCAGGTGCCCAGGGTGATGAGGATTTCATCCTTGAAGTAACGCAAGAACACCATCAGCGGCATGCCCGACCAGCGCGCCACCGCGCCCAGCACCACCACGATAAATATCAACGTGGTCACATACAGCGCCACCAGCAGTTGGCCGAGGGAGAGCAGGGTGCCGATCCCGTATTTACCGATGGTGAAGGCCATGCCCGCACCGGCGCCGAGGGGCGCGAGGCGCATCACCATGGCCACGATCTTGAACAGGCCTTGCAGGAACAGGTCGATGGTATTGATCAGCGGCTTGCTGGTTTCACCCATTTGCACCAGGGCCACACCCATCAGCACCGACAGCAGGATGACTTGCAGCATCACGCCATTGGAAAACGCACCCAGGAAGGTGTGCGGGATGATATTCAGGAAAAAGTCGATGGTGCCGCCTTGCTCGCTCGCGGCCTGGCTGTACTTGCTGATGGCGCTGCCGTCCAGCGTGCCGGCGTTGATGTTCATGCCTTCACCGGGCTTGACCAGGTTGACCACGATCAGGCCGATCACCAGGGCGATGGTGGACAAGATCTCAAAGTACAGCAGGGCTTTGACGCCGATTCTGCCGACCTCCTTGATGCTGCCCATTTTGGCGATACCCACCACCACCGTGCCGAAAATGATCGGCGCCAGCAGCATCTTGATCAGCTTGATAAAACCATCGGCAAACGGCTGCAATTTGGCACCGAACTGCGGTTGCAGGTAGCCGATGGCGGCGCCGATCACGATGCCGATCAGCACTTGGACATACAGCTGGCTGTACCAGCGGGATTTGGAGTTTTCCACGGGAGCACCTCATTTTATTGTTGTGATGGTGTGTGTGGTTAAGCCCGGGCCTCTGTTGCCAGGAGGCCCGGGCCTGTGATCATCAGCCTTCGCCCAGCTCACGCATCACGGCGTACAGCGCGGACTTGGCTTCAAAGCCGACGCCTGGAATATCCGGCAGGCCGACATAGCCGTTCTCGACGCGAATACCGTCGGCAAAACCGCCGAATGGCTGGAACACGTCCGGGTACGACTCGTTGCCGCCCAGGTGCAGGCCGGCGGCGATGTTCAGCGACATCTGGTGACCACCATGGGGCACCACGCGGCGCGACGACCAGCCCATGTCTTCCATGACCGTGAGGGTGCGCATGTACTCCACCAGGCCATAGGACAGGGCGCAGTCGAACTGCACAAAGTCGCGGTCCGGGCGCATGCCGCCGTGGCGCAACAGGTTGCGCGCGTCCTGGTGGGAGAACAGGTTTTCGCCGGTGGCCATCGGCAGGTCATAGTGGTTGGCCAGTTCGGCTTGCAATGCGTAGTCGAGCGGGTCGCCGGCCTCTTCGTACCAGAACAGGTTGTACGGCTTGAGGGCTTCGGCATAGGCAATGGCGGTGGCCTGGTCGAAGCGACCGTTGGCATCCACCGCCAGGCGGCGACCGTCGCCCACCACCTTGATCACCGATTCGATACGGCGGATATCGTCCGCCAGCGGTGCGGCACCGATCTTCATCTTGACCACGTCATAGCCGCGATCCAGGTAGCCGCGCATTTCGTCTTGCAGCTTGGCGTCGTCCTTGCCTGGGTAGTAGTAACCGCCGGCGGCGTAGACCCAGACTTTGTCGTCGGCCACGCCGTTGCGATAACGGTCCGCCAGCAGGCGGTACAGCGGCTTGCCTTCGATCTTGGCCACCGCGTCCCACACCGCCATGTCGATAGTGCCCACGGCCACTGAACGCTCACCGTGGCCGCCGGGTTTTTCGTTGGTCATCAGGGTTTTCCAGATGGCAAACGGGTCGAGGTTGTCGTGCTCCTTGTCCAGCAGGGATTCAGGGTCGGCTTCGGTGATACGTGCCAGGAAACGGTCGCGCATCAGTGCGCCTTGGCCGTAGCGGCCGTTGGAGTTAAAACCGTAGCCGATCACCGGTTTGCCGTCGCGAATCACATCCGTGACAACGGCGACCACCGAGCAGGTCATTTTCGAGAAATCGATATAGGCATTGGCAATGGGCGAGGCGATGGAAACGGTTTTTTCGCGGATGTCTACGATACGCATGACGGGTTCCTCTTGTTGTAGGTGGCCCCACGTTAGGCGTTGCGAGGGCACCCGCCCAATGCTATTAATGCCGCGCCCTATGCACAGGAGGCATGGCCCTTGGAATTGGTTTGGCTTGAAGATTTTTCCGCCCTGGCCGAGTACGGCAGTTTCGTACGGGCCGCCGAAGCGCGGCATGTGACGCAACCGGCGTTCAGCCGCCGCGTGCGCTCCCTGGAGCATTGGATGGGCGTCGAGCTGTTCGTGCGCACCCCGCAAGGCGCCACGCTGACCGAGGCGGGCCGGCAGATTCTGCCGGGTGCCCAGGAGGCCGCGCGGCGCTTGTATCGCCTGCGCAACGAGGCCCAGGAAGTCGCCGGGATGGCCGCCAAGACTCTGAATTTTGCCGCTACCCACTCGTTGTCATTCACCTTCTTTCCGCGCTGGTTGCGCAATGCGGAGAAGGGCGCGCCCATCGAGGCGGTGCAACTGCATTCGGACAGCATGGTGGTGTGCGAACAGATGCTGATCCACGGGCAGGTGCAATTCCTGCTGTGCCATCGTCATCCGGATGTACCGCCGTTGCTGGCGCCGGATCAGTTCATCAGCAAGAAGGTGGGTGAGGATGTGCTGGTGCCATTGGCCAGCCCCTCGGCCAACGTCGACACCTCTCCAGCGGCATTGCCGTATCTGGCCTACACCCATGAGTCGGGCCTGGGGCGTATCGTCGGTCATCGCCTGCGCGGCAAGGAAGACTACCTGCACCTCAAGCCCTTGTTCAGCAGCCATCTGGCGGCGGTGTTGATGTCCATGGCCCTGGAAAGCAAAGGCGTGGCCTGGCTGCCCAAGAGCCTGACCGAGCAGGAAGTGACCGACGGCCGCCTGGTACGGGCGCTCGATGAGAGCTGGGATATCCCCTTGGAAATCCACCTCACGCGGCCCTCGGCGCCCATCAGTTCTTCGGCGCAAGTGTTCTGGGACACGCTGTAAGGCGCATTCGCCGCTGGACTTGCACCGCAGAGTCTAGGGAGAATGGTTTTTTGTGGCGTAAATGGAAGCTCCCATGACCGACAGTGCCCAGCGTGCCGCCAGCGACATCGACCTGATGACCGAAGTGGCCATGCTTTATTACCTCGACAACATCACGCAGGAAGCCATTGCCAAGCGCTTCGACCTGTCCCGGGTCAAGGTCAGCCGCTTGCTCAAGCGCGCCCGTGATGAAGGGGTGGTGGAGGTTCGGGTGTTGCAGCATCCGGCCTTGAACACTGAGCTGGAGCAGGCGTTGGTGGCGCGCTTCCAGTTGGATCGGGCACTGATCGCGGTGGACCACGGCGACCCCGACACCCAGCGCTCGGCCGTGGCCAGCCTGGTCGCCAACTACCTGAACAAGACCCTCAGCGACGGCATGATCGTCGCCGTGGGCATGGGCCGCAACGTCGGCGCGGTGGCCGATAATGTGTTCCTGCCGGTGACGCGCAACTGCACCTTTGTGTGCGCGATTGGCGGCTCGCTCAAGGCCGGCGAATACATGAACCCCGACCATATCTGCCGGCGCCTGGCGTTGCGCTTCGGCGCCGAGAGCGAAACGTTGTACGCCCCGGCCCTGGTGGCCAACCCGGAACTGCGCAGTGTGCTGATCAACAACGACACCGTGCGCTCCACCCTCGACCGTGCGCGCCGCGCCGATATCGCCCTGATCGGCATCGGCGACATGAGCGAGAACAGCAACATGGTGCGCATGGGCTGGTTCTCACCCCAGGAAATCGCCCAGGCCCGGGTGTCCGGCACCGTCGGCGACATGATGGGCTACGACTTTATCGACATCCACGGCCAACCGGCGATCAACGCCATGCAGGGCAGGGTGATCGGCTTGACGGTGCAAG
Organism: Pseudomonas nabeulensis; assembly: GCF_004682045.1. Lineage (GTDB taxonomy): Bacteria > Pseudomonadota > Gammaproteobacteria > Pseudomonadales > Pseudomonadaceae > Aquipseudomonas > Aquipseudomonas nabeulensis. Next base: position 13,827 of record NZ_QUZT01000058.1, read on the forward strand.
AGCTGGTGCGTATTCCGGACGTGGTGGCGATTGCCAGCGAAAACACCAAGGCCGCAGCCACCCTTGGCGCGTTGCGTTCTGGGGTGATCAATACGTTGGCGACGACTGTGTCGAATGCCTACACGATCCTCGCGCTGGATGATGCGACACGGCGGTAGGTCTACAGATGGGGGGAGGGGCGGTGTGCTTGGTTTTCGAGCCAGGCACAGAGCTAAATGTGGGAGGGGGCTTGCCCCCGATAAGGGTGTGTCAGCCAATAAATCTGTTGCTGATACACCGCTATCGGGGGCAAGCCCCCTCCCACATTTGATCTCATGCATCAGGTCGAGGGCGGTGTGTCCGTTAGGCCACCAAGCGCGCTTCGACCGATTCGGCGAGGTTGGTGAGGATCAGGCAGCACGACACCGCACCAGCATCCAGCACACCAAGAGAGCGTTCCCCCAGACGACTGGCGCGACCAATCCTGGCCACCAGATCTCGGGTGGAATCACGGCCCTGGGACGCTGCGCTTTTCATCTGGTTCAGGGCATCACGGAACGACGCGCCACTGGCTTGCGCGCGTTCAAACGCTTCCACCGCCGGAATCAGCGTATCCATCAAACACTTGTCGCCCACCCCCGCATCACTGATGTCCTGCAATGAAGTCAGGCCTCCCCGCAGCAGTTTGGCGAAGGTCGCCGCATCGATGCTATCGCGGCCACGCACCTCGTCGGCCATGCCGATAAACAGGCTGCCGTAGAGCGGCCCCATGGAGCCGCCGATGCCTTCCATCAGCGCCAGGGTCAGTTCGTCCAGCGCTTCGGCCAAGGAGAGTTCACGACCTTCCAGGGTCTTGCCACAACGGGAAAAGCCCTTGGCCATGTTGATGCCGTGGTCGCCGTCGCCGATGGCGCCGTCTACTTCGCTGAGGTATTCGCGATTGGCAACGATGATCGACACCAGGTTGGTAACGATAGCGCTGCCGGTATTGCTGGGGAAATGCTCGCTCATGGGCTACTCCGCCTGGGTCATGCCGATGGACCGGCAGGGTTGGTCGATCAGGTTGCTCAGTTCGGCATCGAGGCCGAGCAGGGTCAGGGTCACGCCCATCATTTCCAGCGAAGTGAAGTAGTTGCCCACGTAGCAACGATGAACCCGCAGGCCCTTGGCGCGCAGTTGTTGCTCGACCTCGGCGTAGAAAATATACAGCTCCATCACCGGCGTGGCGCCCAGGCCCGACACCAGCACCACCACGCTCTGGTCCTGGTTGAAGTCGCGGTCGGCCAAGATGGGCGCGAGCATGCGCTCGGCCATGGCCGCGGCCGACTCCACCGGCACTACTTCGATGCCCGGCTCGCCATGGTGGCCGATGCCCAGTTCCATCAGCCCATCGGCAATCTGGAAGTTCGGCTTGCCCACCGCCGGGATGGTGCAGGGCGTGAGGCCCACGCCGATGGAGCGGCAGTGGTCCACGGCTTTCTGTGCCACGCGGATGACGCCGTCGAGGTCGTAGCCTTGGGCAGCAGCGGCACCGCCGATCTTCCACATGAAGATCTCGCCGGCCACGCCGCGACGCTTGGCGATATCGGCGGGCGGGGCGGAAGCCACGTCGTCGTTGGCCACCACCGTGCGGATCTGAAGGTCTTTGCTGGCGGCCATTTTCATCGCCAGCTTCACGTTCATATTGTCGCCGGCGTAGTTGCCGTACAGACACGCCACGCCCGCGCCCTGGTCGGCGGCGCGGAATGCATCGAAGAAACTTTTGGCGGTGGGCGAGGAGAAGATTTCACCGACCGCCACCGCGTCTACCAGCCCCGGGCCGACATAACCGAGAAACGCCGGCTCATGCCCCGAGCCGCCACCGGTCACGATGCCGACCCGTCCGGCGGGTGAGGTTTTAGCCTTGCGAATGACCCGTGGGTTGCTTTCGTACTGCACCAGTTCCGGGTGCGCCAGGAGGATGCCCGCGAGCATGTCCTCGACCACCAGGTCTGGATCATTGATGACTCGATTCATAGGGTGTGTCCTTGTTCTTATTCGTCTGGAATCGGATTACTGAATGCTGTAGCCGCCGTCGATCACCACGTTTTCGCCGGTGATCATCTTGGCCGCGTCGCTGACCAAATACAGCACCAGCCCGGCGATTTCTTCTGGCTGCGCGAAGCGGCCCACCGGGATCTGCAACTTGGCCCGTTCCCCCAGCTCACCGGCCCAGGCTTTCTTGCCCAGGGCGGTTTCGACGATGGTCGGCGATACGGCGTTGACGTTGATGCCATGGGGTGCCCATTCCATCGCCAATACCTTGGTCATGCCCACCACCGCCGCCTTGCTGGCGCAGTAGGCCACATGCCGGTCCAGGCCGATTACCGCGGCTTGGGAGGCAAGGTTGACGATGCGCCCGCCACCGCGCTCGATCATGTGTCGAGCGCAGGCCTGGGCCACGAAAAAACTGGCCTTGAGGTTGATGTCCAGGGTGGTGTCCCAGGCGCTTTCGCTGACGTCCAGCGCCTTGTCCAGCAGCGCGACACCGGCGCTGTTGACCAGGTAATCAATGCGCCCAAGCCCGGCGACGGCTTGATCCACTGCAAGCTGTACCGATTCCAGCTGGCGCAAGTCGGCGACCAGCCCTAAATGACCGCTGCCAAGGCTGGCCGCCACGTCGACCACCGACGGATCACGATCCAGCAAGGCGACCCTGGCGCCACGCTCCACCAACAAATTGGCACAGGCCAGGCCGATACCGGCGGCGCCCCCGGTGATCACGGCGCAACGGCCGGTGAGGTCGAACGCCTGGTTCCAGAAATTGGACATTGCACACACTCCACTTAGCGTTTTTTCTTGCGCCAGACATCGATCAACACCGCCAGCACGATGATCAACCCCTTGGCCACTTGTTGGTAATACGAAGACACCCCGAGCAGGTTCAAGCCGTTGTTGATCACGCCGATCAGCAGCGCGCCGAACAAGGTGCCGACAATGCTGCCGGTGCCACCGGAGAGGCTGGTGCCGCCGATCACCACCGCCGCAATCGCGTCCAGCTCATAAGACACACCCGCCTGGGGCAACGCCGAGGTGGTCCGCGCCGCCAGCACCACACCGGCCAGGCCTGCCAACAGCCCGGAAATCACATACACCGAAAACGTCACCTTGCGCACGCCGATGCCGGAGGTGCGCGCGCTTTTTTCATTGCCGCCCACCGCGTACACATAGCGCCCGTAGGTGGTGTAGCGCAGCACCATCCAGAAGATCAGCGCCACCACCGCAAAGATAATGATCGGCACACCGATAGGCCCAAGCTTACCGATGCCCATGGCGAGAAACGCGTCCGGCAGGTCAGTGACCGGGCTGCCGTCGTTGAGGATAAACGTCATGCCCCGCGCCACGCTGAGCATGCCGAGGGTGGCCACGAACGGCGGGATACTCAGGTTGGCCACCATAAAGCCGTTGACCACGCCCAGCATGGCCCCGGCAAACATCCCCGCGCTCACCGCCGCCAGCAGGCCGTAGCCCTGGGTGGCGACCAAGGCGCTGCACAAGCCGGCGAAGGCCAGGATCGAGCCCACCGACAGGTCGATGCCCTTGGTCAAGATCACGTAGGTCATGCCCACGGCGAGGATGCCGTTGATGGAGGTCTGGCGCAGGATGTCCATCCAGTTGCGCCAGGTCATGAAGTATTCGCTGGAAAACGCCATCACCACGCACAGCAGGATAAACACCAGCGGCAGGCCGAAGCGGTCGAGGGACAGGCGCAGGCGATTGCGCGGCGGGGCAGTGACGGGGGCGGCAAGGACTTTACTGTTCATGAGGCAAGACTCAACAAGGCTTCCTGGGAAAGGGCGGTGTCGCTGCTGACGGTCACCAGGCGGCCGCCCTTGAACACCGCGATTCGGTCACTCAGGTGCAACAGCTCCGGCGCTTCAGACGACACCACAATCGCCGCGCCACCGGCCCGCACGAACTCGTCCAGCAGGTGATAGATCTCCTGCTTGGCGCCCTCGTCGATGCCGCGTGTGGGCTCATCGCACAACAGGCAGATCGGCTGGGTCGACAGGCATTTGGCGAGCACCACTTTCTGCTGGTTGCCGCCGCTCATGGACTCCACCGGCAAGTCCAGGGACGAGATTTTGATTTGCAGGCGCTTGACCATGCTTTCGGCCAGGGCGTTTTCCTTGCGCGCATTGATCACCGACCAGCTCGACAGTTGCTTGTAGGCCGACAGCGCAATGTTGGCGAGGATGCTGCCACTGAGCACCAGGCCGCTGTCTTTGCGGTCTTCGGTGACCAGCGACATGCCGGCGCGAATCGTCGCGGCGGGCGTGCCGGTGGGCAGCGGTTGGCCTTGCAGGGTGGCGCTGCCGGCATCCGGCAGGGTCAGGCCGTACAGGCAATTGAGGAATTCGCTGCGCCCGGAGCCCATCAGCCCATAGATGCCGAGGATCTCGCCCTGGCGCAGTTGCAGGCTGATGTCCTGGAACTCGCCGTTGCGGCTGAGGCCGCTGACGTCGAGGCAGGTGGTGGCGGCGCATTCGCGGCCGACCTTGTGGTCGATGCGTTGCAGCTCCTGGCCAACGATGCCGCGCACCAGGTGGGCGCGGTCAATATCTGCCATGCGCCCGCTTTCGACAAAGGCGCCGTCACGGAAGATGCTGTAGTCATCGGCAATCTGCGCCAGTTCGCTGAGGCGGTGCGACACGTAAATGATGCCGGCGCCTCGGTCGGTCAGGCGGCGGATGGCCCTGAACAGGGTTTGCGCTTCGTGTTCGCCGATGGCCGAGGTGGGCTCGTCCATGATCATCACTTGGCAGTCATGGCTGAACGCCTTGGCGATTTCCACCAGTTGAATCTGAGCCACGCTCAAGCGGTGCATGGGGCTGGTGGCGTCCACCTCGAACTCCAGGCTTTGCAGCAGCTCGCGGGTACGTCGGTTCAGTTCCTTGGTGTCGACGATGCAACCCGCGCGGCGCGGCTCGCGGCCCAGCCAGATATTCTCCGCCACCGTCATATAAGGGATGGGTTCCAGCTCCTGGGTGATCATCGCCACGCCGGCAGTGAGGGCCGCGCTGGGGCGATCAAACTGCACCGGCTGACCATTGAGCAGGATGGTGCCGGCGTCACGCTGGGTGATGCCCATCAGGATACTGAGGAAAGTCGATTTGCCGGCGCCGTTGCCGCCACACAGGGCGTGCACGCTGCCAGCGCGAAGGGAGAGGCGCCCGTCTCGCAGGGCCGGGACGCCCGCGTAGGCTTTGGAAACGTGTTCAGCCTGGAGCAGTAATGGCGTGGCCATCGGTGTGTCCTCTTGCTGATTTTCTTATTAGGTGTATCTGATCATATGATCGGATAGTGATCATATGTTTAAACTGCTTGGGGCGGTTTTGTCAATGGTCTGGCACGGGCTCATCCAGTGGATTTACAGTTTTAACCGGTTTCACGCTTTAAATAAGGCTTGACAACGTCCAGTGAGTCATTCGCTAATGGTTGTGCATAATTTCAGTGAGTGATCATTTGATCGTTCTGTCGGAGAAACAGTGATGGGTGCACAAACAAGGTTTTCGGTGGCCGTTGGCTGCGATGAGGCGGGGTTCGAGCTCAAGGCATTACTCAAGCACTACATCGAAAGCCTGGGCTACGGGGTTGAGGATTTCGGCTGCTATTCGTCCAGCCCGGTGTTGTACCCGGACATTGCGGCGGCGGTGGCTATGGCGGTGGGAGCAGGTGAACAGCGTTTGGGTGTGTTGATTTGCGGCACCGGTATCGGCATGGCGATTTCGGCGAACAAGATCAAAGGCGTGCGGGCGGCCCAGGCCCATGACACTTATTCCGCCGAGCGCGCACGCAAGAGCAACGATGCGCAGATCCTGTCCATTGGTGCACGGGTGATCGGGCCCGAGCTGGCCAAGAGCATCGTTAAAGTCTTTTTGGAATCGGAGTTCGAAGCAGAGCGCTCCGGGGCGAAAGTCGAGCGCATCACTGCGCTCGAACAGGCGAACAGGGCCTTGCCGCCTGGCGACAAGTGAGCCGGTTCAGAATACCGCTTTGACCTGCAGGCCAAGCACCAGTGCGTTGTCGATGTTGTCACCGGAAAACGCCCCTGGCTCGATGATGTATTGCACATCCGGGCGCAGGGTCAGCCATGGGGTAGCCTGGTAGCCGTAGCTGAGTTCGATCAGCTGTTCGGCATTGTTCAGGTTGGGGTAGTCGGTGCCGGCGTTGAACGCGGCCAGCTCCTGCACCTCACGACTGCGCGGATTGGGCACGGCGCGACCGTAGCCCAGGGCCAGGGTGTCACGTGGTCGGCCTTCGAACGGCTTGTACAGCACCACGCCTGCGCCATACCACTTGCTGAACGGCGAGGCCGCTTCGCTGGCGGCGGAGTACTGACCGAAGGCGTGCAGCACACGACCGGCGGAGGTGTCCGAGGCCCATACGGCCTGGTCGATCAGCAAGTAATGGCCGCTGCGACCGCTGACGTCCTTGTTGCTGCCGATGCGCTTCACGTCGGAGCTGTCGTAGTAGTAGCCCAGCTTGTATTCGCCCGGCAGTTTGCCTGCGTGTTTGTACACCAGTTCAATCGGCACCACGGTGCCGGTGGTGTGCTTGGGGCTCAGCTTCCAGGCGCGGCTGGAATTGCCGTTGCTCTCCGGGTCGACGTTGAACGCCGCCACGCGCAATTGCCAGTTGGGCGAGAAGTCATATTTCACCCGCGCGCCCAATCGGGCATTCGGGTAGTTGGTCCAGCCGCTGCCGCCGGACATGTTCAGCGGGTGTCCGCAGAAACCGGCGTTCATGAAGTTGCACAGGATGCCGCTGTCCAGGCCGCCGAGGTCATTGCCCATGGCCATATAGCCGAGCTTGACGTTGAGTGCCGGAGTAAACAGCGTGCGCTCGTAGCTCAACTCGGTGAGGCGGGTATAGAGGCCGCCGTAGTTTTCCTGGATCGGCAGGCGGTTGCCCACCAAATCCTCGGAAGCACTGTTGCCGCGACGGTCGTTGATGGTGAGCTGGATGCGGTCGCCATTGTTGAAGCCGTACAGCTTGCCCAGGTCGAACTGCACGCCGAGCTTGAGGTTCTGCGAATAGCGCGCCGAGCGGTGCAGGCCGCCGTTGGCGTTGTAGGCGGTTTCGCCGCTGTAGTCGCCGGTAAAGCGGATGCCTTGCTCGTCGAGTTCGCGGCGCAGGCCGCCCCAGTCGCCGGTCAGGGTGGTGTCATCGGCTTGCACGGGCAGTGCGGCACCCAGGGCCAGGCCCAGCAGCAGGCGCCCAAGGGGAAGATGAGAAGTAGGGGTCATGCGGGTTATTCCAGGCAGAAAGCGCGGTGCCGGGGGAGCACCGCGCGAACAGGGAGCGTTAAGGCAGGGCGTAGGCGATCACGTAGTCGCCACGGTCAGTGGACTGACGCGCACCGCCCGCGGTGATGACCACGTACTGCTTGCCGGTTTTCGGCGAAACGTAGGTCATCGGACCACCCTGGCTGCCGACCGGCAGGCGGGATTTCCAGATTTCATCGCCGTTGGCGCTGTTGAAGGCGCGCAGGTAGAAGTCCTGGGTGCCGGCGATAAAGATCAGGCCGCCTTGGGTCGACAGGGTGCCGCCCAGAGTTGGCAGGCCGATCTTGATCGGCAAGTGCATGCGGATGCCCAGTGGGCCGGTGTCTTCAACGGTGCCCACCGGTACTTGCCAGGCGACCTTCTGGGTCTTCATGTCGATCGCGGTCAGGGTGCCGAACGGCGGCGCCTGGCATGGAATGCCGGCCACCGACAGGAAGCGGTTTTTGTTCACGGCATACGGCGTGCCCTTGAGCGGCACGGCGCCCATGCCGGTGTTCAGCGCTTCGCCACCGGACGAGGCCTGGGCCTTGTTCTGCGACGGGATCATCTGGATCCACAGGCCCAGGCGCATGTCGTTGACGAAGATAAAGCCGTGCACCGGGTCGGTGGAAATGCTGCCCCAGTTCATGCCGCCGAGCGAGCCCGGGAAGCTCAGGGATTTATCCATGCCAGGCGCGGTGTACAGGCCTTCGTAGCGCATGCCTTTGAAGTCGATGCGGCACAGCAGCTGGTCGTACGGCGTGGCGCCCCACATGTCCGATTCGGTCAGGGTTTGCGCGCCGATCTGCGGCATGCCGACCGATTTCGGTTGGGTGGGCGAGTACGGCTCGTTCGGGATGTTGGCGGCCTTGACCGGTACTTCTTTGACTTCGGTCAGCGGCTTGCCGGTGGCGCGGTCCAGTACGTAGATCTGGCCGGCCTTGGTGCCGATCACTACCGCAGGGACGGCCTTGTCGCTACCCGGTGGGGTGAAGTCGATCAGGCTTGGCTGCATCGGCAGGTCGAAGTCCCACAGGTCGTTGTGGACGGTCTGGTACACCCACTTTTCAGCACCGGTGGAGGCGTCCAGTGCCAGCACGGACGCGCCGTATTTGTGGTTGAGGTTAGTGCGTTCCACACCGTAGATGTCGGTGGACGAGCTGCCCATCGGCAGGAATACGGTATTCATCAGCGGGTCGTAGGACATCGGCGCCCAGCTGTTCGGGGTGCTGCGCACATAGGTGCTGCCCTCGGCTGGCGCTTTTTTGTCTTCCGGGTTGCCCGGGTCGAAGGCCCAGCGCATTTGCCCGGTGATCACGTCGAAACCACGGATCACGCCGCCTGGCATATCGGTTTGCACGTTGTCAGCGACGCGGCCGCCGACGACCACGGTGGTGCCTGCCATCAGCGGGGCGGAGGACAGTTGGTAGTAGCTGTCGGGCACATTGCCCAGGCCGGCTTTCAGGTCGACTTGGCCATGGGTGCCGAAGTCTTCACAGAATTTGCCGGTGTCGGCATCGACTGCGATCAGGCGGGCATCGATGGTGTTGGTCAGCAAGCGGCGTTGGCATTGCGCGCCAGGGACGACGGTGCCGGCAATGATCGGCGAGCTGTTGGGCTGGGTTGGCTGGGCAATCGGCGCGGTGGCGTCGAAGTAGGCCATGCCACGGCAACGCTGCCATACCGCCGACTTGGCGTTGACTTCGTTCTTCCACAGCTCTTTGCCGGTGTCGGCGTCGAGGGCGATCAGGTTGTTGTGCGGTGTACAGATGAAGACTTTATTGCCGATCTGCAACGGAGTGAGCTGGTCTTCCGCGCCGTTGCCGTCGCTGATTGCCACGTCACCGGTGTGGTAGGTCCACGCCACTTTGAGTTTGTCGATATTGTCGCGGTTGATCTGGTCCAGCGCGGCGAAGCGGCTGCCACCTTCGGTGTTGCCGTAGTGGGCCCAGTCTTTCTGTGCATCGGCTGCGGCCACTGGCGTGATGCCTGGGCCGTTGCCGGTTGGCGCAACGCTTGGGTGGGCGACAAACATATTGCCCGCCGCCACTGCCACGCCGACGGCCAATACCGCCGCAACGCCGTAGGCGCCCCGTGCAGGCCGGCCGACCAATTGTGGGTAAACCAGCGCTACCACCATGCCGATGGCGGCAAACATGAACACGCGGGAGAACAGCGGCCAGAACACCAGGCCAACGTCGGCGATGGCCCAGATGGCCGTGCCGACCAGGAACGCGGCGAACAACCAGGCACCGGCCGGCTTGCGGCGGGCGATCAATAGACCGGAAATGGCCATGGCCAGGCCGCCGATCAGGAAGTACCAGGAGCCCCCCAGGGTGACCAGTTTGACGCCGCCAACGGCCAGCGCCACGCCGAGCAGGGCGATGATCACGCCCAGGCCCAGCAGGATGAATCTAGAGACGCCAGCGGCGCGCGATGCTCGTTTCATATCGATAAATGCTCGAAGGTGAGAGGGCAAAGACGCGATTTTAGCAAGATAAGTAACTGGTTAGTACATTAGAGTCCTGCAATAGACTATTACAGGTGCTGCGATGATGGAGTGTGGCTAAATGTCGCCCAGGGTGTGAAGTAGGTAGGCCTATCGCACATCACCGGCAGCGCGCGTCAACGCTGCCTTAAGGTTTAGACGGCGATCAAGGCGTGTGCAAGCCTGGGTAGCCAGGTGGTTGCAGGCCCTACCAAGGTGCTGCCCGCCGCCGTTGAAGACGCTTCGAGATTGATGTGTACGACCCAGGCTCCTTGTTCAAAGGCCCTTGTTGGAAGGAATACCGCTGGCGCTACATTGCCGGAGGTGCCGATGGACAGCATCACGTCGCAGTCAAGTACTGCTGCGCGGGCGCGTTGCAGTTCGTCCTGCGGCATGCCTTCGCCGAACCAGACGACGTTGGGGCGAATCAGGCCTCCGCAGTGTTGGCAATTGGGCGGGTCCAAGGGGCCTGCTTCTGGATTGGCAATCACCGGCAGGGTGTCGAGATAGGGTTTGCTGCAGGTAAAGCAACGAGCAGTGGCCAAGTGCCCGTGAAGGTGGATCGCATCTTTTGAGCCCGCTCGTTCGTGCAGATCGTCTACGTTTTGCGTGATGAGGGTCACGCGAGGCAGGCACTGCATGAGCGCTGCGACGGCCTCATGCGCCGCATTGGGCTGCGCATTTCTGACCTCCATGCGTCGCCATGTATACCAGCCCCAGACCAGTGCAGGGTTGCGCTCAAAAGCTTCGACCTTAGCCAGCTCACCGCTTTTGTAGCGGGACCAGAGCCCGGTTGAAGGGGCGCGAAACGTGGCGATGCCACTTTCAGCGGAAATACCGGCGCCGGTAGAAATAACCACATGTCTGGCTGTCCGCAGCCGTTCGACGGTCTGGTTGAAAATGGCTTCTGACTTCACTGTCTCACCTCAACAAATGCGTTCAGCTTCGAGGGCATTGATCGCGCAGCCAATCGAAGTTGCTCCAGTATTTACGGTCGCCACCGGCCAGGATGCGTTTTTTCTCAATAAAAGGAGAAAGCACTCGGTGGCAATGAATAATGCTGGGCGCCCAGTTTTCGATAATGACGTGTTTGTTCTGGATCAGATCTACGCGCAGAAGTGCTGCCACCACATCGTAATTGGCGCAGGCCAGCGAGGCATGCTGGTTTTGTCGCTCATCCCACGCGTCATGATGCAGTTCGGACAACTTTGCCCGGACCGTTTCCCGTGCTTCGCGCGCCTCGGTGGTCTGCAAGAACTCAACAATCGAAATAATGCTCTGTGCTTCAGAAGCCAGTTGCGTGGCCTTGAGCTGAGAGGTCAGGATCTTGATCTGTCGCACCACCAGGTACACGGAGATGAAGGCAAGTATTGCCACGACGATTTGGACCACAGAGGCCAACTTTTCATAATCACTCATTACCATTTTCTTGCTCGCTCAGTATCTCAAGTGTTTTTGTATCCGCGTCGCACAAGCGCTTCAGCGCCCTTGCATAGATAGAACCGTCATTCGCGACATGTGCAAACAACGTCATGCAGGAGGCGAATTTCAGTGCATCAATCTCCCCGAATAAGTCCAGTAGCGGTGTGGATGAATCCAGTACTGCCTGTGTGACACATTCGAGTCTCGGGCCCAGGTACGGGTGTAGAAGGTAGGCACGTGCCTCTTCGGCACCTTGCAGTCCGTAATAGATTGCGTTCTCGCTGAAACCCAGGCCGCGTAGTTGAGGGAAGATGAACCACATCCAGTGGCCATGTTTTTGGCCGCATTCAAGCTCGGCCAAGGCCTGCTTGTAGGTTGAGCTTTGGGCCTGGGTAAACCGTTCGAGTGATTGAGTCATAGGGCCTTCCGATGGCAAATAAACTTACGCGTACGCCTGCTTGAACGCTTTGAGCGGTCAGAGCGGATCGGCGTTCAAGGAGGGGAACGGCAAATGCCAGTTAGGAAGGCATGAACAGGAGGGTAGTGTAGGGCAAGAGAGGTGGGTGATTCCAGTTTGATATCAACCGCTGTCAGGGCAGCTCGGCGGCAGCTGCCCTTTTTTCACTTAATCAGCGAAACGCCGGCACCACCTGCTCGATAAACAGCGCCAACGACTTCTTCTTCTCGGCATGGGACAGGCTGTTGTCGCACCAGAAGCTGAACTCATCCACTCCCAGTTCCTGGTAGTACTGGATGCGCGGGATGATCTCGGCGGCGGTGCCGATCATTGCGGTCTTGTGCAGGCTGTCCAGTTCGAACTCTGGGCGCCCGGCGAATTTCTCTTCCGGGCTTGGCTCAAGGAAGCCATTGACCGGCACGCTCTTGTTGCCGAACCAGGCATCGAAGGTGCGATAGAACTTCGCGATCGCCTTGGCCCCGACTTTCCAGCCTTCCGGATCATTTTCAGCGTGGACGTGGGTGTGACGCAGCACCATCAGTTGCGGGCGCGGTACGTCGGGGTTGTTGTCCAGCGCAGCCTGGAATTTGTTTTTCAGGTCGAGGACTTCTTCGTCGCCTTTCATCAACGGCGTGACCATCACGTTGCAGCCGTTGGCCACCGCGAAGTTGTGGGAGTCCGGGTCGCGGGCGGCGATCCACATCGGCGGGGTGGGCTGCTGCAGCGGCTTGGGCACGCTGGTGGAGGTGGGGAATTTCCAGATATCGCCGTCGTGGGCGTAGTCGCCTTTCCACAGCGCACGCACCACCGGCACCATCTCGCGCAGGGCCTGGCCGCCGCTGGAGGCGGGCATGCCGCCGGCCATGCGGTCGAACTCAACCTGGTAAGCACCACGGGCCAGGCCGACTTCCATACGACCGTTGCTGATCACATCGAGCAATGCGCATTCGCCCGCCACCCGCAGCGGGTGCCAGAACGGCGCGATGATGGTGCCGGCGCCGAGGCGGATGGTGGTGGTCTTGGCTGCGAGGTAAGCCAGCAGCGGCATCGGGCTTGGCGAGATGGTGTATTCCATGGCGTGGTGTTCGCCAATCCAGACGGTGCTGAAACCACCGGCCTCGGCCATCAGGGTCAGTTCGGTCAGGTCTTCGAACAATTGACGGTGGCTGACGCTCTCATCCCAACGTTCCATGTGTACGAACAGGGAAAACTTCATGACGCTTACCTCGGATCTATTGTGATCGGCCTGTCGACTGCGGGCCCTTAAGTACTCTCGCCAATCTGGAGCGTGCCAGTGATGACAGCTGTTCGGCGGATTGAATGTTGGTATACCATAATACGAAATATCCGCAAAACTTTTCTCTCCAACGGTTGCACACTCACCTCACAAGGAAGGCGAGCTCGATGAACATAAAACAAAAACTGATCCTGGCCTTTGCGGTGATCGCCAGCCTGCCGGTAATAGTGGTAGCGGTGCTGATTATCCTCAATGTGCGCCAGGACGCTCGGGACGGATTTGTCGACAGCAGCGGGCGTGAGATTCGCCAGGTCGACAATGCCATGCAGCTGTTTTTCGAAGGCATCAGCCAGAACGTCGCTTACCTGGCGGCGCACCCGCAATTGCAGGGCATCAATGGCCAGGTGAAGCGCTACCTGGCCAGCGATGCGGCGCAGATCGCGCCCGGCGAGCACGACCAACAACTGTTCAAATTGTTCGAGGGGTTGGCCAAGAGTCATTCGGCCTACACCTACCTCTCTTTAGGCACCGAAGACGGCGGCTATGTGTTCTGGCCCGGCGACCCAGCGCTTGCCAGCTACGACCCACGCACGCGGCCCTGGTACAAGACCGCCATGGCGCAACCGGGCAAGACCCTGCGCACCGAGGCCTATTACTGGGCGGCCGATGATGTGGTGCTGGTGAGTACCGTGCAAAGTTTCAACGACCGCAGCGGCGTGGTGAACATTGACGTGTCCCTCAAGCAACTCACCGACCTGGTCAAGCAGATCAAGTTGGGGGAGAGCGGTTACCTGATGTTGATGGAAGCCAACAACACCGTGTTGGTAGACCCCCATGACCCGTCCCACAACTTCAAGAAGCTCGGTGAATTGGGCGAAGGCTATCGCCAGTTGAGCGAAGCCGGCCAAGGCTTGGTGCAGGTGGAACTGGCAGGCGAGCGCTATATGGCGCTGGTGTGGCCGTCCAAGGCATTGGGCTGGCGCTTTGTCGGGCTGGTGCGCGAGAGCGAAGTGATGGCCGGCGCGGCGCGGCTGACTTGGTTGATCGCGGCGATTGCGTTGGTGTGTGGCCTGGTGTTTGCCGTGGTGGGGGCGTGGTTTGCCGGGTTGATCGTCAAGCCGATTCGCGGCGTGGCCAGCGGGTTGGAAGGCATCGCCCTGGGTGAAGGCGACCTCACGGCACGTCTGGACGTAAGAGGTCGCGATGAGACGGCGCAACTCGCCGGCTGGTTCAACCAGTTCCTGGAGGCGATTCGCACGTTGATCCAGCGTATCGGCCAGGCAGCCGGGCAGATCCACAGTAGCTCCGGCAGTGCCACGGAAGTGTCGGTGGAAATGGCCGAGGTTGCCGAGCGCCAGCGCGAGGCGGTAGACATGGTGTCAACGGCGTTCCATGAGATGGTCGCCACGTCCAACGAGGTGGCGCGCTCGTGCAGCCAGGCCGCGGACTCGGCCGACAACGGCCAACGCCAGGCCCATACCGGGCAGCAGCAGATTGACGCGGCGGTGAGCAGCGTCGGGCGTTTGAGTGAAGAGATCGGCCATTCCGCCCAAGCCATGGAACAGCTGGAGCGCGACAGCAACGATATCCAGTCGATCCTTGGCACCATCCGTTCCATCGCCGAGCAGACCAATTTGCTGGCGCTCAACGCCGCCATCGAAGCGGCGCGTGCGGGTGAACAAGGCCGTGGGTTTGCCGTGGTGGCGGATGAAGTGCGCGCATTGGCCAAGCGCACGGCGGACTCTACCGGCGAGATCGACGGGCTCTTGGGCAACCTGGCGCGCCGCACCCATCAGATGGGCAAGCAGATGCACGCGAGCCTGGAGGTGTCTCAGGAGACCGTGGTGTCGATCAATGACGCGCGGGCCAGCTTCGGTTTGATCCGTGAATCGGTGGACGTGATCCGCGACATGAACACCCAGATTGCCACGGCGGCAGAAGAACAGCACCAGGTGGCCGAGGACATCAACCGGCATATCAGCCAGATTCACGGGGATGCGCAATTGGTGGCAAGCCTGGCCGACTCCACCCGCCAGGACGCGCAGCAGTTGACGGCGTTGTCGCAGACGTTGAATCAGTTGGTCAGCCGGTTCAGGACCTGAGTCGTGCCGCTTTCTATTCTTTGAAATGCAATCAAATGTGGGAGGGGGCTTGCCCCCGATGACGGTGTATCAGCCACAGATATGTTGACTGAACCACTGCCATCGGGGGCAAGTCGAATCGTCGCACCGCCCCCCCACAGTTTGATTTGTAGTGACTTTAAAAATGGCGGTCAGGCCACTAAAGGCAACGCCCCCATCTTCCCATTGCAATACACCATCGGCCCGGCATCCTGCGCAGGCACGATCAGGTTCTTCACCGACCCCACCATGATCGCGTGATCCCCACCTTCATATTCACGCCACAGCTCGCATTCGATCACCGCCGTGGCATTCGCCAGGATCGGGTTGCCCAATTCACTCAGCGTCCATTCGATGCCTTGCGCCTTGTCCTTGCCCTTGCGCGCAAAGGCATAGGCCTCATTCTGCTGCCCGCCGGACAGCACATGGATGGCAAAGCGCTTGTTCTTGATCAGCACCGGGTACGAATCCGAGCTGTAGTTGGGGCAGAACAACACCAGGGCCGGGTCCATGGACAATGAGCTGAACGCGCTGGCGGTCAGCCCGACGATTTGCCCGTCGTCATCCAGGGTGGTGATCACGGTGACTCCGGACGGAAACGAACCCATCACTTGTTTGTAGATGGCGGCATCGATCATGGGGCGGTCCTCTGGCGGTGTTGCGGGTTTTTATGAGTTTGTAGGTCTGATGGTATACCGTAATACAATCCTTGCAACAGCTTTTTCAACCACCCGATGAACGTGCGCCTTTGGTCTTATAACCAATAAATACGGGGGTTAAGGGCAGAGTCGAGCGGCAGCCCTGTGGCACAATTGCGGATCAGATGGGCGTTTAGACTACGGATCAGTCTTGTGAAAATGTTGGAATACCATAATATGGTGTTCATCTGAGGGGTCGCCGAAGAGCTCCCCCGGTTTGGCGTCAAACAACTATAAGATCAGACCAACGCGAGTTCATTTCCATGCCCCAGATGTCACGGCAAGACCCTTTGATCGAGAATCACACGGTCGATTACGTTCCCCTCGCAGAGCGCCATGGAAAGGCCCGCGACTTGTTCACCTTATGGTTCAGCACCAACATCGCGCCGCTGCCCATCGTCACCGGTGCCATGGTGGCCCAGGTGTTTCATCTCAACCTGATGTGGGGGCTGCTGGCGATTGCCCTCGGGCATATGCTCGGCGGTATCGTGATTGCCCTCGCGTCGGCCCAGGGCCCGCGCATGGGTATTCCGCAGATGGTGCAGAGCCGTGGTCAGTTCGGGCGCTATGGCGCGCTGCTGATCGTGTTTTTCGCGGCACTCATCTACATCGGCTTTTTCATTTCCAATATCGTGCTGGCGGGCAAGTCCATCGTCGGCATCGTCCCGGAAGTGCCGGTGCCGGCCAGCATCCTGATCGGCGCCCTCAGCGCCACGGCCATTGGCGTGATCGGCTACCGCTTTATCCATACCTTGAACCGCATCGGCACCTGGGTGATGGGCAGCGCATTGCTCGCGGGCTTCATTTACATCTTCGCCCATGACCTGCCAGCGGACTTTCTCAGCCGTGGCGGCTTCAACCTGGCCGGCTGGTTGGCTACCGTGTCCCTCGGGGTGATCTGGCAGATCAGCTTTTCGCCGTACACCAGCGACTACTCGCGCTACCTGCCGGCGGATATCGGCATCACCCGGCCGTTTATCGCCACCTACCTGGGCGCCACCCTCGGCACCATCCTGTCGTTCGCCTTTGGCCTGGTGGCGGCACTGGCCACGCCCGAAGGCACCGAAGCCATGGTCGCGGTCAAGCAAGCCACCGGCTGGCTGGGGCCGATCCTGATGGTGTTGTTCCTGCTCAATATCATCAGCCACAACGCCCTGAATCTGTACGGCGCGGTGCTGTCGATCATCACCTCGATCCAGACGTTTGCCAGCCACTGGACCCCCAGCATCAAGGTGCGCGTGGTGCTCTCCAGCGTGATCCTCGCCGCGTGCTGCATGGTGGCGTTGGGGGCGTCGGCGGATTTCATCTCGCAATTTATCGGCCTGATCCTCGCCCTGCTGCTGGTGCTGGTGCCGTGGGCGTCGATCAACCTGATCGACTTCTACATCATCAAGCGCGGCCACTACGACATCGCCTCGATCTTCCAGGCCGATGGCGGGATCTACGGGCGCTTCAACCTGCACGCCATCGTCGCGTACTTCATCGGCATCATCGTGCAACTGCCGTTCGCCAATACGTCGCTGTACGTGGGGCCGTGGGCCAACCTGGTGGACGGCGCCGACCTGTCGTGGCTGGTGGGGTTGGTGGTGACCTGCCCGTTGTACTACTGCCTGGCGACACGTCAGAAAACCCAGCGGAGCAGGGCGGTGAAGCTCGGTTATACCGACTGATCAGCGCGTTGACCCCAATGCCCGGCCTTTGCCGGGCATTTTTCTGTAGTCAGTTTTTCCTCTCCAGGTAGGCAACTTCCCTTTTTTCGTTTGGCCTTCCCGGCGTGCGCCCGGGCCCTGTTTGCTTGCTTATATTCCGACGCCATCGCTCATTCGACTCGGGATGCAGGGCATGGCACAGAGCTTTATCAACCGTCAGACAATCGACTACGACAGCCTGAAATCGCTCCTGATGGGGCGAGGGTTGAGCCGCCCGCGCTCCGATCATTTTGATGTGCTCAACCGCCACCTGCGGCCCGGGTTGGTGACGCCGGGGCAACTGGTGATTATTCCCGATGCCTACAGCGTGGAATGCTCCAGGGAAGAAGCCTGGTTGATGCGCCATGCCGAGCAAGTGCGGCGTGAGCTGGAACGAAACGCCTCGACCGGAACAGCGGTACTCAATGACTACGACCTGCTGCAAAGCCTGCTGACGTATGGCTCCCTCGGCGTCGGCAGTGCGACATCCGCCTGGGCGCGGCATCTGGATGACGTGGTGCAGACCCTGGATGAAATCGAGCGGCTGCATCAACGAATGAAAACGGGTGAGCTGGGGCGCGACGCATTCATTCGCCAACGGCAGGTTTTGTTTCAGCTGTTGGACACCCAACTACGGGGTGCAGCGCGCTTTGGCACGGGGCTGCGGGGTAACCAGTCGTTGAAGAAGGTGCTGGGCATTTCGACCAACAGCTATTTGCACAAAGGCGAAATTGCCGGGTATGCCGAACGGATCGGGGCGGTTGCGAAGGTCTCGAAGTGGTTGGGCAAGGGCACGTACGTGGGATTGGCGATGGACGTGGGGGCGGCGGGGTTGGAGATCAAGGAGGCGTGTGTGACGGGGCGGGAGGCGCAGTGTCGGAGTGCGAAGTATGTGGAGACGGGGCGGTTGGTGGGGAGTGTGGCGGGGGCGACTGTCGGTGGGAAACTTGGCGCTGATTTAACCCGTACTCTTTGTAAAGTTGTATTAGGTATTGCGACTAAAGGCACCGGTGCGCTCCGCTGCGGGATAATCGGCGGCGCTGCGGGAGGCTATGCAGGAGGCTCTTTTCTTGGGGATGGCGGCGCTTTTTTGGGGGGAGAGGTCGTAGAGGTTGATGGCGTTTTTTTATTTCAACCAGAGGGAGCTTAACGATGTCGTTTGTTCTGATTTACACGATTGTGTTGTTTGCCAGCACGTTCGTTATCTTGGGATTGATGCTATTTGCCGAGTACAAAAAGCTCGACGAGCTGGAAAGCTACTTCAGTGAAAATGAAACGGTTCGTCGACATAAGCGTTTCTGGGGAAGAAACCGGCGAATCGACAGGTTCCATCGCATGGGACTGATGATCGACTTCATGCGTCTCTCAAAGCGCCACCTGAAAGCAGGCGTCGTGACCGAGGCGGAACTGGCATCAGTGCCTTTGTCGCTTAAACGATGGGCGCTATGGCCTTACCGGCTTGGCTACATTTGGGTGGTCATGGCATTCATCAAATATTTCTGGATCAGGTAACTCAATCACTCCTTATCCCCATAATTCATAATCGACAACAACCGAATCGGCACCCGCACCAACTGCTCCGGCCCATGAGGCACCTCACCTTCAAACGTGAGGCTGTCCCCAGCCTCCATCCGATACAGTTGATTGCCATGCCGATAAATCAGCTCCCCCTCCAGTAAATGCAAAAACTCCGTGCCTGGGTGGGAGAACGTCGGAAATTCCTCGCTCGCATCATCCATGCTCACCATGTACGCCTCGAAACTCTTCTTCGGCCCGCGCGTATGGTTCAGCAGATGATAGGTATGCCCCTTCTCGGTCCCGCGCCGCACCACCTCCATGCCCTGGTCAGCCTTGACCAATAACGCACTGCCATCCTGCTGATCGTACTCACTGAACAGCTTTGAGAGCGGCAAGCCCAGCACATCACACAGACGGCTCAAGGTGTCGAGGCTGGTGGAGACCTGGGCGTTTTCGATCTTGCTCAGCATGCCTTGGCTGATGTCGGCGATTTTCGCCACGTCAGACAACTTCAACGCCTGGGCCTGGCGCTGGCGTTTGATCTGCAAGCCCAGGTATTGCTCGAGCTTGAGGCGTGGGGCGGTTTCGGTGGGCATCGTCATCACGTCCTGCACGGTTTCCGTTCAGCAATATTAGTTTCGCACTGGGAAAGTGCAATCCACGGCTCTTGGCGGCCAACCCTCGGGGCGCATATTCCCGAGGGGAAAAGAATATTCCCATATATATCGCACAATTGCGCTCACTGCGGCATTCGCTGGCGAATCTGGCAAGGCTATTGCATTCCTGTGATGAAACTAACTTTCTTTTTAGGAATAAAAAGACGGTGTGGCCCATCCAGCTTTTTTGCCAGGAGTGACGAGCAATGTTGCCAGCAGAAACCCAGCGCATCATCGACAAGCACGGGATCAAATACGTGCTTGCTCAGTTTGTAGATATACACGGCGCCGCCAAGACCAAGTCGGTGCCCATCTGCGGGCTGAAGACGGTGGCGGAAGAGGGCGCGGGGTTTGCCGGGTTTGCCATCAGCGGCATGGGCATGGAGCCCCACGGGCCGGACTTTATGGCGCGGGGCGACTTATCCACGCTGACCCCGGTGCCCTGGCAGCCGGGTTACGGGCGGGTGGTGTGCGTCGGGCATGTGGACGGCAAGCCTCACCCCTACGACAGCCGCTACGTCCTGCAACAACAGGTGCAGCGCCTGCAAGACAAGGGCTGGACGCTGAATACGGGCCTGGAGCCGGAATTCAACCTGATGCGCCGCGACGAGCACGGCAAGCTGCAACTGGTGGACGCCAGCGATAACCTCGACAAGCCCTGCTACGACTACAAGGGCTTGTCCCGCTCGCGGGTGTTCCTGGAGCGCCTGACCGAAGCCCTGCAAGCGGTGGATTTCGAGGTCTATCAAATCGACCACGAAGACGCCAACGGCCAGTTCGAGATCAACTACACCTACAGCGACGCGCTGACCTCGGCCGACCGTTTCACCTTCTTCCGCATGGCCGCTGGCGAGATCGCCAATGACCTGGGCATGATCTGCTCGTTCATGCCCAAGCCGGACCCGAAGCGCGCTGGCAATGGCATGCACTTTCACCTATCCATCAGCAGTGCCGACAACAAAAACCTGTTCCATGACGCCAGCGACCCCAGCGGCATGGGCCTGTCCAAACTCGCCTATCACTTCGCCGCCGGTTTGCTGGCCCACGGCCCGGCGCTGTGTGCGTTTGCCGCGCCGACAGTCAACTCCTACAAGCGCCTGGTCGTTGGCAATTCGTTGTCCGGCGCAACCTGGGCGCCGGCGTTTATTGCCTTCGGTGCCAACAACCGTTCGGCCATGGTCCGCGTGCCCTACGGGCGCCTGGAATTCCGCCTGCCGGATGCCGGCTGCAACCCCTACCTGGTCAGCGCCGCGATCATCGCCGCCGGGCTGGACGGCATCGACCGCCAGTTGGAAATCGACCAGGTCTGCAACGAAAACCTCTACAGCCTGAGCCTCGAACAGATCGCCGCGCGAGGCATCAAGACGCTGCCCCAATCCCTCAAGGAGGCCTGCGACGCGCTGGAGGCCGACCCGCTGTTTGCCGAAGTGCTGGGCCCGCAGATCGTGGGGGAGTTTATCCGCCTCAAGCGCATGGAATGGGTGGAATACAGCCGCCATGTGAGCGACTGGGAAATCCAGCGCTACACCGAATTTTTCTGACACCGTGTGACGGAGACTTGTTATGTGTGGAATCGTAGGCCTGTACCTGAAAAACCCCAAGCTGGAACCCCAGCTCGGCCAGCTGTTTGAACCGATGCTGCAAGCCATGACCGACCGTGGTCCGGACAGCGCCGGGTTTGCCATCTACGGCGATGAAGTCGCCGACGGCTGGGTCAAGCTGACCCTGCAAGCCACCACTGACACCTTTGACTGGCAGGCCCTGATGGGCGAGCTGGAAGGGCGCCTGGGCTGTTCGCTGGACTGGTTCCAGAACGCCAGCGCCGCCGTGTTGAAGGTGCACACCGACGAGGCGGCTGCGCGCCAGGCCTTGGCGGAACTGGCGCCGGGCGTGCGCATCATGAGCGCCGGGCAAAGCATCGAGATCCTCAAGGGCATGGGCCTGCCTGAGGAAATCTCCCAGCGCTTCGGCCTGGCAAAGATGCAAGGCAGCCACATTATCGGCCACACCCGCATGGCCACCGAAAGCGCGGTGACCATGGAAGGCAGCCACCCGTTTTCCACCGGCGCCGACCTGTGCCTGGTGCACAACGGCTCGCTGTCCAACCACTTCCGTTTGCGCCAGGTACTCAAGCGCGAGGGCATTCAGTTTGAAACCGACAACGACACCGAAGTCGCCGCCGGTTACCTGACCTGGCGCCTGCAACAGGGCGATTCCCTCAAGGACGCGCTGGACCATGCCCTGGAAGACCTCGACGGTTTCTTCACCTTCGCCATCGGCACGCGCAACGGTTTTGCGGTGATCCGCGACCCTATCGCGTGCAAACCGGCGATCCTCGCCGAGACCGACGACTACGTGGCCATGGCCTCCGAATACCAGGCGCTGTCGAGCCTGCCGGGCATCGAAAATGCCCGTATCTGGGAGCCGGCACCGGCCAAGTTATACCTCTGGGAACGCCAGGCTTAAGGAGCGCACATGAAAACCATCGATCTTTCCACCGCCAGCGTGCGTGACCTCAACCAAGCGCTGCACGGCCAGTCCATTGACAGCGAGTGGCGCGTCACCCATGCCAACGGCAAGCACAACCTGGCCGTTGGCGTAAACCAACCGGTGTCCATCGATATCGAGGGGCACGCCGGCTACTACTGCGCGGGCATGAACCAACAGGCGTCGATCACCGTACACGGCAACGTCGGCGTGGGCTGCGCCGAGAACATGATGTCCGGCTCGGTGCGCGTCAAAGGCAGCGCGTCCCAGGCGGCCGGGGCCACGGCCCATGGCGGCTTGCTGGTGATTGAGGGCGACGCGGGCGCGCGCTGCGGCATCTCCATGAAGGGCATCGACATTGTGGTGGGCGGCAGCATCGGTCATATGAGCTGCTTCATGGGCCAGGCCGGGCGTTTGGTGGTGTGCGGCGATGCCGGCGATGCGCTGGGGGATTCTCTGTATGAAACCCACATCTACGTCAAAGGCACGGTGGAGTCCCTGGGTTCGGACTGCATCGAAAAAGAGATGCGCAGCGAGCACCTGCAAGAACTGCAAGCCCTGCTGGACCTGGCCGGTTTCGCCCATCAGGCGGCGGACTTCAAACGCTACGGTTCGGCCCGCCAGCTGTACAACTTCAAAGTCGATAACGCGTCCGCGTACTGATCCAGGAGCTTCAACATGAGCGAACAACACACTCCGGTATTGCGCGAGTCGGCCACCTTCGACCGCCTGACCATCCAGGAAATCCAGCGTGCCGCCGAAACCGGCATCTACGACATTCGCGGCGGTGGCACCAAGCGCAAGCTGCCGCATTTCGATGACTTGCTGCTGCTTGGCGCCAGCGTGTCGCGCTATCCGTTGGAAGGCTATCGGGAGAAGTGCGGCACCGATGTGATCCTCGGCAACCGCTTTGCCAAGAAACCGATCCACTTGAAGATCCCGGTGACCATCGCCGGCATGAGCTTCGGCGCGCTGTCGGCCAATGCCAAGGAAGCCCTGGGCCGTGGCGCGACCATCGCCGGCACCAGCACCACCACCGGCGACGGCGGCATGACCCCGGAAGAGCGCGGCCAGTCGCAACACCTGGTGTACCAATACCTGCCGTCCCGCTACGGCATGAACCCCGATGACCTGCGCAAGGCCGACGCCATCGAGATCGTCCTCGGCCAAGGCGCCAAGCCCGGCGGTGGTGGCATGTTGCTGGGCATGAAAGTCACCGAACGCGTGGCTGGCATGCGCACCTTGCCCATCGGCGTGGACCAGCGCAGTGCCTGCCGCCACCCGGACTGGACCGGCCCGGATGACCTGGCGATCAAGATTGCCGAACTGCGCGAGATCACCGATTGGGAAAAACCGATCTACGTGAAAATCGGTGCCAGCCGCCCGTATTACGACGTGAAGCTGGCGGTGAAGGCGGGGGCCGATGTGATCGTGCTCGACGGTATGCAAGGCGGTACGGCGGCGACCCAGGAAGTGTTTATCGAACATGTCGGCATCCCGATTCTGTCGGCAATTCCGCAGGCGGTGCAGGCGTTGCTGGAGATGGGCATGCACCGCAAGGTGCAGTTGATTGTGTCCGGTGGCATCCGCAACGGCGCGGATGTGGCCAAGGCCATGGCGATGGGCGCGGATGCGGTGGCCATCGGCACGGCGGCGTTGATTGCGCTGGGCGACAACCATCCGCGTCTGGACGAAGAATTGAAAAAAATTGGCTCCGCCGCCGGCTTCTACGACGACTGGCAAAACGGCCGCGACCCGGCCGGCATCACCACTCAAGACCCAGAGCTGTCCAAGCGCCTCGACCCGGTGGAAGGCGGACGCCGCCTGGCCAACTACCTGCGGGTGATGGTGCTGGAAGCGCAGACCATGGCGCGGGCGTGCGGCAAGTCGCACCTGCATAACCTGGATCCTGAGGACCTGGTGGCGTTGACGGTGGAGTCAGCGGCGATGGCGCGCGTGCCGTTGGCGGGTACTGGCTGGATCCCCGGCTCAGGCTACTGACCTTGTAGTGAGCGGGCTTGCCCCGCGCCGGGTGGCGAAGCCGCCCCAAATCCACTCACCCGGATTTTCCTGAAATACCGCGGTGCCTGGGTTTAGGGCGGCTTCGCCACCCAGCGCGGGGCAAGCCCGCTCACTACAAAACCATTCACCACAACAGCCCCGTATCCCCCAACCAAACACTTCCCATTGCAGGAGCTTTGAACATGATCAATCGTCTTCTTGCTGTCGGGGTGGCCGGAGCATTCATGCCCCTGGCCCACGCCGCCGAAACCCCCACCCTCAACACCGGCAGCACCGCCTGGATGGTCACCGCCACCGTGCTGGTGCTGTTCATGTGCCTGCCGGGCCTGGCGCTGTTCTATGGCGGGCTGGTCCGCGCGAAAAACATGCTGTCGTTGTTCACCCAGTGCTTTGGCATCGCCGGTCTGGTGGGCGTGCTGTGGGTGATCTACGGCTACAGCATGGTGGTCGACAGCACGGGCATGGTGGAGGGGCAGGTGACCTTCAACAGTTTTGTCGGCGGCTTGAGCCGTGCGTTCCTCGCGGGCATGACCCCGGACAGCCTGGTGGGAGATATTCCCGAGGGCGTGTTCGTGACCTTCCAGATGACTTTCGCCATCATCACCCCGGCGCTTATCGCCGGGGCCTTTGCCGAGCGCATGAAGTTTTCGGCAGCGCTGCTGTTCATGGCGGTCTGGTTCACCCTGGTCTACGCGCCAGTGGCGCATATGGTCTGGGGCGGTTCGGGCGCGCTGATGCACAACTGGGGCGTGCTGGACTTTGCCGGCGGCACTGCCGTGCATATCAACGCCGGTGTGGCGGCGCTGGCGGCGTGCCTGATCCTGGGCAAGCGCAAGGGCTACCAGAACACGCCGATGCCCGCGCATAACCTGAGCCTGACCATGGTCGGCGCGGCGATGCTGTGGGTCGGGTGGTTCGGTTTCAATATCGGCTCCGGCGGTGGTTTGAATGGCACTTCGGGGATCGTGATGCTCAACACCCAGTTGGGTGCCTGTGCGGGGATTCTCGGCTGGATGTTCACCGAGTGGTTCAAGGTCGGCAAACCGAGCGCCCTGGGTTTGGCCAGCGGCGCGTTGGCCGGTCTGGTAGGGATTACCCCGGCGTGCGCCTATGTCGGCGTGGGTGGTGCGCTGGCTATCGGCCTGTTGTGCGGGGTGTTCTGCTACCTGAGCGTGACCGTATTGAAACGTCGCCTGGGCTACGACGACAGCCTCGACGTGTTTGGCCTGCATGGCATTGGCGGCATGATTGGCGCAGTGCTGACCGGCGTGTTCTGCGTGCCGTCCATGGGTGGGTTGGTGGAGGGCGTGACCATGGGTGCCCAGGTGGTTGCGCAGATCAAGGGGGTGCTGTTGACCACGGTGTATTGCTTTGTGGTCAGTTGGATCATCCTCAAGGTCGTTAACGCCGTGGTCGGCTTGCGTGCGCACGAGTCTGTGGAAGAAATGGGATTGGATTTGGCCGAGCATAACGAGCGGGCCTACAACCACTGATCCTGCAAAGCGCTGTTCAAAATGTGGGAGGGGGCTTGCCCCCGATAGCGGTGGATCAGTCAGCTAATTTATAGCTGACCCACTGCAATCGGGGGCAAGCCCCCTCCCACATTTGCTCTCTGCATGGCTTCAGATCAGTGGGCGCCTGCGGCCTTGTTCAGATCACTTTCCGCCCACTCGGTGTAGACACACGCATCCGCCGTCGCCCAGCGCACGCGCACCGGGTCACCGGCCTTGAGCGGCATCCCCGCAGCAGACAGCGCCTTGACCGTCATCGACGTCCCGCCGAGGGTTTTCACCGTGCAGGTCTGGCTCTCGCCCAGGAACAGCACCTCGCCGACGATCGCCGACACCTCATTCCAACCCGCCGCCAACGGCTGCTCGGTGGCTTGTTCGACGCTCAGCGCCAAGGCTTTTTCCGGCCGTACCATCAGCAACACATCCTGCTCGGTGCGCAGCCCCGTCGTAAGCCGAATCGACAGCGACTGGCCTTCGAATGAAGCGGCAGCATTGCCTTGCGCCTTGAGCTTGAGGAAATTGGAGTTACCGAGAAACGACGCCACAAACGCATTCGGCGGGTTCTGGTACAGGTCAAACCCGCTGCCCAGTCCCACAATCTTGCCGTGGCTGAAAATCGCGATGCGCTGGGACAAACGCATGGCTTCTTCCTGGTCGTGGGTCACATAGACAATGGTGATGCCCAGGCGGCGATGCAGTTGGCGCAGTTCGTCTTGCAGGTCTTCACGCAGTTTCTTGTCGAGGGCGCCGAGGGGTTCGTCCATCAGCAAAATGCGTGGTTCGTACACCAGCGCCCGGGCGATGGCCACCCGTTGCTGCTGGCCGCCGGAGAGTTGGGAAGGGCGGCGATGGGCAAACGGTTCCAACTGCACCAGCTTGAGCATGGCGTCGACGCGTTTGTCCCGTTCGGCGCTGGGCAGTTTTCGAATGGCGAGAGGAAAGGCGATGTTGTCGCGCACCGACAAATGCGGGAACAGCGAATAACGCTGGAACACCATGCCGATATCGCGCTTGTGCGGCGGCACGTTGACCAGGGACTGGCCGCTCACCAGGATCTCGCCGCTGCTGGGCGTTTCGAACCCGGCAAGCATCGACAGCGTGGTGCTCTTGCCCGAGCCGCTGGAGCCGAGGAAGGTGAGGAATTCGCCGTCCTGGATATCCAGCGAGATATTGTCCACGGCGGCAAAATCGCCGTAATGCTTGTTCAGGTTGCGCAGGCTCACCAAAGGTTGGCCGGCGCTCTGTGGGACATCGTTGATCACTGCACTCATGTCTTGATCCTCGGCGCTCAGGCGCGGGTTTCAGTGCGTCGACGGGCGACGGCGGCAATCACCATGACCAGTACCGACAGGCCGATCAGCAGCGTCGAGGCGACGGCGATCACAGGCGTCAGGTCCTGGCGCAGGGTGGTCCACATTTTGACGGGAAGGGTTTGCAGGGTCGGGCTGGCCATCATCACGCTGAGCACCACTTCGTCCCACGAGACGAGGAAGGCGAACAGCGCACCGGCGACCATCCCCGGGCGAATCGCCGGGAACGTCACCTTGAACACCGCCTGCAAGCGCGACGCGCCGCAGATCACCGCCGCGTCTTCAATCGACTGGTCGAACAGCTTCAGCGAATTGATGATCGAGATGATGGTGAACGGCAGGGCGACGATCACATGGCTGACCACAAACGCGAACATCGTGCCGGTGTAGCCGAGCTTGAGAAACAGCGCGTACACCGCCACGGCGATGATCACCAACGGCACGATCATCGGCAGGGTGAACAACCCATACAGCAGCTCGCGCCCAGGAAAGCGCCCGCGCACCAGGGCAAACGCCGTCGGCAGGCCCAGCGCCACGGCGAACACGGTGGTCAGCACGGCCACCTTGAGGCTGGCCATCGCCGCGTTCATCCAGTCGGCATTGGAGAAGAACTGGCCGTACCATTTCAGCGTCCAGCCCGGTGGCGGAAACACCAGCCACTGGGACGAACCGAACGACAGCAGCACGATAAACACGATCGGCAACAACAGGAACAGACCGATGAGACCGGTGGTGGTGTAGAGGCCCCAGCGCATCCTGCGGCTCATGGCATTGGGTGTCAGGAGCATGACGGCTTACCTCGCGTGGCTGGCGCCAACCGGGGATTCCGGCTGGAGCTTCAGGTAGAAGTAGAACAGCACCAGCGTGATAACGATCAGCAACGCCGCGCCGGCACTGGCCAGGCCCCAATTAAGGAACGATTGCACCTGCTGGATGATGAACTCGGGCAGCATCATGTTCTGCGCCCCGCCCAGCAGCGCCGGCGTGACGTAGTAACCGAGGGACATCACAAACACCATCAGGCCACCGGAAAACAGCCCCGGCCGACACAGCGGCAAAAACACCCGGAAGAAGTTGGTCCAGGGACTCGCACCGCAAATGGAGCCGGCTTGCAGGATCATCGGGTCGATGGCCTGCATGGTCGCCTGCAACGGCAGCACGATAAACGGGATCATGATGTAGCTCATGCCGATCACCACGCCGGTCAGGTTGTGCACCATCTCCAGCGGCTGATCGATGATGCCCATGGCCATCAGCGCCTTGTTGATCACCCCCGAGGCTTGCAGCAATACCAGCCAGGAATAGGTGCGGGCCAGCAGGCTGGTCCACATCGACAACAGCACGATATTCAGGATCCAGCGGCCCCAGCCCCGTGGCACCAGGGTAATCGCCCAGGCCAGCGGAAAGCCCAGCAACAGGCTGAACAGGGTCACCAGGCCGGCCACCGAAAAGGTATTGAGCAACACCCGTGCATAGGCCGAGTTGGCGAACAGTTGCTCGTAGTTACCCAGGCCCGGTGTCGGCTCCAGCACGCCGCGCAGTAACAGGCCGATCAACGGCGCGAGGAAGAACAGGCCCAGGAACAGCAGGGCCGGGATCAGGTTGCTCGAACCTTTCCAGCGCTGCATCAGTGCTTTACCCGGAACCGCGCCGGCAGCGCCCAGGGCGCTCCCGGTCGGTGTGGTTGCCGTCATTTTCATTTGACTAGCCATTCATTCCACCGTGTCGCAATGGCCGGACCGTTCTTGGCCCAGTAGGCGAAGTCCAGGGTGATCTGGTCCTTGGCATACGCCGTCGGCAGGTTCGGTGCGAGGACGGAGTCCAGGCGCTGCACGCTGTCGATGTTCACCGGTGCATAAGCGGTCAGGTTGGAAAAGTCCGCCTGGCCCTTGGCGCTGCTGGCGTTGGCCAAAAACTTCATCGCCGCGGCTTTGTTCTTGCTGCCTTTAGGCACGACGAGGATGTCGGCCATGACCAGGTTCTGTTTCCAGCTCACACCCACCGGTGCGCCGTCTTCTTGAAGGGCGTGGATGCGACCGTTCCAGAACTGGCCCATGCTGACTTCGCCGGAGGCCAGCAGTTGCTGCGACTGCGCGCCGCCGCCCCACCAGACGATGTCTTTTTTAATGGTGTCGAGTTTCTTGAAGGCGCGGTCCAGGTCCAGGGGGTAGAGCTTGTCGGCGGGAACGCCGTCGGCCAGCAGCGCCAGTTCCAGCACGCCGGGGCTTGGCCATTTGTAGAGGGCGCGTTTGCCGGGGTAGGTCTTGGTGTCGAACAGCGCGGTCCAGTCTTGGGGTTTGCCGGCGCCGAGCTTGCCTTCGTTGTAGCCGAGCACGAAGGAGAAGAAGAACGAGCCCACACCGTGGTCGGAGACGAAACGGGGGTCGATCTTGTCGCGCTGGATCACCGAGAAGTCGAGGGGTTCAAGCAAGCCTTCGGCGGCGGCGCGCAGGGCGAAGTCTGCCTCTACGTCCACTACATCCCACTGCACATTGCCGCTTTCGACCATGGCCTTGAGCTTGCCATAGTCGGTGGGGCCGTCCTGCACGACGGTGATCCCGCTGGCCTTGCTGAACGGGTCAGCCCACGCCTGCTTCTGCGCATCCTGGGTGCTGCCGCCCCAACTGACGAAATTGACGCTTTCGGCCGCCGTGGCCGCGTGGCTGGCCGTGGCCAGTAAACCCGCGAAAAGCACCGCGGTTGCACGTTTGTTCAACACCATGTTCACGCCCTCATTTGTTTTGTTATTGAGCGGGCTGGGTAATGCCCGCCTATCGGGAGCAGTAGGTAAAACGGGGCCTTTCATCAGGGCCCAAAAGCGACCGTGCCAAGAGCTGTTATCGGTGCTTTCCCTGGCGGGTGCACTTGGCGGAAACCTTCGGTCTATGGAATATCATATTATGGTATTCCAAACTTTGTGCAAGCACTTTGCCTTACCGGTTATCCGTCATTCGGTAAAGGCAATGCTCTCCACAACTTCAAGGTCGTAGCCGGTCAGCCCGGCGTATTTCAAGGGCGGGCCGAGGTGGCGCAGCTTGCCGACGCCCAGGTCCTGCAAGATCTGCGCCCCGGTGCCCACCTCGGAATAGATGCGCGATTGCGAGCGGCTGAACTGGCGCGGCGCCTGGGTCAACTGCGGTACGCGCTCCAGCAGCGCCTGGGAGGATTCGTGGTTGGCGAGCACCACCACCACGCCGCTGCCTTCCGCCGCCACCCGTTGCAACGCTGCCCACAGCGTCCAGTTCGACGGGCCGCTGTATTCGGCGCCCACCAGGTCGCGCAGCGGGTCGATCACATGCACGCGCACCAATGCCGGCTCATCGCGGCGCAACTGGCCCATCACCATGGCCATGTGCACGCCGCCGTCGATGCGGTCTTCAAAGGTGATCAGGCGGAACGTGCCGTGCACCGTCGGCAGGTCGCGCTCGCCAATGCGCACCACGGTGCGTTCGGTGCTGAGGCGGTAGTGGATCAGGTCGGCGATGGTGCCGATCTTGATGCCGTGCTTGCGTGCGAACACTTCCAGGTCGGGGCGGCGGGCCATGGTGCCGTCATCGTTCATCACTTCCACGATCACCGACGCCGGCGTGTGCCCGGCCAGGCGCGCCAGGTCGCAGCCGGCTTCGGTGTGCCCGGCGCGGGTGAGTACGCCACCGTCCTTGGCACGCAAGGGGAAGATGTGGCCAGGCTGCACAATGTCCGCAGGGCCGGCGTCGGGATCAACCGCTGCGGCGACTGTACGCGCCCGGTCTGCGGCGGAAATGCCGGTGGTCACGCCGGTGGCGGCTTCGATGGATACGGTAAAGGCGGTGCTGAACACGCTGCCATTACTCGGCACCATTTGCTCCAGGCCCAGGCGCTGGCAGTGTTCATCGGTGAGGGTCAGGCAGATCAGCCCACGGGCTTCGCGCGCCATAAAGCTGATAGCCTCGGCGGTGCAGCACGCAGCGGGCAGCAACAGGTCGCCTTCGTTTTCGCGGTCTTCATCGTCCACCAGCAGCACCATCTTGCCCTGGCGGTAGTCTTCGATGATTTCTGCGATGCTGTTGAAGCTCATAGTGGGGTGCTCGATTTGTTGGTTGTATGTATTATGGTATACCACAAAATTTGAAGAAGAGGATGTCCCGATGAAGGCTTACTGGATTGCCCATGTGGATGTGACGGATGCCGAGCAGTACACGCAGTACACCAGCCGCGCACCGGCGGCGTTTGCCAAATATGGCGCGCGGTTTTTGGCCAGGGGCGGGCGTAGCGAAGCGCTGGAAGGCGGGCCGGCACGCCAGCGCAATGTGGTGATCGAGTTTGATAGCTATGAGCAGGCGGTGGCGTGTTATGAGTCGGCTGAGTATCAGGACGCCAAGGCCCATCGTGAAGGGGTAGGGCAGGCACAGATCATTATTGTGGAAGGATTGGCGCCGTAGATTTCCCAGGCCGATCGCAGGTCGAAATGTGGGAGGGGGCTTGCCCTAATGCCAG
>NZ_QUZT01000059.1 GCF_004682045.1 Pseudomonas nabeulensis
AAATGAACCGAAAGTTCGACGCTCACAAAACACCGATTTTTATCACATACCCAATTTGCTGAAGCGAAGCCAGCTGGCTACGACTCAGTACCCGAATTTCTTGACGACCATAGAGCATTGGAACCACCTGATCCCATCCCGAACTCAGCAGTGAAACGATGCATCGCCGATGGTAGTGTGGGGTTTCCCCATGTGAGAGTAGGTCATCGTCAAGATTAAATTCCAAAACCCCTGATTGCTAACGCAGTCAGGGGTTTTGTTTATGTAGAAGTCCATGAATTTCATCGGCACGATGCTAACGCAACGGTCCGGTACACAGAATTTCTTGACGACCATAGAGCATTGGAACCACCTGATCCCATCCCGAACTCAGCAGTGAAACGATGCATCGCCGATGGTAGTGTGGGGTTTCCCCATGTGAGAGTAGGTCATCGTCAAGATTGAATTCCGAAACCCCTGTCTGCTAACGCAGACAGGGGTTTTGTCGTTTAGAAGATGTGGAAGCGCCTGCAACCCCACCGTGTGTCCAACAGGTCGTCAGTGGTAGCCACAAAAAAACCAGCGTCAGGTAGCGGACGCTGGCTTGGTTCAAACACGAATGAATCAGAACTGGTAGCTCACCGTCGCGCTGACGTTGCGCTCTTCCCCCAGGTAACAAAAGTTAAGGCTGGCACAAGACGCTACATAGGTTTCGTTGGTCAGGTTGTTAGCATTCAGTCGTACATCTACCCCCTTTAACCCAACCTTACCCAAGTCATACCCAACCGAGGCATCGAGCAAGGTGTAGGAGGGGACTTTCATCGTGTTCTCTGCGTCCGCCCAGCTGTAGCCCACATACCGGACGCCGCCGCCGAGCCTCAACCCATCAAGAACGTTGCTATCAAATTTGTAGTCCGCCCACACGGACGCCATGTGACGGGGTGCCTGTGTCGGCGAGTTACCCTTGTTCTCAACCAAATTGTCAGCAGTGCTGAGCGTGCTCACCATCGATTTGGAATACTTGATATCGGTAAAGGTATAGCTGCCCAGGATCTTGAGGTTATCGGTCAGTTGCATATGCGCTTCCAACTCCAACCCCTGAGAGCGCACCGCGCCCACCGCTCGGTAGAAATTCTCCTGCGGTAGTTTGGTTGCCAGATTTTCCTGGTCGATACGGAACCACGACGCGGTAAACAGGTTATCGGTGCCTGGCGGCTGATACTTCAACCCCACTTCCCATTGAGTACCATCAGTCGGAGCCAGTGGGTTGCCGGCACTGTCGGAATAAGAGTTGGGATTGAAGGATTCCGAGTAGCTGACATAGGGCGCAAGGCCGCTATCGAACAAA
This sequence comes from Pseudomonas nabeulensis, assembly GCF_004682045.1. Taxonomy (GTDB): domain Bacteria; phylum Pseudomonadota; class Gammaproteobacteria; order Pseudomonadales; family Pseudomonadaceae; genus Aquipseudomonas; species Aquipseudomonas nabeulensis. The sequence goes on from NZ_QUZT01000059.1 coordinate 1,328, forward strand.
TATAGCGCCCCCGCACGGCCCGTAAGCTTGGTGCGTTTATCACTGATCTCAGTGCCTACTGGCCGGCTAGCCTCGGCGATTCGGTTTTCATCGGACGTCTCTACCCAATCTTGGCGCAGTCCAAGGGAAAACCGCCATTTATCCATTTCAATCAGGTCTTGCAGATAAACACCGGTTTGCTCCAGTCGCCGTAGATAGCTGGTGGGGCTGTAGTAACTGATAGCGGAATTGCCGTAGACAGGGTTGAACGCATTGATCGGCTGCAACGATCCGCTCGTCCAGTCCACTACTGTTTTACGCCGTTGATAATCGGCGCCCATCAACACGGTATGTTTGGTGGCTCCCGTGAAAAATTCTGCTTGGAGCATGTTGTCGATAATGAATGCATGCAGCTTCTCATCACCGCCTGAGTAGTAACGGTTGAGCTCGTTACTGGTGGGTGTGGTCCAGCCGTAGGCGTACACCTGATCCAGCTGCACCTTGGAGTCCAGATAACGAAAATTCTGCCGTGCGGTGAATACATCATTAAAGCGATGCTCAAATTGATAGCCAAATGACTGCTGATCTCGCTTGTAGCCATCAACCCCCGGTTCACCCTCAAAGAAATGACTGGAGATTCGCTGGCCATTGCGCTGATGCAAGGCGCCATCCGCCGGCATGCCGCCGTGATAGCCGCCGTCTGGGTCATGCTGCAGGTAGGCCTGCAATGTCAGCGACGTGTCTTCGGTAAAGTCGATGCTCAGGGTCGGTGCCAGCGCGTAGCGTTTTTCCTTGGCGTGGTCGAATTGTGTGTCGGATTTGTCTGCTAACCCCGTCAGTCGATAGGCAATGCGCTTGTCGTCATCCACAGGCCCGCTGAAATCAAAACCCATGCCTCGCTGCCCGTTACTGCCTACTGTCGCCTGTACCTGGTGATAGGGCTCGAATAACGGCTTTTTGCTAGTGAGCGCCACCAGGCCGCCGGGCGAACTGCGTCCGTACAGCACCGAGGAAGGGCCCTTGAGAATATCCACGCGTTCCAGAAAGTACGGGTCTACCTGCATTGTGCTGTAGGTGCCGCTGTCCCCCATCGACTTCAATCCATCCAGGTAGATGTTATCCACCGAACCATCATTGAAGCCGCGCATTGCCACATAGTCATACCGATGCGTTGCGCCGTAGGGGTTGGTCAGCACGCCAGGGGTATAGCGCATGGCTTGCGCAACGGTCTGGGAGCCTTGGTCATCCATTTGTTCACGGGTCACGACGGAGACCGTTTGCGATGTCTCCAGCAGAGCGGTGCTGGTCTTGGTAGCAATCTGGCTATGCGTCGCGTTGTAGCCCTCCATGCTGCCCAGAGCGTTACCCAGGGCAAATCCCTTGATATCGGTGGTTGGCAAGGTAAGCGCGTCGCTTTGCGGCGGCACCTGCAATACGAAGCTGACGCCATCCTCGGAAATAGCCTGCAGCCCTGAGCCATTGAGCAAATGATTCAAGCCTTGCTCGACGGAGTACTCGCCCTGCAGCCCCGTCGATTGCTTGCCCTGAGTTTGCACGGGGGTACTGGAGAGGGTGATGCCCGCTTGCCGCGCAAATTGATTGAGCGCCTCGCTCAGTGGGCCTGCGGGGATCTGGTAGCGTTGATTGACCTGCTGGGCACCTGCTTCTGCGGCCATGCCAGTGACCGGCACTACGCTGATACCCAATGTTGTCGACAGCAAAGCCGCACGTATGGCTTTTCTTAATTGCGGGTAGGAAGAGTTGTAGGGTAAGCACACTGTCATGGTCAAGATCCGTAGAGGCCGGGGAAGGCAAAGTGAATGGCTTACTGTCTAAGCCGGACTCACGGAAAAAAGCCGCCAAAAAAATCAGGCCGATTGCTCCACGCTCACCCACCAACGGGTGCGATAGCGCACTTGTACGGGGAGTGTCTGCGGCAGGACCGCCAGTAACTTGTCGGTATCCTCCAGACGAAATACCCCCGATAAACGCAACTCGGCGATCCCTGCCGAACACCCTAAATAGCCATGACGATAACGCCCCACTTCGCCAAGAAAGTCCGCAAGACGCATACCCCGCGTGACGATCAGTCCATCGGCCCAGGCGCCGACATCCATGTTCATCGGCGGGGCAGGAACGGCTTCGGACGGGCGCACAAGGTAGTTTTCCCCCGCATGAACCTGGGTCGATAGCCCATCCGCCTGATGAGGTGAATGAATGGCCACGTTGCCGCTGACCACACTCAGACGCGTGCAATCACTGTCCTGGCGCACCGAAAAGCGCCCGTCGATGCCTTCGAACAGTCCATGGCGGGTTTGCACCAGCAAAGGTGCTGACGAATCTGCACCGCAGGTAACCAGGATTTCCCCACGCACCAGGTTGATCAGGCGTTGGTGCAGGTTGAAGTTCAAGTCCACTGCGCTGTCGGTATTGAGTTGCAGGCGAGTGCCATCCGGTAATTGGATACTGCGGCGCTCACCGGTCGCGGTCGCAAGGTCGGAAGTCCAGCGCTGCCAGCCCGTCAGGTCTCGGCTGATCCAGGCCGCAGAGCCTACCAGCGCCACGCCGGAAAGCATCTTCATCGCCTGGCGCCGGCTCAAACCCTGGGCACTGCTCTCCAATGCCACGTGCGCTCCCGGAATGGCAGTCAGCTGACTGCTCAGTTCCTGTTGCAGCGCCTGCACTCGCTGCCACGCCATTTCGTGATCATGATGAGCTGCGCGCCACTGTTCACATTGTGCGCGCAAGCGTACGTTGGCACGGTTGTTACGCAGGCGCAGTGCCCAACTTATGGCCTGTTTGACCACCTGGGGGTCAGGCCCGAAACGCGTGGCGTTGTTCACCCGCGTCATGCCTCATACCGTAGGACGTAGCAGTGATACAGCGCCTCAGCGATGTAACGCTCAACCGAGCGCAGTGACACGCCCAACTGCTCCGCGATTTGCTTGTACGTCAGCCCATCACACTGGGCCATTAGAAACGCCTTACGTACCTTGGGTTTCAATCCTTCCAAAAGCCGGGCGATGTCTTCCAGCAACTCGAGAACGAGCGCACGTGCTTCAGCACTCGGCGCCAATGCTTCAGGCAAATGGGCGATGGATTCCAGATACGCCCGTTCGATTTCTTCACGGCGCCAGTGATCAATCACCAGTCCTCGGGCAATGGTGCGCAAGAATGCCCGGGGCGCCTTGAGTTCAAAGCGTTCGGTCTTCTGCAGGAGTCGCACAAAGGTGTCTTGCGCCAGGTCTGCGGCATCGCACGCGTTGCCCAACCGGCTGCGCAGCCAGGTGTTCAACCACGTGTGATGGGCGTGATAAAGCGTCGTTACAACACTTTCACGCGGGATGTACTCAGAGGGCTGCATTCACACGAACCTGGCCAAACGTCACAAATGATAATTAGTCGCATTGTTTGGGAGGCTGACAAATTTTGCAACTCTGATCCTTGTACGACAACCACTGGTCGGTTTCCTACGTAAAACGAAGGGCAATCCTACAAATCGCTCAGTTTTGCTTCGACTTGGCCGAAAGCCTGATGAGCCATGCGTGCACCGAAATAGAGCGGCCAAAGAAGCCGCCTATACCCTTACATGGAATGTTCCTCTCGGCACGCTAACCCCCCTTTTGGCAAAAAGAAGTCGAATGAAATGAATCTAAAGTTCAGTCATAAAATTCTGTTGGCCGCGTCAGGCGTCGTGGTTCTAGCCTTCGCGTTATTCACGTTCTACAACGACTACCTGCAACGCAGCACCATCAAGCAAAATTTGGAGTCGTCGATCCAGCAGTCCGGCGAGCTCACTGCCAGCAGTGTGCAGAACTGGCTCAGTGGCCGAATATTGGTGCTCGAAAGCCTGACGCAAAACATCGCCCATCAGGGTAATAGCGCCGATCTTCCCGGACTGGTTGACCAACCCGCACTCACCTCGAACTTCCAGTTCACCTATGTTGGCCAAACCAACGGTGTATTCACTCAGCGCCCTGACGCAAAAATGCCCGACGACTACGACCCGCGTCAGCGGCCCTGGTACAAACAAGCCGTGGCTGCCGATAAACCCATGCTCACGCCGCCTTATATGGCTGCCGTGGGTGGGCAAATCGTAACCATCGCCATGCCGGTGAAAAAGAACGGCGAATTGCTCGGTGTAGTGGGGGGGGACCTGAGCCTGCAGACTCTGGTGAAGATCATCAACTCGGTGGATTTCGGTGGCATCGGCCATGCCTTCCTGGTCAGCGGCGATGGTCAAGTCATCGTCAGCCCTGACCAGGACCAGGTGATGAAAAACCTCAAGGAGATCTACCCAGGTACTTCGGTACGCATCGAGAAAGTCAGTCAGGAAGTGGTCCTCAATGGCCAGGACCGGATCCTGTCGTTCACCCCGATCAACGGGTTGCCAGGTGCAGATTGGTACATCGGCCTGTCGGTTGATAAAGACAAAGCCTACGCTCCACTGGGTAAATTCCGCACCTCCGCGTTGATTGCCATGCTGATTGCCGTGGTGGCGATTGCTGTACTTCTGAGCCTGCTGATCCAAGTGTTGCTGCGCCCGCTGACTACCATGGGCGTCGCCATGCAGGACATTGCCCAGGGCGAAGGCGACCTGACTCGCCGACTGGCGGTTACCAGCAAAGATGAATTCGGCGAAGTCGGCAGCGCATTCAACCAGTTCGTGGAGCGTATCCACGCTTCGATTTCCGAAGTGTCCTCGGCAACCCGCCAGGTTCACGACTTGTCCCAGCGGGTAATGGCTTCGTCCAATGCCTCTATCGTTGGCTCGGACGAGCAAAGCGCACGCACCAACAGCGTGGCCGCCGCGATCAACGAGCTGGGTGCTGCCACCCAGGAAATCGCCCGCAACGCCGCCGATGCCTCCCAGCATGCCAGCGGCGCCAGCGAGCAGGCCGACGACGGGCGCAAAGTGGTGGAGCAAACCATCCTGGCCATGTCGGAACTGTCGCAGAAGATCAGCCTGTCCTGCACCCAGATCGAAACCCTGAATGCCAGTACCGATAACATCGGTCACATCCTCGATGTGATCAAAGGCATCTCCCAACAGACCAACCTGTTGGCGCTCAACGCCGCGATTGAGGCCGCGCGTGCCGGTGAGGCCGGTCGCGGATTTGCCGTCGTTGCCGATGAAGTGCGCAACCTGGCTCACCGCACGCAAGAGTCTGCCGAGGAGATCCACAAGATGATCACCTCGCTGCAAGTGGGCTCGCGTGAAGCGGTCACCACCATGAATGCCAGCCAGACCTCCAGCGAAGAAAGCGTCCAGGTTGCCAACCAGGCGGGTGAGCGCCTGGTCAGCGTGACGCAGCGGATCGTCGAAATCGACGGCATGAACCAGTCGGTTGCCGCCGCTACCGAAGAGCAGACCGCAGTGGTGGAGACACTCAACGTCGATATCAACCAGATCAACCTGCTGAACCAACAGGGTGTGAGCAACCTCAACGAAACCTTGAAGGATTGCGATGCGTTGTCGCAACAGGCCAATCGTTTGAAACAGTTGGTCGACAGCTTCAAGATTTAATCGGTCGACAGGCAGGAGCGAGTCCCTTCGCTCCTGCTGTTCAACTGAGCAGTCGACGAACATTCTCCAAGGCGCTGCTGGCAAAGCCCTGCACAAACGACTCAAACCCCTCCTGCGCCGTGTCCATGGGCTCGGCAATCAGGATCCAGGTCACCTTGGAACATTGCTCCCCAAGTGCCTCCACGCTAATCGCCGCCCACAACCTGGCCAGGCCAAGGGTGTTGTAGATCATGGTCCAGGTCATCTGCATTGCATGCTCATCCCGACTATTGAGTTGCTCTACCACGCGGTTGCCATCGTGAAAGAATTTCGTGCGCAAAGCGCCCACGCCGGTACCCGTCATTTCGATGTGCGTCAGCGCAGGAATGAACACATCAAAGTTGGCGAACTGACCCACCATGCCCCACAACCGGTTAGCGGGGCAGTCAACCGTGACGCAGACCACTATCGGCGCGCTGTTGGGGTTTTGAATTAACGTATCGGGTCTCAGTGAGTTCATGTGGTCGTCCAGGGCGTTTAAAGAAAGCCAATGGCTTTGAGGTAGGCGCAGCCTTTGCTCAATAGCTGCGAGTTTTTTTCCGGGTAGGGCTCCCCCATCAGTCGAACCCCTTGTCGGGCGTTGTCATGTTTGATCATTGAGGTGTCTCCGATGTCCTCATCCAGGCAATCGAGATAAAACCCGAGCACGCCAAACAGCGCGTTATCGCGACCGACGGTGCGCAACCCCTGTTGCCAATGCGCAACGTCCACCCGCTCGAACGCATGGCCTGCCAAGCTGAATGCATCCAGGTAGTGTTCCCAACTCAGCGGCTGCGGATTGTGGAGGTTGAAGACGTTTTCACTGACGTCGAAACGTGCGCAATGGAAGGCGATGAATCGCGCGAGGAAGTCCACCGGCATCAGGTCGAAGTTCACGTCCAATCGAGGTAGCAGCCCCAGTTGCAGCGACCCCTTGAGCATCAGCATCAGCCGATTTTGCTGCGGTTGGCACACACCGTTGCGACTATTGAAACTGATGTTTCCAGGACGATGGATATTCACCCAGGCGCCCTGTTCCACCGCGTGCCCCAGCCACCGCTCGGCGACCCACTTGGACAGGTTGTAGCCATTCTTGATGTACAGCGGCAACGTGGCGGCGGCGGGGGTCTCCAGGACATGCCCCAAGGCATCGACGCTACTGCACGCCGACAACGTCGACACAAAATTGAAGACCTTTTTACGTCCGGTCTCGCACAGGCGCAGGCACTCAATAATCGGTTCGACGTTGTCCTTGGTCAGCGAGGCATAGTCCATCACGTGGTTGACCCGCGCCGCGTTGTGCACCAGTGCGCCGAATCCTTCGGTAAGCGCGTCATATACATCGCAGGCCAAACCCAACCGTGGCTGGCTGATATCGGCGGCAAATACCTGTACTCGGTTCAGGTCCAGATGCTTCAGGCGGTACTCCCGCATTGCCTGGGTGAACCGCTCCTTCGCCGATTGCCCCGGCGTCTCACGCACCAGGCACGCCACTTGGGTTGCGCCACTGTCCAGTAACGCTTCGACGATATGGATGCCGACAAAACTGTTGGCTCCCGTCACGATCACCCTGCGCGGGTCGCCCGCCTGTTCCCCGGGTAACGTCTCGGCGGGCCACTGCCGCTGAGCGTCCTGCATCGCTTGGCGTGAAGGTGTGTCGGGCAGTTCACCGTCTTCCAGCAACGTTGCAAGCGTTCTGATCGTGGGTGCTTCTATAAAGCGGCTCAACGCAAGGCTGCGACCAAATTGCTCGCGGACACGCAGCAACAGGCTCGACAGCAAAATCGAATGGCCGCCGAGATCGAAGAAGCGGTCATCGATAGATAGCTCACTCGCCGACAGCCCCAGCAATTCACCCCACAGGTCGGTCAAGCGCCTCTGCAGCGGTGTGAGTGCAACGCCGCGAGTTGTCGACAGCGTCGGCGGAACCGGCAACGCCAGCAATGCTTTCCGGTCGATCTTGCCGCTGCTGGAGTGCGGCATGCCTGCCAGTTCGGTCAAGGCGTCGGGACGCATATAGTCCGGCAACCATTGCCGTGCATGCTGTTGCAGGGTTGCCACGGTGGCCCCCGGTTCGGGCTGCGCGACAAACCCGCGAATTCTACGATCAGCGTCGATCACCACCGCCACCTGGCGGTACAGGCGGCTGTTGCGCAGGCAGTGCTCAATATCCCGAGGCTCGACGCGATAGCCGCGAATCTTGACCTGATCATCGCGGCGGCCACTCAGTACGATTCCGTCGGCGGTCCACTGCGCCAAGTCACCGCTACGGTAGGCGCGCAAGAGCCGACCACCCGGCAGTGTCAGTTCAACGAACCGGTCCGCGTCTTCTTGGGTCGCGTTCACATACCCCAGGCTCACTCCGGGGCCGGCGATATAAACCTCGCCTATCACCTGTTCATCCACCGGTTGCAGGGTGTCGTCGAGAATCAACACCTGGCTGTTGGCGATGGGGCGGCCGACGTTGCGATTATTGTCATTGGGCTGCAACGTCCGATGGGTGATCAACACGGTGGCCTCGGTGGGGCCGTACAGATTGTGAAATTGGCACTGGCCTGCCAGCCGCTCGATCACGTCGGGTTCACACACATCACCGCCCGTCAGCAAATGCACCAGGCCGATGGGTTGATCTCGTGCCAGCAGGCTGAGCAATGCGGGCGGCACAAAAGCATGGGTAACACGCTGATGATTGAGCAGCTCCATCAGTTGAATGGGGTCGCGCCGTTGATCTTCGTTGGGGACAATCAACTCTGCGCCCGCCATCAGCGCGGGGAAGATATCGATCAGCGATGAATCGAAACTCAACGATGAAAATTGCAGGACACGGCTCTGTTCATCCTGGGCCATGCGGGGTCGGAACCAGGCGGCAAAATGTGCAAGGTTGCCTTGGCTGAGCCATACACCTTTTGGCTGGCCCGTGGTTCCGGATGTAAAGAGGGCCATGCACGGCGAGTCAGTGCAAGGGCGCTGGAGCATCAGTGGCTGCGCAGTGCTGGCGTCGCTGGGGCCGATGGTACTCACGTTCAGTGAAAGGAACCGCTCCCGCAACGGGTGTTGGCCGGCGTCCAGCAAAACGCGGGCGTGGGTGCTTTCGAGCATGGCCTGATGACGCGCAACAGGAGGGGCCACTTCCAGCGGCAAATACACCGCACCGCAGCCCAGCACGGCGAGAATACTGGCATACAACTCGACGGACTTTTCCAGGCAGACACCGATCACCGGGGGCGCTTCAAGGGTTTCCAGCAAGGGGCACAGCCTCTGCTGGATCGCCAGCGCCAGCACTTGCAGCTCACGGTAAGTCACCTGGCTACCGCCGATGTTCAGCGCGGGCCGGTGGGCGAAAGCGTTGAGGCTGGCCTGTATCCGTTCAATCACCGGCACCTGGGCTTCCCGCAACAAGGCAGGGTCTGCCGTGCGATTGAAACGGTGCACAAACGCCAGGGCTTCAAGCTCCTGCAAACCTGCCTCGGGCCAGTCGTTGGCGAGCGCACTTGCGGTGAAGTAGCCCGAGTGCCGAGAAAAGCCACTGACGTGCAGCGCAACCCACTCCACCAACGCATCCGTCACTTGCCGACGCAATCGCTCGCCGTTGCCGCTGGGTTCCTCGTTGATATCCAGTACGGCGTACGCGCGCTGGTTCTGGTCGTAGGCACGCAGTTGCAGGGTGGGCAGCCCGCTATCCGTTGTCGGGCCAAGTCCCAGGCGTAAACGCACCCAGGGGCTTTGGCTCAGGGCAGGTGGCAATTCCAGGCTACCGTCTTCAATCCACAGGTCGGCGGCGTCATCGCCAGAAACATGGCCGTACTGCTCCAGCCTCTCCTTGATCGCGGCCATTGCAACGCTGGTGCCGAACCATCCGATAACCAATCGCCTCATATCGGCCTCCTGGGTGAAGGCAGGTAGTCATTCAATGCATGGGTCACGCTCGCCGTTTGCAGCAAGCCGCTGTGTTGCAGGAAACCCATGATGTTGGCCACCAGCGGATGCTGGTAGGTGATGGGAAACGTCAGTGCGATGACTTCATCGCGTAACGTGTTGCGCACTGTGGGACTCACATCGAGGTGTTCGATCAACTGCAGGTCGAAGGTTTTCTGCATCTCGTTGGTCAGGTAATTTTCCAGGAACACCGGCAACGCCAGCGCGATGCTATCGCGGTCCTCCGGGCTGGCCGCTTGCCAATAGAGGCGCACCAGGCGAGTCCAGAATTGCGCATGGCGGCCTTCGTCAGACAGATGGTCGGCCATCAAGCCACGGATGGATGCCTTGACACTGTTGTCCCTGGAAAATGCCGCGACATCCTGGGTCACGGTGTTTTCAGCGATGGCCACACCCATCAGTTCAACGGCATCACGCAGGTGCGCGGGGACCTGCGCTTGTGCCGCCGGCAGTGCACGGCTCAGCTCGATTTGTGCGGGGAGATTGATGGGCGGGATTCCGGTCATGTCCACGGTCTGTTGCAGGAAGTCCAGCGCGACCAGCGCGTGATAGTCCTCGTCCACCACGACGGTCATGGCGTCGTAGCGGCAGGCGAGGGGGAAGGGCGTCGAGAAGCGGTTTTTGGCAATGTTGCGTGCCGTCTTGTCGACGATCTCGGTCTCGAAGATCACGACGTCATTGATGAATTTGTAGAAGCTTTGCACCAGGACAAAGTCGCGCCACTGGGGGCAATGTTCGAGGAAGGTCGCGGTGAGCACCAAGGGCTGGCGGCACAGCGGGTAGATCAGCTTGTCGTCGTTTTCCAGCAGGCGGCGAGGGCGGGTGCGGACGGTTGCGCGGCGCTCCCAATCGTCGGCAAGGGACTGGTACTGCGCACCGTTCATGGGTGCACCTCTTGCAACGAGGCCCGCACGTGGTCCCACAAATGGATGCGACTTTGCACGCCGGCGATGGCCGCGTCGTGAGCCTGCTGTGGGTGGGTCGGGTCTGCGCTGACCAGGCGCTCGAGCAGGCGGTGTGCTGCCGGCCCGTGATCCTCGGTGTCCAGTTCGATGTGGCGCGTGAGATAACTGTAGAAGGTGGGTGCCTGGTGCGGGTTAATGTCCTCCGATTGCAGAAGATGCTCGAACATCTTCGGGATGACATGCTCGCGACCGTGCAGGAACACCGCCGCTACGCAGTGGGTAGGTGCGTTCAACGCGATGTGCAACGTATCGCGGACGAAAGCGCCAACCCCCGGGGGCGGATCCGCTTCAAGCAAGGCTGTATTGACAGCCTGACCCTCGCGTTGCAGCGCAATGAAGCGGTCGATCCTCGACGTGTTGGCACCGACTTCTTTCATGGCTTCGAGATACAACTCGAAATGACTGCAGTGGCCTTGTCGGGGATGCTCGTCCGATTCCTCACCCAGCACGATCTCATTGATCAAGCGTGCGGCTTGCGGGTCTACAGGGGGCAGCCAGGGAAGCTGCATGCAGGTCAGGTCCTGTTGCAGGCGCTTGGTGAGAGTCATGAAGTCCCACACAGCGAATACATGACTTTCCATAAATAGTTGTAACTTTCTAAGGGAAGTTATTTCAATAAATAACGGGTGGCTGCATAACTGCAGTTGTTTTTGTTCCAGTAGCGCTTGTTGCATGGTTGATGCCTATAAGTTGTTGCGTCTGCTGTAAACACAGCGATGGCTGTTGTAATCGGCTAAGAAATAAAGGGCTGCAAACCGATTCGAGCACGCAAGGCAGCTCGCACGCGGGAAGTAGGCAGTTCGATGAAGTGTGTTTTTTAGCGAGGCGAGATAATAAGCGGGTTAAACAGTTTGGCGACTATATGAATGTGTTGAATGTTTTGCGAAATAAGAATGGCTGTAAGTAAGTTGCTTTAGTTGCGGTGGGAAGTTTCTTCGCTGCGGGGCTTTATCACGCTAGACAGGGTGCCCCGCAGTATTCAAGCGCGCCTATTAGATGTTCTTCTTCGCGGCAGCCTCCAGGCCACTGAGGTACGTCGTGATGACCTCCATGCCTCGCATCAAGTGATTGCGCAGGGTCAGGATGCTTTCCTCGGTTTTCTTCTGCACCACCAGGTTCAGCAGTTCACGGTGGTCTTCCTGGGATGTTTCGCCCAGCCCCATCGCCTCAAGGTTGAAACGCAGAAAGCGCTCTTCCTCGTTCAACCCGTGTTCTACCAACTTGAGCAGGCGCTGGTTAGGGGCCTTGCTATACAGGGTCATGTGGAAGAGGCGGTTGAGACGTCCAATCTCGGTGTAGTCTTTCTCTTGCTCGAGGGCGCAGATCAAGGCATCCGCCTCGGCAATATCGGCTTCGGTGAGCAAGGGAATCGACAGGCGCAACGCCTCCGACTCCAGCAACATCCGCAACCCATAGGTCTCAGCCGAGTTGTCGTCAATCAACGGTGCAACCACGGCACCCTTGTGCGTCACCACATGCAGCAGTGACTGCGCCTCCAGTTGGCGCAAGGCCTCGCGCACCGGCATGCGGCTGACCCCGAACAGGCTGGCCAGCTCCTGCTGGCGCATGGCTGTACCACAGGGCAGGCGGCCATCGAGGATGGCATTGCGCAAGGTTTCTTCAATCACGGAGCGAGCGAGATGGGCGGGAATAGGACCGCTGATCTTGATGCTGTTCAAAGGGCTCGGCTTCTGCGTCACGGTTACGCTATCCTCCTTGTCGGATTGGGGTGGCTGATTGGATCCAATGCACACTAGAGACTGCCCACAAGCTTGTCAAACGGGTACGGTTTCGGCTTGTAAGCACTTCAACAGAGTGCTCAAGGCACCCACACTGGGCATTTGCAGTGTCTTACATTCCTGTCTATCGATATTCATTATCGGTATTTAAATTCGAGTTCTTATACCTATAAAGTCACTCTCCTGTCTGACCGGGAGTGACCTCATGTCCGCCACCTCTACTGTTCCAACAGTGACCCCAACCGCCCAAGCTTTCGAGATTCGCCCACTGCCCGGCAGCGTCGGTGCCGAGATTGTCGGGCTGGACCTGTCGCGTCCGGTCAACGACCAGGATTTTGCCCGTATTCACCGCGCGCACCTGGACTATCACGTGGTCGTGTTCCGCGACCAGCGCATCACCCCGGAACAACAGATCGCCTTCAGCCGTCGCTTCGGTGTGTTGCAGATTCACGTCCTCAAACAGTTCCTGTTGGCCAACCACCCGGAAATCCTGATCGTCTCCAACATCATCGAAAATGGCCAATCCATCGGCCTGGGGGACGCAGGCAAGTTCTGGCATTCGGACCTGTCCTATAAAGAGCTGCCGAGTCTGGGCTCGATGCTGCACGCCCAGGAACTGCCGTCCGAAGGCGGCGATACCTTGTTCGCCGATATGCACAAAGCCTGGGACCAACTGCCCCAGCACCTGCGCAACGCCGTTGAAGGCCGCAGCGCCGCGCATTCCTACACCGCGCGTTACAGCGAAACCAAATTCGAAGGCAACTGGCGTCCCACACTGACTCCCGAGCAACTCGCTCAGGTAGCCGAAGTGGTGCACCCCGTGGTGCGTACCCACCCGGAGAATGGCCGAAAGGCGCTGTTCGTCAGCGAAGGCTTCACTACCCGCATCGTCGGCCTGCCAGAAGACGAAAGCCGCGACCTGCTGGCCCAGCTCTACGCCCACAGCGTGCTGCCAGAAAACATCTATCGCCACCAATGGCAGCCCCACGACCTGGTGTTCTGGGACAACCGCTCGCTGATCCACCTGGCCGCCGGTTGCCCGAGCTACCTGCGCCGCAAGTTGTTTCGCACCACTATCCAGGGCGACGCGCCTTTCTGATTCGGAGCATGAGCATGTCCACGAAAATTCCATTCGCCCGACTGGCTGCGACCGTCGGCCTGGGCATCAGCCTGTTGGCTGGCAGCCTGGTTGCACCGACCGTGGCGCAGGCCGAAGGCCAGATTCGCATCGCCGAGCAGTTCGGCATCGTCTACCTGTTGCTGAACGTGGTACGCGACCAGAACCTGATCGAAAAATACGGCAAGCAGGAAGGCATCGACATCAAGGTCGACTGGACCCAACTGTCCGGCGGCGCTGCGGTCAACGACGCGTTGCTGTCCGGCTCGATTGATATCGCCGGCGCCGGCACCGGCCCGCTGCTGACCATCTGGGACCGCACCCACGGCAAGCAAAACGTCAAGGCCGTGGCGTCCCTGGGCAACTTTCCCTACTACCTGGTGAGCAACAATCCCAAGGTCAAGACCATCGCCGACTTCACCGAAAAAGACCGCATCGCCGTGCCGGCAGTGGGTGTGTCGGTGCAATCGCGCTTCCTGCAATACGCCGCTGCCAAGCAGTGGGGCGACAAGGAGTTCAATCGCCTCGACAAGTACACGGTGGCTGTTCCGCATCCCGATGCCACCGCTGCACTGATCGCCGGCGGCACCGAACTCACCGGGCATTTTTCCAACCCGCCGTTCCAGGACCAGGCCCTGGCCAACCCGAACGTGCATGTGGTGCTGAACACCTACGACCTGTTCGGCCCGAACTCGCCGACCGTGCTGTTCGCCACCGAAAAATTCCGCAACGACAATCCAAAAACCTACAAGGCATTCGTTGAAGCGTTGACCGAAGCCGCGCAGTTCGCGCAGAACGACAAAGGCGCTGCGGCCGATACCTACATCCGTGTGACCAAGGCCAAGATCGACCGCGCCGAGCTGCTGAAAATCATCGACAACCCGCAGTTCGAATTCAGCGTCACACCGAAAAACACCTACCCGCTGGCCGAATTCCTCTACCGCGTCGGTGCCATCAAGCACAAGCCTGAATCGTGGAAGGACTATTTCTTCCAGGACGCCAAGCCCCTGCAAGGAAGTTGAGATGAACGCGCCTTTGCAAGGCCACGAGGCCAGCAACCTGCACACCACCGTCCCGTTGTTGGCGGTGGATAACGTCAGCCTGGAATACCGAACCCCCGAACGCGTGGTGCGGGCCACCCACCAGGTCAGTTTCGAAATCGACCCGGCGGACCGTTACGTATTGCTTGGCCCGTCCGGCTGCGGCAAATCCACCTTGCTCAAGTCCATCGCCGGGTTTATCAAACCCTGCGAGGGCGAGATTCGCCTGCTGGGGCAAAAGGTCGAACAACCGGGTCCGGATCGTATTGTGGTGTTCCAGGAATTCGATCAACTGCCGCCGTGGAAAACCGTCAAACAGAACGTGATGTTCCCGCTGCTGGCGTCGAAAACCCTCAAGCGCCGCGAAGCCGAGGAGCGTGCTTTGCACTACCTCGAAAAAGTCGGCCTGAGCAACTTTGCCGACGCGTATCCGCACACACTTTCCGGCGGCATGAAGGCTCGCGTGGCCATCGCCCGCGCCTTGGCCATGCAGCCAAAAATCCTGCTGATGGACGAGCCGTTCGCCGCCCTGGACGCCCTGACTCGACGCAAGATGCAGGAAGAGTTGCTGCTGCTGTGGGAAGAAGTGCGCTTCACCTTGTTGTTCGTCACCCACTCCATCGAAGAAGCGCTGGTGGTGGGCAATCGCATCCTGTTGCTGTCGCCGCATCCGGGGCGCGTGCGGGCGGAAATCCATAGCCATCAATACGACCTGCACAGCCTTGGCGGCGTGGAGTTCCAGGCGTCGGCGCGGCGGATTCATCGCCTGCTGTTTGATGAAGCGCCCGAGGCCGAGCAAGAGCTGGGTTTCGCTGACATCCGCATCGCTTACTGAGGGACAACCCGTGCGCCAGGAATACGAAATACAACTCGAACCACTGCTCAGCGTCCCCGTGGAACGCGAGCTGCCCCTGCGCCAACGCCTGTGGCAACAAGGCTGGCTGCGCAAGGGCTTGATCCTGATCGTGCTGGCGATCCTCTGGGAAGCCGTTGCGCGCTACCAGAACAATGACTTGCTGCTGCCGAGCTTTTTGCAGACCTTTCACGCGCTCTACGACGGCCTGCTCAGCGGCGAATTACTCAGTAAGGTCAGCATCTCGCTGGTGGTGCTGATCAAGGGCTACCTGATCGGTATCGTGCTGGCGTTTGCCCTGACCACCCTGGCGGTGTCGACCCAGTTGGGCCGCGACCTGCTCAGCACGTTGACCTCGATGTTCAACCCGCTGCCGGCCATTGCGTTGCTGCCGCTGGCACTGTTGTGGTTCGGCCTGGGGCAGAACAGCCTGATCTTCGTGCTGGTGCATTCGGTGCTGTGGGCGCTGGCGCTCAACACCTATTCGGGTTTTCTCGGCGTGTCCGAAACCCTGCGCATGGCCGGTCGCAACTACGGCCTCAAAGGCATGCGCTTTGTGCTGTTCATCCTGATTCCGGCGGCGCTGCCGTCGATCCTCGCGGGCCTTAAGATCGGCTGGGCATTTGCCTGGCGCACGCTCATCGCCGCCGAGCTGGTATTCGGTGCAACCAGCGGCAAGGGCGGCCTGGGTTGGTACATCTTCCAGAACCGCAACGAGCTGTATACCGACAAGGTATTTGCCGGCCTGGCCGTGGTGATCCTGATCGGCCTGCTGGTGGAGAACCTGGTGTTTGATACCTTCGAGCGACTCACCGTAAAGCGTTGGGGCATGCAGCGCTGATCTCCTGCTAGGATTGCAGCCAATTCACTCCCCAGTCATCACGAGTGCTTGGCATGCAATTACCGGACATGAACCTGCTGGTCGCCTTCGACGCCCTGCTCGATGAGGGCAGCGTGGTCGGCGCCGCACGCCGCATGAACCTCAGCCCCGCCGCCATGAGCCGCACCCTCACGCGCATCCGCGAGGCGGTGGGCGATCCGATCCTGGTGCGCGCCGGCCGCGGCCTGGTGCCGACGCCCAAGGCCTTGCAGTTGCAAGCCCAGGTACGCAACGTGGTGGAACAGGCGGCGCTGGTGTTCCGCTCGGCGGATGAGGTGGATTTGAGCACCCTGCGCCGGCGTTTCAGCGTACGCGCCAATGACTTTTTCATTGGTGTGTATGGTGGTCGGTTGTTCGACACCATGGAGCGCGTGGCGCCGCTGTGCGAGCTGTGCTTTGTGCCCGAAGGCGACACCGACGACGAAGCCTTGCGTGAAGGCCGCCTGGATTTGCGGGTGAGCAACACCATGCCCACCAGCCCCGAAGTAAAGGTGCAGAACCTGTTCTCCACGACCTTCGTCGGCCTGGCACGGGAAGGTCATCCGTTGTTCGACGAAGAGATCACTGCTGCACGTTTCGCCAGCTATTCCCACATCAGCATTTCGCGGCGGGGCATTGCCCGTGGGCCTATCGACACGGCGCTGAATGCCCAAGGGCTGGAGCGCCGCGTGGCGATGATCGCGCCAGGGTTCCATGGTGCGATGTTCATGCTGCCGGATTCCGACCTGATCCTGCCGGTGCCCAAGGAAGCGCTCTACAGCGCCAATCGCCTGAAACTGCCGCTGCGTGCATTCCCGCTGCCGATCTCGCTGCCGACATTGGTATTGGCGCAGTCCTGGCATCCGCGTTTCGACAAAGACCCGGCGCACAAATGGCTGCGCGAAACCATGCGCGAGAGCTGCCATGCCACATGGCTGGAGGCCCAACCGACTCAATCTTGAGATGTACAATTTCCAAATGTGGGAGGGGGCTTGCCCCCGATAGCAGTGGATCAGTAAGAAATGTGTACCTGACACACTGCAATCGGGGGCAAGTCGAATCGTCGCACCGCCCCTCCCACAGGGTTTTTGTGGTGAGTTTAAGATTGTGTTTGGTGCAGTTATAAACTGCCGACAAGTAACTTTTTGTCATGAGTTAGCCTGATTAAACTGCTCGGGTATTTACCATTTCGAGTTACCCGTTCATGACTTCCCTCGCTGCCCCCACGCTAGCGGCCGCAGCCCTACCCACTGCGATGAGCCCTCCGGTATTCGGCCCGCGCATCATCATCGGCCTGGTCGGCGTGCTGCTGGCGGTGCTGGTGTCCGGTCTCAATGAGATGGTCACCAAGGTCGCCCTCGCCGATATTCGCGGTGCGTTGTACATCGGCTTCGACGAAGGCACCTGGTTGGTCGCGGCCTACACCGCCACCTCCGTCGCAGCCATGGCTTTTGCCCCCTGGTGTGCGGTGACGTTTTCGCTGCGCCGTTTCACCTTGTGTGCGATTGGCCTGTTCACCGTGCTCGGCATCCTGTGCCCGTTCGCGCCGAACTACGAAAGCCTGCTGCTGCTACGCACCGTGCAAGGCCTGGCCGGCGGTGCGTTGCCGCCGATGTTGATGACCGTGGCCCTGCGCTTCCTGCCGGCCAACGTCAAACTCTACGGCCTGGCCGGTTACGCGCTCACCGCGACCTTCGGGCCGAGCCTGGGCACGCCGCTGGCGGCGCTGTGGACCGAGTACGTCGGCTGGCAGTGGGCATTCTGGCAAATTGTCGGGCCGTGCCTGCTGGCGATGGCTGCGGTGGCTTACGGCCTGCCCCAAGACCCGCTGCGCCTGGAGCGCTTCAAGCAGTTCAACTGGCGCGGCTTGCTGTTGGGCTTTCCGGCGATTTGCATGTTGGTGATCGGCATCCTGCAAGGCAATCGCCTGGACTGGTTCGAGTCGGGCTTGATCACCTTCCTGCTCTGTGGCGGCACGGTGTTGCTGGTGCTGTTCATGGTGAACGAATGGTCGCAGCCGGTGCCGTTCTTCAAGTTGCAGATGCTTGGTCTGCGCAACCTGGCGTTCGCGTTGATCGTGCTGGCTGGGGTGCTGATGGTGCTGACCTCGGTGATCATCATCCCGTCGAGTTTCCTCGCTCAGGTCCAGGGTTATCGTCCGCTGCAAACCGCGCCGGTGATGCTGCTGATGGCGTTGCCGCAGTTGATCGCCCTGCCGTTGGTGGCGGCGCTGTGCAACCTGCGCTGGGTCGATTGCCGCTGGGTGCTGGGCATCGGCCTGGGCATGTTGGTGCTGTGTTGCGTGGGCAGTGCGCACCTGACGTCGGAGTGGATTCGCGATGACTTCTACGGCCTGTACCTGCTGCAAATCTTTGGGCAACCGATGGCCGTGTTGCCGCTGCTGATGCTCTCGACCGGCAGCATCCAACCCATTGAAGGGCCATTCGCCTCGGCCTGGTTCAACACCGTCAAAGGCTTGGCCGCCGTGATTGCCACCGGTGTGATCGACACGCTCACCACCCAGCGCCTGCATTTCCACTCGACCATGCTGGTGGACCGCCTGGGCAACTCGCCCCTGGCCGACGGTGACGCGCCGGGCCTGGCGCACCGCCTGCACGAGCAGGCCGTGGTGCTGACCTCTTCGGATTTGTATTACGTCATGGCCGCCGTCGCGGTGGCGTTGATCCTGCTGATTTTCTGGATGCCCACGCGGATTTTCCCGCCCCGCGCACCGACTTGATTGAAAGGACTGTTCATGAAACGCAAAGATAAAATTGCCGTCTCCGTTATCGCGGTCTTCGCCGTCGGTGTGCTGGTTTACCTGGTTGCGCCGGGCGTGCTGGGCAGCAAACACCAGACCACCAACGACGCCTTCGTCGCCGCCGACTTCACCCTGGTGGCGCCGCGCGTGGCCGGCTTCATCAAGGAAGTGCTGGTGGAAGACAACCAACGCGTCAAGGCAGGGCAACTGCTGGCGCTGATCGACGACCGCGATTTTCGCGCCGCCGCCCAGGCCGCCGACGCCGATACTCTCGTCGCCCAAGCCCAACTGAAAAACGCCACCGCCACCCTCGAGCGCCAAAGCTCGGTGATCGCCCAGGCTCAGGCGACTGTTGCGGCGGATCGCGCGGAAATGGCCTTCGCCGAACACGAACTGAACCGCTACAACCACCTCGCCGGCGTCGGCGCGGGCACCGTGCAGAACGCCCAGCAAGCCAAGACCCGCATCGACCAGGCCACCGCGCGCATGGCCAATGCCACGGCGGTGCTGGCGGCGGAGCGCAAGCAAGTCGAAATCCTCACCGCCCAGCGCGACGCTGCCGAAGGTGGACTCAAACGCGCCCAGGCCGCGCTGGAGCTGGCCAGTTATCAACTGTCCTACACGCGCATCGTGGCGCCGGTGGATGGCATGGTCGGTGAACGTGCCGTGCGGGTTGGCGCCTACGTGACGCCGGGCAGCAAGATCCTCGCCGTGGTGCCGCTGGAGCAGGCCTACGTGGTGGCCAACTTCCAGGAAACCCAACTCTCCCATATGCACGCCGGCCAAGCCGTGCAGGTGCGGGTCGACAGCCTGGATGGCGAGTTGCTCAACGGCCATCTGGAAAGCCTGGCGCCGGCCACCGGCGTGACCTTCGCCTCGGTAAAACCGGATAACGCCACCGGCAACTTCACCAAGGTGGTGCAGCGTATTCCGGTGAAGATCGTGCTGGAGCCGGGTCAGGCGCACATCGAGCGCCTGCGCGTCGGCATGTCGGTAGAGGCCAGCGTCGACACTCAACCCGCTGCGAAGCAACGCGAGGTAGCCCAGCAATGAAACGAGTGGCCTGGCTCACCTTGAGCCTCATCAGCCTGAGTGCCTGCACCGTTGGCCCTGACTTTCACAAGCCCCAAGGCCCGCAAGTCACCCAGTGGAGCGAACCCCAGGGCCGTCAAGCCGCCAGCCGTGCGGTCAGCGAGCCTTTGCAGGAGCGCTGGTGGGATGTGTTCCACGACGAGCAACTGTCGGCCCTCACACGCCGCGCACTCACCGATAACCTCGACCTGAAACTGGCCAGCAGCCGGCTGGAGCAAAGCCGCGCCGTACGCCAAGTGACCACCGCCGAGCGTTACCCGAACGTCGACGCCAGCGGCGCTTACCAGCGTAAACGCAACAGTGGCAAAGGCTTGAGCGACCCTTCCGGCGAGAACGGTCGCTCCGCGTTCAACCAGTGGGACGCGGGCTTCTCGGCCTCTTGGGAGCTAGACTTCTGGGGTCGCGTCAAACGCGAAACCGAAGCCGCCGACGCCACCCTGCAAGTCGCTGAAAACGACCGGCGCGCCGTACTGCTCTCGGTACTCGCCGAGACCGCCCAGGACTACATCCAACTGCGCGGCGTACAAAACACCCGCGCCGTCACCGAGCAAAACCTCGACGTCGCGCGCCACAGCCTCAAGCTCTCGCAACTGCGCCTGGCCGACGGCGTGGCCACCGACCTGGACGTGGCCGAAGCCGCCGCTCAAGTCGCCGCCATCGAAGCGCGCCTGCCGGACCTGCAACAACGCCAGGACCAGTTGATCAACGCCCTGAGCCTGCTGATGGGCGAGCCACCGCAAACCCTGCACGCGCAGTTGTCCAAGGACGCCGCCGTACCGCAGACCCAGCGCCAGGTCGCCATCGGCCTGCCGTCGGAGCTGGCCGAACGTCGTCCGGACATCCGCCAGGCCGAGGCCCGCCTGCATGCCGCCACCGCCACGATCGGCGTGGCCAAGGGCGACTTCTACCCGCGCATCACCCTGTCGGGCAGCCTCGGTTCTCAAGCCATGCAGTTGTCGGACTTCGGCTCCTGGGGCTCCCGCGCCTTTGCCTTCGGCCCACAGTTCAGCCTGCCGCTGTTCAATGGCGGGCGCCTGCAAGGCATGTTGAACCTGCGCGAAGCCCAGCAACAGGAAGCGGCGCTGGCCTACCAGCAAACCGTATTGCGCGCCTGGCATGAGATCGACGACCAGTTGACCCGCTACAACGCCAGCCAACTGCGCCGTGACAGCCTCGCCGAAGCCGTGCGCCAGAACCAGATCGCCCTGGCGACCGCGCAACACCAATACGTCGAAGGCGTGGCGGATTTCGTCAACGTGCTGACCGTGCAAAGCGCGCTGCTGGCGACGCAGGAGCAGTGGGTGGAAAGCTCTACCGGCGTGTCCCTGGCCATGGTGGGGTTGTACAAAGCGTTGGGCGGGGGCTGGGAATCGGTGTATCCGTTGCAAACTGCGGGGGGCTGAAGGTGTGAGCAAGCTGTAGGGCGTGCTGTGCCGATTATTGGGAGCCGCACGTAGGACCGCTCTTCATTCGCCTGGTGGCCCAGATGCCTGGCCCTGGCGCTGGTGGTGAGCGCGCTGCTGCCGCAGGCCTTCAACGTGTTTCTTGAACCCCTGATGGCGTTGAATGTGCAGAACCTGACCAACAAGGCCTATGTGTGGCAGTGCACCAGTGATCTGGATTGCTACTCCGGATAAGCCCTAATGGCAGTCAGTTAAGAGGTCTGAAGGATAAAAAGTAGCCTGTGGCGAGGGAGCTTGCTCCCGCTGGACTGCGTAGCAGTCCCAGTCTTTTAAAACAAAGAGCTGGGGCCGCTTCGCGGCCCAACGGGAGCAAGCTCCCTCGCCACAGGTACAGTGTTTGCCTTAACTGACTGGCATTAGGGCAAGCCCGCTCACCACACGCATCAAGGGTTTTGCAGGAATACCACATACCCCCGAAACCACTCACTCCCCTTCAAATACCCCGGCTCATCCCACACTCCACCCTGAATCAACCCAATTTTGAACGGCAACCCCATCCGGTTCATACGCGGCAAATACGCCGCGTAATCCGGAATGCTGTGCCGCCCCTGATAGGTCTGCACCACCACTTCATCCACTACGCCTTTGAGCTGGGCGATGGCGGATGGGTCGGCGTTGCTGCTCCAGTCCATCAGGCCGGTGATGCTCAGGCGAAGGTCGGTGGGCAGGCGTTCGCGCAGGTCGCGCAGGAAGGCGGCATATTCGTGCAGGTACTGGGTGCGGGCGTCGAAGTCGATCTGGATGCCGACCACCGGGTTGCCCGCGTCGCGCCAGCGTTGCACCTGGCCCAGCAATTGGGTGTAGACCGCTTCGGGCCAGTGCAGGGTGTGGGCGCGGTACACCACCCAGATTTCGCCCTGGGTAAGGCGCGGCACGCTGATGCCCTGGGCGATCATCCGTACGCCGCGCTGCGGTGCGCGGCGGGTGGAATTGATCTGGCCTTGCAGGATGTACAGGGTCTTGGCCTGCTGGAGCACCGGTTGGGGCGTGACGCCGCTCCACAGCCAGAAGGCGTCATAGTCGCGGGCGTCGACGGCGCCGAAGGCCGGGCTTGCCAGTAACAGCAAGCCTAGCCACAGCGACTTCACCAGTAGTACTGCAGGGATTTACCCCACTGGGTGTCGGCAAAACCAGTCTTCAACTGGCGGAACCAGGCCTTGCGTACGGCGGGCTCGACGTCCTGGCCACCGCAGCTGTTGTAGCCAGCTGGCGCATAGCAGTTGATGGCACGGAACAGTGCGTAGGCCTTGTCGTTTTTCGGCGCCTTGGCGTCGGCGATTACCCGCTTGTAGCCCTCAAGTCGCGAGAAGGTTTCGCCCTTGAACTGCGACGCCGTGCTGCCCAGGCTGCCGGCGGCGCGGGCTTGTTCCAGGGGCATGCCGTCCAGGTTGTTGCGCAGGATGAACTCACCGATGCAGTTCAGGCCGTGGGGGCTTTTTGCGTCGGCCTGCAAGGTTTCGGCGGTTTGCGCGATGCTCGGGCAGGCGTAGCCGGACTCGGCTTTGTCGCCGTTCCACTGGAACAACCTCAAGCTTTGGCTGGCGCTGTAGACGTAACCGAGGCTGGTGCCGAGCTTGTCTTCCGGAGCCGGCGTCGGCAGTTGCTTGAGGTCGTCGAGGAAGGTCGCGAACTGCCCGCGCAGCAAGTTTTTATACAGCAGCACAAACTGCGCGGTCTCGCGTTCCAGCGGGTCACTGGCCTGGGCGATCTGTTGGCGCAGCAGGTCGGGACCGGCAACGTTGCGCAGCAGGATATAGCGAACCTGCTGGGCGCTGATTGGCGAGTCGGCCGCGAACACCTTGGCCAATTGGCCGCTGCGTTCGTAGTTCAGCGCCAGCGCCAACTCAATCTGGTCTCGTTGCAGCGGCAACTTGGCCAGTGGCAGCAGTTTCAGCCACAGCGATTGGGCGTCTTGCCAGTCCTTTTTATCTTCCAGGGCCAGCGCCCGCAGGGTTTGCTGGCTGAACGCGAAGTAGTCCAGATTCGACGGCACTGCTTCGGGTAGATGCTTCAAGGCACTGTCGGGTTGATGCTCCACGTACAGTGCATACGCCGCCAGCAAGTAGTCATACAGCGCAGGGTCGTTGGCGAACACGGCTTTGCGTTGTTCGAGGTCTGCACGGGACAGGCTTGGCGGGGTATGGGCGCGCATCAACATCAGGTCGCTGACCACCTGGATCATCGGCGTATTGATCGGCCCACCGGTGACCATCAGCAACTTTTGGTCGGCCTCTTCCACCAGCTCATCCGCAGACACATTGCGCTGCCCGTCCGTGGCCTGGGTCAGTGCCCAGGCGTACGCCTCGGCGAGCTTGACGTTGTCGTCCGCCAGCCAATACACCCGACGCAACAGGCCACGGGCGGAGGCGGCGTAGTCGCCCTGTGGATAAGTTTTCAGGTAGGCGTTGAAGCCTTGTTCGGCACTGGCCAGCGCCGACTTATCCACACGCTCCAATTGCGGCACGCCATACGTGTCGTAAATGTTGGCTTGGGCCTGGTTCAGCGCGGTGCGGCCGGTCATGTACAGCGCGGTTTCTTTCAGCCAGGGCGAACTGGCGCTGCCCAGTGCCGAAAAACCGCGTTCCGCCTCGGCAAAGCGCCCGCTGTAGAAGTCGGCGGCCGCTTGTAGATAAGTGCGAAATTGTTGCCCATCGGCCGACTGGATCTGCTGCGGCTCGGCCATCACCGGGCCATCCCACTCGCATGTGGTGAGCAGTTGCAAGCGTGCCTTGGCCAGCGATGTGCGTTCGGTGGCGGGCATATCGGCTTTCACTACCTGGCGGATAAACGCGCTGGCACTGTCGTCGTCGTTACTGCGGCAGCGGCTGCCTTCGCCATTGAGGAAGGCCTCGCCAGCGGTTTTTTGTTCCTCACGCTTGATGCCCAACGGTTCGAGCAAGCTGTCGAGTTTGGCGGTGCGTGAGTCATCGGGCTCGGTGTTTGTGCCTGCAGGGGCGGTCAAGCGATACACCGGAAAGGGCACCGGGCCGAAACCCTGGGCCAGGTCATCTTCGTTCAAGGCGTTGGGCGCCAACGCCATGGCTTTCTTGTCGGCCAGCATCAGGCGCAGGTTGACCCGGCTGTCATTGCCGGGGCTCAGGAAGGGCAGGTTGTTACACCCCGCCAGGCTGTCACGCGAGACCCGCCAATCGGGGTAGCAAGAGTCATCGGAGCTGGCCACAGCCGGCAGGGAAACACTGGCCAGCAGAGCCAGTGCCAGGGGTGACAGAAAACCGATGCGCATGAAGTGTCCTTGATCCTGAGTCCTTGGAAGGCGGTAATGATAGCCCGTTCCTACGGTTGCTTCGGTGAAGGCCTACACAAATCGAAGATTCATCCGATTCAAGCAGCGAGTCCGGGGCATTTGTCCTAGAGTGGCGGTGTTTACGCATGGGCAATCAGGGCAGGGGAATCGAGGTGCGTCGGTCTGTGGTAGAGCAAAACGAAAAGGTCGGGGCGTTGCCCGCATTCAGTCGCCTCACGTGGGAAGGCGCCGCTTGGATCAGCCGCCTGTGGTGGGTGCCCATTCTGGCATTGGCCATGGCCCTGCGGTTTTACCACCTGACCTCGGCGGCTATTTGGGGTGACGAAGGCTCCAGCCTGTTGCTGAGCGAATATGCCGCGACCGACCTGTGGTTTCACGCGGCGCACGACGTGCATCCGCCGCTGTACTTTTTCATGCTGCGCGGCTGGATCGAGCTGTTTGGAGACAGCATCTGGTCGATTCGCGGCATGAGTGCGATTCCCGGTGTAATCGCTGTGGGCCTGGGGATCTGGCTGACGCGGCAGCTGTCCACCCGCCGCGCCGCCGTACTCGCGGGCATCTTGCTGGCGCTGCTGCCGACCGCCGTGCGCTACAGCCAGGAAGTGCGCATGTATTCGCTGCTGGGCGTGTGGCTGCTGGGGGCCACGCTGGCGTTGGTCTACTGGGTGCGTACACCTGAGCGCACGCGCTACCTGGCAGCGTATGTGCTGCTGATGGGCGCCGGTTTCTACACCCATTACTTCACCGCGCTCTGCGTGCTGGTGCACTGGGCCTACCTGGGCACGCTGCAACGAGACGAACGCCTGCTGACACGCCCGGCCTGGTGGGCGGCGAATGTGGCGATCGTGCTGGGGTACCTGCCCTGGTTGCCGAACCTGCTGGACTTGGTGCAGCACGTCGACCAGCTCAAAGTGGGCGGTGATATCGGCTGGGAAGAACCGGTCGGCCTGCTCTCGCTGCCGTCGATGATCTGGCAGTTCGTGATCCAGGACGAGGGCACGGAGTTCTGGCCGCCGCTGTTCTGGCTGGTTCCGCTGCTGCTGGTGGCGGTGGTGGTGCGCACGGCCTGGCGCGACCGGTCTGCTCGGCTGCTGGCGCTGTTTTTCCTGTTGCCGCTGCTGCTGGTGTACGCGGTGTCGTTCATCTCCCCGGTGTTTATCGAGCGCTACCTGACGGTGTACGCATTGGCCTTGCCGATCCTGATCGCCATCGCCGCCGACCGGCTGTCATGGTTGGGCGCCGCATTGTTCGTGCTGTTTGTCGGGATCGAGCTGGTCGGGCTCAAGAACAACTTCACGGTGGATGAACACGACCAGTTCAACGTGCCCGTGGAGTTCGTCAATCGCAATTACCAGGAAGACGACCGCATCGTCCTCAGCGACATGCTGTGGTACTTGAGCTACGTGTATTACGACCAGACCGACGCCCAATTGCAGCTCTACACCCCGCCCAAGCCCGACGGCACATCGACCCGGCCGAATGCCTACGGTTTCGGCACCCTGGTGGACCAGGACGGTGGGCGCATCTACCTCGACCGTTTGTCAGCGTTACCCGCCGAAACCCATCGCGTCTGGCTGATCAGTAGCAACGAGGACCCGGACGAATTCGCGCCCCTGCCCGCCGGCTGGCGCGAACTCAGCCGCCAGGACGGCGGCGGTGCCCGGGCGCGATTGTTTGTATTGTGCAATGTGCCATCAGCGCAGCCGGAGGGTTGCCGCTAGACTGGTTTATCTCGTCACTTATCTGGAGTTCGACATGGAACCGCCTGTGCATAGCTTGGCGTCACTGTTTAAACAGCTGGGGCTGCCGGATGACGCGGTCAGCATTGATAAGTTTGTGGCGGTTCATTCGCCGCTCAAGGCGGATCTGGAGCTGGCGGATGCGTTTTTCTGGACGCCCAGCCAGAGTGCGTTTTTGCGTGAGGAAAAACGCAAGGATGCGGACTGGGCGGAGTTAGTGGATGAGTTGGATGTGTTGCTGAGGAAGGGACGAGGGGTGTAAAAAAATATCCGTCAAAGTGCAAGTTTGTAAAAAAAAATGGTGAAGGGTAAAAAAAACTGAGCTTTAATCCTTCCAGTGGATTTTTTCTGGGGAAGCTCGCGTTGGCAATAGTCGGATATGCCCACCTCTGTGAGGCGCTGGACTTAAAAGTCATTGCGCCTGTTCGCGTCGCAATGATCAAACCGGTGACCCGGATCACCCTGATCGGCAACTGTTTGGCCGTTCCTCATAGCGTCGCCCCTGCGCAACACGCCTTGTTTGATCATGTACTGTTCGCGCTGAAACATGAAGGCGTCAATTTAGCCGTACTCGCCCAAGTGTTTGAACAGCTGGGCCCAGAACCGTTTCTAGCCGCGTTGGCAAGCTCCCCTAACGGAGCGTTTATCCGAAAAGCCTGTTTTTTATGGGAAGGTTTTACGGGGCAGTCACTTGATTACGTAGTGCCTGTTCGGGGGCGCGTGGTTGCCTTGTTCGACCCCGTCCGCTATGTAACGGGCCCCAGCATTCGCAACAGCCGCTGGCGAATAGATTTCAACGGGCTGGGCTCTCTGCATTACTGTGCGACCGTTGAGCGCACGCCGGAGTTAGACGCGTTGTTGGCGCTTGATGTATTGACCCGTGCCAAATCTTTCATGGCCACCCTCCCACCCGAAATGATGGACCGCGCGACCCAGTGGGCTTACCTCCACGAAACCCGCGATTCGTTCGCCATCGAAAAAGAGCAGCCCAGCGAAGAAAAATCCCGGCGCTTCGTCCAACTGCTACGCCAAGCTCACCAAGGCCGCCTGCTGACTGAAGACTACCTGGTCGAATTGCAAAACAGCGCCGTCTCCAACCCCTTCGATAAGGCCATCGCGTTTCGTTACGAACAAAACCATCTGCACAACGGCCTGCGTGGCGCAGCGGGCGTCAGCTACGTGCCGCCAGCGCCTGAGTTGTGCCAGGAACTGATGGAAGAGTTGATGGCCTTCGCCAATCAACCTGAGCGCGAAGTCGACCCCCTCGTGGCCGCGGCGATTACGGCCTTCGGCTTTGTGTTCCTGCATCCCTTCATGGACGGCAATGGGCGCCTGTCGCGCTTCCTGATCCACCAGACCCTCTGCCACTACGGCGCCTTGGAAAACGGCTTGCTGCTACCGGTTTCCGTCGCGATGAAACACGAAGAACAAGCCTACCTGGAGACACTGAAAGCCTTTTCCCAACCGACACGGGATTTCTGGAACGTCACCTGGCTGGACGGTGATCAAATGGCTTTCGACTTCATTGGCCATGCGTCGATCTACCGCTATTGGGACGCCACCCGCTGCGTCGAATTCACCCTGCAAATGGCCCGTCGCGCATTGGAAGTCGAGTTGCGCGAAGAAACCGAATTTCTTGACCGCTACGACCGTGTGATCAAGGCCGTGAACCAACGGTTTGACGTACGCGGCAGCGATTTGTCGAAGCTGGTGATGATGTGCCTGGATAACGATGGCAAGGTTTCCAAGCATCGTAGAAAGCAGTTTCAGTACAGCGTGGCGCAGGAGGTGTTTGAGTTTATTGAGCAGGAGGCGGGGCGGGTGATTGCTGATGTGGGAGAGGCAGTCGGTTAAGTGCAATACGACGTCTGTGGTGAGCGGGCTTGCCCCGCGCTGGGCTGCGAAGCGGCCCTGATTCAGCCGACGCGTTCTTCCAGGTAACCTGATTCGTCTGGTTTTGGGGCCGCTTCGCGCCCCAGCGCGGGGCAAGCCCGCTCACCACAGGGATGTGCTCGTCTTCCGTTTCCTTGATTGACTGGCACCTCCTCCCAAAACCCTTCCACATTTGCCCGGCAGTGTTGCAGCAATCGCTTAACCCGCTTTACTTACCCAACACCCACTCACCACCCATCGCGAATTTGTTTCAAAACTTGACGGCTCTCGATCCATCCACCATATTGATAGTTAGCAAACTAACTGTATGCGAACAATCCAGTGCCTCAATCCCTCGAACAACTCCAGATGAACCTCAGCAGCAGCATGGTGGTGGGTGCCCGTAACTGGCGCAAAATCTGCCAGACCACGCTGGTGAGCTACGGTATTTCCGAAGCCTGCGCGGTGCCGCTCTTGATGATCGGCCGCTTGGGCGACGGGGTGCACCAGGTAAAAGTGGCCCAGGCATCTGGCATGGAAAGCCCGTCGCTGGTGCGCCTGCTCGACCAGCTGTGCAACGGCGGTTACGTATGCCGCACCGAAGATGTCCACGACCGCCGCGCCAAGGCCCTGAGCCTCACCGAGCGTGGCCGCGAGTTGGTGCAAGCGGTGGAAGTGCAGCTGGTGCGCCTGCGCAAGGACGTCCTGGCGGATATCCCGCCTACCGATATGGAAGCCGCCCTGCGGGTGCTGCGGGCTTTTGAGGCGGCGACGCTTTGAACGGATTTTTTACCGGTTTCCCGCCTGCCCGTGATTGGTTCTATGGCGTACGTACCTTCGCCGCCTCGATGATCGCGTTGTACATCGCCATGCTCATGCAAATGCCGCGTCCGTATTGGGCGATGGCCACGGTGTATATCGTCTCCAGCCCGTTTGTCGGCCCCACCAGTTCCAAAGCGTTGTACCGCGCCATCGGCACCTTTATGGGCGCTGCGGCGGCGGTGCTGTTTGTGCCGATGTTTGTGCAGTCGCCTTATCTGCTGGTGGTAGTGATCGCCTTGTGGACGGGCACCCTGTTGTTCCTGTCCATGCACCTGCGCACCGCGAACAACTACGCGCTGATGCTGGCCGGCTACACCTTGCCGCTGATCGCCCTGCCGGTGGTGGATAACCCCCTGGCCGTATGGGACGTGGCCGAGGCGCGCACCGAAGAAATCTTCCTCGGCATCGCCGTGGCGGCGGTGGTGGGCGCGATGTTCTGGCCACGCCGCCTGATGCCGGTGTTCGACGGCTCGGTGGCCAAGTGGTTTGCCGATGCCCAGGTCTATAGCCAGCGCTTCCTCACCCGCAACGTCGACCCGACCGAGGTCAGCAACCTGCGCGGTGGCATGGTGGCCACGTTCAACACCCTGGAATTGATGATCGGCCAGCTACCCCACGAAGGCGCGCGGCCGCAGACGGTGCGCAACACCAAGGAACTGCGCGGGCGCATGATTCACCTGCTGCCGGTGGTGGAAGAACTCGACGATGCGCTCTACGCCGTCGAACACCGCGCACCGCAGTTCCTGGAAAAACTCACGCCGTTGTTGGAAGCGACCAACCAGTGGCTGCAGAGCAGCGAGAAAGACCCTTCGCTGGAAAACTGGCGCACCCTGCGTGATCAAGTCGATGCGCTGCTACCCACCGGCGACGCGCTGGACGACCGCCACACCCTGTTGTTCTCCAACGCGCTGTATCGTCTCGCCGAATGGATCGACCTGTGGCAAGACTGCCGCAGCCTGCAAGCCGCCATTGCCTGCGAAAGCCAGGACACCTGGCGCGCCGTCTACCGTCACTGGCGCCTGGGCCGGCTTACGCCGTTCCTCGACCGTGGCCTGATGTTCTACTCGGCGTTTTCCACGGTTACCGCGATCATCGTCGCCTCGGTGCTGTGGATCTTGCTGGGCTGGACCGACGGCGGCAGCGCCGTGATCCTGGCCGCCGTGGCGTGCAGCTTTTTCGCCTCGATGGACGACCCGGCGCCGCAGATCTACCGGTTCTTTTTCTGGACCGCGATGTCGGTGCTGTTCGCCAGCCTCTATCTCTTCCTCGTCCTGCCCAACCTGCACGATTTCCCGATGCTGGTGCTGGCGTTTGCCGTGCCGTTTATCTGTATCGGCACGCTCACGGTTCAGCCGCGCTTCTACCTGGGCATGTTGCTGACGCTGGTGAACACCTCGTCGTTAATCAGCATCCAGGGCGCCTACGACGCAGACTTCCTCAACTTCGCCAACGTCAACCTGGCCGGCCCGGTGGGCCTGCT
The DNA here is from genome assembly GCF_004682045.1 of Pseudomonas nabeulensis. Taxonomy (GTDB): domain Bacteria; phylum Pseudomonadota; class Gammaproteobacteria; order Pseudomonadales; family Pseudomonadaceae; genus Aquipseudomonas; species Aquipseudomonas nabeulensis. Next base: position 31,855 of record NZ_QUZT01000059.1, read on the forward strand.
GTTCGCCTTTGTGTGGACCCTGATCGCACGCCCCTTCGGCGCCGAACTGGCCGCCAAGCGCCTGACCCGTTTCAGCTGGCGCGACATCGTCGGCATGACCGAGCCTGCCACCCTCGCCGAACATCGGCACATGGCCGCGCAAATGCTCGACCGTTTGATGCAGCACTTGCCACGCCTGGCCCTGACCAACCAGGACACCGGCATCGCCCTGCGTGACCTGCGCGTGGCGCTGAACCTGCTCGACCTGCTGGCCTATTCGCCGCGCATCCTCGGCGTGCCACGGGTGCTGCTCAACCAGGTGGTCGAAGGCGTCGGCGGTTACTTCAAGGCCTGCCTCAAGGCCGGTGAACGCTTGCCGGCGCCCAGCGGTCTGCTGATGACCCTGGACCGCACGCGCCGCGCCCTCAACGGCCAGGGCCTGCAAGACGAAGACGACACCCGCGTGCACTTGCTGCATGCGCTGGCCGGCCTGCGCCTGGCGTTGTTGCCCGGTGTGGAATTCATTGGCGGCACCGAGATGGAAGCGCCGCTACCCGATGGAGCGCCTTTATGATCGGTGATCTGGATATCAGCGGGGTGTTCCTGCCCACGCTGCTGGTGCTGATGGGCATTACGTACGTGTTGTTCCTGGTGGTGCACGGGCTGTTGACGCGCCTCCACTTCTATCGCCTGGTCTGGCACCGGGCATTGTTCAATGTGGGGCTCTACGCGCTGTTGCTGGGCGCGGTGGACTCACTCAGTCGATACCTGATGACATGAAAAAACCTTTTTTGACCATCGGCCGTGTAGTCCTCACGTTGTTGATCGTGAGTTTTGCGGTCGTCGTGGTGTGGCGCATGGTCATGTACTACATGTTTGCGCCCTGGACCCGTGACGGGCATATCCGCGCCGACATCGTGCAGATCGCCCCGGACGTCTCCGGGCTGATCCAGCAAGTGGACGTGCGCGACAACCAGTTGGTGAGCAAGGGCCAGGTGTTGTTCGCGGTCGACCAGGACCGCTTCAAGCTGGCCCTGCGCCAAGCCCAGGCGGCCGTGGCGGACCGCCAGGAAACCCTGGCCCAGGCCAACCGCGAGTACAAGCGTAACCGTGGCCTTGGCAACCTGGTGCCCAGCGAGCAACTGGAAGAGAGCCAGTCCCGTGTGGCCCGTGCCCAATCGGCCCTGGCCGAAGCACAGGTGACGGTGGACTCGGCTCAGCTCAACCTCGACCGCTCGGTGGTCCGCAGCCCGGTGGACGGCTACGTCAACGACCGTGCGCCGCGCAATCAAGAGTTCGTCACTGCCGGGCGCCCGGTATTGTCGGTGGTGGACAGCAATTCTTTCCATATCGACGGCTACTTCGAAGAGACCAAGCTCGACGGCATCCATGTCGGCATGGCGGTGGACATCCGTGTGATCGGCGACAACGCCCGTCTGCGCGGCCATGTGCAAAGCATCGTCGCCGGGATCGAAGACCGTGACCGCACCAGCGGCTCCAACCTGCTGCCCAACGTCAACCCGGCGTTCAGCTGGGTGCGCCTGGCCCAGCGGATTCCGGTGCGCATCGCCTTTGACGATGTACCGGCGGACTTCCGCATGATCGCCGGGCGCACGGCCACCGTGTCGATCATCGGCGATAAAGTGAAAGACGGAGAGCAGCCATGAAGCAACGGCTGGCGATTGCTGCGCTGGGGTTGCTGTTGTCGGCCTGCCAGGCGGTGGGTCCGGATTACAAGTTGCCGGATGAAGCGGCGGTGAAGCGGGGCGACCTGCAAGGCCAGCTCGCGGGCGAAGGCAACAACGTGGTGTCGGCGCCGGTGCCGGCGGATTGGTGGCGGCTCTACAAAGACCCGCGCCTGGATGAGCTGGTGCGCCAGGCCATGGCCTCCAACACCGACCTGCGGGTGGCGGCGGCCAACTTGCAACGCTCGCGTTATCAGGTGCAACAAGCGGAATCCGCCGGCGGCTGGAGTGCTGGCGTCAAGGCCGAGGCCCAGCGCCTGCAAGAGTCCGGCGAAGCGTTTTTGCTGACGGAAAAAGTCCCGGTGGCCAATATTGGCAGCGTCGGTATCAGCACCTCGTATCAGTTCGACCTGTGGGGCACCTTGCAGCGTGGCATCGAGAGCGCACAGGCCAGTGCCGACGCCGCCCAAGCCGCCGCCGATATCGCCCGCATTACCCTGGTGGCCGATGTGGTGCGCTCCTACACCCAGGTGTGTGCGGCGAACGAAGAGCTGGCGATTGCCAACGAATCCCTGGACCTGCAACGCCAGAGCACCGAGCTGACCCAACGCCTGCGCGACGCCGGGCGTGGCGATGAAACCCAGGTGACCCGTTCGCAAACCCAATACAAATCCCTGCGCGCCGACATGCCGCGCTACGAAGCGGCACGCCAGGCGGGGTTGTTCCGCCTGTCGATGCTGCTGGCCAAGCCGGTGGACCAACTGCCGGCAGGCACCGGTAGCTGTGCCGAGTTGCCGCACATCGCTCAACTGCTGCCGGTCGGCGACGGCGCTGCGCTGCTCAAGCGTCGTCCGGATGTGCGCCAGGCGGAACGTCAATTGGCTGCCGCGACTGCGCGGATCGGCGTAGCCACGGGGGCGCTGTATCCGGACATCAGCATCGGCGCCACCGTCGGCACCGTCGGTATCCTCGATAACCTCGGCACCGGGCCCACCAACCGCTGGGGCTTTGGCCCGCTGATCAGTTGGACGGTGCCGACCAACGGCGCCCGCGCGCGTATCCACGAAGCCGAAGCCGCGACCCAGGGCGCCCTGGCGCATTTCGATGGCGTGGTGCTTAACGCCATCCGCGAAACCCAGACGGGCCTCGCGCAGTACACCGCGCAACTGCAACGTCGCGACGCGTTGGACGAAGCCGGCGAGTCGGCCAAGGAAGCGGCGGACCAGACCCATCGCTTCTTCCAGGCTGGCCGCGCATCGTTCCTCGCCGACCTGCAAGCCACTCGCACTTACACCGATGTGCGGGCGCAATTGGCGGCGGCGAACACCCAGGTTGCCATGAGCCAGATCGACCTGTTCCTGGCGCTGGGCGGTGGTTGGGAAAGCGGACGAACGCACGCAGCGCCGGCCAGCAAACCCTGAGCAAATAGCTATGCTTTGACAGGCGGGTCTCCGTGATGGCCCGCAGGTCATATCGCGTTTGCTCATGGGGATTCCAATAATGAAAAACCCTTATGCTCCCGCTTTCTGGTGCGTGTTCTTCGCACTGGTGCTGTTATCGGCTGCCTATTTCTACGGCGTCATGCTTGCCCATCAAATCGACAAGGCCATGGTGTTCCTCGACAGCGCCTGCCTGGTGATCGGCACCCTGTCCATCGGCGTGGTCGCCTGGGCGTCCTACCAAAACCAACGGGTCAAACGAAGACTGCTCGAACAGGGCAAGACCCGCGTGGCGATCTGGGACACCAAGGTTGCCTTGCGCCGTGTCGAGACAGTGTTCGATCGCTATTTCTGGGGCAGCTACTGGCAGCCGGGGCGTACGTTCCAGGAAGTCATGGGCGAACTCACCGGCACGCCCCTGGAAAAAAGCCTCGAAGCCCTGAAAAAACAATGCGTGGCCCTCGATCAGCAAGTCGCCGACGGTAGGCATTGGCTGAATAACGCGCGGGAATTGTCTGATGTTGCCACGCAAATGGCCCGTGAACGCTACCAACTGGACTTCTGCGACCCCAAGGCCGACACCCCGAGCAATGCGGTGATACACCGCGAGTTTGAGGTGCTGGTGTACACCTGGACGGCACGGTTGAAGAGCTTCGATCACCAACTCGACGAGATCGACCTGGAGTATTCCTGAACCTTTGGGTGAACCAACCGTTGCCCTGACCCCTCTGAAAAGCTGGGCCGTTCGCGGCCGCCAGTGCTAATCTTCCCCCGCTTTCGGCGGGCTTGAGCCAACCCTTTCGGGGTTCAAGGAAGACAGCCCACTTCTCACAGGATTTGATCAGGTCACTTCATGAATAAGCCAGCAGTCGTTCTTTTGGGTTTCGTTGTCGCCGTTGGCGTCGTCAGTGCAGGCGGTGCCTGGTACACCGGTAAACAACTGGAGCCGGTGCTGCAAACCGCAGTACAGGACGCCAACCAGGAACTGAAGCGCTCCATGGCCGGTGTCGACGGCACCCTGGCGCTGGAACTGGTGTCCCTGGACCGTGGCCTGTTCAGCAGCACCGCGCACTATCGCCTCAAGGGCCAGGGCTCGTTCTTCGGTGAAGAAAACCCGAACCCGGAACTGCTGTTCGTCGACCATATCGAACACGGCCCGCTGCCGTTCTCGCGCCTGGTGTCGCTGAAGTGGCTGCCGGTCATGGCCACCAGTCACTACGAACTGGAAAAGAACCCCACCACCGAAAAATGGTTCGCTGCCGCCAAAGACGTGTCGCCGCTCAAGGGCGTCGCCAATATCGGCTACAGCCGTTCGGTCAGCGGTAACCTTGAACTGCTGCCGCTGGAGTTCAAGGACGATAAGTCCTCGGTGAGCTTCTCCGGTGCCAACATGGACTTTGACAGCACTGCCGAAGGCAAGAAGGTCAAGGTCGACGGCTTTATGAACAGCCTCAAAGTGGCCGCCGTCGACGGCAACGGCACGCCGTTCGACATCGACCTCGCCGGCCTGACCGTGGCCAGCAACCTGGAGAAGTCCACGTTCGGTTTCTACACCGGGCAGAACACCGTTGAGCTGACCGATTCCAAGGTCACCTTCGGCCCGCAGAAGGCGGTGCTGACCCTCAAGGGCTTCGAGCAAAAAGACAGCAGCGACATCAAGGACAACAACCTGGCCGGCCGCGTCGACTACAAGATCGACGAGATCGGTTATCAGGGCAAACCCGTCGGCTCCGCCGCCATGGGCCTGAGCGTGAAGAACATCGACGTGCCGTCGGGGCTGGTGCTGACCAAGCTCTACCAGGACAAGATGCAACCGGTGCAAGCCGCCGCCGCCGCCGGCCAACCGGTGCCGGAGCTGCAACTGACCGAAGCCGAGCAAGCCGTGGCCGAGACCAACGTCAACCAATTGCTGGCCGCCAAGCCGCAAGTGGCGCTGGAAAACCTGTCGCTGAAAACCACCCACGGCGAAAGCAAGATGAGCCTGATCGTGGACTTGACCAAGCCGAGCTCCATGGAGCTGCCGCCGGTTGAACTGGGCAAGCAGATGATCGCCTTGCTGGACGCCAACGTGACCCTGTCCAAGCCGATGATCGCCGACGTGTCCGCCCTGCAAGCGCAGATCGGCGGCCTGACCGACCCTAAAGCCATCGAGCAGCAATCCCAGATGGCCGCCGAAATGGTCAGTGGTCTGGCGGTGGGCACGCAGTTGGCGACCCTGGTGGGCACCGACGTGGTTTCCAAACTGCATTACGCCAACAATGAAGTGACCTTCAACGGCCAGAAGATGACCGTCGAGCAATTCATTGGTTTTGTGATGGCCAAAGTCGGTTCGGTGAGCCGCGCGCAGTAAAGATTTCGCCATCACCCAGAAATAAAAATGGGGGAGCGGGGTTGCCCGCGATAAGGGTCAAACAGTCGACACTGATGTCGGCTGGCGACCCGTTATCGCAGGCAAGTCCGCTCCCCCATTCGTTTTTCAGATTTGCCGCCAAATCTGAACAATTGTGATGACTTGTCCTTTTTGATACACGCGTCGGGGATAGTTCCTACAGGAAAGCTAGGTCGGGTCATTGGACGCCGGCGCCCTGATGCAAATTGCTCAGGACCACCTATCGTTACAGCTTTCCGTGTGTAAGGAAGCTCACGATATGCTGCGAAACCTACCATTCAGTGCATCAGGCCGGTTGCGATTGCTGATCGGTGCAGCCTTATGTGGCCAGCTGCTGATGCCCGCTTTTGCCATGGCAGATCCTGCCTACGACGCCCTGATTATTCAGGCGCGCAACGGCAACTTCACGCCCGCCCTCACTCAACTGCGGCAACTGCCCGCCGAGCGTCAGACCCCTGGCCAGATCAGCGACCACATCGTGATCGCCGGTTGGGCCGGTCAGGATGCCGAGGTGTTGAAGGTGTATGAGGCTCAGGGCAAGCATCGCAACCTGACCACCCAGGCACTGGCGACGGTCGCACGCACGTACCGCAATCAACAGCAGTGGGCGCAGGCCTCAGAGGTCTATCGCCAGGCGTTGGTGCGTGAACCGAATAATGTCGACCTGCAACTCGGCCAAGCGCTGACCCAGGCCGACGGTGGCCAAGCCAACGAGGCCGTGCAACGCACCCGTGCGCTGGTCGCGGCCAAGCCTGATGATCCGAACCGGCGCATGGCACTGGGCTACGCGCTGACCCGCGCAGGCTTGCAGTACGACGCGCTCCACGAGTTCGACCAGGCGTTTATCCGCGCCGGCGACAAACCGGAAGTCGCCCGCGAATACATCGTCGCCCTGCAAAAAGCCCGTTTGCCGGAACCGGCGCTGCGTCTGTCGGCCAAGCGTCCCGGCCTGTTGGACCCAGTGACCCAGCGCCGCCTGGAAGGCGACCTCGCCGCCGAACGCGTGCGCATGGCCGAGTTCGCCACCCGTTCTGAAAACGAACGCTATGTGATCGCTGACCGCGCGCTGGCGGACTACGACAAGCTGCTCACCCGCTGGACCCCCGACGCCAGCGCCCACGACGACGTGGTGCGCTGGCGTATCGACCGCCTGGGTGCGCTCAAGGCGCGGGCACGCACCGCCGAGGTGATCCGCGAATACGAAACCCTCCAGGGCGAAGGTGTGCAATTGCCCACCTATGCGGTGCGTTGGGTGGCCGCTTCTTACCTCGATCAACGCCAGCCGGAAAAGGCCGAGCCGCTCTATCGCCAGGCGCTGAGTGCACCGGATGCCGAGCCGGATGATCGGGTCGAAGACACCTCGGCATTGTTCTACGCGTTGCAGGAAAGCGACAAAGGCGAAGACGCCCGCGAAGTCGCCAACAGCCTGGCCAACAGCCAGAAACCGCGGGTCGAACTCAAGGGTTTGCCAATCGGCAACCCCAACGATGCCTGGATGGACGCGCAGCAGCTGTCGGCCCAGGCTGGCGTGTACGGCGGCGACCTGCCAGGCAGCGAGGCGGGGCTGGAGGCTCTGGTGGCCAAGGCCCCCGGCAACGTCGGCTTGCGCCTGGCCCAAGCTGACATGTATCGCGCCCGAGATCTGCCACGCCGCGCCGAAGGCGTGCTCAAGGAAACCGAAGCCCAGGCCCCGCGTGAAATTGGCCTGGAAGTCAGTCAGGCCTACACCGCGATGGACTTGCAGGAGTGGCGCCAACTCGATGTGCTCACCGACGACGTGCTGGCGCGCAACCCGGACAACCGCCAAGTGCAGCGCCTGAGCCGTCTGCGCGATGTGCATGACATGGCTGAGCTACGTGTGGAGGCCTACACCGGTAAAAGCTTCGGCGGCGGTAACAACGGTGATGCCGGTGCCGTCTCGGGTAGCCGCGACTGGGGCATTGAAAGCCGTATCTACACGCCGCCCATCGACGAAGACTGGCGCCTGTTCGCCGGTGCCGGCTATGCCCGCGCCGACTTTGAAGAAGGCACCGGCCAGCACCGTTGGCAGACGGTGGGGGTAGAGCGGCGTACCCGCGATATGACGGTGGAAGCCGAAGTCTCCAACCATTCCTATGGCGATGGCTCCAAGCAAGGTGCTGCGGTGTCGATTGCCCGCGACATCAACGACAACTGGCAATACGGCGGCAGCCTTGGCTATCTGCTGTCCACCACACCACTGCGGGCGTTGAATGCCGGCATCACGGCCAATGGCGGCAGCGGTTTTGTCCGCTGGCGCGCCAACGAAAGCCGCGAGTGGAAACTGACCCTCAGCCCCTCGCATTTCAGCGACGGCAACGACCGCTTCGAAGCCTTGCTCAGTGGCCGTGAGGGCCTCTACAGCTCATCGCGGGTGCAAGTGGACCTGGGCCTGGAAGTCGGCGCCAGCCGCAACAGCAAGGAAGACACGATCTACTTCAATCCGAAGTCGGACTTCACCGTGTTGCCTGTCATCAACATCAACCATGTGCTCTATCACCGCTACGAGACCCAGTGGAGTCAGCAGTTCCAGGTCGGTGCGGGTACTTACAGCCAGCAGGATTATTCCACCGGTGGCATCGGTCTAGTGGGCTACGGCCAACGCATTCGCTGGAACGATGTACTGGACGCGGGCGCCAACCTGAGCCTGATCAGCCGACCTTACGACGGTGATCGCGAACGCGATCTGCGTCTGCTCGTCGACCTCACTTACCGTTTCTAGAAGAGCCTGACCATGACCGTCCTCAGCCGTTGCTTGTTGATCCTGGGCGTATTGCTGGCCAGTGCCTGTGCCCAGCAACCCGCGCCCTTCACGCCTCCCGCCGAGCGGCCGATAGCGGCCAATGAAGCGCCGTGGCCAAAGAACCACTTCCTGGGCATTGCCTACCACGATGTCGAGGATCGCGACCCCGATCAGGCGGTGGTGGCAGTGCGTACCGAGCGCTTGATCGAGCAGTTGGCCTGGCTGCGTGAGAACGGCTACCAGGCGGTCAGCGTCGACCAGATCCTGGCGGCCCGCAACGGCGGACCGGCGTTGCCGCCCAAGGCCATCATGCTCAGCTTCGACGATGGTTACGCCAGCTTTTACACGCGGGTGATGCCGATCCTGCGCGCCTATCACTGGCCGGCGGTGCTGGCGCCGGTGGGCTATTGGATCGACACGCCGCTGAACAAACCGGTGGACTTTGCCGGGCAGCCGCGGCCGCGTGGCGAGTTTCTGACCTGGCAGCAGATTCGTGAAGTGTCCCAGTCCGGCCTGGTGGAAATCGCCGCGCACACTGATGCCAGCCACACCGGCATCCTGGCCAACCCCCAGGGCAACCTGGAACCAGCGGCGACGTCGCTGCGCTTTGACCCGGCCACGGGGCGCTATGAAAGCCAGGCGCAGTTCGACGCGCGGATGCGTGCCGATGTGACGGCGATCAGCCAAAAAATCCAGCGTGTCACCGGCAAGAAACCTCGGGTGTGGGTCTGGCCGTACGGTGCCGCGAAGGGGACTTCGCTGGCCATCGTCGGCGAGCAGGGCTACCAGATGGCGCTCACCCTGGAAGACGGCCTCGACAGCTCCAGTGACTTGATGAACAGCCCGCGTTTCCTGGTGGCGTCCGATCCGGACGGTGAGCATTTCGCCAACAGCATTGTGGCGGTGCAAACCCCGGCCCCTCTGCGCGTGCTGCATGTGGACCTGGACAACGTCTACGACCCGGACCCGGCCCAGCAAGCGCGTAACCTCGACCAGTTGGTCCAGCGCGTGGTGGACATGGGCGCGGGCACTGTGTTCCTGCAAGCCTTCGCCGATCCCAAGGGCGACGGCCTGGTGCATGAGCTGTACTTCCCCAACCGCCATTTGCCGGTGCGTGCGGACCTGTTCAACCGTGTTTCCTGGCAGCTGCATACCCGGGCGCATGCCAGTGTGTATGCCTGGATGCCGGTGCTCAGCTTCGCCCTCGACCCCAAACTGCCCCGCGTGACACGTTGGGACCCGGAAACCGGCAAGATCGGCCTCGACCCGGACCAGTACAAACGCCTGTCGCCGTTTGACCCGCAAGTGCGCAAGATCATCGGCGAGATCTATGAAGACCTAGCGCGCAACAATGCCATCGACGGCGTGCTGTATCACGACGATGCGGTGTTCAACGATTTCGAAGACGCCAGCCCCGCCGCGCTCAAGGCTTATGCAGCCCACGGCCTGCCGGGCAACATCGAGGCGCTGCGTGCCGATCCTGCGGTGATGCAGCGCTGGACCCGCTTCAAGAGCCGTTACCTGATCGACTTCACCAACGAGCTGACCGCCAAGGTGCGTGCCATCGGTGGGCCGCAGGTGCAGACCGCGCGCAATATCTTCGCCGAGCCGATGCTCAACCCGCAAAGCGAAGCCTGGTTCGCGCAGAACCTCGATGATTTCCTCCAGACCTACGACTGGACCGCGCCCATGGCCATGCCGCTGATGGAAGGCCAGGAGTACAGCAACTCCAACGCCTGGCTGGAGAAACTGGTGGCCACGGTCAAGGCGCGCCCGGGCGCGATGCAAAAAACCGTCTTTGAACTGCAGGCCAAAGACTGGCGCACGAAGGCCGCACCGGATATCGACGGCAAGCAGATGGCTGAATGGATGGGTGTACTCAAGCGCCAGGGTGTCACGAGCTTCGGTTACTACCCGGATAACTTCCTGGAAAACTCCCCGGACTTGAAGACTGTGCGTCCGGCCCTTTCCAACCAATGGAATCCTTGACCATGTTCGACAGAATCCTGGCTTTATTCGTATTGGCGCTGGTATTGGGCGTGCCGCTGGGCCTGATCTTCCTGGTCACCGGGCAGTTCCTGATGGACTTCGTGTTCTTCTACCCGCTGTTCATGTCGGCGTTGTGGATCTCCGGTGGCCTGTATTTCTGGCTGCACTGGGAGCGGCACTGGCCGTGGAAAGACGACACCCCCGCACCGGTGCTGGCCGGCAACCCGCTGATCTCGATCATCATCCCTTGCTACAACGAGGGCGATAACGCCGCCGACACCATCCATGCCGCGCTCGACCAGGTGTACCCGAATATCGAAGTGATCGCGGTCAACGACGGCTCCAAGGACAACACCGCAGCGGTACTCGACGCCCTGGCGTTGGAGAACCCACGCCTGCGGGTGCTGCACCTGGCGCAGAACCAGGGCAAGGCCGTGGCCTTGCGCATGGGCGCGGTGGCGGCGCGCAGTGAGTACCTGGTGTGCATCGACGGCGATGCGTTGCTGGATAAAAACGCGGCGGCCTATATGGTCGCGCCGATGCTCGACAACCCGCGCCTGGGCGCCGTCACCGGCAACCCACGCATTCGCACGCGCTCGACCCTGATCGGTCGGGTACAGGTGGGCGAGTTCTCGTCGATCATCGGTTTGATCAAGCGTACGCAGCGGGTGTTCGGGCGGATCTTCACGGTGTCCGGTGTGGTGGTGGCGTTCCGTAAAAAGGCGCTGGACCGCATCGACTACTGGAGCACCGACATGATCACCGAGGACATCGATGTCAGTTGGAAGCTGCAACTCGATCACTGGAGCATCTTCTACGAGCCCCGCGCCCTGTGCTGGATCCTCATGCCCGAAACCGTCGGCGGCCTGTGGAAACAACGCCTGCGCTGGGCCCAGGGTGGCGCCGAGGTGTTGTTCAAGAACATCCGTGGCATCTGGCAATGGCGCCATCGCTACCTGTGGCCGCTGTTGTTCGAGTACTGCCTGTCGACCGGTTGGGCGTTTACCTTCCTGCTCTCGGTGATCTTCTGGGGCGTGGGTAAATTTATCCCGCTGCCGCAGGCGATTGCGGTGGATTCCCTGGTACCGCCGGCCTTTACTGGCCTGGTGCTGGCCATGGTCTGTCTGGTGCAGTTCGCGGTGAGCATCCTGATCGACCGGCGCTACGAGAAAGACCTGTGGAAAACCCTGTTCTGGACCGTGTGGTACCCGATGGTGTTCTGGCTGGTCAGCCTGTTTACCACCCTGGTCAGTTTCCCCAAGGTGCTGTTCAACCAGCATCAGAAGCGCGCGCGCTGGGTCAGCCCGGATCGCGGTATCAGCCCTGCTGAAGAGGAGGCGTGATCATGAAACTGGTCAGAACTCGCCAACGGAAGGTGATGTGGTTAATCGATGTGCTGTTGACCCTGATGGCCTGGGCCGGGTTGATCTGGCTGTTGGCCCGCGGGATCAACGCGATGCTCGAAACCCACGGCGGCCCGCGTCTGGAAGCGCCGATCTTCGCGGCCCTCAATACATTGCAGGTGTATATGTGGATTGCCGTGCTCAACGCGGTGATCCTCGTCAGTTGGGCACGCTACCAGCAGCGCAAGGGCCGCAAGTTCGCCCAGCGTCGGGCGCAAGCCAACGCCTTGAGCGACAAGAACCTCAGCGAGAGTTTCAGCTTGGGTGAGGGCGATCTGGAGCAACTGCGTAGACCCGGCGTGCTGGTGATCCACAACGACGAGGACGGCGGCGTGGCCGAAGTGAAATCCCATGTCTCCCGCGACGTGGAAAAACCGGGCCTGACCCTGGTGCCTGGCAAGGACCAGAACAAAGACGCCAGCTGAATAGTAGTGACGAACTCTGTGGTGAGCGGGCTTGTGTGGGAGCGAGCTTGCTCGCGATGGCGGCGTGTCAGTCAACACACCTGCAAGCTGACCCACCGCTATCGGGGGCTTGCCCTAATGCCAG
>NZ_QUZT01000060.1 GCF_004682045.1 Pseudomonas nabeulensis
CGGTGGCTACTTCGCCGTCTTCTTCTTTGTCGAATTCGTCCCAGCTCAGCATGACGTGTCGTCTCCTGCGTGAGGGCTCAAAGGTGCCCGTGTGAAACCGGATGGTTGGGTGTTCACACGGCCCTGAGGCCGCGGTGGATCTTAAGGAATCGTTTCTTGCAACAGCTCGCGCAGGCATTAAACGGAAATTGCGTAACGGGTGCTCTGCTTGAGGCTGAGGGGCGGAGCGGTAGGTGCTTGCTCCAGCAGGGGCCTCAGGTCTGGCTCTTCGTCCCAGTGTAAAGGGATATTGCAGGCCCGATTTACCCGCGCATTGTAGGGGAAAAAAATGGGTTTGTGTTGGGGCGGATGGTCACGGTGGGCGGCCAGAATGGTATGTTTTTCGGCCAGAGTGCGGGTTTATAAGGCTTTGCTGGGGTTGGATTTTTTTGACGGGTGGTGGGCGGGGTTTTGTGGCTGGGGGAGGAGGGTGGGTGTGGCTGCCGCCGTTTTCGCGAGCAAGCCCGCTCCCACATTTGGATTGGGGGGTGCAAGGAGGTGGGTGCTTTGCCGCAAGAACGATTTCTTGCGGCGAGTAAGGTCAGGTCTGGTTTTAATTAACGAAGTTGTTATCCGTTAGAGCAACCATTACCCATGACATGGTAGTTAAGAATATGACGCTGACCTTGCGAGTCTTCATATTCCATCTTAACCGGTACAACTTCGCACACTTCTGGAATAGTGCTCATGGACAATACTTTGGCTACGTCCAAGTGGGTGCTGTAAGTGTAATCCTCAACAATCGGGGCGTTCTGGCCAGCTACGTCAGTCGGGGCTTCGTCGGCCAGGGCGGCGGTGGCGCACAAGCTGCTGAGGGCCATAACTACTAAAGCTTTCATTTCTCTATTTACCTTATTTAGGTCGAGTGGGGTCACGGGGCCCTTGTGAGGCCGCGTGTGTAACTTAGGATTGGAAAGTTCGGATTAACGTTGCCTTCGTGGGGGCTGTTGCGTTGTTAATCACAGTGTCGTGTTGACGGGGTTGATTTTAGGCCTCTGGGTTATATTCATATACCCGTGCTTTTGATAAACACTTTTGGCGGTTTTTGTAACAATCCCGTGGTAAAGGTTTTTTCACACAGCAAGCAAAGCGCCGCAGCCCGCGGGCTAGAGCCGCAAACGGGCATGCCAGGGCAAAATGTAGGGGCTTGTTACTACCATCGTCGAATGGTTCTATGGGGACGCCCCGGCTACAACAGGGCATACAAAAACAACTATTGTCACCGAGGTAAGAAAGATGAGTGCGGCTTCCCTGTACCCCGTTCGTCCCGAAGTAGCAGCCAATACGCTGACCGACGAGGCGACCTACAAGGCCATGTACCAGCAGTCGGTGGTCAACCCCGACGGTTTCTGGCGTGAACAAGCCAAGCGCCTTGACTGGGTCAAGCCTTTCACCGCAGTCAAGCAAACCTCGTTCGACGATCACCATGTCGACATCAAGTGGTTTGCCGATGGCACCTTGAACGTTTCCTACAACTGCCTGGACCGTCACCTCGCCGAACGTGGCGACCAGGCGGCCATCATCTGGGAAGGCGATGACCCTTCCGAAAGCCGCACCATCACCTACCGCGAGCTGCATGAAGAAGTCTGCAAGTTCGCCAACGCCCTGCGTGGTCAGGATGTGCACCGTGGCGACGTGGTGACTATCTATATGCCGATGATCCCCGAAGCTGTGGTCGCCATGCTGGCGTGTACCCGCATCGGTGCGATTCACTCCGTGGTGTTTGGCGGTTTCTCGCCGGAGGCACTGGCCGGTCGCATCATCGACTGTCGGTCGAAGGTGGTGATCACGGCGGACGAAGGCATCCGCGCGGGTAAGAAAATTCCGCTGAAGGCCAACGTCGACGACGCGCTGACCAACCCGGAAACCAACAGCATCCAGAAAGTCATCGTGTGCAAGCGCACCAATGGCAACATCAAGTGGAACCAGCATCGCGACATCTGGTACGAAGACCTGATGAAAGTGGCGGGCACTGTCTGCGCACCTAAAGAGATGGGCGCCGAAGAAGCGCTGTTCATCCTTTATACCTCCGGCTCCACCGGCAAGCCCAAGGGCGTGCAGCACACCACTGGCGGCTACCTGCTCTACGCGGCGCTGACCCACGAGCGCGTGTTTGACTACCGCCCAGGCGAAATCTACTGGTGCACCGCCGACGTCGGTTGGGTCACCGGCCACACTTACATCGTCTACGGCCCGCTGGCCAATGGTGCGACCACGCTGCTGTTCGAAGGCGTGCCGAACTACCCGGATATCACCCGGGTGGCGAAGATCGTCGACAAGCACAAGGTCAATATCCTCTACACCGCGCCGACCGCCATTCGCGCCATGATGGCTTCCGGCACCGCCGCGTGCGAAGGCGCTGATGGCAGCAGCCTGCGCCTGCTGGGTTCGGTGGGTGAGCCGATCAACCCGGAAGCGTGGGACTGGTACTACAAGAATGTGGGCCAATCCCGTTGCCCGATTGTCGACACCTGGTGGCAGACCGAAACCGGCGGCAACATGATGAGCCCGCTGCCAGGCGCCCATGCGCTCAAACCAGGTTCGGCGGCGCGGCCGTTCTTCGGTGTGGTGCCGGCGCTGGTGGACAACCTGGGTAACCTGATCGAAGGTGCGGCCGAAGGTAACCTGGTGATCCTCGATTCGTGGCCAGGCCAGGCGCGTACCCTGTACGGCGACCATGATCGCTTCGTCGACACTTACTTCAAAACCTTCCGTGGCATGTACTTCACCGGTGACGGCGCGCGTCGTGACGAGGATGGCTACTACTGGATCACCGGCCGTGTGGACGACGTGTTGAACGTGTCCGGCCACCGCATGGGCACTGCCGAGATCGAGAGCGCCATGGTGGCCCACCCTAAAGTCGCGGAAGCGGCGGTGGTCGGTGTGCCCCATGACATCAAGGGGCAGGGCATCTATGTGTATGTCACCCTCAAAAATGGCGAAGAGCCGAACGAAGCGCTGCGCCTGGAGCTGAAAAACTGGGTGCGCAAGGAGATCGGGCCGATTGCTTCGCCGGATGTGATCCAGTGGGCGCCGGGCTTGCCGAAGACCCGTTCGGGGAAAATCATGCGCCGCATTCTGCGCAAGATCGCCACGGCTGAGTATGACGGGCTGGGGGATATCTCCACCCTGGCTGACCCAGGGGTGGTGGCGCATTTGATTGAGACGCACAAGACCATGAACGTCGCGTAAAGCGCATTGATGAGGCCAAAGCCCTGCCCGGTGCAAACCGGGCAGGGCTTTTTTATGGGTTCTGGAAGCCAGTGGAGATCAGTGTGGGAGGGGGCTTGCCCCCGATGGCAGTGTGTCAGCCAGCACAGGTGTGCCTGATGTACCGCTATCGGGGGCAAGCCCCCTCCCACATGGGACCTGCGCCAGTTCAATAAATATCGGTTTCTCTTGTGGGAGGTTTCTGAATGTTACCGCTGTTCATAAATGTGTAACCCTGCGCCCAATCATGAGGCAATGTGCTACACCCGCGCCCCGAAAAAGCCCATTCCAGACCCTTCCAGAAATAAGATTAAACGCCAGACTTGCCGTCCCAGAAGGGTTTGCGAATAATAGGCCCGCAATTTGCAGCATCAACAGGTTTAATATCTTTTGTCTCTGCATAAAATTCAGAGACTGTCAATGTGCTGGACCCGCTATCTCAGTGCTTCTGTAAATTGTTGTCGCATTGAGGAAATATCGGCTTCCGGCCTGTCGTTAGAATGCCGATCACTCGCTCGTCGTCGCAGGTTTAATCTGTGTAGGACGCAGCACCGCTATTCGGTTTCACCTTCGCCGCATCGTGGGCCATGGCTCATACTGCTGTTTTGCCCTATACCGATGGAGTCCCAAGATGAAGAAACTCGTGCTGTTGGGCGCCCTGGCGCTGTCCGTGCTGTCCATGCAGGCTTTCGCTGAAGGCAAGCCTCTGAAAATTGGTATCGAAGCGGCTTACCCTCCGTTTGCCTCCAAGGCGCCGGATGGCAGCATCGTCGGTTTTGACTACGACATCGGTAACGCCCTGTGCGAAGAGATGAAGGTCAAATGTACGTGGGTCGAGCAAGAGTTCGACGGCCTGATCCCAGCGCTGAAAGTGCGCAAGATCGACGCGATCCTGTCGTCTATGTCCATCACCGACGACCGCAAGAAGTCCGTGGACTTCACCAACCGCTACTACCTGACTCCAGCGCGCCTGGTGTTGAAGGAAGGCACCACTGTCAGCGACAGCCTGGATGAATTGAAAGGCAAGAAGATCGGCGTGCAGCGCGGTTCGATCCACGACCGTTTCGCCAAGGAAGTCCTGGCACCTAAAGGCGCCACTGTCGTGCCTTACAGCTCGCAGAACGAAATCTACCTGGACGTGGAAGCCGGTCGCCTCGACGGCACCGTGGCGGACGCCACCCTGTTGCAGGAAGGTTTCCTCGACACTCCAGCGGGCAAAGGCTACGCGTTCACCGGCCCGTCCTTCACCGACATCAAATACTTCGGCGACGGCGTAGGCATCGCGGTACGTAAAGGCGACAAGGAAAACCTGGACCGCATCAACGCTGCCATCGCTGCGATTCGCGCCAATGGCAAGTACAAAGCAATCCAGGACAAGTACTTCAACTTCGACATTTACGGTCCAGAAACCAAGTAAATCGTCGCAGCTGTCTGTCCTGAATGGCGCAAGCAACAGAATTCCTGCGGTTTGCGCCATTTTTTCATCCCCCTTTTCGAGGACCTGAATCATGTTGAAAGGCTACGGGGCCGTTATCCTCGATGGCGCATGGTTGACGCTTCAGCTCGCCTTGTCGTCCATGGCCTTGGCCATTGTTCTGGGTCTGATCGGGGTCGCGCTACGCCTGTCGCCGGTGCGCTGGTTGGCCTGGCTGGGCGACTTGTATTCCACAGTGATCCGCGGGATCCCTGACCTGGTGCTGATCCTGCTGATTTTCTACGGCGGGCAGGACCTGCTTAACCGCGTCGCGCCGATGCTCGGCTACGACGACTATATCGACTTGAACCCCTTGGCCGCCGGTATCGGCACCCTGGGTTTCATCTTTGGCGCCTACCTCTCGGAAACCTTCCGTGGCGCCTTCATGGCCATTCCCAAGGGCCAGGCCGAGGCCGGCCTTGCGTATGGCATGAGCAGTTTTCAGGTGTTTTTCCGGGTGATGGTGCCGCAGATGATTCGTCTGGCGATCCCCGGTTTTACCAATAACTGGCTGGTCCTCACCAAGGCGACGGCGCTGATTTCGGTGGTGGGCCTGCAAGACATGATGTTCAAGGCCAAGCAGGCGGCAGACGCCACCCGCGAACCTTTTACCTTCTTCCTCGCAGTGGCGGCGATGTACCTGGTGATCACCAGCGTGTCGTTGCTGGCCTTGCGTCATCTTGAGAAGCGCTACTCGGTAGGCGTAAGGGCGGCTGATCTATGATCTTCGACTACAACGTCATCTGGGAATCCATGCCGCTGTACCTTGGCGGCCTGCTGACCACCCTGAAATTGCTCGCCATCTCGTTGTTCTTCGGTCTGCTTGCCGCCTTGCCCTTGGGTTTGATGCGTGTGTCCAAGCAGCCAATCGTCAACGGCGCGGCCTGGCTCTACACCTATGTGATTCGCGGCACGCCGATGCTGGTGCAGCTGTTCTTGATCTACTACGGGTTGGCCCAGTTCGAAGCGGTACGTGAAAGCTTCTTGTGGCCGCTGCTGTCCAGCGCCACGTTCTGTGCGTGCCTGGCGTTTGCGATCAACACCAGCGCCTACACCGCCGAGATCATTGCCGGCAGCCTCAAGGCCACGCCCAATGGCGAGATCGAAGCGGCCAAGGCCATGGGCATGTCGCGGGCCACGCTGTATCGCCGCATTCTGCTGCCGTCGGCCCTGCGCCGGGCGCTGCCGCAGTACAGCAACGAAGTGATCATGATGTTGCAGACCACCAGTCTGGCGTCCATCGTCACCCTGATCGACATCACCGGTGCCGCGCGCACCGTGAACGCCCAGTTTTACCTGCCGTTCGAAGCCTATATCACCGCGGGTGTGTTCTACCTGTGCCTGACCTTCATCCTGGTGCGCCTGTTCAAGTTGGCCGAGCGCCGCTGGCTGAGCTACCTGGCTCCACGGAAGCATTGATATGGAACGTATCGATCACCTGTTGCCCTGGGGTCACCTGGGCTGCGAACGCCAGCTGAGCGTGTTCCGTTTCGGCAAGGGCGAACGCAAGGCGTATATCCAGGCCAGCCTGCACGCCGATGAGTTGCCGGGCATGCGCGCCGCCTGGGAGCTGAAAAAGCGCCTCGCCGAGCTTGAAGAACAAGGCGCCCTCAACGGCGTGATCGAGCTGGTGCCGGTGGCCAACCCGATGGGGTTGGGCCAGTTGCTGCAAGGCAGCCACCAGGGGCGTTTCGAGATTGGCAGCGGCAAGAATTTCAACCGCGATTTTGTTGAGTTGAGCGAGCCGGTTGCGGCGCTGCTCGATGGCAAGCTGGGGGATGATCCCCATGCCAATGTGCGCCTGATTCGCCAGGCGATGAGCGATGCACTGCAAGCACTGCCTGAACCTGCGAGCCAACTGCAAGGCATGCAACGTATCCTGCTCAGCCATGCCTGCACCGCCGATGTGGTGCTGGACCTGCATTGCGATGCAGAAGCCGCGCTGCATATGTACGCGTTGCCGCAGCATTGGCCGCAGTGGCGTTCGCTGTCCGCGCACTTGAATGTGAAGGTCGGCCTGCTGGCGGAAGATTCCGGCGGCAGCTCGTTTGATGAAGCTTGCTCGCTGCCATGGTTGCGCTTGTCTCGCACGTTCCCCGAGGCGCAGATTCCATTGGCGTGCCTGGCGACGACGCTGGAGTTGGGCGGCCAGGCCGATACCGGCCGCGATGAGGCGATCTTCCACGCCGAAGGCATTCTCGCGTTCCTGGCCGAGCAAGGCCTGATCAAGGGCGAATGGCCCGCGCCGCAACACGAACCCTGCGAAGGCGTGCCCTTCGAAGGCACCGAATTGCTCTTCGCACCCCACGCCGGGGTGATCAGTTACCTGCGTAAAGCCGGTGACTGGGTAGAAGCCGGCGAACCGATTTTTGAAGTGATTGACCCCCTGGAAGACCGCGTGAGCATCATCCGCGCCGGCACTTCCGGGGTGTTGTTTGCCGTTGAACGGCTACGTTATGCCCAAGCGGGTTTCTGGCTGGCCAAGGTGGCGGGGCGCGAAGCGCTGCGTCACGGGCGCTTGCTCAACGACTGACCACCTGTTTTTGTGAGAACCGACCGCATGTACAAACTTGAAGTCCAAGACCTGCATAAACGCTATGGCAGTCATGAAGTGCTCAAAGGCGTGTCCCTGGCCGCCGCGGCCGGTGATGTGATCAGCATCATCGGTTCCAGTGGTTCGGGCAAAAGTACCTTTTTGCGCTGCATCAACCTGCTGGAGCAACCCCACGCCGGCAAGATTCTGCTCAACAACGAAGAGCTGAAACTGGTAGCGGGCAAGGACGGCGCCATGAAGGCCGCCGACCCTAAACAGCTGCAACGCATGCGTTCACGCCTGTCGATGGTGTTCCAGCATTTCAACCTGTGGTCCCACATGACTGCGCTGGAAAATGTGATGGAAGCCCCGGTGCATGTGCTGGGTGTGTCGAAGAAAGAAGCTCGTGAAAAGGCCGAGCACTACCTGGCCAAGGTCGGCGTGGGCCATCGTAAGGATGCGTTCCCGGGCCACATGTCCGGTGGTGAGCAGCAGCGCGTGGCAATCGCCCGTGCCCTGGCCATGGAGCCTGAGGTGATGCTGTTCGACGAGCCCACCTCGGCACTCGACCCGGAGCTGGTGGGCGAAGTGCTCAAGGTGATGCAGGACCTGGCCCAGGAAGGCCGCACCATGGTGGTGGTCACCCATGAAATGGGCTTTGCCCGTGAAGTGTCGAACCAGTTGGTGTTCTTGCACAAAGGTATCGTTGAAGAGCGCGGCAACCCGCGGGAAGTGTTGGTGAACCCGCAGTCGGAGCGCCTTCAGCAGTTCCTTTCCGGCAGCTTGAAATAATATCTTTGTGAATGAGTAACCCCTGTGGGAGGGGGCTTGCCCCCGATAGCGGTACATCAGATACAGAAATGCTGACTGACACTCCGCCATCGGGGGCAAGTCGAATCGTCGCACCGCCCCTCCCACATTGGATCTGCATCGTTTTTGAGATTTGTGTGGGTTTACGGGCTAGCATTAGCCCACCCTTCATTACCGTTCTTCGCTTCGGATAGCACTCCATGACCGCGCACAAAATTGGTTTCCTGATTTGGCCCAGCACAAAAGCACTCACGCTTGCGCTGGCTGAGGAGGCCTTGCGCGTTGCCCAGCGGGTGCATCCGGAGGTGGTGTATGAACTGTCGTTCTTGCAGGCCGAGCCACCCACCGACAGCGCCTGGCAACTGCCGGGCGAACCATGGACGGGCAAGCTGGAAGGTTTCCAGAAACTGTTCCTGCTGGCGGATGAACCGCCAACGGTCATCGCTTCCCCTCTGAGCACTGCGCTCAAGCAGTTGGTTCGCGCCGGGTGCGTGATTGGCGGTTTGTCCGCCGGTGTGTACCCGCTGGCGCAACTCGGTCTGCTCGATGGCTACCGCGCCGCTGTGCACTGGCGTTGGCAGGATGATTTCGCCGAACGCTTCCCCAAGGTCATCGCCACCAGCCATCTGTTTGACTGGGATCGCGACCGCCTCACCGCGTGTGGTGGCATGTCGGTACTCGACCTGCTGCTGGCGGTACTGGCCCGTGACCACGGTGCCGAACTGGCCGGGGCGGTCTCCGAAGAGCTGGTGGTGGAGCGCATCCGCGAAGGCGGCGAACGCCAGCGCATCCCGCTGCAAAACCGCCTGGGATCCAGCCATCCGAAGCTGACCCAGGCCGTTCTGTTGATGGAAGCCAATATCGAAGAACCGCTCACCACCGACGAAATCGCCCAGCACGTCTGTGTGTCACGACGACAACTCGAACGCATCTTCAAACAATACCTCAACCGCGTCCCCAGCCAGTACTACCTGGAACTGCGCCTGAACAAGGCCCGCCAGATGCTCATGCAAACCAGCAAGTCGATCATCCAGATCGGCCTGTCGTGCGGCTTCTCCTCGGGGCCGCACTTCTCCAGCGCCTACCGTAACTTCTTCGGCGCCACCCCCCGTGAAGACCGCAATCAGCGGCGCAGCAGCAGCCCGTTCGAGCTGTCTTCGGTGCCCGCCGAGCGCGGTTGAGCCGGGTTATTCCTCCTCGGCGTTCGGAGTGGGTGGCTGTATCGGTTCGTTCTGTTCGTTGAGTGCGACTTCAATCACCTGAAAGTCGATGCCGGTGCGCAGGTAGTATTCCCTCAATCGAGCCAGGCTTTGCGCTGAAAGCGGGTTGCCGCGCAGATCGGAGTCTTCATGAAACGTCGGCATCATTTCGAGAATGTCGGCGGGGATCTCCTGGATGTCGTTGTGGCTGAGGTCCAGGTTTTGCAGTTCGGTGAGGTTGAACACACCGTGGGGGACGTGCTGGATGCGCGCCTGACGCAAATGCAGGGACGTCAGTTGGCTCATGCCGCTCACATCCGGAGTATTTCCCAGTGGGTTGTGGCTCATGTCCAGGAACTCTACGGAGCCAAGGTCGGATATCGAGCGTGCCGCATCGGTCGTCAGGCTGATGCCGCAGTGGGACAGCTCCAGGCTGGTCAGTTTGGGCAGGCTGAACAGTGCGGGTGGCAGTTGCCCCAACGAGCTGCGGCTTACGGACAGCGTCTGCAGCCTGGGGAAACCCTCGAGGAAGCCATCAATGGCGGTGAGGGCGCCATCTGCTGTCAGGTCAAGCCGTGAGACGTGTTCGAGGCGCGCAGTCAGTGGCGGCAGTGCCCCCATGATCGGGGCATCGAGAATCAGGGCGTGGGTGAGTTCATCATCGAGACTCTCTTCATCTTCCGGGCTTTCCCGGCGCCAGGCTTGTTCCAGCAAGGTTTTGACGTTGCGCCGGTGCAGCTGTTGTTCGGCCTGGGCTGTTTCGTTCAGTGGGACGTCGAGCACGGGATGCCGCTGCGGCACATTGACCACCCATTGTTCGAGGTCGGTTCCCAACTGGCGGTATTCGGCGTCGAGTTGTATCAGGTGCGGCAGAACCTCACTCATCGTGCCCGGCAGTTTGAAAATGAAGCGGTCCGCCTCCCTGGCAATCAGGCTGGGGTATAGCTGCTGTACCCGTTCGCGCAGCGGCGTGGGCGTTTGGGCATTGAAGTATTCACCGGTGCGTTGGCAATACTGCTTGATGCGTTCCAGGGTCGCATCGGACAGTGGGTTGCCGGCAATATTGAAATCAAACGTGGCGGGCGCCGGTAAGCTGAACGTGGCGTCGGGCAATTCGCGAATTGCATTGTTGCTGAGATTCACGCTCGTGCGTCGCGGGGGGGTGAGCAAGCCTTGCGGGACCTCTCGCAGTCCTGTGCCTTGCAGAGAGACCAATGTAAGGTCGGGAAGTCCACGCAAGTCCAGAGGTCTTTCCAGTGTGTTGTGATCAAGGTTCAGGTACTGCAGGCGCGTGCGACTCTCCAGCGCTTGCTGGCTGGCGAGCGATAGCTTGATACCGCAACGCGACAGGCCCAAATGGGTCAGTCCCGGCAAGTCGAAGACTGTGGGCGAGATATCACCCATCACCGTGTTCTGGATGTTGAGAATATCCAGCGTCGGGAAGCTTTGGAGAAACAGGCCGAGATCAAGTGGGCGACCATCGCCCTCGATGTTGATGTAGCCGATGTGTGCAAACCTGGCGCTGAGCGTCGGTAACTCCCCGACCAGCGCTTGTGGCACTGTCAGTACATGAATGAAGAGGGTTTCGGACGCGGTCTCGCGCCGCCACGTGCGCTCCAGTAAATGTTGCAGGGCCTTTCGCCTGGCCTGTTCCAGCGGTGACAGTCGCTCCTCCAGCGACCAATGGTCAAGCTCATGTTGCAATGTCTCCAGCTCGCCGGCCAGGCGCGCCAGTTCGCGTTTGCCGGCTTCGATATCGCCCGGCAGCGAAAAAATGATCCGGTTCAGTTCATCGTTGCTCAGTGATGGGTACAGTCTTTGCGCGTCTCGTTGATCCACCTCTGGGGCTTCGATTTCCCAATGGCTGCCATGGGTCTGAAAGTAGCGTTTTACGTGTTCCAGGGTCTCGCGTGACAGCGGGTTGCCGGAAAGGTCAAAGCGATGGCTGGCTGCTGATGACATCTCGAACAAGGCCTCGGGCAACTCGCGAATGCGGTTGTCACTCAAGAACACGGTTTCAAGTTCGGTGAGGGTCAGTACGCCACGTGGTAGGCGGTCGATGCCGGTGCTGGACAGGTCCAGGTCCAGCAGGTCGCTCATTGACGCGATATCGGGCACCAACCCCAGAGGGTTGCGATGCAGGTTCAGGCCGCGCAGGCGATGCATTGACGCCAGCTGCGCGTTGCTCGTGGGGTTCAGGGTGATGTGGCAGTTGTCCAGGTTCAGTGTGTTCAGGTTAGGCAGGGTATGAAGGGTGTCAGGTAGTTCGCCAAGGTGAATATCTCTGATCTCCAGGTGGCGCACGTGGCGAAACAACGGCAGCAACGCTTCGGTGCCTTGCGTACCATCATTGCCAACCACGCCCAGCAGACTCACGTGGTCGAAGTTTGCGTTCAGGCGTGGCAACTCTCCCAGGATCGGAAGGTCGAGCCGCAACGTATAACCGTTGCGGTCAGGCTCTTCAAAATAGTCATCAATGTCTGTTTCGCGACGCCAGCACCGTTGAATTTGATCCGCAATCAGTGCGCGATTCTGACGGTCATATTGGCGTTGTCGGGGACGTAGCAGCGTTTGCGTGGTTGGATGATGTGTGGGCGTATCGCGTTGCCAGCCGTACAGGTCCAGTGCCAGTTGTCGATATTCGTCGTCCAATGCCGTGAGTCGGGCATCGGCACCTCCAGGATGATGGGCCAAACTGTCAACAAAAGCCTGGGCTTGCGGGTCGGACAAGCGCGGGTAGAGCGCTCGCGCCCGCTGTAGCAGGGTCTGCGGTGGACCGGCGTTCGCCGCTTCGACGGGGTAGCCGCTGTCACTGCCGAGCAGGCGCAGGGTCTCGATAGGCGGTGGGTCGCTGTCGTCGGGCTTGAGCAGGGTACGCAGTTCATCGCGGGGCAGTGGGCGCTGACGCAGGCGGTGGCGCAATTCGGCAGTTTGATGAATTTCGATGTGCAATGCTTCACGCTGGGCATCGGGGAGGGCGTGCAGCACTGCCGTGTACAGATCGGTTTCGCCGTGTAGCGGGCCCTTGGCGTCATGGGGCACATAGCGGCCTTGTTCGGTGCGTACCAGCAGGCGTCGAATCGGCGCAGTGTCAGGGCCTATGCTGTTCCAAAGGTCGCCCTCTTTATTCAAGTGGCGCGCCTCAAGGTGTATCTGGTCCGACCAGCCAGGTTGCAGCCTCAGCGAATTGAGGGCCAGGCGGTCGGTGTCAAGGTTGTGCATCGCCTCAAGATGCTGGCCTTCATAGGCACGGTTGACGCGCAATTCATCCATGACGCTGTGGGCCAGTTGGCCCAAGTGCTCGGGTGTCTGGCGCAGGTCCAGCGCTTGCAGGTCGGCGCCGCTGGCTTGAAGCAAAAGGCTGTCGGCGATACTCGCCGGAAGGCCTGGCGCGATGTGTTGCACCTGCCGGGTGAGTGGTTCGCGAGCGTATTGCAGTGGGGCGTAGCGCGAATCGAACAGCGCACCTCGTTGGCTTTCAGCGATGTCCGCGAGCTTTTTACGCAGGTTGCGTGTGCGAGCTTCCAGGCTCAGTTGCGGGTCGCTGGCGCGCTCGCCGAACTGCGCGGTGATTTCGTCAGGACTCAAGGCGCTGAGGACAGTTTTGAGCAGGTCGCCATTTTTCAGTTGGTCTTCGTGGATGCGCACGCTGGGCTTTTCGGGGGCACCAAAGGACCAGGTAACCTGGCCGCGCTCGTTGAAAAACGCCAAGGCTTTTGTCTTGGGCCAGTAACCGTAACTGGTCAGCAGTTGCAGTTGGTCCTGTGGGTCGATGGCGTGATACACGGCGGGGTCGTCGCTGCGCAGGTTGTCGATCAACTGCTGAAGGTCACGGTCGATCTTCAGGCGTGCCAAGGTGTCACCGAGCAACGGCGGGGTCGGTTCGCTGTTGACGTGCATTCTGCGCAGCGCGCCTTCCGTTACGCCGCTGATGCCCAGGGCCAGCTCGCGGTCGTCGGCGCCTAACCCCTGCACCGTGTGACCCAGCCGTTCCAGCAGCTTTGAGCGATCCCACTGCTGGGGGGACTCGAGCTCCGTGTGCCAGGCGCCCGTGCCGTTATGGCGTACCTCGGGCTTGTAGGCGTCGGGGCGAGTGGGGTGTTTGATACGGTAGTGCCGACTGTCGAGCGGTTTTTCCACTGCGTAGAGTTTGCCGTCCAGCGGCAACATCGTCTCGCCGTTGACCGCGTGCAAACCCTGTTCATTGAAGCCCAGGCGTGGTGACGCGGCATAGGGTTGCTGGTAGGGCCCCAGATCAGGCTTCCAGTAGCGGCGGTTTCTGTTCGCCAATTTCACCGGTTTGAAGCGATCGATAAAGGCCAGTACGTCCTTGGGCAAGACTTTGCGCAGTTCGGTCACACCAATGGTGGCGCCTACGGCAAAAGCGCCCAACTGCACGCCCGCCTCGACTACCCCGGCAAAGTGGCCGAACGCTTCCAGGCCTTCGCCTTCTGCCCAGTCGATGACGCCTTCGAAGACTTCATCCAGCAGTTGATACGCCATATAACCCAGCATCAATTCGCCAAGCCCAGGCACAAACGGCGCCGCCACCTGCACAACAGCATTGAGGATCGCCAAGGCCACGTTGACAAATGAGTCCCACAGCGCCCAGCGCGCCGCGCTGTCGGCATTGGCGGTGGACACCGCGAGGGTGCGGGCGTCGTTCAGTAGTTTGTTGAGTTTTTGCTGATACAGGTGTTGCCACGGATTGCCGGTCATCGGGCTGGCAACGAACTGCAGTTTGGGGTCACTGGTGGGCTCCTTGCGCCAGGGTGCCAGGCCGCTTCCCGGTTCAGGCGGGTGGAAGGTTATTTTCGCCAGGCGCTGGCTCAAACCGGCAAAGAACGTGCCGCGCCGGTCGTGGTCGACAAAGCGGCTGAAAAACACCTGGTAACCCTCGTCTCGCAACTGGCGTACCAACTCTTGCTTGAACGCCAGGGGCGAGGCGTATTGCTTGATCGGGTGGGCAGGGTCATCCGGTATATAGGCCACCAGACGTTGGGCGTCGCGTGAAGTTTCAAGGTTAGGGGCAAACAGCAGGATGCCGGTGAGCGGGGCGTCCATCAGGCTCAGCCTGTGGCACAGCAAGGGGGCCCCATCGAGCGTCACGTTGTGCTCGTCTTTTATCAAGGCTTCAATCCGTCGGCGCACGCCTTCGTCGATGTCGCCGGTGATCGTCGCCAGCTGCAGCGAGGCCCGCAACTGGGCTTTCTGGCTGGCATCGACCTTATGCTGCAATACGGCAGCGGACACCGGCTCGTCCATGCCCAATTGCGTGCGCAGGTACGCGGCATAGCGGGCGCCGATGTCCAGCTCACGGCAGAGGCGGGTGAAGGCGGTGATGGAGATTACCTGGCGAATGGCTGGCAACGTATCGAACTGGCCAGCGCTATCTGGTTGGCTAATGTAGGTGGATGCCGGCTCGAAGGCGTTGTCTTGGGTTTCGCTGTAGTCGAAGTTATGCAGGGCTGCGTCGAGCAGGGAGACGGTCCAGGTACGTGCGCCACCGGTGCGGATTGAAAACCACGTTGCGGTTTGCGGGATATAGAGACGCAGGTAGACGGATGCGCTGTTCAGGTCGAGGCTGAAGCGGTTGAGTAGCGCGTCCTCAAGGATCGGTTTGGCAAAGGTCTTGGCGTCTTGCAGTTTTTCCAGGGTGCCATCGACGCGGTTCTGCGCTTGCCAGTGGGCGGCGTTCAGTTGATGCAGTTCGGTGCGTTGGGCTGCGGTGCCTGCCAGCACCCGTGGCGCAGTGTGTTTGAGGGCTTCACGCTTGCCGGGGCTGGCCTGGCCCAGCCAGCGTGGCACGGCGGTGGTAAGGGGGTAGTAGTGGTGGTCGGGGTGTCTGCCCATGAGGCTTATCTCGGAAATTCGGAAAGAACCTCAGTAGATCAAGTGGCGCACCGTGGGAGAGGCTAGATAGTTAGGGCGTTTGACCCTGCCGCAAACCCTTTGCGCAGTTTAAACTGCGCCATTGCGACGGTAATTGTCGCATTGGCGTAAACCCGCCAAGATCGTGGGTTTGCGCTATAAGAAGTTGTCGCTTGGCGACAAGGCTGCACTGAAAACTGTCCTTACAATCCCTGCATCGCCCGCCATGTCCAGGCAGGCGTTCCTCTTCAGGAGACTCCGATGTCCGTTGAGCAAGCCCCGGTGCAACGTGCCGATTTCGACCAGGTCATGGTGCCTAACTACGCACCGGCCGCATTCATTCCCGTACGTGGCGAAGGCTCGCGCGTGTGGGACCAGGCGGGTCGTGAGCTGATCGACTTTGCCGGCGGCATCGCGGTCAACGTTTTGGGCCACGCCCACCCGGCGCTGGTCGGTGCACTGACCGAACAGGCCAACAAGCTGTGGCATGTCTCCAACGTCTTCACCAATGAGCCGGCCCTGCGCCTGGCTCATAAGCTGATCGACGCCACCTTTGCCGAGCGCGTGTTCTTCTGCAACTCCGGCGCCGAGGCCAACGAGGCTGCGTTCAAGCTGGCCCGTCGCGTCGCGTTCGACCGTTTCGGTGATGAGAAATACGAAATCATCGCCGCGCTGAACAGCTTCCATGGCCGTACCCTGTTTACCGTCAACGTCGGTGGCCAGTCCAAGTACTCCGATGGCTTCGGTCCTAAAATCACCGGCATCACCCACGTTCCCTATAACGACCTGGCTGCGTTGAAAGCCGCCGTGTCGGACAAGACCTGCGCGGTTGTATTGGAGCCGATCCAGGGCGAAGGCGGCGTGCTGCCGGCCGAGCTGGCCTACCTGCAAGGTGCCCGTGAACTGTGCGACGCGAACAACGCGCTGCTGGTGTTCGACGAAGTGCAAACCGGCATGGGCCGCACCGGCCACCTGTTCGCCTACCAGCACTACGGCGTCACGCCGGACATCCTCACCAGCGCCAAGAGCCTGGGCGGCGGCTTCCCGATTGCAGCGATGCTCACCACCGAAGCGCTGGCCAAGCACCTGGTGGTCGGCACCCACGGCACCACCTACGGCGGCAACCCGCTGGCATGCGCGGTGGCCGAAGCGGTGATCGACGTGATCAACACCCCAGAAGTGCTGGCCGGTGTGAACGCCAGGCACGACCTGTTCAAGGCGCGCCTGGAACAGATCGGCAAGCAGTACGGCATCTTCACCGAGGTGCGCGGCATGGGCCTGTTGATCGGTTGCGTGCTGAGCGATGCGTTCAAGGGCAAGGCCAAGGACGTGTTTAACGCGGCCGAAAAAGAAAACCTGATGATCCTGCAAGCCGGCCCGGATGTGGTGCGCTTTGCGCCGAGCCTGGTGGTGGACGAGGCGGATATCACTGAAGGTCTGGATCGTTTTGAACGTGCTGTGAAAAGCCTGACACAAGCCTGATACACATTTGTCTGCCTGACTGGGTCAAAAATGTGGGAGGGGGGCTTGCCCCCGATAGCGGTGGATCAGTCACCTGATTTATCTACTGACAGACTGCTATCGGGGGCAAGCCCCCTCCCACATTAAGAACAGTGTTGTTCCTGATCCTTCCGGTCATTTTTTCCTATGAAGTTTTCGAGTTAAGGAGTGACACCATGCTGGTGATGCGCCCCGCGCAAATGGCTGATCTGGGCGAGGTACAGCGTCTGGCTGCGGACAGCCCGATTGGTGTTACTTCCTTGCCGGATGATGTGGAACGCCTGAGCGACAAGATCGCCGCCAGCGAAGCGTCCTTCGCGGCCGAGGTGAGTTTCAACGGTGAAGAGAGCTATTTCTTTGTGCTCGAAGATACCGACACCGGCAAGCTCGCCGGCTGCTCGGCCATCGTCGCTTCCGCCGGTTATTCCGAACCCTTCTACAGTTTTCGCAACGAGACCTTCGTGCACGCCTCCCGCGAGCTGAAGATCCACAACAAGATCCACGTGCTTTCCCAGTGCCACGACCTTACCGGCAACAGCCTGCTCACCAGTTTCTACGTGGTGCCCGAGCTGGTCGGTTCGCCGTGGTCTGAACTCAATTCCCGTGGCCGCCTGCTGTTCGTCGCCAGCCACCCCGAGCGCTTCGCCGACTCGGTGGTGACCGAGATCGTCGGCTACAGCGACGAGAACGGTGACTCGCCGTTCTGGGACGCCATCGGTCGCAACTTCTTCGACCTCAATTACGCCGCCGCCGAGCGCCTGTGCGGGCTGAAAAGCCGTACCTTCCTCGCCGAGTTGATGCCTCATTACCCGATCTACGTGCCGTTGTTGCCGGACGAAGCCCAAGAGGCCATGGGCCAGGTGCACCCGCGTGCGCAGATCACCTTCGACATCCTGATGCGCGAAGGCTTCGAGACCGACCACTACATCGACATCTTCGACGGTGGCCCGACGCTGCACGCACGGGTCTCGGGCATTCGCTCCATCGCCCAGAGCCGCGTGGTGCCGGTGAAGATTGGCGAGATGGTCAAGGGAGCGGGCCGCCAGTACCTGGTGAGCAACGCGTCGCTGCAGGATTACCGCGCGGTGATGCTGGAGCTGGACTACGCGCCGGGCAAACCGGTGATCCTGGATCTGGCGGCAGCCGAAGCATTGGGCGTTGGCGAAGGCGCGAGTGTGCGCCTGGTAGCGGTATAAAACAGAGTTTCGCGGGTGGCTGACCACAGCGGCCCGTTCGAGGAGATAGCATGATCGTTCGTCCCGTACGCAACAGCGATTTACCGGCCCTGATTGATCTGGCGCGCAGCACCGGCACCGGCCTCACCACCTTGCCGGCCAACGAAGAGCGCCTGACCCACCGGGTTGGCTGGGCCGAAAAAACCTTTCGCGGCGAAGCCGGCCGTGGCGATGCCGACTACCTGTTCGTGCTGGAAAACGACGAAGGCCGTGTGGTGGGCATCTCCGCTATCGCTGGCGCGGTTGGCCTGCGTGAGCCCTGGTACAACTTCCGGGTGGGCCTGACGGTCAGTGCCTCCCAGGAACTGAACATCTACCGTGAGATTCCGACACTGTTCCTGGCCAACGACCTCACCGGCAATTCCGAGCTGTGCTCGTTGTTCCTGCACGCCGATTACCGCACGGGGCTTAACGGCCGCATGCTGGCCAAGGCGCGCATGCTGTTTATCGCTGAATTCCCGCAGTTGTTCGGCAACAAGATCATTGCCGAGATGCGCGGGGTGTCCAACGACGCCGGGCGTTCGCCGTTCTGGGAAAGCCTGGGGCGTCACTTCTTCAAGATGGAATTCAGCCAGGCCGATTACCTCACTGGCGTGGGCAACAAGGCGTTTATCGCCGAGCTGATGCCGAAGTTTCCGCTGTACAGCTGCTTCCTTTCCGAAGATGCACGCAATGTGATTGGCAAGGTCCATCCGGACACCGAACCTGCCTTGAGCATGCTCAAGAGCGAAGGGTTCAGCTACCAGGGTTATGTCGATATCTTCGACGCGGGCCCGGCGGTGGAGTGTGAAACCACCAAGATCCGTGCCGTGCGTGACAGCCAGTCGCTGGTGCTGGCCATCGGCACGCCGGGGGACGATGCCACGCCGTTCCTGATCCATAACCGCAAGCGCGAGGAGTGCCGTATCACCGCGGCTCCCGCCCGCTTGGCGGCAGGCACGCTGGTGGTCGATCCGCAGACCGCCAAGCGCCTGCAACTGGTGGTGGGTGATCAAGTGCGTGCTGTTCCGTTGTCTGCTGCTCGGGAGTCGAAATAATGAATGCGTTGTACATCGCAGGTAGCTGGCTGGAAGGTCAGGGTGAGCTGTTTGAATCGCGTAACCCGGTGACCCAGCAGGTGTTGTGGGCGGGCAATGGCGCCACTGCCGAGCAGGTCGAGTCTGCCGTGCAGGCTGCGCGTCAGGCGTTTCCGGCCTGGGCCCGCCGTTCGTTGGAAGAGCGTATCAGCGTGTTGGAAACCTTCGCCGCCACCCTGAAAAAACGTGCCGACGAGATCGCCCGCTGCATCGGCGAAGAAACCGGCAAGCCGCTGTGGGAATCGGCCACCGAAGTCACCAGCATGGCCAACAAGATCGCGATCTCGGTGCAAAGCCACCGCGAGCGTACCGGCGAGAAGAGCGGCCCCTTGGGCGACGCCACCGCCGTGTTGCGCCACAAGCCTCACGGCGTGGTGGCAGTGTTCGGCCCCTATAACTTCCCCGGCCACTTGCCCAACGGGCATATCGTCCCGGCCTTGCTGGCGGGAAACACCGTACTGTTCAAACCGAGCGAGCTGACCCCCAAAGTTGCCGAACTGACCGTGCAATGCTGGATCGAAGCCGGGTTGCCGGCAGGGGTGTTGAACCTGCTGCAAGGTGCACGGGAAACCGGTATCGCGCTGGCGGCCAACCCAGGCATCGACGGCCTGTTTTTCACCGGATCCAGCCGCACGGGTAACCATCTGCACCAGCAATTCTCGGGGCGTCCGGACAAAATTTTGGCCCTGGAAATGGGCGGCAATAACCCGCTGGTGGTCGACGAAGTGGCCGATGTGGATGCGGCGGTCTACACCATCATCCAGTCGGCATTTATCTCCGCTGGTCAGCGTTGCACCTGTGCCCGTCGTTTGCTTGTGCCGGAAGGTGCGTGGGGCGATGCGCTGTTGGCGCGCCTGGTGGCGGTGACGTCGACGATTGAAGTCGGTGCGTTTGACCAACAACCGGCGCCGTTCATGGGCTCGGTGATTTCCCTGGCGGCGGCCAAAGCCTTGATGGACGCCCAGGAGTTGATGTTGGCCAACGGTGCCGTTGCGCTGTTGGAAATGACCCAGCCGCAGGATCAGGCGGCGTTGTTGACGCCCGGCATCATCGACGTGACCGGCGTAACCGAGCGCGAAGACGAAGAGCTGTTCGGCCCGTTGTTGCAGGTCATCCGCTACGTTGATTTCGAAGCCGCGATCGCCGAGGCCAACAACACCCAGTACGGCCTGGCTGCGGGTTTGTTGTCGGACTCCGAAGCGCGTTACCAGCAGTTCTGGCTGGAAAGCCGTGCCGGGATCGTCAACTGGAACAAACAACTCACCGGCGCTGCGAGTACCGCGCCGTTTGGCGGGGTAGGGGCGTCGGGTAACCATCGTGCCAGTGCGTATTACGCGGCGGATTATTGTGCGTACCCGGTGGCGTCGCTGGAAACACCGGCATTGGTCGTTCCGCCAACACTGACCCCCGGTATTACGCTGAACTAAATGTGGGAGGGGGCTTGCCCCCGATGGCGGTGTTTCAGTCACCTGATTTATCAACTGACAGACTGCTATCGGGGGCAAGCCCCCTCCCACATTTGAACAGCGGTGTACTGAAGACTTTTTGAAGCCTATAAAAACAGATGTTCGTGGAGCCTCGCCGATGAAATCCTATGAAGTCAATTTTGACGGTCTAGTGGGGCCGACCCATAACTACGGCGGTTTGTCCTTCGGCAACGTCGCGTCCCAGAGCAACAGCCAGCAGCATTCCAACCCCAAGGAAGCGGCGTTGCAGGGCCTGCAAAAAATGAAGGCCCTGATGGACATGGGCTTTGTGCAAGGGGTACTGGCGCCTCAGGAACGCCCGGACGTGGCCGCCTTGCGCAGCCTCGGTTTCAGCGGCACTGATGCCCAGGTGATCCAGCGCGCAGCCAAGGACGCGATGCCACTGCTGGTCGCCAGTTGCTCCGCATCGAGCATGTGGGTGGCCAACGCCGCCACCGTCAGCCCAAGCGCCGACACGGCCGACGGCCGCGTGCATTTCACTGCCGCCAACCTCAATTGCAAATACCACCGCAGCATCGAACACCCGACCACCAGTCGTGTGCTGGGGGCGATGTTTGCCGACGCCAAGCATTTCGCTCATCACGCTGCGTTACCAGCGGTGTCGCAGTTCGGCGACGAAGGCGCGGCCAACCACACGCGTTTCTGCCGTGAGTACGGCGAAGCGGGCGTCGAGTTTTTCGTATTCGGCCGCAGTGCGTTCGACCCCCGCTACCCGGCACCGCAGAAGTACCCGGCGCGCCAGACTCTCGAAGCCTCCCAGGCCGTTGCGCGTTTGCACGGTTTGAAGGACGACGGCGTGGTCTACGCCCAGCAGAACCCGGCGGTGATCGATGCCGGTGTGTTCCATAACGACGTGATCGCAGTGGGTAACGGCGAGGTGTTGTTCTATCACGAGGACGCCTTCCTCAATACCGAACAGATGCTCGGCGAATTGCAGGGCAAGTTGGGCAAGCTGGGCGGCAACTTTCAGTCGGTGTGCGTGCCCCGCGCGCTGGTCAGCGTCGAGGACGCGGTGCGTTCCTACCTGTTCAACAGCCAACTGTTGACCCGCGCCGACGGCTCAATGCTGCTGATCGTGCCGGAAGAGTGCCGCGCCAACGAACGCGTGTGGAATTACCTGCAAGGCCTGACCGCCTCCGGTGGGCTGATCCGCGAAGTCAAAGTCTTCGACCTCAAGCAAAGCATGCAAAACGGCGGCGGCCCGGCCTGCCTGCGTTTGCGCGTGGCGTTGAACGAAACCGAACTGGCGGCGGTGAATCCAGGCGTTATCATGACCGCGCCGTTGTACGACACGCTGACCCAATGGGTTAACCAGCACTACCGCGACAGCCTGCGCGAAAGCGACCTGGCTGACCCGCAATTGCTGCTTGAGTGCCGGACGGCACTGGATGAACTGACGCAAATCCTTAAACTGGGCTCGGTTTATCCTTTCCAAATCAATTGAAGCCACATGGCTGAGAGCTATATATGACCACCGACACCCTGAAACTGATCCTTGAAGACACCGACGGCACCCAGCTGGAAACTTCCTGCACCCGCGTCGCCGTGGTCTGGCAGGGCAAGGAAATCTGGATCCAGCACGACGGCCGTGGCCAACTGCTGATCGGTGTGGACGTGGAAGAAGGCGACGCCGAGTACGCCAACCTGCTGATGCGCCCGCTGGCCACCAACCTGATGAGCCTGCAACTGGAAATGGAACCGGCCGACGTCGGCGATGATGAAGGTCACGTCCACGGTCCGGACTGCAACCACTAAGGAAGCACCCTATGCTCGCCCTCGGCAAACTGCTTGAACTGACCCTCGCCGGTCGCGAACCGGCGCAAAAAATTCAACTGACTGTCGACGGCGTGCAGATGCGCTGGCTCAGCGAGGGCGCACTCGAAGTGCGCCCGCCGCAGGGCAAGGACAACGGCAGCGACCTGCTGTTGTCGTCGGGCATCCATGGCAACGAAACCGCACCGATCGAATTGCTCGACCGCCTGTTGCATGGCATTGCCCGTGGAGAGATCAAGCCCCGCAACCGTATTCTGTTCCTGTTCGGCAACCCCGAGGCCATGCGCCGCGGCGAGCGTTACCTGGAGCTGGACGTCAACCGGCTGTTCAACGGCCGTCACGAACAAAACATCGGCCCGGAGGCCATGCGCGCCGCCGAGCTTGAGCAACTGGCCCGCAGCTTTTTTAGTCTGCCCGACCGTTTGCGCCTGCATTACGACCTGCACACCGCCATTCGCGGTTCGAAGATCGAGCAGTTTGCCCTGTACCCGTGGAAGGCCGGGCGCCAGCACTCCCGTCGTGAGTTGGAGCGTCTGCGTGCCGCCGGCATGGAAGCGGTGTTGTTGCAGAACAAGACCTCCATCACCTTCACCGCGTTTACCTACGAACAACTGGACGCCGAGGCCTTTACCCTGGAGTTGGGCAAGGCGCGTCCGTTCGGGCAGAACCAGGGCGTAGATGTGTCACGCCTGGAGACGCGCCTCAAGCAGATCATCGAAGGCACCGAGCCTGAGGCCGGTACACTCGATGGTCTTAAGCTGTTCGCTGTTGCACGGGAAGTCATCAAGCACAGTGACGCCTTCCTCCTGCATTTGCCGGCGGACGTGGAGAACTTTTCAGAGTTAAAAAAGGGCTACTTGCTGGCCGAAGATGTGGCCAAGACCCTTTGGGTGATCGAGGAGGAGGGGGCGCGCATTATCTTCCCCAACCCGAAGGTCAAGAATGGGTTGCGAGCGGGCATCTTGATTGTGCCGACCACGGATGCGGGATTGGCGTAGATCTCAGCCTTAACCGGATCCAAATGTGGGAGGGGGCTTGCCCCCGATAGCAGTGTGTCAGCCAGCTTATCTGTAGCTGACCCACCGCCATCGGGGGCAAGCCCCCTCCCACATATGTTTCGCGGTGTTATTTAGACCGCTACAGCCCGTGGCTCGCTACGACGAATCGCGCGTACTTTTTGCAGGGTATCCGCGCAAGTCTTGGCCGCTTCCTGGCCCTTGTGCACGAAATGATCGAAGAAGAACGCGTGGTGCTCGCTGCCCGCATGGAAGTGATGCGGGGTCAGGGACACCGAGAACACCGGCACTTCAGTTTCCAGCTGCACCTGCATCAGGCCGCTGACCACCGATTGGGCGACGAATTCGTGACGGTAGATACCACCGTCCACCACCAGCGCGGCAGCGACGATACCGGCGTAACGGCCGGTCTTGGCCAGCAGCTTGGCGTGCAGGGGCATTTCAAAGGCGCCGCCGACTTCGAAGAAATCGATGTCCGATTCCTGGTAGCCCTGGGCGATGATTTCGGCGAGGAAGCCTTTACGGGATTGGTCGACAATATCCTTGTGCCAACAGGCCTGGATAAACGCGATACGTTCGCCGTGGTGATGTTTGGCTTTGCTGTCGATGGCGGTAGGTTGCATGTTCTGACTCCTGTTTAAGAAAAAAACAGGGCGTTATGAATCGAATGGGATTTTAAGGGTGCGCAAGACAAGCGGCCCTTAGGTGCCAATCCCGTTCTCTCTTCATCCGGACTATGACCGTCGGCCCCGGGATCACACCGGGTCTGCTGACCTTGTCGCCGTCCTGCGTGAGCAGTTCAAGGCGCCAAGCGCTCGCGGGCTATGCACGTTGCGTGCAATTACCGCCGGTGGGGAATTACACCCCGCCCTGAGAACGTTGCCGCCAGAACCCTGGCGGCGGAGAGTTTTTAACACGGTTTTTCCAAAACTGCACGACCGTCGTATCGATAAGCTATATCGGTTTGTTTGGTTGGTATTCGATTGAATGCGCACGGGGCTTGATATTGCGCGGCTTTGCCCGCAGTAATCACTCTGAAAAGGAACCTACCCAACCCTCAGAGGCTTGTTTCATGTCTGTGATCGACCTGCGCAGCGACACCGTGACCCAACCCACCCCCGGCATGCGGGATGCCATGGCCACTGCCGCCAGCGGCGATGACGTGTATGGCGAAGACCCCAGCGTCAACCATCTCGAAGCCGAACTGGCCAAGCGCCTGGGGTTTGTCGCCGCGTTGTTCGTGCCCACCGGCACCATGAGCAACTTGCTGGCGCTGATGGCCCACTGTGAGCGCGGCGAGGAATACATCGTCGGCCAGCAGGCCCACACCTACAAATACGAAGGCGGTGGCGCGGCGGTGCTCGGTTCGATCCAGCCCCAGCCGCTGGAAGTGCAGGCGGATGGCTCCCTCGACCTGGACGATGTGCTGGCGGCGATCAAGCCCGATGACTTCCACTTTGCCCGCACGCGCCTGCTGGCGCTGGAAAACACCATGCAGGGCAAGGTGCTGCCGCTGGAATACCTGGCCAAGGCGCGGGCGTTTACCCGTGAGCACGGCCTGGCCCTGCACTTGGACGGCGCGCGGATTTACAACGCGGCGGTCAAGTTGGGGGTGGATGCGCGGGAAATTGCCCAGCACTTCGATTCGGTGTCGGTGTGTCTGTCTAAGGGACTGGGTGCGCCAATAGGTTCGGTGCTGTGCGGTTCCACGGCGTTGATCGCCAAGGCGCGACGCCTGCGCAAGATGGTCGGCGGCGGCATGCGCCAGGCCGGTTCCCTGGCTGCGGCGGGGCTGTATGCGCTGGATCACCAGGTGCAGCGCCTGGCCGATGACCATGCCAACGCCCAATGGCTGGGAGATGAGTTGCGCAAGGCCGGTTATGAGGTGGAGCCGGTGCAGACCAATATGGTCTACGTGCAGATTGGTGATCAGGCCCAGGCCTTGAAGGCTTTTGCCGCCGAGCGCGGGATCAAGCTGAGCGCCGCGCCACGCCTGCGCATGGTCACCCATCTGGATGTCAGCCGTGCGCAGATTGAACAGGTGCTGGCGACATTCATCGAATTTTCTCGCAAATGAGCGTGCAGACCGTCTAATTGAACCGCTCTATCGCATAAACACGCTGTACCCCCGGCAAAGGGCCGATATAATGCGGCCCTTTGCCGTCGCTCCGTCTGATGATGTTGCGCACTGGCCTTTGGCCGCAGCCTCCGTGGAAGAACCTAATGAAAAGCGCAGAAATCCGTGAAGCCTTCCTTCGCTTCTTCGAAGAGCAAGGTCACACCCGTGTCGCCTCCAGCTCCTTGATCCCAGGCAATGACCCCACCCTGCTGTTCACTAACGCGGGGATGAACCAGTTCAAGGACTGCTTCCTGGGTCAGGAAAAACGTGCCTACACCCGAGCTACCAGCAGCCAGAAGTGCGTGCGGGCCGGCGGTAAGAACAGCGACCTGGAAAACGTCGGTTACACCGCCCGTCACCACACCTTCTTTGAAATGCTGGGTAACTTCAGCTTTGGTGACTACTTCAAGAAAGACGCGATCACCTTCGCCTGGACCTTCCTGACTGGCGTGCTGAAGCTGCCGAAGGAAAAACTCTGGGTTACCGTCTACGCCACCGACGATGAAGCGTATGACATCTGGACCAAAGAAATCGGCGTGCCGCAAGAGCGCATGATCCGCATCGGCGACAACAAAGGCGCGCCGTACGCTTCCGACAACTTCTGGACCATGGGCGATACCGGCCCTTGCGGCCCGTGCACCGAGATCTTCTACGACCACGGCGCCGACATCTGGGGCGGCCCGCCGGGCTCGCCGGAAGAAGACGGCGACCGCTACATCGAGATCTGGAACAACGTCTTCATGCAGTTCAACCGCACCGCCGACGGCGTGTTGCATCCATTGCCAGCGCCGTCGGTGGATACCGGCATGGGCCTGGAGCGGATCAGTGCGGTGATGCAGCACGTGCATTCCAACTACGAAATCGACCTGTTCACCAACCTGCTCAGCGCTTCGGCGGCGGCCATTGGTTGCGCCAATGAAAACCAGTCGTCGCTCAAGGTGGTATCGGACCACATTCGTTCCTGCGGCTTCCTGATTGCCGATGGCGTGCTGCCGTCGAACGAAGGCCGTGGTTATGTGCTGCGCCGTATCATCCGCCGCGCTTGCCGTCACGGTAACAAGCTGGGTGCCACCGGCAGCTTCTTCTACAAGATCGTTGCCGCACTGGTTGCCGAGATGGGCGAAGCCTTCCCGGAACTCAAGCAGCAGCAAGCCAACATCGAGCGCGTGCTCAAGGCCGAAGAAGAACAGTTCTCCAAGACTCTGGAGCACGGCCTGAAAATCCTCGAGCAGGATCTGGCTGAGCTGAAAGGCACTGTGGTACCGGGCGACGTGGTGTTCAAACTGTATGACACCTACGGTTTCCCGATGGACCTGACCGCCGACATCGCCCGTGAGCGCGAGCTGACCATCGACGAAGCCGGTTTTGAGCGTGAGATGGAAGCCCAGCGTGTGCGCGCTCGTTCCGCCAGTTCCTTTGGCCTGGACTACAACACCCTGGTCAAGGTTGACGTACCAACCGAGTTCACCGGCTACAGCGCCACCGTGGGTTCGGCCAAGATCGTGGCCCTCTATAAAGATGGCAAATCGGTCGACGTCTTGAATGAAGGGGATGAAGCTGTTGTGGTCCTGGACCAGACGCCGTTCTACGCCGAATCCGGCGGTCAGGTCGGTGACTGTGGTTTCCTGAGCTCGACATCCGGTCGTTTTGAAGTGCGCGATACCACCAAGACCGGCGGCGCGTTCCTGCACCACGGCGTATTGGTGCTGGGCGCATTGACCGTTGGTGCGCCGGTGGATACCCAGGTCGATGCTGACGTACGCCACGCCACTGCGCTGAACCACTCGGCCACGCACTTGCTGCACGCTGCGCTGCGCCAGGTACTGGGCGAGCACGTACAGCAGAAGGGTTCGTTGGTCGACAGTCAGCGCCTGCGTTTTGACTTCAGTCACTTCGAAGCGATCAAGCCGGAGCAGATCAAGGCCCTGGAAGATATCGTCAACGCCGAGATCCGCAAGAACACCCCGGTGCAGACCGAAGAAACCGACATCGAGACCGCCAAGGCCAAGGGCGCCATGGCGCTGTTCGGCGAGAAGTACGGTGACAGCGTGCGCGTACTGAGCATGGGTGGCGACTTCTCGGTGGAACTGTGTGGCGGTATCCACGCCAACCGCACCGGCGATATCGCCCTGCTGAAAATCATCAGCGAAGGCGGCGTCGCCTCCGGCGTGCGTCGTATCGAGGCGGTGACCGGCGCTGCGGCCCTGGCCTACCTGAATGCGGCAGAAGAACAACTCAAGGAAGCGGCGACCCTGGTCAAGGGCAGCCGTGACAACCTGATCGACAAGCTGTCCGCTGTGCTGGAGCGCAACCGTGCGCTGGAGAAACAGCTGGAGCAGTTGCAAGCCAAGGCAGCCAGCGCTGCGGGCGACGACCTGTCGGCCGCTGCGGTGAACGTCAAGGACGTGAAGGTCTTGGCCGCACGCCTGGACGGTCAGGACGGCAAGGCGCTGTTGGCGCTGGTCGATCAGTTGAAGAACAAGCTCGGCCGCGCAGTGATCCTGCTCGGCAGTGTCCATGAGGATAAGGTCGTTCTGGTTGCCGGTGTAACCAAAGACCTGACTGGCCAACTCAAGGCCGGTGATTTGATGAAGCAAGCCGCTGCGGCAGTGGGCGGGAAGGGCGGTGGTCGTCCGGACATGGCGCAAGGCGGTGGTGTAGACGCCAATGCCCTGGACGCGGCCCTGGCCCTGACCGTGCCGTTTGTCGAGGCAGGTATTTAAGGCACTGTTAACCGGCCCGTGGTCTAGTCGCGGGCTTATGCAGTGCTGGTGGATTGGATATTAGGCGCCCCTTTACGGGCTGAGGCGGCTTAGAAATGGCTTTGATCGTACAAAAATTTGGAGGCACCTCGGTCGGCTCTGTCGAAAGAATCGAGCAGGTGGCCGACAAGGTTAAGAAATTCCGCGATGCCGGCGACGACCTGGTGGTGGTGCTGTCGGCCATGAGCGGCGAGACCAATCGCCTGATCGACCTGGCCAAGGCCATCAGCGGTGATCAAGCGCCGCTGCCGCGTGAGCTGGATGTGATTGTTTCCACCGGTGAGCAGGTGACGATCGCCTTGCTGGCCATGGCGCTGAACAAGCGGGGTGTGCCGGCGGTGTCCTACACTGGCAGCCAGGTGCGCATCCTCACCGACAGCGCGCATACCAAGGCGCGCATCCTGCAGATTGACGATCAGAAAATTCGTACTGATCTGAAAGCCGGGCGCGTGGTAGTTGTAGCAGGCTTCCAGGGTGTGGACGAACACGGCAACATCACCACCTTGGGGCGTGGCGGTTCGGACACCACCGGCGTGGCGCTGGCAGCGGCCCTCAAGGCCGATGAATGCCAGATCTACACCGATGTGGACGGTGTCTACACCACCGACCCACGTGTGGTGTCCGTGGCCCAGCGCCTAGACAAGATCACCTTCGAAGAGATGCTGGAAATGGCCAGCCTCGGTTCCAAGGTGTTGCAGATCCGTGCGGTGGAATTCGCCGGCAAGTACAACGTTCCGCTGCGCGTATTGCACAGCTTCAAAGAGGGTCCGGGCACCCTCATTACTATTGATGAAGAGGAATCCATGGAACAGCCGATCATTTCCGGTATCGCTTTCAACCGTGATGAAGCCAAGCTGACCATCCGTGGCGTGCCAGACACCCCGGGCGTGGCCTTCAAGATCCTGGGCCCTATCAGCGGCGCGAACATCGAAGTCGACATGATCGTGCAGAACGTTTCGCACGATAACACCACCGATTTCACCTTCACCGTGCACCGCAACGAGTACGATGCGGCGCTGAAGATCCTGGAGAACACCGCGCGCGAGATCTCTGCTCGTGAAGTGGTTGGCGATACCAAGATCGCCAAGGTGTCGATCGTAGGCGTGGGCATGCGTTCCCACGCTGGTGTTGCCAGCCGTATGTTCGAGGCCCTGGCCAAGGAAAGCATCAACATCCAGATGATCTCCACGTCGGAAATCAAAGTCTCGGTGGTGATCGAAGAGAAGTACCTGGAATTGGCTGTACGCGCGCTGCATACCGCGTTCGAGCTGGACGCTCCGGCCCGACAGGGCGAGTGATCAAGTAGTGCCAGGAAGGCGCGGTTTACCGCGCCTTTCCTTTTTTTGTAGGGCGCATGTTCTTTTGCGTGGGCTCGACAATACTTAGGCGGGTAGGGCTACGGCCTTTGGGTTGTAGGTCGAAGGCCTTTTTTTTGCAGACTGTTGTTCCTGAAATGAAATGCGTGAGGAGAAAGGTATGCTGATTCTGACTCGTCGTTGCGCAGAAAGCCTGATTATCGGTGATGGCGAAATCACCGTGACCGTGCTCGGCGTCAAAGGCAATCAAGTGCGTATCGGGGTTAACGCTCCGAAAGAGGTAGCGGTCCACCGCGAGGAAATCTACCTGCGGATCAAGAAAGAGAAGGACGAAGAACCAAGCCTTTAATTTTTATCGTTTTTTATGTTTGCAAACGGGGATGAACGTGGTTAATATACGCCCCGTGTTGCGGAGAGCTGGCCGAGTGGCCGAAGGCGCTCCCCTGCTAAGGGAGTACACCTCAAAAGGGTGTCGGGGGTTCGAATCCCCCGTTCTCCGCCATTA
Organism: Pseudomonas nabeulensis; assembly: GCF_004682045.1. Taxonomy (GTDB): domain Bacteria; phylum Pseudomonadota; class Gammaproteobacteria; order Pseudomonadales; family Pseudomonadaceae; genus Aquipseudomonas; species Aquipseudomonas nabeulensis. The sequence continues at coordinate 29,926 of NZ_QUZT01000060.1, forward strand.
TTTGCTTAGTACGTTGCAATCTGGTTTTTTTCGTAAGTTGTTGAAATTAAACGAAAAAAACGCTTTACATAGAGATTTAACGGCCTATAATGCGCGGCAACAAATGCACTCGTAGCTCAGCTGGATAGAGTACTCGGCTACGAACCGAGCGGTCACAGGTTCGAATCCTGTCGAGTGCACCATTTAAGAGTCAGTTGCAGCAATGCAGGTGACTTGGCTTCAACCAGTTGTGATCTGGTCTAAAAACACAATCTGCACTCGTAGCTCAGCTGGATAGAGTACTCGGCTACGAACCGAGCGGTCACAGGTTCGAATCCTGTCGAGTGCACCATACAAACAAAAAGCCCGCCTAGTGCGGGCTTTTTGCCGTCTGGGGTTTGGTCTTTTCATCTCGTGTCATGTGTTTTCCTTTCGGGCTGCGTCGTCGCAGTTCATAGATGCGGCCTAAGCTCAGCTTTGTGTCGCAAGCGCTTGTTCTTTCCAGTTTTTTGACGTTTAAAGTCGGCGCAGCGTGTATCATTGCGCCCGTCAGCCCCGCCGGGGCTTGTGGAATACCTCCATGGACTTACCCAGTAGTTGCTCAGTACCCCGCTTTACCAATCATGAATTGACTGATTGATCCTTCCGGCGTGCCCCGCTGCTGGGAGTGGAGTTCGCCTATGACCGAAGTAGAAGTAAAGAAAACACAAGAAAGCCTGCAGGATCGCCTGGCTCAAGTCATCGAGCTGCTGCAGCGCCAGCGCGTGGTCGAAGACCTCACGCACCGCCAGGATGGCCCGAATAACAACCTGGTCGAAAACCTGGTTCACCGGCAAAACCTCGTCGAGTTGCAACGCAAGCTCGATGACCTGCACTCCGCCGACGTTGCCTACATCCTTGAAGCCCTGCCGCTGGATGACCGTCTGACCCTCTGGCAGTTGGTCAAGGCGGATCGCGACGGCGACATCCTCCTCGAAGTATCCGACTCGGTTCGTGAAACCCTGATCGCCGACATGGACGATCACGAGCTCCTGGCCGCAGCCAAGGAGATGGATGCCGACGAACTCGCTGACCTGGCCCCTGAGCTGCCGCGAGACGTCGTGCATGAGCTGATGGAGGCTCTGGACGGCCAGCAGCGTGAGCGCGTGCGCTCGGCGCTGTCCTACGACGAGGATCAGGTCGGCGCCCTGATGGACTTCGAGATGGTCACCATCCGCGAAGACGTCAGCCTGGAAGTGGTGCTGCGTTACCTGCGCCGTCTCAAAGAATTGCCAGGCCATACCGACAAACTGTTTGTGGTCGACTACGAAGGCATCCTCAAGGGCGTACTGCCGATCAAGCGTTTGTTGGTCAACGATCCGGAGAAGAAAGTCGCCGAGGTAATGGCCAGTGACCCGGTGAGTTTTCATCCGGACGAAGACGCTTACGAGGCCGCCCAGGCGTTTGAGCGTTATGACTTGATCTCGGCCCCGGTGGTCGACAAGAACGGCAAGCTGATCGGCCGTCTGACCATCGATGAAATGGTCGACCTGATTCGTGAAGAGAGCGAAACCGAAGTCCTCAACATGGCGGGTTTGCGTGAAGAGGAAGATATTTTTGCCTCGGTCTGGCGTTCGCTGCATAACCGCTGGGCCTGGCTGGCCATCAACCTGATCACGGCCTTTATCGCTTCGCGAGTGATTGGGCTGTTTGAAGGCTCTATCGAGAAGCTGGTGGCTCTTGCGGCGTTGATGCCGATTGTGGCCGGGATCGGCGGCAACTCGGGTAACCAAACGATCACCATGATCGTGCGCGCCATGGCGCTGGACCAAGTGAGTACCGCCAATTCATCGCGTTTGCTGCGCAAGGAACTGGCGGTAGGCTTGATCAATGGCCTCGTATGGGGCGGGGTAATTGGTGTAGTGGCCTACTTCCTGTATGGCAGTTGGTCCCTGGGTGTCGTGATGACGGCCGCCATGACCCTGAACTTGCTGCTGGCTGCGCTGATGGGGGTATTGATCCCCATGACCCTGGCACGCCTGGGACGCGACCCGGCAATGGGTGCCAGCGTGATGATCACTGCCATGACTGATAGTGGTGGCTTCTTTATCTTCCTGGGATTGGCAACCATCTTCCTGCTCTGACCCCCTAGATACACTGCTTCTGTAGTGAGCGGGCTTGCCCCGCGCTGGGTGGCGAAGCCGCCCCAAATCCATCCACCTCGGTCTTCCTGAAATGCCGCGGTGCCTGGGTTTAGGGTGGCTTCGCCACCCAGCGCGGGGCAAGCCCGCTCACTACAAAGGTCCTAGCTTTGGGGGGGCAGTCCTCAAATTCCACGCAAAAAAAAGCCAGCACATGGCTGGCTTCGGCTTTCAGTTGCAGATTAATTGGCTTCTGCGGCCGCCTCAACGTCGTGCGCGATAAGCGAGACGAGAGCATTTTGCTGGCGGTGGGAGAGCTGACGAAAACGCTGCAGCAGTTCGCGTTCGTGCAGTGACAGCTCAGGGCTGTCCAGGCGCATGCTCAACTCGTCACCCAGCGCACCTTCCTGAATAAGGCTCTGTTCCAGGCGCGCGATGATTTCGGAGTTCATGCTGCGGTGATGATTGCGAGCCACCTCGGCAATGCGTTCCCGCATTCCGTCTGGCAGACGTACGACGAACTTGTCAGCCGTACGGCTGGAATAAATTGCCTGTTTCAATGGGCGCATATATTTAACCGGTTAGTTCAGGGGAGCGGTTTTTGGAATTGGCCGCAAGATGTGTGTTAGGACAAGGCTCGCGGCCAAATGTTCAACCTGAATTGCAAAGAGGCCGCATCATGCCTCAGATTTGACATTTCCTTGGCGTCAATTCTGTGACAAATATTGAACTGCCTAAAGGCTTTATGCCAGCACTCATTTACATTTTTGCGGACTGGTTGGAAATCTTTTCAACGAGTCACTCCGCAAGGGAACTTCCCGTAACTACAGGCCGCAACAGGGTTTTAGGCCGCACATCCTATAGCAAAGTGGCCATTTGCCCCTAGGTTTAAGACTAGTGGCATTTTGCCGATTTGCGAGTGCGAGGCGACATAAGGTCGGGGAGGGGGGGGTTAGCGCAGGATTGGATCGAATTTGATGCGACGGCCTACGATCAAGGTGATCAGTAACAGGCTTGAGGATAGACCCGCAGCGACAAACGCAGTGGTCTGCCCATCTGCAGAGTCGGTACTCAGGCCTGCAACCGCAGTGATAATGGTCAGGCTCAAGAATAGCCAGGCAGATTTGCTCATGAGTGTTTGCCTCAGAATACCCAATGTTCGGATGTAGGGGCCTGGGTGCCTTGGGTCAGGCGTACCGGCGACTGTGCGTCAGGTGTCATCACTGCCAGCTGAGGGCGTTGCTGCAAGTGGTGAGGCACGGCCTGGCTGATTTGCGCAGGGTCGTTGCTGCCAGTCGTTTGAAGGTGAAACGTCACCAATGCAGCCAGGGCTACGGCGTTAAGGCCTAACAGAAGGGCACTGTTCATGGTCATGTTCTCCGCTTGACGCCGTGGCTGGATGGGTCTTGTCAGAGAAGTATTGCAGGTCTTGTGCCAATCTATTATTTCAATAAAATCAATGGTTTGAGTCTACTTTAAATGCTTGATAGGTTGCAATTTGCAATGCTGGCATTTTGGGTGAGTGCATTTTGCACGATGGGCTCAAGTGTCCGTGTTTACGGGGCGAAACCCCGACCGTACGCGCAGGGATCGGCCTACACTCAAAAAGCCTACGGACGACATGACAAAACCCACCTTGGCCGTTAACATGCACGCCGTCCGTCGCCGTGCCCTTGGCCAGCTGGCCGACATTGGTCCTAGTAGCTCAATTGGATAGAGCATCCCCCTCCTAAGGGGAAGGTTGGCCGTTCGAACCGGCCCTGGGACACCATCTTCAAAGCCCCGCACAGAATTGTCTGGCGGGGCTTTTTTGTGGGCGTCCTAAAGGTGGGTCGAACCTTGGCGGTGATCAGCGTTCACAGCAGGAGTGTGGCGTCTGACCTTAAGCAAAATAATCCCCGGAAACAGCACATACCGCCTGTCCGGATACGCTCACCCCGGACTATCATGCCGGTAGCCCTGTCCCTCACCGCAAGGAGCCGCTCGGAACGCCGATGCGCCAGATCTGGAAATCTTTTCGAGCCCTTTATTTCGCCTCCTTGATGATGCTGATCGGCTCCGGCCTGCTCAGTACTTACCTCGCCTTGCGCCTGGCCGCCGACCATGTCGACAGCCTGTGGGTGGGTGCGCTGATGGCGGCCAACTACTTCGGCCTGGTGCTGGGCGGCAAGATCGGGCACCGCCTGATTGCCCGGGTCGGGCACATTCGTGCGTACGCTACCTGTGCCGGGATCGTTGGCGCGGCGGTGCTGGGGCATGGGTTGGTGAATTGGTTGCCGGCCTGGATCGTACTGCGGATGATCGTGGGCCTGGGGATGATGTGCCAGTACATGGTCATCGAGAGTTGGCTCAACGAGCAGGCCGACGCCAAGCAGCGTGGTGTGGTGTTCAGCGGCTATATGATCGCGTCCTACCTGGGTCTGGTGCTGGGTCAACTCATACTGGTCATGCACCCTGAGTTGGGTCTGGAGTTGCTGATGCTGGTGGCGCTGTGCTTTGCGCTGTGCCTGGTGCCGGTCGCCATGACCCGTCGCATTCACCCGGCACCTTTGCATCCTGCGCCGATGGAGCCGCGCTTCTTTATCAAGCGTGTGCCGCAGTCGCTTAGTACGGTATTGGGCGCTGGGTTGATCGTCGGTTCGTTCTATGGTCTGGCGCCGCTCTATGCTGCGCAGCAGGGCTTGACTACCGAGCAGGTGGGTCTGTTCATGGGTAGCTGCATTTTTGCGGGCCTGTTGGTGCAGTGGCCGTTGGGCTGGCTGTCGGACCGTTATGATCGCGCCTTGCTGATTCGTTGCTTCGCCCTTTGTTTGGCGGTGGCCGCATTGCCGTTGGCAGTGCTGACCAATGTGCCCCTGGAGGTGCTGTTCGTGGCCGGCTTCGTGTGTTCGTTGGTGCAGTTCTGCCTGTATCCGCTGGCGGTGGCGTTTTCCAACGACCATGTGGAAGGCGATCGCCGCGTATCGCTGACCGCCATGTTGCTGGTGACCTATGGCATCGGCGCCAGCGTCGGGCCGTTGTTGGCGGGTGTGGTGATGAAGCTGTTCGGCAGCCACATGCTGTATGCGTTTTTCAGCCTGTGCGCGTTGATTTTGGTATGGCGTATCCGGCCGAAGGCGGTCACCAATCTGCATCAGGTGGACGACGCGCCGCTGCAGCACGTGGCGATGCCTGACAGCATGTCCAGCTCACCACTGGTGGCTGCACTCGACCCACGTGTAGACGAGCAGGTCGTGCAAGATCAGATGCAGACAACTCCTGAGCCGGCGCCTGAGCCAGAACCTGCGGTCGATGAGCCGGTAACCGAAACGCCATCGGAGCATCCCGACCCGGACGACCATCCCCATGACTTGAGCAGGGCGCGCCCCTGAAAGCAAAAACGGGCAGATCCCATCAGGATCTGCCCGTTTTTTTATGCGGCAAGCGCTTAGAAATCGTCGTCTTTATCGAAGCGCCGCGCTTCACGTTGCAGTTGGTACACAAAGCGCTCGACCTGGCGCTGCACCAGGCCGCTCATGTTGTGAAAGCGCACGCCGGCAAATGTCGTGTTGATCTTCTCTTCGAAGTGCAGGTAACGCAGCTCGACGGACGTGGTCATGCTGCCAAAGGGCAAGGCGGCGATAAAACGGTCGTAGACCTGGCCCAGTTGCAGGCGCTCAGAGATATCCCCTTCAAAGCGCAGTTTGCAGCCGGTAGCGGAAATATCCAGCAGCTTGCCGCCGATAGGCGCCTTGAGCTTCTCACCGCCCATTTCGATATTGACCAGTTGCGCCAATTTCAGCGCGGCGCGGAAGGCATTGCGACGCTGATGGTAAACCACCTCGTCCGGCATGCTGCCGGTGTAAATGCGGTGGCCATCTTTTTCGCTGATGGTCATGGTGCCGCTGCTTTCCCAGGCTACGCGCACGCCGTCGTGGAAGCCTTCGATGCGGAAGGGCTCGCCGTTTTCGAGGTGGCGTTCGCCGTCGCGCGGGATCATCTCGTCCAGGGCGACGGTGCCGCTGTCGCGATCGACATCCACTAGGTAACTCTGGAAGCGTTGGCTGCGTTCGTGGAAGGTGATGATCAGCGGGTCGTGGCTGTCTTGCAGCATCCGCAAGGTGCTGGCGATTTCCAGAGGCGTGGTGAGGACCTTGGGTGGCTGCGGTGCATCTTCCGCATTAAGGGCGTTGAACACGGTTCTTCCATCTCCAGACAAAATACGACTACACGCAAGAGCAGGCATTTTGCCAGCATGTGGCGCGCCTTGGATAGGGCGCACTGCAAACCGGCATCAGGCTTGGCTGCGGGTGCTTGGCTTGACCAGGCGCGAGGTGGAGCCTTGGGCGTTATACAGCGCCGGAGGCTCTCCGCCGTGAAGTATACGCAACTGGTTGGCGGTCGTAGCTTGTTGAAGCTGGATCGACTGACCGTTGAGCAGGTTGGCTTCCTGGCACTGGGTGAGCAAATGATTGAGGGCTTTGCTCTGGGCCAGCAGTTGATCGCCGACCGAGGAGTGACTGGCCAACTGCGCCAGACCGTCGTGGTCTGCCGGCAGGCCGAGGCTGATGAGGATTTGGCTACGCTTTTTGCCGTGCTGTTCCAGCAGGACAATCAGCGACTGCTTGCGCGCCAGAATATCTTCCAGCAGCGGCATGTCCCGGCCATAAAGGGCCAGGGATTCTTCCTTGAGCAGCTCGAGCAAATGTTGCGTCGGCGCTAGATCATCAATGATCAGTTGAAGCAGATTTTCGTCGTGGTGCATGGCTGGCCTTGGGGTTTAAGCGTCCAAAAGCCCGGCGCAGGCCTTTGCCTAGCGCTCGGCTTCGAAATTAAGCAGCTTGCTGGCTACACGGTTGCTGTCGACTTTATAGCTGCCATCGGCGATTGCCTGTTTCAATTCGGCCACGCGGGCTTTGTTGACAACCGGTTGATCGCGCAGCGAGTCAGTGACCTTCTGCAACTGTTGAGCCTCATTGCTCAGGTGTACGGATTCCCCGCTCTGGCTGGCACTGGCCTGTTCTGCCTTGGCGGGCACGGCCGACTTGGCTTCGACGCTGTCTTTGGCGCCGGTGGTGCGTGTGCTGCCGGGCAAAGCCTGGGAATTATTTAAACGACTGAAATCGATGACCATAATAAAAAACCTCTGGGTATTTGGACGCTTGCCATGTTTTCGGCCATACCCGGACAAACTTTAGGCTCGATCGACAATAAACTGCACAGGCCGACATCCAGTCGACAGTGTAGGAAAAGCTGGCGTCTGATACCAGTAATCTATAAAGCCACCTCGACCTGGCCGGGGGCGGTGACCCGGGCCTTGATCACGCGATTGGAATTGAGGTTCTTCACCCGGATCTGCTCGCTCATACCGCCGTTGGACAGCGCTTCGCCTGGCATTTTCACGTTCAGCGCGCCGCTGCTGGCCGAGATCACCACCTGGTCGCCCTTGCGGATCACCTCCGCTTGTTCCAGGTGCACAAGGGTGATCACTTGGTCAGTGACCACCGGGCGGGTCAGTTTTTGCCCGACGGCCTGGTCCAGGGACGTCAAGTATCCCTGGTTGATCATGCTGATATCCCGCTCGCGCAGCACCACGTCTTCGTAGCCGATGATGCCGGTGCGTTTCAACGGTCGTGCTACTACCACCACATCCCGGAACAGCTTGACCTGGGCCGGCACAAACACGGTCCAGGGCGATGCGCCTTCGCAGCGAACCTTTACGGTCACGCGGCCGATGGGCTGGGCGGGGCTTTCCAGGGTCGCTGTCAATTCCTTGTCGCACATGGGCATGCGCAGGCGCGGGTCCAGCTGGCTGACCTGGATTTCATAGCGGCCAGGCGTCTGGGTGGTCGCCAGATAATCTTCTACAGTGAACTCAAGAAAGCCTTGGGTGACGCCGATAAGTAGATCAGGCAAGGTGACGTTATCAGCGCGGGCCGTGGCGCCAAAGCCCAGGGCAAGCAGCGCCAACGGTGTGCAGAGCACTCTGCAATACCGTGTCAGGTCAAGGCGTCGGGAAACTGTCGTTTTAATATCCATGGCCAATAAATAGCAAAGCTCGTGCCGTTTAGTGTTCGGTACGCGTCGCACCCCAAAGGTTTTAGCGTAGGAGTCTGGGCATGGCAGGTGTAATGGATTCAGTAAACCAGCGCACACAGCTGGTGGGGCAGAATCGCCTGGAGTTGTTGCTTTTCCGCCTGGACGGCAAGCAGTTATATGGCATCAACGTGTTCAAGGTGCGGGAAGTGTTGCAGTGCCCCAAGCTGACGATCATGCCCAAGTCCAGTCCCGTGGTCTGCGGCGTGGCCAATATCCGTGGCGCGACCATTCCGATTCTCGACCTGGCATTGGCCACCGGCTCGCCGGCCTTGCAGGATCGTGAAAACCCGTTTGTGATCATCACCGAGTACAACACCAAGACCCAGGGTTTCCTGGTGCGTTCGGTGGAACGTATCGTCAATATGAACTGGGAAGAGATCCATCCGCCACCCAAGGGTACGGGGCGCGACCACTACCTCACGGCGGTGACGCGGGTCGATAACCAGTTGGTCGAAATCATCGACGTGGAGAAGATCCTCGCCGAAGTCGCGCCCACCTCGGAGTCGATCTCCGTGGGAGTGGTGGATGCCGAGACGGCCCACAAGGCGATTTCCCTACGTGTGCTGACGGTGGATGATTCCTCGGTGGCACGTAAGCAGGTGACCCGTTGCCTGCAAACCGTCGGCGTTGAGGTGGTAGCGCTCAATGATGGTCGCCAGGCGCTGGATTACCTGCGTGCATTGGTCGATGAAGGCAAGAAGCCGGAAGACGAATTCCTGATGATGATTTCCGACATCGAGATGCCGGAAATGGACGGTTACACCCTCACGGCCGAGATACGCAACGATCCACGCATGCAAAAATTGCATATCATCCTGCATACTTCCTTGTCGGGTGTATTCAACCAGGCGATGGTCAAGAAAGTCGGTGCCGATGACTTTTTGGCCAAGTTCCGTCCTGATGACCTGGCAGCCCGGGTAGTCGACCGGATCAAGGCAGCAGATCACGGCTAGGGGCATTTCCCCTGGCGGTCACACGATTTAAGAGGCGGTATCATTGTCTACGGGTAATTTGGATTTCGAACAGTTCCGGGTCTTCCTGGAAAAAGCCTGTGGCATATTGCTCGGTGAAAACAAGCAGTACCTGGTATCCAGCCGTCTCAACAAACTGATGGAACAGCAGGGCATCAAGTCGTTGGGCGAACTGGTCCAGCGCATCCAGGGCCAACCCCGCAGCGGGCTCAAGGAAATGGTGGTCGATGCCATGACCACCAACGAAACCTTGTGGTTTCGCGACACTTACCCCTTCGAAGTGCTCAAGAGCAAAGTGCTGCCGGAGGCCATCAAGGCCAGCCCGGGCCAGCGCCTGCGCATCTGGTCGGCGGCCTGTTCTTCAGGGCAGGAACCGTACTCGATCTCGATGTCCATCGATGAGTTCGAGCGGACCAACATTGGCCAGTTGAAGGCCGGTGCGCAAATCGTGGCCACCGACCTGTCCGGCACCATGCTCACCAACTGCAAGACCGGTGAGTACGACAGCCTGGCCCTGGGTCGTGGTTTGTCCCAGGAGCGCCTGCAGCGTTACTTCGACCCGAAAGGAGCGGGGCGCTGGGCGGTCAAGGCGCCGATCAAGAGCCGCGTGGAGTTCCGCTCGTTCAACCTGCTCGACAGCTACGCCAGCCTGGGCAAGTTCGACATGGTGTTCTGCCGCAACGTGCTGATCTACTTCTCGGCTGAGGTGAAGAAAGACATCCTGTTGCGCATCCATGGCACGTTGAAGCGTGGTGGCTATCTGTTCCTTGGTGCGTCCGAAGCGCTGAACGGTTTGCCGGATCATTACCAGATGGTGCAGTGCAGCCCTGGCATTATCTACCAGGCCAAGTAACACAATGTGGGAGGGGGCTTGCCCCCGATAGCAGTGGTTCAGTTGATAAACCTATCACTGACACACCGCCATCGGGGGCAAGCCCCCTCCCACATTTGTTTTTGCGGCAATCCCTCCAATAGCGGCAACCCGCATTGCCGCTTTACTGGCACCACGCGGAAGCCCATTGCCGCTTTTCTGGCATTGCCGTCCGGCGATCTCTCCCCAGGCCCTTTAAATACGGGCTTTTCAGAAGCTGGCACACACCTTGCTATAACCCTGTTAACGAACAGCAGGTCAGCCCAAAGGTTTCCGCCATGAGCATCAGCTTCGATAAAGCGCTCGGTATCCACGAACAAGCCCTGGGCTTCCGCGCCCAGCGTGCCGAAGTCCTGGCCAACAACATTGCCAACGCCGACACCCCGAACTACAAGGCTCGGGACCTGGACTTCTCCGCCGTGCTCGCTGCACAGCAGGACAAGACCAAGAACGGCACCTTCGCCTTGAACATGACCAACAGCCGTCATATCGAAGCGCAAGGCCTGAGCAATGGTGACGAGTCGTTGCTGTATCGCACGCCGATGCAGCCGTCGATCGACCAGAACACCGTCGACGCCCAGCTGGAGCAATCGGCCTACGCCGAGAACTCGGTGAACTTCCAGGCCAGCTTTACCCTGCTCAACAGCAAATTCAAAGGGCTGATGTCAGCCCTGCGTGGAGAGTAAGCCATGTCCCTGTCCAGTGTTTTCAATATTGCCGGTAGTGGCATGAGCGCCCAGACCACGCGTCTGAACACCGTCGCCAGTAACATCGCCAACGCCGAGACCGTGTCGTCGAGCATTGACCAGACCTACCGCGCCCGTCACCCGGTGTTCGCCACCATGTTCCAGGCCGGTCAGAACGCTGGCAGCGCTTCGCTGTTCCAGGACCAGGGCAATGCCGGTTCCGGCGTGCAGGTGCTTGGTGTGGTCGAAGACCAGAGCAACCTCGAAGCCCGTTACGAGCCCAACCACCCCGCTGCGAACGAAAAGGGTTATGTCTACTACCCCAACGTCAACGTGGTCGAGGAAATGGCCGACATGATTTCTGCCAGCCGCTCGTTCCAGACCAACGCGGAAATGATGAACACCGCCAAAACCATGATGCAGAAGGTCCTGACCCTGGGTCAGTGATAAGGGGCGCCGAATAATGGCCATCGTTGATACCACATCAACCAACACCGCGGTCCAGGACCTGTTCAACACCAAGGTCACCACCGCCCAGAACAACGTTGCGAGCACTGCCTCCGCTGCCACGGGTAATCAGTCCCTGGGCAAGGATGCGTTCCTGCAACTGCTGGTCACCCAGCTGAAAAACCAGAACCCGCTGTCGCCGCAAGACAACGGCGCGTTCGTGGCCCAGCTGGCGCAATTCAGCAGCCTGGAAGGCATCAACACCCTGAACGACTCGGTGAATGCGATTTCCAGCAACTTCAGCTCGTCGCAAGCGCTGCAAGCGTCGTCGTTGGTAGGGCGTTCGATCATCACCCAGACCGACAAGGCCCTGGTGGATACCAGCAAGAGCATGACCGGTTCGGTCGCCGTGACCTCGGCGGTCGGCAACGTCTCGGTGAAAATCACCGACGCCAACGGCAATGTGGTTCGCACCATCGACATGGGCGCCCAGAGCGCTGGCACTGCCGACTTCATCTGGGACGGCAAGAACGATGCCGGTGAAGTGGCCGCTGCGGGTACGTACACCTTCAACGCCACCACCAAGAATGACGCGGGTGACTCGGTTGCCCTGGTGACCTCGCTGCCGGCCACGGTCACGAGCGTGACCCTGAGCAAGACCGGCGGCGAAATGGTGTTGAACCTGGCGGGCGGCATGGGCAGCGTCAAGCTGTCGCAAATTCAGACTATCGGTACATAGAGCCGGCTAAATACGGCAGAGGGAGAGAAACATGTCTTTTAACATCGGCCTTAGCGGCCTCTATGCGGCCAACAAACAACTGGACGTGACCGGCAACAACATCGCCAACGTCGCGACCACGGGTTTCAAGTCGTCCCGTGCGGAGTTCGCCGACATCTACGCGGCGTCCAAGCTGGGTACTGGGCAGAACAGCATCGGCAACGGTGTGAATCTGGCAGCGGTGTCTCAGCAGTTCACCCAGGGTGACGTCAACAACAGCGGCGGCGTGCTGGACATGGCGATCCAGGGCGGTGGCTTCTTCGTGCAGAAGGCCAGCGACGGCTCGCTGGAATACACCCGCAGCGGTGCCTTCCGTGCCGATAAAGACGGCTACATCACCAACAACACCGGCACCTCGCGCCTGCAAGGGTATGCCGCTGATGCTGACGGCAATATCGTCAAGGGCGGCCTGGTCGACCTGCAACTGAACCTGGCCAACCTGCCGCCGAAGGCCTCCACCAAAGTGGACTCCTCCAGTAACCTGAACTCCTCGGACTTGCCGATTGATACGACGCTGCACCCGTTCGATCCAACCAAGACCGACAGCTTCAACACCCAGTACTCCACCACGCTGTACGACACCCAGGGCAACGCCCACTCGATGGTGCAGTACATGGTGAAAACCGGCTCCAACACTTGGGATTCCTACACCCTGATCGACGGGCGCAACCCGAACGGCACGGCGATCAGCGGCACCGACCCCTATGGTGTCGAGGCGCCTGTACCGTCCACGCTGACCTTTGATACCTCCGGCAAACTGGAAAGCATCGTTACCGCTGGCGTCTCCAGCACCACCTTGAACATCAATGACTGGAAGCCGGGTGGCATGGTCAAAGGCGTGTGGACTGAGAATGGCGCGGCTTCCAACAAGCCGGGCATTGCCGTCAACATGTCCAACATCACCCAGTACAACTCGGCCAGCTACCGTAACCCACCGGTCACCGATGGCTACGCCACCGGCCAGATTACCGGCCTGAAAATCGACGGCAACGGCGTTCTGTTCGCTACATTCAGCAACCAGCAGAGCAAGGCCATCGGCCAACTCTCCCTGGCCAGCTTCAACAACGAACAGGGCCTGCAGCCAGCGGGCGGCACTACTTGGAGAGAGACGTTCGCCTCCGGCCAGCCGGGCTTTGACACCCCGCAAACCGGCACCCTGGGTTCGATCGTGGCCAACTCCCTGGAGAACTCCAACGTCAACCTGACCAACGAGCTGGTGGACCTGATCAAGGCCCAGAGCAACTACCAGGCGAACGCCAAGACCATCTCTACCCAGAGCACCATCATGCAGACCATCATCCAGATGACCTGATGCGGTAGCGCTCAACAAGAAGCCCCTCACATGAGGGGCTTTTTTGTGCACAAATAAAACCTGTGGGAGGGGGCTTGCCCTAATGCCAG
>NZ_QUZT01000061.1 GCF_004682045.1 Pseudomonas nabeulensis
GGTTCTGTGCCAGGCCGGGAGACCTGGTGCTCCTCCATCCACTGTTCCCCTTGTCCCCGCTTCCCATGTCACCCCCCACCCGCCAAATCCCTTAATTTTCCAACCCTGCCGGAAGCCACTCCAGGCTTCCTGCTGCGCCTTTGCCTGAACGCGAGGCGCCCAGCACCCGACCCAACGGCAGCTGAAAACGGACTTTCTCCTCCACCGTGACTTACCAGGCAGGTTCCCCCATGCAGTTCAGCGAATTATTGGCAGCGATTTCCACCCACGCGATCCGGCTGCAACGGGAAGAAGATGACCTGATCATCCTCGGCGACGACGAGGCGCTGGACGACGCCGTGTGGGATCAACTGATCGCCCACAAGGCGCGGTTGCTGCAACTGGTGGCCGAGCATGGTGGTGACTGGCTCAGCCCGGCGTACCGCATCACCCCGGACATGCTGCCCCTGGTCAGCCTCGACCAGGCCGCCATCGACCGTATCGTCGCCACCATCCCCGGCGGCGCGGCGAATGTGCAGGATATCTACCCGCTGGCGCCGCTGCAGGAAGGCATGCTTTATCACCATCTGTCGGCGGAGCAGGGCGATCCCTACGTGCTGCACGCGCAGTTTGCCTTCGACAGTCGCGCACGCTTGCAGACCTTTGCCGAGGCGTTGCAATGGGTGATCGACCGCCACGATATCCTGCGCACCTCCATGGTCTGGGAACGCCTCGACGCGCCGCTGCAAGTGGTATGGCGCAAGGCGGTGCTGGTGTGTGAAGAGACGGGCTTCGACACCCGCACCGACCGCATGGACCTCGGCCAGGCACCGCTGCTTCGACTGGTCTTCAAGCAGGAAGCGGCCACCGGCCAAGTGCTGGCGACGCTGCTGTTCCACCACACCATCCTCGACCACACCGCCCTGGATGTGGTGCGCCATGAAATCCAGCTGTACCTGGCCGGTGAACAAACCAACGCCGCCGAGCCAGTGCCGTTTCGCAGCTATATCGCCCAGGTCCTGCACGGCGTCAGCGAACAGGATCACGAGGCGTTTTTCCGCGAGATGCTGGCGGATATCGATGCGCCGACGCTGCCTTTCGGCTTGCAGGATGTGCAGGGCGACGGCCAGGGCATCGACGAGGCACGTATCTCCGTCGACAGCGCCTTGAGCCGCCGCCTGCGCACCTTGGCGCGACCGCTGGGCGTCAGCGTGGCGAGCATGATGCACCTGGCGTTGGCCCGTGTAGTGGGCGTGGTGTCCGGGCGTGATGCGGTGGTCTTCGGCACCGTGATGCTCGGTCGTATGGGCGCAGGCGAGGGCGGTGAACGGGCGCTGGGCATGTTCATCAACACTTTGCCGTTGCGGGTGGATGTGGGCGAGCAGGGCGTGCGCGCCGGGGTCAAGGCGACCCACCAACGCCTGACCACTTTGCTCAATCACGAGCACGCCTCCCTGGCGCTGGCCCAGCGTTGCAGCGGCGTGGCCGCGCCGGCGCCGCTGTTCAGCGCCATGCTCAACTACCGGCACAGCGCTGCGGGTGATATGGACGCAGTGATCGACATCGCCGAAGGCATTCAGGTCCTGGGTGCCGAGGAACGCACCAACTACCCGTTGACGGTCAACGTCGATGACCTGGGCGAAGACTTCGCGCTGACGGTGATGGTAGACGCGAGCATCGGTGCCGCACGCGTTGCCGACTACCTGCATACGGTCCTGCACAGCCTGGCCGAGGCCCTGGAGCAGCGACCGGATACGCCACTCGATAGCCTGAACATCCTGCCCGCCACCGAACGCCATCACCTGCTGCACGCCCTCAACCATACCCCGTATAGCTACGCCGACAGCGCCCTGATCCACCAGCAAGTCGAAACCCACGCCGCCGCCCAACCCGAAGCCATCGCCCTGCGCTTCGACAACCAACGTCTCAGCTATCGCCAACTCAACGAACGTGCCAACCAGGTCGCCCATCGCCTGTTGGCTCTGGGCGTGCGCCCTGACGACCGCGTGGCGATCTGCGTGGAACGCGGCCCGGAGATGATCATTGGCCTGCTGGGCATCCTCAAGGCGGGCGCCGGTTACGTACCCATCGACCCGGCCTACCCGCAGGAACGCATTGCCTACACCCTGCAAGACAGCGAACCGCTGGCCGTCTTGGTGCAAGCCAACACGCGGCATCGGGTCGGCGACGTACCACAGGTCGACCTCAACAGCCTGCGCGGTGAATCCATCGTCAACCCGCGGGTGAATCTCAACCCGGCGCACCTGGCCTATGTGATCTACACCTCCGGCTCCACCGGCCAGCCCAAGGGCGTGATGATCGAACACCGCCAGGTTGCGCGGCTGTTTACCGCCACCCAGCACTGGTTCGGCTTCAACCACAACGACGTGTGGGCGCTGTTCCATTCGTTTGCCTTCGATTTCTCGGTATGGGAAATCTGGGGCGCGCTGATGCACGGCGGCCAGTTGCTGATCGTGCCGCAACTGGTCAGCCGCTCGCCGGATGAGTGCTACACGCTGCTGTGCGAAGCGGGCGTGAGCATCCTCAACCAGACCCCCAGCGCGTTTCGCCAGTTGATCGCGGCGCAGCACCAAAACCCGCAGTCCCATTCCCTGCGCCAAGTGATTTTCGGCGGTGAGGCGCTGGAGCCGGGCATGCTCAAACCGTGGTACGCCCGGGCGATCAACGCCGGCACCCAATTGGTCAACATGTATGGCATCACCGAAACCACCGTGCACGTGACCTACCGTGCGTTGCAGGCGGCGGATGCGCAGTTGGTCGGCGTCAGTCCGATTGGCGTGCGCATTCCGGACCTGCAGTTGTATGTGTTGGATGCGCGCCGCGAGCCGCTGCCGGTGGGTGTGGTCGGCGAGTTGTACGTGGGCGGTGCGGGCGTCGCACGGGGTTATCTCAATCGCGACGCGTTGAACGCCGAACGTTTCCTGGCCGACCCGGCCACCGGCCTGCGCATGTACAAGACCGGCGACCTCGGCCGCCTGCTGAGCGATGGCAGCGTCGAATACCTGGGGCGCAACGACGACCAGGTGAAGATCCGTGGCTTCCGTATCGAACTGGGCGAAATCGAAGCGCGCCTGGCCACTGCCAGCGGTGTGCGTGACGCCGTGGTGATCGCCCGTGAAGACCTGCCCGGCGACAAGCGCCTGGTGGCCTACGTGATTGCCGATGGCGCATTCAGCGCAGCCGCTTTGCGTGACCATTTGCGGCTAAGCCTGGCCGACTACATGGTGCCCAGCGCCTTCGTGACGCTGGAGCGTTTTCCCCTCACCACCAATGGCAAGCTTGACCGCAAGGCCTTGCCGGCGCCCGACGCCGAAGCGCTGGCACGACGCGAATACCAGGCCCCCCAAGGCACCGTGGAAAGTACCCTCGCCGAACTCTGGCAGGACCTGCTCAAGCTCGACCGCGTGGG
This sequence comes from Pseudomonas nabeulensis, assembly GCF_004682045.1. Taxonomy (GTDB): domain Bacteria; phylum Pseudomonadota; class Gammaproteobacteria; order Pseudomonadales; family Pseudomonadaceae; genus Aquipseudomonas; species Aquipseudomonas nabeulensis. The sequence continues at coordinate 3,410 of NZ_QUZT01000061.1, forward strand.
CCGCGACGACAACTTCTTTGAACTGGGCGGCCATTCACTGCTGGCGGTAAAACTGATCGAACGCATGCGCCAGGTCGACCTCAGCGCCGACGTGCGCGTGCTGTTTGGCCAGCCCACTCTGGCAGCGCTGGCTGCGGCAGTGGGCGGGCAGCAGGAAGTGAAGGTCCCGGCCAACCTGATTCACGCCACCAGCCAGCACATCACCCCGGACATGGTGCCGCTGGTGGAACTGGACCAGGCCGCCCTCGACCACATCATCCAGACCGTGCCCGGCGGCCTCAGCAATGTGCAGGACATCTACGGCCTGGCGCCGTTGCAGGCGGGCATTCTGTATCACCACCTGGCAACCACCGAGGGTGATCCCTACGTGTTGCAGGTGCAATTCGGCTTTGACGATCAAGCAGCGGTGGACGCATTTGTCCACGCGCTGGACAGCGTGATCGAACGCAACGATATCCTGCGTACCGCCATTCTCTGGGAAGGCCTGGATGAGCCGGTGCAAGTGGTGTTGCGCCACGCGCCGCTGGTGGTCGAGCGCATCGACGAGCCCCTGGCCCAGTTGCAACAACGCTTCGATCCGCGTCACTTTCGCCTGGACTTGAGCCGTGCCTCCCTGATGCGCTTTGTCTATGGCCAGGCGCAAGGCCGTTTCACCGGCATCTTGCTGCTGCACCATATCCTGCTGGACCACACCGCCCTGCAAGTGCTGGTGGAAGAAATGAGCGCCAGCCTCTGCGGTCACGGCGCCCAACTACCTGACGCGGTGCAGTACCGCAACTACGTGGCCCAGGCACGCCTTGGGGTCAGCCAGGCGCAGCACGAGGCCTTCTTCAGCCAGATGCTCGGCGATATCGACGAACCGACCCTGGCCTTCGGCTTGCAGGACGTGAACGGCGACGGCAGCGGCATCATCGAAGCCCATTTGCCGCTGGAACCGGCCCTGAGCCTTGGCCTGCGGGAACAGGCGCGCCAACTGGGCGTCAGCACCGCCAGCCTGGTGCACCTGGCGTGGGCGCAGGTACTCGGGCAGGTGTCCGGCCAGCAGGACGTGGTGTTCGGCACCGTGTTGCTGGGCCGTATGCAGGGCGGCGAGGGCGCTGACCGGGCGTTGGGGATGTTCATCAACACCTTGCCGCTGCGGGTCAGCCTCGGTGCGGTCGGCGTGCAAGCCGGGGTGCGCGCGACCCATGCGCGACTGGCGCAACTGCTGGGGCATGAACATGCGTCGCTGTCCCTGGCCCAGCGTTGCAGCGGTGTGCCGGGTTCGTTGCCGCTGTTCAGTACGCTGCTCAACTACCGCCACAGTGCACCCGGCGAGGCGCCCGGAGACGCGCCGTTTGCCGCGTCCGGCATCCAGATTCTCAGCTCCGAAGAGCGCAGCAACTACCCATTGGTACTCAACGTCGATGACCTCGGCACGGGCTTTGCGCTGACCGTGCAAGGCGTGGCCAGCCTGGATGTGCAGCGCGTGGGTGACTACATGCTCACCGCACTGCGCCATCTGGTGACCGCGCTGCAACAGGCGCCGACCACCGCGTTGCACGCCGTGTCGATTGTGCCGGCTGCGGAGCGTCACCAACTGCTGGTGGACTTCAATGCCACCGCCCGCCAATACCCGTCCCAACTCACCGTCAATCAACTGTTCGAAGCCCAGGCGCTGGCGCGTCCGGAAGCGGTGGCGGCGGTGCATGGCGTGTTGTCCCTGAGTTACCGCGACCTCAACCGTCGCGCCAACCGCCTGGCCCATCACCTGATCAACCAGGGCGTGCAACCGGGGGAAAGCGTGGCGATTGCCTTGCCGCGCTCCCTGGACCTGCTGGTGTGCCAGTTGGCGATCCTCAAATGCGCGGCGGTCTATGTGCCGCTGGACGTCAATGCGCCGCCCGAACGCCAGGCCTTTATCGTGCAGGACAGCGGCGCGCGCTGCGTACTCGATAGCCTCGAGGCGCTGGACCTGGACAGCTTGTCACCGCGTAATCCCGAGCTGCCGCAGTCGTCGGAGAGTGTTGCTTACATCCTCTACACCTCCGGCTCCACGGGTATGCCGAAAGGCGTGCAAGTGCCGCACCGCGCCATCTCACGGCTGGTGCTCAACAACGGCTATGCCGAGTTCAATGCGCGCGACCGCGTCGCCTTCGCCTCCAACCCGGCGTTCGACGCCAGCACCCTCGACGTGTGGGCGCCGTTGCTCAATGGCGGCTGCGTGGTGGTGGTCGAGCATGCGGTGTTGTTGTCCCAGGCGGCCTTCGCTGCGTTGTTGCAGGAGCAGTCGGTCAGCGTGCTGTGGATGACCGCCGGGCTGTTCCATCAGTACGCCGATGCGCTGATGCCGGTGTTCCGCCAACTGCGCTACCTGATCGTCGGCGGCGATGTGCTCGACCCGCTGGTGATCGGCCGTGTGCTTAAACACAGCAAACCCCAGCACTTGCTCAACGGTTACGGGCCGACCGAAGCCACGACGTTCTCCACCACCTTTGAGATCACGGCGGTGGGCGAGGGGGCTGTTCCGATTGGCCGACCGATCGCCAACGCACAGGCCTATGTGTTGGACGCGCGTCAGCAACCGCTGCCATTGGGCGTGATCGGCGAGCTGTATATCGGTGGCACGGGTGTGGCCAAGGGTTACCTGAACCAGCCGCAACTGAGCGCCGAAAAGTTTATCCAGAACCCCTTTGGCGAAGGGCTGCTGTACCGCACCGGCGACCTGGCGTGCTGGCAGCCGGATGGCAACTTGCAGTACCACGGGCGCAACGACCTGCAAGTGAAGATCCGTGGTTTCCGGATTGAACCGGGTGAAATCGAAACCCGCCTGGCGACGTTCCCCGACGTGAACGACGCCGTGGTGCAAGTCCGTGAAGACGAACCGGGCGACAAGCGCCTGGTGGCCTATTACACCGCAGACGCAGCGCTGGACATTGAAACCTTGCGTGCCCATCTGCAAGGCCAATTGCCGGACTATATGGTGCCGTCGGCCTACGTGTGGTTGGCGCTGCTGCCCCTGACCGCCAACGGCAAGCTCGACCGCAAGGGCCTGCCGGTGCCCGATCAAAGCGCCTTGCTCAGCCGAGGCTATGAAGCACCGGAGGGCGAGGTGGAAATCCTGCTGGCGCAGATCTGGCAGGACCTGCTCAAGCTGGAACGCGTCGGCCGTCATGATCACTTCTTTGAACTGGGCGGGCATTCGTTGCTGGCGGTGAGCCTGATCGAGCGCATGCGCCAGGTCGGCCTGAGCGCGGATGTGCGCGTGTTATTCAGCCAGCCAAGCCTGGCCGCGCTGGCAGCGGCGGTGGGCAGCGGGCGAGAGGTCGAGGTGCCGGCCAATGGCATTCCTGCGCACTGCACGCGCATTACGCCGTCGATGCTGACCCTGGTGCAATTCGATCAAGCGGCCATCGAGCGAATCGTGGCGAGCGTGCCCGGTGGCGCGGCGAATGTGCAGGATATCTACCCGCTGGCGCCGTTGCAGGAAGGCATTCTCTACCACCATATCAGCGCCGAGCAGGGCGACCCGTACCTGCTGCAATCGCGCATGGCGTTTGACAGCCTGGAGCGCTTGCATGGGTTTATGGGCGCGCTGCAACAGGTGGTGGCGCGCCACGACATCCTGCGTACCGGGGTAGTCTGGGAGGGCCTGGACAGCCCGGTGCAAGTGGTCTTGCGTGAGGCGCAACTGGTCGTTCAAGAGATCCCGCTGGACCCTGCGGACGGCGGCATCATCGAACAACTCCACGGCCGTTTCGATGCGCGCCACTACCGCCTGGACATCACCCAGGCGCCGTTGCTGCGCATGGTCTACGCCCACGACCCGCTCAATCGGCGGGTGGCGGCGATCCTGCTGTTTCACCACCTGGCGCTGGACCACACCGCCATGGCCGTGGTGGGCCAGGAGATGGAGGCGTTCCTGTTCAATCAGGGCCAGGACTTGCCCGAGCCCGCGCCATTTCGCAACTACGTGGCCCAGGCGCGCTTGGGTGTCAGCGTGGCGGAACATGAGCAGTTCTTCCGCGACATGCTCGCCGATGTCGATGAGCCGACCTTGCCCTTTGGCGTACAGGATGTGCAGGGCGACGGGCGTGATATCGAAGAAGCCGAACAGCCCCTCGACCCAGCACTCGCCCTGCGTGTGCGCGAACAGGCGCGGCAATTGGGCGTCAGCGCGGCGAGCCTGATGCACCTGGCCTGGGCCCATGTGCTGGGGGTGGTGTCCGGGCGTGACGAGGTGGTGTTCGGCACCGTGTTGATGGGCCGCATGCAGGCCGGTGACGGCGCGGACCGTGCACTGGGCATGTTTATCAACACCTTGCCGCTGCGGGTCGATATCGCGGCCAGCGCGGCGGTGGCGGTCAAGGCCACCCATGCACGCTTGAGCGCCTTGCTCGGGCATGAACACGCGTCCCTGGCCTTGGCCCAGCGGTGCAGCGGCGTGGCCACGGGCTCGCCGTTGTTCAGTGCCTTGCTCAACTACCGGCACAGCAGTCCCGACGAAATGGCCCGCGATGGTCATGGCATCTGGGAAGGGGTGCAGTTGCTGGGCGGTGAAGAACGCAGCAACTACCCGCTGACGTTGAGTGTGGATGACCTGGGTGTCGGCTTTGGCCTCACGGTGCTGGCGTTGCCGCAGATTGGCGCGCAACGCCTGTGCGGCTATATGCATAACGCGGTGGCGCAGTTGGTGTCGGCGCTGGAAAGCCGATCCAACCATCTGGACATCCTGCCGGCGACTGAACGCGAAACCCTGCTGCGCGAATTCAACGCCACCCACTGCGATTTCCCCACGGGCCACACCGTGCATGGCGCCTTCGAAGTCCAGGCGCAGCGCCAACCCCACGGGATTGCCGTGGTGCAGGACGGCGAGTCCCTGACTTACCAGCAGCTCAACCAGCGCGCCAATCAGTTGGCCCACCAGCTGTTGAGCCTGGGTGTGCAGCCGGATGACTGCGTCGCCCTGTGCTGCCGTCGCGGCCCGCAGATGCTGGTGGGGTTGCTGGGCATTCTCAAGGCCGGTGCGGGTTACGTGCCCATCGACCCGGCTTACCCCGCCGAGCGCATCGCCTATTTGCTGCAAGACAGTGCGCCGGTGGCGGTGTTGGCCGAGGCCAGTACCCGCGACCTGCTGGGCGCAGTGACCTGTATCGACCTGAATGAGCCACGTCAGCACCACCCCATCAGCAACCCGCACATCACGACGCTGACTCCGGCGCACCTGGCCTACGTGATCTACACCTCCGGCTCCACCGGCCAGCCCAAAGGCGTAATGGTGGAACACCGGACCGTGGAAAACCTGGTGCACTGGCATTGCGAGGCCTTTGGCCTGGATGCCACGGGCCACACCAGCTGCGTCGCCGGGTTCGGCTTTGACGCGATGGCCTGGGAGGTCTGGCCGGCACTGTGCGTGGGCGCCACCTTGCACCTGCCGCCGGCCAACGTGGGCAATGAAAACATCGACGAACTGCTGGCCTGGTGGCTGGCGCAGCCGCTGGATGTAAGTTTCCTGCCGACCCCGGTGGCCGAGTACGCGTTCAGCCAGGACCTGGTGCACCCCACGTTGCGCATCCTGCTGATTGGCGGCGACCGCCTGCGCCAGTTCAGCCACGAACGACGCTTTGCGGTGATCAACAATTACGGTCCCACCGAGGCCACCGTGGTCGCCACCTCCGGCCGTGTGCGCGCTGGGCAGGCCTTGCATATCGGCCGGCCCATCGCCAATGCCCGCGTCTACCTGTTGGACGCACAGCAGCGCCCGGTGCCGATCGGTGTGGCGGGTGAACTCTACGTGGGCGGCAGCGGCGTGGCGCGGGGTTACCTGAACCGACCCGAGCTGACCGCCGAACGCTTCCTGCACGACCCGTTCAACCCGGGGACGATGTACCGCACCGGTGACCTGGCGCGCTGGCTGCCCGATGGCAATATCGAGTACCTGGGCCGCAACGATGACCAGGTTAAGGTGCGCGGCGTACGGGTCGAGCTGGGCGAGATTGAAAGTCGCCTGGCCGCATTGGACGGTGTCGGTGAGGCGGTTGTATTAGTGCGCGAAGGCCGCCTGATCGCCTGGTTCACTGAACAGCAACCGCTGGATATTGAGCTGCTGCGCGCCCAACTGCTTGCCCAACTGCCCGAGGCGCTGGTGCCGGTGGCCTACGTGAAACTGCACGCGCTGCCCCTGACCGCCAACGGCAAGCTGGACCGCAAGGCGCTGCCGGAGCCGGATCACACCGCGCTGCTGAGTCGTGACTATGAGGCGCCCAAGGGCGCGGTGGAAATAGCGTTGGCGCAACTCTGGGCCGAGGTGCTGAACGTCGAGCAGGTGGGGCGGCACGACCATTTCTTCGAACTGGGCGGCCATTCGCTGTTGGCCGTCAGCCTAATCGAACGCATGCGCCAGGTCGGCCTCACTGCCGATGTGCGCGTGCTGTTCAGCCAGCCGACCCTGGCCGCGCTGGCCGCCGCCGTGGGCAGTGGTCGCGAAGTGCAGGTGCCGGCCAATCGTATTCCTGCCGATTGCCAGCGCATCACCCCGGACCTGCTGTCCCTGGTGGCGCTTGATCAGTCGACGATTGATCACGTGGTCGCCCAGGTCCCCGGCGGCGCGGCGAATGTGCAGGACATCTACCCGTTGGCGCCGTTGCAGGAGGGCATCCTCTACCACCACATCAGTGCCGGGCAGGGCGACCCGTACCTGCTGCAATCGCACCTGGCGTTCGACAGCCTGGAGCGTTTGAGCGCGTTCGCTCGTGCGCTGCAACAGGTCATCGACCGTCACGACATCCTGCGCACCGCTGTGGTGTGGGAAGGCTTGGCGCAGCCGCTGCAAGTGGTGTGGCGCCAGGCACAATTGGAGGTGCAGGCCGATACCCTCGATCACCTGCACCAACGCTTCGACCCACGTCACTACCGCGTGGCACTGGACCAGGCGCCGCTGATCCGCCTGGTATACGCCCAGGACCCGGCCAACCAGCGGCTGGTGGCGATCCTGTTGTTCCACCATATCGCCCTTGACCACACCGCCCTCGACGGCGTGCGCCACGAGATGCAAGCCAGCCTGCTCGGGCAGCCACAGCCTGCCGGCGAGGCCACGCCGTACCGCAACTACGTGGCCCAGGCACGCCTGGGTGTCAGTGAGCAGGAACATGAACAGTTCTTCCGCGAGATGCTCGGCACGATCAGCGAGCCAACACTGCCGTTTGGCTTGCAGGATGTGCGCGGTGACGGCAACGCCATCGAAGAGGTCCAGCTCAGCCTGGCGCCCGCGCTCAACCAGCGCCTTCGCACCCAGGCGCGTTTGCTGGGTGTCAGCGCGGCCAGCCTGTTTCACCTGGCCTGGGCGCGAGTGCTGACCAGCACCAGCGGCCAGCAGAATGTGGTGTTCGGCACCGTATTGCTGGGTCGCATGCAAGGCGGCAAGGGCAGCGATCGTGCCTTGGGCATGTTCATCAACACCTTGCCGCTGCGGGTGGATATCGACGCCACCGGTGTACGCCTGGCGGTCAAGCACACCCATGAACGGCTCACCGCCTTGCTGGGTCATGAGCATGCGTCCCTGGCCTTGGCCCAACGTTGCAGCGGCGTTGCCGCGCCGCAGCCGTTGTTCAGCGCCATGCTCAACTATCGCCACAGCGACAGCCAGCAGGCGCCGCAGTCCCAGGCCTGGGAAGGTATCCACACCCTGGCCAGCGAGGAACGCACCAACTACCCGCTGACCTTGAACGTGGATGACCAGGGCGACGGCTTCCGCCTTACCGCCATGACCCCGGCGCAGATTGGCGCGCAACGCCTCTGCGGTTACCTGCAAGTGACCTTGCTGGGGCTGGTGGACGCGCTGGAGCAGGCGCCGCAGTTGCCGGTCAACCGCCTGCCGGTGCTGGAAGACCACGAGCGTCAGCAACTGTTGTCGGGCTTTAACGCGACCGAAAAGGATTACAACCTCGACCAGACCTTGCACGGGATGTTCGAAGCCCAAGTCGTGCGTACGCCGGATGCGGTGGCGGTCAAGGCTGGCGCGCAGCAACTGACGTATGCGCAATTGAACCAACGGGCCAACCAGTTGGCGCACCACTTGCTGGCGCTGGGCGTCCAGCCGGATTCGCGGGTGGCGATCTGTGTGGAGCGCAGTCTGGAGATGGTCATTGGCCTGTACGCGATCCTCAAGGCCGGCGCCGCCTATGTACCGCTGGACCCGAGCTATCCGCCGGAGCGCCTGGCCTACATGCTCGAAGACAGCGCGCCGCTGGTCGTGTTGGCGCAACCTGCCACCCGTGCACTGCTGGGTACGCTGCCGGTGATCGATCTGGAGCAGCCGACCTGGCAACACCAACCTCTCGACAATCCCCAGGTCGCAGCGCGGGGCGCCTATGTGATCTACACCTCCGGCTCCACCGGCCAGCCCAAGGGCGTGATCAACGACCACCCCGGTGTGGTCAACCGCCTGTTGTGGATGCAGGACGCCTACGGCCTCAAGGCCCACGACACGGTGTTGCAGAAAACCCCGTTCAGCTTCGACGTGTCGGTATGGGAGTTCTTCTGGCCGCTGTTCACCGGCGCACGCCTGGTCATGGCGCGCCCTGGCGGCCACAAGGACCCGGCGTACCTGTGCGAGGTGATCGAGGCGGAACAGATCACCACGCTGCACTTCGTGCCGTCGATGCTCGATGTGTTCCTGGCCCATGGCGATGTGCGCCAGGCCCGTGGCCTGGTGCGGGTGATGTGCAGCGGCGAAGCGTTGCCGGGCAATGTGGTGCGGCGCTTCAAGCAGCAACTGCCGGGGATCGGCCTGTACAACCTGTATGGCCCGACCGAAGCCGCCGTGGACGTCACCGCCTGGAACTGTGCACGCCCAGAGGCGCCGGACAACACGCCGATTGGCAAACCCATCGCCAACACTCGAATGTACGTACTGGACCCGCAGTTGCAGCCGGTGCCGTTGGGCGTGGCCGGCGAGCTGTTTATCGGCGGCGTGCAAGTGGCGCGGGGTTACCTGAACCGTCCGGAGCTGACCGCCGAGCGCTTCATCGACAACCCGTTCGGCGAGGGGCGCCTGTACCGCACCGGCGACCTGGGCCGCTACTTGGCGGACGGCACCCTCGAATACCTGGGCCGCAACGATGACCAGGTGAAAATCCGTGGCCTGCGTATCGAACTGGGGGAAATCCAGGCGCGTTTGCTGGAGCATGTCCATGTCAAGGAAGCCGCCGTGGTCGCCCGCGAAGAGCGCCTTGTCGCTTATTACACCGGCGTGCAGTCGACCGACCTGCGCGAGCACCTGTTGCAGCACTTGCCGGACTTTATGGTGCCCGCGCTGTTTGTGCATCTGGACGCGCTGCCCCTGAGCCCCAACGGCAAACTCGACCGCAAGGCACTGCCGGAACCTGGCAGTCAGGCGCTGACGGTGCGCGAATACGAAGCCCCAGTGGGCGACACCGAAATCCTCTTGGCGCAACTCTGGTCTGAACTGCTCAACGTCGAGCGGGTAGGGCGCCAGGACAATTTCTTTGAACTGGGCGGGCATTCGTTGCTCGCCGTGAGCTTGATCGGGCGCTTGCGCCAGGAAGGCATGGAAGCCGATGTGCGTGCGTTGTTCGAACAGCCGACCCTGGCTGGCTACGCCGCAATGACCGAACGAATGGAGATCGTCCTGTGAGCATTCACGAACTGCTGGCCACGCTGAAAACCAAGGGTGTGCACTTGGCACTCAAAGGTGAGCAGCTCTCGGTGCAAGGCAACAAGCAAGCCCTGAGCGACCCGTCGATCCTGGCGGCGTTGCGTGAACATAAGCCGGCGTTGATCGAACTGATCAAGGCGGGTGACTACGCAGCGGCCAACGAAGTGCCCGCCAATGGCATCCCGGCGGATGCCGAGTGCATCACGCCGGCCATGTTGACCCTGTCGGCACTGAGCCAGGACGAGATCGACCGCATCGTCGCCACGGTAGAAGGTGGGGTGGCGAACATCCAGGACATCTACCCACTGGCGCCGTTGCAGGAAGGCATCCTGTTTCACCACGTCAGCACCGATCAGGGCGACCCCTATGTGATGCAGTCGCAGTTCGCCTTTGACAGCCCTGCGCGCTTCGAGGGGTTTGCCCAGGCTCTGCAAGGCGTGATCGACCGTCACGATATCCTGCGTACGGGCGTGGTCTGGGATGGCTTGCAGCAACCGTCGCAAGTGGTGTGGCGTACGGCCCGGCTGCCGGTGCAGGCGGTCGAGTTGGACCCGGCCGACGGCGATATCGCCGCGCAACTCCACGCGCGTTTCGATGCTCGCCACTACCGGCTCGACGTGACCCAGGCGCCGCTGCTGCGCCTGGCCTGGGCGGCAGACCCGGCGCAGGGCCGCATCGTCGCGATGCTGCTGTTTCATCATATGGCCCTGGACCACAGCGCCCTGGAAGTGGTGCGCCATGAAATGCAGGCGTTCCTGCAAGGTCAGGCTGGCCAACTGGGCGCGGCGGTGCCGTTTCGCAACTATGTGGCGCAAGCGCGGTTGGGTGTCAGCGAACAGCAGCACGAGGGGTTTTTCCGGCAGATGCTCAGTGATGTGGTCGAGCCCACCCTGCCTTTCGGTTTGCAGGACGTGCAGGGCGATGGCCGAGGGATCACTGAACTCGATTGGCCACTGTCGGACACCCTGAATCAACGCCTGCGCGCCCAGGCGCGTTTGCTCGGCGTGAGTGTCGCCAGCCTGTTCCATTTGGGCTGGGCCCAGGTATTGAGCGTGCTGGCGGGCAAGTCCCAAGTGGTGTTCGGCACGGTACTGATGGGGCGCATGCAAGGCGGGCACGCCACGGAGCGCGCCTTGGGGATTTTCATCAACACCTTGCCGTTCCGTGTGGACGTGGGCAGCGATGACCTGCGCAGCGCCATCAAGACGACCCACGCACGCCTTACCGCGCTGTTGCGGCATGAACATGCGCCACTGGCCCTGGCCCAACGTTGCAGCGGCGTGGTGGCGCCGACGCCACTGTTCAGCGCGTTGCTCAATTATCGCCACAGCGGCAGCGGTAGCAGCCGTGAAGCGGTGGCGGCCTGGCAGGGCATTCAAACCCTGCGCTCGGATGAGCGCACCAACTACCCGCTGACCTTGAGTGTGGATGACCTGGGCGACGGTTTTATCCTGCGCCTGCTGGCGACCACTCAGGTCGACCCGCAGCGCGTGTGTGCCTACCTGCAAACCGCACTCGACAACCTGGTGACGGCGCTGGAGCAGGCACCGGACACCGCGCTAAACCAGGTATCGGTGTTGCCGGTTGCCGAGCGCCAGGTGTTGCTGGAGCAGTTCAACGCAACCCACGCCGATTTCCCCCAAGACATGACATTGCACGGGCGCATCGAAGCGCAAGTGGCTGCCACACCCGCCGCCATCGCTGCCGTGTGCCAGGGTCGCCAACTGACCTACGCCGAACTGAATCAACAGGCCAACCAACTGGCCCACCATCTATTAAGCCTTGGCGTTACGCCCGACGACCGCGTGGCCATCGTCGCCCGTCGTGGCCTGGACACCCTGGTCGGCCTGCTGGCGATCCTCAAGGCCGGCGCCTGCTATGTGCCCGTGGACCCGTCCCACCCGGCCGAGCGCCTGCATTACCTGCTGCGCGACAGTGCGCCGGTGGCGGTGCTGAGCCAACACGCCCTGCTTGAGCGCCTGCCGGCTCTGGATGTGCCGCTGATCACGCTGGATCACTGCACCTGGCAGCACGCTTCGCCCCGCAATCCCGACGTGGCGGTTGCCCCCTCGCACCTCGCCTATGTGATTTACACCTCCGGCTCCACCGGCCTGCCCAAGGGCGTGATGGTGGAACACCACACCGTGGCCAACCTGGTGGACTGGCACTGCACCGCCTTCGACCTGCGCGCCGGGCGCCATACCGCCAGCGTCGCCGGGTTCGGCTTCGATGCGATGGCCTGGGAGGTCTGGCCGGCGCTGTGCGTGGGCGCGACCCTGCACCTGCCGCCGGCCCACGATGGCGCCGAAGATATCGACGCACTACTCGCCTGGTGGTGCGCGCAACCACTGGACGTGTGCTTCCTGCCCACGCCGGTGGCCGAATACGCCTTCAGCCAGCAGATCGAACACCCCACGTTGCGCACGTTGTTGATTGGCGGTGATCGCTTGCGCCAGTTCAACCGTGCGCAGCGTTTTGACCTGATCAATAACTATGGGCCGACCGAGGCCACGGTGGTCGCCACCTCGGGCAAGCTCGACGTGGGCCAACCGCTGCACATCGGCAAGCCCATCGCCAATGCCACGGTGTACCTGCTGGACGAACAACAGCGCCCGGTGCCATTGGGGGTGGCGGGGGAGTTGTACGTCGGCGGCAAGGGCGTGGCCCGGGGCTACCTGAACCGCCCGGAACTGACCGCCGAGCGCTTCCTGCGCGACCCGTTCAACCCTGGGCGCATGTACCGCACAGGCGACCTGGCGCGCTGGTTGCCCGACGGCACTATCGAGTACCTGGGGCGCAATGACGACCAGGTGAAGATCCGTGGCATGCGCATCGAATTGGGCGAGATCGAAACCCACCTCAACCAATTGCCGGGTATCCAGGAAGCGGTGGTGCTGGTGCGTGAAGAGCGGTTGCTGGCGTATTTCACCGAGCATCCGCAACTGGACCCGTTGAGTGTCGGCGCGATTCGCGCCCATCTGGTGGCGCACCTGCCGGACTATATGGTGCCGGTGGCCTATATGAAGCTCGACGCGCTGCCGCTGACCGCCAACGGCAAGCTCGACCGCAAGGCCTTGCCCATGCCGGACATGGCGGCGCTGTTCACCCGCGACTACGTCGCTGCCGAAGGCGAAATCGAAAGTGTGCTCGCGCAGATCTGGGCCGATGTGCTGCAAGTTGAACGGGTAGGGCGTCACGATCACTTTTTCGAACTGGGCGGGCATTCGTTGCTGGCCATGCGCATGGTCTCGCAAGTCCGCCAGCGCCTGGGGGTCGAGCTGCAACTGGGCGAGCTGTTTGCCAATGCCGAACTCACGGCGGTCGCCGATGTGTTGGCCAAGGCTGGGCGCAGCGAGTTGCCGGACATCCTCCCAGCCAATCGCGCCGAGGATGTGCCGCTGTCATTCGCCCAACAGCGCCTGTGGTTCCTGGCGCTGATGGAAGGCGCCAACACCGCCTATAACATTCCCATCGGCCTGCGTTTGCGCGGCCAACTGCATGTGCAGGCGCTGCAACGGGCGCTGGCGCGAATCGTGGCGCGTCATGACACGTTGCGCAGCCGATTCGCCCAGCACGGCGATGATGCCAAGGTGCTGATCGTACCGGCCGAAGCCATGCTCCCTCTGCAAGTGCAGGACCTGCGCCGTCACCCCCAACCGCAACAGGCGCTGGATGCGTTGATCCACGGCGAAGCCTCGGCACCTTTCGACCTGGAGCGCGGCCCGTTGCTGCGCGGGCGTCTGGTGGTGATGGCCGACGATCACCATGTGCTGTTGCTGACCCTGCACCATATCGTCTCCGATGGTTGGTCCATGGGTGTGTTGACCCGTGAGTTGATGGCGCTGTACCAGGCGTTCAGCCATGGCCTGCCCGACCCGCTGGCGCCGCTGGCGATCCAGTACGGTGACTTCGCGGTGTGGCAACGCCTGTGGCTCAGCGGTGAGGTGCTGCACCGCCAAAGCGCCTATTGGCAGCAGGCCCTGGCCGGTGCGCCGGCCTTGCTTACGTTACCCACCGACCGCCCACGCCCGGTCCAACAGGACTACGCCGGCAGCAGCGTCGAGGTGCGCCTGGACGAGCGGCTTACTGCGGCGCTCAAGGCCTTGAGCCAACGCCACGGCACCACGTTGTACATGACTTTGCTGAGCGCCTGGGCGTCGTTGCTGGCGCGCTTGTCCGGGCAATCGGAGGTGGTGATCGGCTCGCCCGTGGCCAACCGCAACCGCGCCGAAGTGGAAGGGCTGATCGGCCTGTTCGTCAACACCCTGGCGATACGCATCGATACCTCTGGCGAGCTGAGCAGCGAAGCGCTGTTGGCGCGGGTCAAATCCCAGACCTTGGCGGCCCAGGCCCATCAGGACCTGCCGTTCGAGCAAGTGGTGGAGATCACCCGACCACCGCGCAGCCTGGCCCATAGCCCGCTGTTCCAGACCCTGTTCACCTGGCAGGACAGCAGCGCGCCGACCCTGGCCCTGGGCGACCTGGCCCTGGAAGGCATCGTGGAAAACCGCCACTTTGCCAAGTTCGACCTGTCCCTGGATTTGTCGCAAGTGCAGGGCAGCCTGATCGGCACGCTGGAATATGCGGTGGCGCTGTTTGATGAAGCGACGGTGCAGCGTTACGCCGGTTACTTCACCCGCGTATTGCAGGCCATGGTCGATAACGACCAGGCGGTACTGGAACAGGCGCCATTGCTGGATGCGCGTGAGCGTCAACACCTGCTGGTGGATTTCAATGCGACCGAGGTGGCGTATGACCTTGAGCAGACCGTGCACGGGCTGTTCGAAGCGCAAGTGCTGCGCACACCCCAGGCGGTGGCGGTCAAGGCCGGTGAACAGCAACTGACCTATGCCCAATTGAACGAGCGGGCCAACCAGTTGGCCCATCACCTGTTGGCGCTGGGGGTAGACGCAGATTCGCGGGTGGCGATCTGCGTCGAGCGCGGCCTGGACATGGTGATTGGCCTGTACGCGATCCTCAAGGCCGGCGCCGCCTATGTACCGCTGGACCCGGCGTATCCGCTGGAACGCATCGGCTACATGCTCGAAGACAGCGCGCCGGTGGTCGTACTGGTGCAGGCTTCGACGCGAGCGCTGGTGGGTGCAGTGTCGGTGATCGACCTGGAACAGCCGAGCTGGCAGCACCAACCCGTCGACAATCCGCAGATCGCCAGCCGCAGCGCCTATGTGATCTATACCTCGGGCTCCACGGGCCAACCCAAAGGCGTGATCAACGACCACCCCGGCGTGGTCAACCGTCTGCTGTGGATGCAAGACGCCTATGGCCTCGACGCCGACGACCGTGTCTTGCAGAAAACCCCGTTCAGCTTCGACGTGTCGGTGTGGGAGTTCTTCTGGCCGTTGTTGACCGGCGCGCGCCTGGTGATGGCGCTTCCCGGCGGGCACAAAGACCCGGCGTACCTGTGTGAAGTGATCGAGGCGGAGCAGATCACCACCCTGCATTTCGTGCCGTCGATGCTCGACGTATTCCTCGCCCACGGCGATGTGAGCCAGGCCGCCGGCCTGGTGCGGGTGATGTGCAGCGGTGAGGCGTTGCCTGGCAGCCTGGTACGGCGCTTCAAGCAGCAACTGCCCGGCAGTCAATTGCATAACCTGTATGGCCCGACCGAAGCGGCGGTCGACGTCACCGCCTGGGACTGCGCAGGGCCCGTAACGCCGGACAACACGCCGATTGGCAAGCCGATTGCCAACACGCGCATGTACCTGCTGGACGCGCAGTTGCAACCGGTGCCGTTGGGCGTGGTGGGTGAATTGTTTATCGGCGGCGTGCAAGTGGCGCGGGGCTATTTGAACCGCCCTGAGTTGACCGCTGAGCGTTTCCTCAAAGACCCGTTCACCGAAGGCCGTCTGTACCGTACCGGTGACGTCGGCCGCTATTTGCCGGACGGGAATATCGAATACCTGGGTCGCAACGATGACCAGGTGAAACTGCGTGGCCTGCGCATCGAACTCGGCGAAATCCAGGCGCGTCTCACTGAGCTTGCACAGGTGCAGGAAGCCGCCGTGATCGCCCGCGACCAGCGTCTTGTTGCCTATTACACCGGCGTACCGAGTGCGACCGACACACTGCGCGCCCATCTGCTCCAGCACCTGCCGGAGTTCATGGTGCCGGCCACGTTCGTGCACCTCGACGCACTGCCCCTGAGCCCCAACGGCAAGCTCGACCGCAAGGCCCTGCCCACGCCGGATGCGGTGGGGGGGCGTGACTATGTCGCGCCCCAGGGCGACACGGAAATTGCCCTGGCCAGCCTATGGGCCGAGTTGCTCAACGTGGAACGTGTGGGCCGGCATGACAACTTCTTCGAACTGGGCGGGCACTCGCTGCTGGCCGTGAGTTTGATGGGGCGTATGCGCGACATGGGCCTGTCGGCGGATGTGAAGGTGCTGTTTGCGCAACCGACCTTGGCGGCCCTGGCGTCGGCACTGGGTGGCGGCCGTGAAGTGGCGGTGCCGGCCAATCGCATTGTTGCCGGTTGCACCCCTATCACCCCGGACATGCTGCCGCTGGTCCAACTGGATCAGCCCGCCATCGAGCGTATCGTCGCCTGCATCCCCGGCGGCGCGGCGAATGTGCAGGACATCTACCCGCTGGCGCCGTTGCAGGTGGGCATGCTGTATCACCATCGGGCGTCGCCGTCCGGGGATGATTATGTGCTGCGCGCCGAGTTCGCCTTCGAGAGTCGCCAGCGCCTGGAAGCCTTTGCCCTGGCGTTGCAGGCGGTGATCCAGCGCCATGACAGCCTGCGTTCATCCTTCCATTGGGATGGCCTGGAAGAACCGGTGCAGGTGGTGTGGCGCGAGGCGTCGCTGCGGGTGGAAAACGGCCCGCTGCCGCCACGTCTGGACCTGTCCCAGGCGCCGTTGATGCGCCTGGTTTGTGACGGGGACAGCGCGACGCTGCTGTTCCACCACCTGGTGATGGACCACATTGCCTTGGAGATTCTGCAACACGAAATGCAAGCCTTCCTGCTGGGCACCCAGCACACCCTTGGCGCTGCGGTGCCGTACCGCAACTACGTGGCCCAGACCCGCTTGGCGGCCCAGGATCACGAGGGGTTTTTCCGCGACCTGCTCGGGGCTATCGATGAGCCGACCCGTGTGGAAAACCTCGGCGCCAATGAGTCCATTCAACGTCCACTCGATGTGCCATTGAGCCAGCGCCTGCGCACCCAGGCCCGCCAGGCCGGCGTGAGCGCCGCGAGCCTGATGCACCTGGCCTGGGCTCTGGTGCTGGGCAAGGTCGCGGGCCGCCAGCCCGTGGTGTTCGGCACCGTGATGCTCGGTCGCTTGCAGGGCGGTGAAGGCGCCGAACGGGCCATGGGCGTGTTTATCAATACCTTGCCGCTGCGGGTGGACCTGGGCGAGCGCCCGGTGCGCGACGCACTGCGCGCGACCCATGCGCACCTCACGAAACTGCTCAGCCATGAACATGCACCGCTGGCATTGGCCCAGCGTTGCAGTGGCGTACCGGCAGCTACGCCGTTGTTCGACACGCTGTTCAATTACCGTCACAGCGCGCCTCAGTCTGCGACCGAGGCCTGGCAGGGCATTCAACTGCTCAAGGCCGAAGAACACAGCAACTATGGCCTGTCGGTCAGCGTGGATGACCTGGGTGACGGTTTCGGCTTGAAGGTCGTGGGGCAGGGCGCCCGTCGCGTATGCGACTACTTGCAGGTCGCCGTCGAGCAGTTGGTGCAAGCGTTGGAACAGGGCAGTGATACCTCCATCGGGCGTTTGGCGATCTTGCCGGTTGACGAACGCCAGCAACTGCAACGCTTCAATGCGACGGCGCGGGCATTTCCCCGCGAACGCACGGTGCAGCACCTGTTTGAAGCCCAGGCCCAGGCCAATCCGGATGCCGTGGCCGTGGCGCAGGGCGCACAGGTGTTGAGCTATGGCGAGCTGAACCGCCGCGCCAACCGCCTGGCCCATCATCTGCTGGGGCTTGGGCTGCGGCCTGCCGACCACGTAGCGATCCTGCTGCCACGCTCGGTGGACCTGCTGGTCAGCCAACTGGCGGTGCTCAAATGTGCGGCCGCCTATGTGCCGCTGGACGTCAACGCACCCGCCGAGCGCCAGGGCTTTATGGTGCAGGACAGCAACGCGGTGTGGCTGTTGACCCACGGCGACCTGTCCATCGACTACCCGGCGCAGCGCCTGGACCTCGACACCTTGAGCCTTGAGTCGCAATCGAACCAGAATCCGGACCTGCTCCAATCCAGCGACAGCGTGGCGTACATCATGTACACCTCCGGCTCCACCGGCACACCGAAAGGCGTATTGGTGCCCCATCGCGGCATCACACGGCTGGTGCTCAATAACGGCTATGCGGATTTCACTGCCCGCGACCGCGTGGCTTTCGCCTCCAACCCGGCATTCGACGCCAGCACCATGGACGTGTGGGGGCCGTTGCTCAATGGCGGGCAAGTGCGGGTGATCGACCACGCCACCTTGCTCAACCCCGCTGCACTTGCGCAGGCGCTGGAGGAGGTGACGGTGTTGTTCGTCACCACGGCGCTGTTCAACCAGTATGTGCACCTGATTCCTCAGGCGCTGGCGGGCCTGCGTATCCTGCTGTGTGGCGGTGAACGCGCCGACCCGGCGGCGTTCCGCAGCCTGTTGGCGCGGGCACCGGGGCTGCGCCTGGTGCATTGCTACGGGCCGACGGAAACCACCACCTATGCCACCACTTATGAGGTGCAGGCCGTGGCCGATGACGCCGAGAGCGTGCCGGTGGGACGGCCGATTTCCAACACGCAGGTCCATGTGCTGGATGCGCAGTTGCAAGCGTTGCCAGTGGGGGGTGTCGGTGAAATCTGCATCGGCGGGGACGGCGTGGCGCTGGGTTATCTGAACCGGCCCGAACTCACCGCTGAAAAATTTGTGGCTGACCCGTTCGATCAGGGCGGCCTGATGTACCGCACCGGCGATCTGGGCCGCTGGACATCCGATGGCCTGCTGGAGTGCATTGGGCGCAACGACCACCAGGTGAAGATCCGCGGTTTCCGCATCGAACTGGGCGAGATCGAAGCGCGCCTGGCAAGCGTGGCAGGCATCCAGGACGTGGTGGTAGTGGCCCGTGACGACCGCCTGGTGGCCTATTTCACCTGGACCGCCGAACCGCTGGACATCGACAACGTGCGCGCCTGCCTGCAAGGTCAACTGCCCGAGTACATGGTGCCGTCGGCCTATGTGCCGTTGGCGCAATTGCCGTTGACCGGTAACGGCAAGATCGACCGCAAGGCTTTGCCCGCACCTGATCTGGAGGCCTTGATCAGTCGCACGTTCGAGGCCCCGGAGGATGCACTGGAAGAGACCCTGGCGCAACGCTGGGCCGAGGTGTTGAAGCTGGAACAGGTGGGGCGTCACGATAGTTTCTTCGAGTTGGGCGGGCATTCATTGTTGGCGATCCGCTTGGTGACGTTGTTGGAAGAGGCGGGGTTGGCGGTGTCGCTGGCCGAGCTGTTCCAGCACGCCAGCGTCGCCTCGGTGGCGGCGTTGTTGCGCCAGCGTACGGATGAGCCGGTGGCTGATGCTTCGGTGGTCACGGTGCGCAGCGGCGGCACGCAGACGCCGTTGTTCCTGGTCCACGAGTTCAGTGGCATGGACGTGTATTTCCCGGCGCTGGGTCAGCATCTGCCGGGTGACTACCCGATCTACGGCCTGCCGGGCGGGCCGCACCTCAACACCATGGAAGGCCTGGCGGCGCGCCTGGTCGGCCTGATTCGCGGCATTCAGCCCCACGGGCCTTATCGACTCGCCGGTTGGTCGTTTGGGGGCGTGCTGGCCTATGAAGTGGCGATGCAACTGCTGGGGCTGGATGAAGCGGTGGAATTCCTCGGCCTGATCGACAGCTACGTGCCGCGCCTGACCGACCAGGGCAAGGCGCGCTGGAGCGGGCCGGATGCGCTCAAACGGCACTTGCTGTTGCAGTGCAGTGCGTATTGGAAAACACAGGGAGGTGTGGATGAACTGGCGAGCCTTGAACGGCTGGAGGCTGGCCTTGGACAGCTGGACTTTGCAGATGTGCTGCAACGTTGTCGCGATGGCGGTTTGCTGCACGCGCAAATGGCGGCGGCCTCGCAGACGGACCTTGTGAACTACCTCGAACGGGAAGTGGGGCACGGGCATGCCTTGGCGCATTACAGCCTGTTCCCCTTGCCTATCGCGGTGCATTTGTTCAGTGCGAAGGAGCGGCCAACCGAGTTGTCGCGGCGCAGCGTTTCGCTGGGTTGGGAGGATGCGCTGGCGCCCGGGCAACTGCATCAGCGAGAAGTGCCGGGGGATCACCAGAGCATGATGCAGGCGCCGCATATCCAGGCGCTGGGTCGTGCAATCAGTGAGGCGTTGGCCACCTGTTCGCCAATCGCCGAGACGCCCCATCAACCGCTGTTGCGTATCCAGAGTGGGCGAGCGGGGCAGGCGCCGGTGTTCTGCGTGCCGGGCGCCGGGGACAGCGTGACCGGGTTTGTGGGGTTGGGCGAGGCGCTGGGGCGTGACTGGCCGTTGTTTGGCTTGCAGCCACGGGGGCTGGATGGCGAGGCGGTGCCCCACAGCCAGGTCGAAGCGGCGGCGCGGTGCTACCTGGCGGCATTGGAGCAGGAATGCCCGCAGGGGCCGGTGCATCTCATCGGCCATTCGTTTGGTGGCTGGGTGGCGCTGGAAATGGCGTTGCAGTTGCAAGCGATGGGCCGCGAAGTGGCCTCGCTGACGGTGATCGACAGTGAAGCACCGGGTGGCGCGGGTAAACCCTATACCACCACGGCGGCGTTGCTGCGCCTGGTCGAGGCGATGCAGTTGGCGGCCGGCAAGTCGTTGGGCATCGACCGGCTGGCGTTTGCCGCGAGCAATGAAAATGCCCAGCGCCAGGCCTTGCATAGCGGCATGGTCGGGGTGGGCCTGTTGCCGGCGCGTGCCAGCGTGGATGCGATGGCGGGCCCGGCGCGCACGTATGCGGCGGCATTGCGCACGGAGTATCGACCGGCGCGGCGTTTCGACGGGGTGATTCGCTTGGTCTTGGCACAGGACCCGGCGCTGGATGCGGCGGGCAATCAACGTGAGCAGGGGGTGATGATCGAAGGCTGGCGGCGACAGGGCAGTGGGTTGGAGGTTTGGTATGGCCCGGGCAATCACTTCACGTTGCTCAAGGCGCCGAATGTGCAGGGGCTGGCAGGGTGGTGGCTGGAAGCCTCGATGGTGCGGGAGATGATTTCGTGACGGCTGTACACAAATCCAAATGTGGGAGGGGGCTTGCCCCCGATTGCAGTGTGTCAGCTACACATTTGTTGGCTGACCCCCCCTCATCGGGGGCAAGTCGAATCGTCGCACCGCCCCTCCCACATTTTTAACCCTGCCTGCTTTAAAACCTCATCATCTTTGAATGGTCATTTATGCAAAAGTCCACATTTCGCAAAGTCAGTCTGTTCGCTGCATTGGCCATCGCCCTCGGCCTGGTGATCTACACCGTGCAAGCCCCCGCCGACGCGCCGCAATACCTCACCGCCACGGCTGAACGCGGTGACATCGAAAATGCTGTGCTGGCTACGGGTTTGCTCGAAGGCATCAAGCAGGTCGACGTCGGTGCCCAGGTCTCCGGGCAGTTGAAGTCGCTCAAGGTCAAGGTCGGCGATAAAGTGAAGAAGGGCCAGTGGCTGGCCGAGATCGACCCGTTGATCCTGCAAAACACCCTGCGCAAGGCCCAGGTCGATGAAGAAAACCTGCAAGCCCAACGCCGCGCCACGGCGGCGCAGCTCAAGCAGGCCAAGTCGGTGTACGAGCGCTACAAGGGCTTGCAGAGTGATGAGTCGGTGTCGCGCCAGGATTTCGAAGATGCCGAATCGACGTTCCAGGTACAGCAGGCCAACCTGCTGTCCCTGGATGCGCAAATCAAGAGTGCGCATATCGAGATCGACACCGCCAAGGTCAACCTGGCCTATACCCGTATCAACGCGCCCATCGACGGCGACGTGGTAGGCATCGTCACCCAGGAAGGCCAGACCGTGATCGCCAGCCAGCTGGCGCCGGTACTGCTCAAGTTGGCGGACCTGGACACCATGACCGTCAAGGCCCAGGTGTCCGAGGCGGATGTGATTCATATCAGCCCCGGCCAGCAGGTGTATTTCACCATCCTCGGTGAAGCCGACAAACGCTACTACGCCAAGCTGCGCGGCACCGAGCCGGCGCCCCAGAGCTTCCTGGAAACCCAGACCGCCGGCACCCCCAAGCAAAACACGGCGGTGTTCTACAACGCGTTGTTCGACGTGCCCAACCCCGATCACCGCCTGCGCATCGCCATGACCGCCCAGGTGCGCATCGTGCTCGACACCGCCCAGGCCGCGCTGACAGTGCCGGTGGCTGCGCTGGGCCCGCGCAATAACGATGGCAGCTACTCACTGCGGGTGCTGGATGCCAAGGGCAAGGCGGTGTCCCGCGAGGTAAAGACCGGCATCAATAACAACGTCAAGGTGCAGATCCTCGACGGCCTGGCCGAGGGCGACAAAGTGGTGATCGGCGATGCCTCACCGGCCGTGGCGGGGAACTGACGGATGAGCCAGCCACTGTTGGAACTCAAGGGCATCACCCGCAGCTTTATGGCCGGCGAGCGTGAGTTTATAGCGCTCAAGGGCATCGACCTGACGATCCATGCCGGGGAGATGGTTGCGATCATCGGCGCGTCAGGCTCGGGCAAGTCCACCCTGATGAACATCCTCGGCGGCCTGGATTACGCCACGGCCGGCAGCTACAAGATCAACGGCATCGAGACCCGCTCCCTGGGCGATGAGCAGTTGGCGGAGCTGCGTCGCGACTACTTCGGCTTTATTTTCCAGCGCTACCACCTGCTGGCGCACCTCAGCGCGTTGCACAACGTGGAGATGCCGGCGATTTATGCCGGTACGCCGGAAACCGCGCGCCACAGCCGCGCGCGGGATTTGCTCGAACGCCTGGGGCTGGCTGGCCACACCACCCATCGTCCCAGCCAGCTCTCTGGCGGTCAGCAGCAGCGAGTGAGTATCGCCCGTGCCTTGATGAACGGCGGCGAAGTCATCCTGGCCGACGAACCCACCGGCGCCCTCGACACCCACAGCGGCAAGGAGGTGATGCGCATCCTGGCCGAGCTGCATGCGGCGGGGCACACGGTGATCATCGTCACCCACGACCCCAAGGTCGCGGCGAATGCCCAGCGCATTGTCGAGGTCAGCGATGGTGAAATCGTCAGCGATAAGGCCAATGCCGTCAGTGATCTGCCCAGCGAAGCACCCGTCGAGCCCAAGCGCAGCGGCGCCCGGCGCTTGGTGGCGAGCCTGGGGTTGTTCAAGGAGGCGTTCAATATGGCCTGGGTCGCGCTGGTATCCCATCGCATGCGCACCTTGTTGACCATGCTCGGTATCGTGATCGGTATCACCTCGGTGGTGTCGATCTCGGCCATCGGCGAGGGCGCCAAGCGCTATGTGCTCAAGGACATCCAGGCGATTGGCAGCAACACCATCGATATCTTCTCCGGCACCAGTTTTGGCGACAGCCGTGCTTCGGCCATCGAGACCTTGATGCCCTCGGACGTGGACGCGTTGAACCAGCTGTATTACGTCGACAGCGCCACACCTGTGGTGGGCCGCAACCTGCTGTTGCGCTACGGGAATATCGACCTGGACGCCCAGGTCAATGGCGTCAGCGACCGCTACTTCAAGGTCAAGGGCTTGAAGCTTGAAGCCGGCATCGCCTTCAGCGAAAACGACGCACGGCGCCAGGCCCAGGTGGTGGTGATCGATCACAACACCCGCAACCGCCTGTTCGGACCCAATGTCGACCCGTTGGGCCAGGTGATCCTGGTGGGCAACCTGCCGTGCACGGTGATCGGCGTGACCGCCGACAACAAAAACATGTTCGCCGCCAGCAAGGCGCTGAATGTGTGGGTGCCCTATGAGACGGCGGCGGGGCGCCTTCTGGGCCAGCGCCATCTGGACAGCATCACCGTGCGCATCAAGGACGGCCAGCCGAGCAAGGTGGTGGAAGACAACGTCAACAAGCTGATGCTGCAACGTCACGGCACCAAGGACTTTTTCACCAACAACCTCGACAGCATCATGCAGACGGTGCAGAAAACCAGCCGCTCCCTGGCATTGCTGCTGTCGTTGATCGCGGTAATTTCCTTGCTGGTGGGCGGCATCGGCGTGATGAATATCATGCTGGTGTCGGTCACCGAGCGCACCCGCGAGATTGGTATCCGCATGGCGGTGGGCGCACGGCAGTCGGATATCCGCCAGCAGTTTCTGGTGGAGGCGGTGATGGTGTGCCTGATCGGCGGGATCATCGGGATCTCGCTGTCCTACGCACTGGGCTTTCTGTTTTCGCTGTTTGTGAAAGAGTGGGAAATGGTGTTTTCCCTGGGCTCGGTGGTCACCGCGTTTGCCTGTTCGACGTTGATCGGCATTGTGTTCGGCTTTGTGCCGGCGCGGAATGCGGCGCGGTTGGATCCGATTGAGGCGTTGGCCAGGGACTGAACTCCTCCCTCAAAAACACTGAGGACTAAGTGTGGGAGGGGGCTTGCCCCCGATAGCAGGGTGTCAGTCACAGATGTATTCACTGACCCACCGCCATCGGGGGCAAGCCCCCTCCCACATTTTGATCGATGTCAGCTTAGAGTCCGGTGATGTCTTCGGTTGAGTACATCCACCGCAACAAGGAATGCCGCCCACTGATCCCCAGCTTGATCGACGCACGCTTGAGGTAGCTTTCAATCGTATTGACCTTCAACGCCAACTGCTCCGCCAATTCCGGCGCCGTGCGCCCGGCCAGCAGGCCCACGCATACCTCCAGTTCGCGGTTGGACAGGGTCAGCCCCGACTGCACCAGGCGTTCCTCGATGCGGCGACGCAAGGTTTCGATGCCCTGGTTTTGTGGTGTTACCGCCTCGCCGTCCTGGCGGCACGGCTGGATCGCGGCGATGTGTTTTTCCACCATGGGCAGCAGCATCGTGGAAAAGTCCTGCAGCATGCTGCGTTCCTGGGGCGAGAAGCTCTGGGACTGGTGGGAGCGGTACACCGACAACACGTAGCGCACGTCGTCCTTGCGGCGGGTGAGGTGCAATTGTGCGGCGGGCTGCTCTTCACCCAGGGTGGCCACCGAATCGGTATAGACCGGGCTGATCTTGCGCCGGGTGTGCCCCTCGGCGCTGACCTGCAATTGGGTGATATGGGTGGCGTCCACTGCCAGTTGAGTGAGGATAAGGTCATGCAGCATGCGTGGGAAATGGCGACTGCCAGTGCTGGCGATGACCTTGCCTATATGTGGGAACAGGTGTGAGTTCATCAATTCGTCCATGAGGTTCAAGCGCAGGTTCTTGGGTCCATAGCGACGGGCTCAATAAGGCAACCTGCAGTGATCGTACGACCCGCCGGAACCTATGCTAGTACAGGCTGGCGAAGGGAGGGGGATCCAATCCGGAAATATCCAGATTAAAAATGCATAACGGTGGTCGGACCAGTCCTACCACCGTTTGTGGGAAGGGATTACATCGAGTTCAAGCGTTACATCGCGCGTGTCTGACGCTGGCGAGCCAATGTCATCGCCGTATCCTCAATCATGTCTTCCTGACCACCGACCATTCCTCGGCGACCCATCTCCACCAGGATCTCCCGCGCCGGCACGCCATATTTCTGCTCGGCGCGCTTGGCGAACAGCAGGAACGAGCCGTAGACCCCGGCATAGCCCATGGTCAGTGCATCGCGGTCGCTGCGGATCGGGAAGTCCATGATCGGCACCACCAGGTCTTCAGCCACGTCCTGGATGCCAAACACACTGACCCCCGTGTCGATACCCATGCGATCACACACCGCCACCAGCACTTCCATTGGTGTATTGCCGGCCCCGGCACCCAACCCCGCGCAAGCAGCGTCGATGCGGTTGGCCCCGGCGGCAATGGCGGCGATGGAGTTCGCCACCCCCATCGACAGGTTGTGGTGCCCATGAAAACCAATTTCCGTCTCCGGCTTGAGCGCGGCACGCATGGCCGCCACCCGGGCGCTGACATCGTGGGGCAACAGGTAGCCCGCCGAGTCCGTCAGGTAGATGCAGTTGGCGCCGTAGCTTTCCATCAGCAAACCCTGTTTGACCAGGCCTTCGGGGCTGTTCATGTGGGCCATCATCAAGAAACCGACCGTGTCCATGCCCAGGTGGCGGGCATGGGCGATGTGCTGTTCGCTGACATCCGCCTCGGTGCAGTGGGTGGCCACGCGTAGGGTGTGCACGCCTAGTTCATGGGCCATCTTGAGGTGATCCACCGTGCCGATACCCGGCAGCAGCAGCGCCGAGACCTTGGCGTGTTTCATCAGCGGAATCACCGCCGACAGGTACGCCTCATCGGTGTGCGCCGGGAAGCCATAGTTCACCGAACTGCCACCCAGGCCGTCTCCGTGGGTGACTTCGATCAACGGCACGCCCGCCGCGTCGAGGCCGCAGGCGATGTCTTTCATCTGTTGCAGGCTGATCTGATGGCGCTTGGGGTGCATGCCGTCGCGCAGGCACATGTCATGCACCGTGATGCGTTTACCGTGAAGGTCCATGGTCGATTCCTTATACGTGGGCGGTGAGCGCGCGTTCGCCCTTGAGGATTTCCTCGGCGAACATCTCGGCGGTGCGGGCAGCGGCGGCGGTCATGATGTCGAGGTTGCCGGCGTACTTGGGCAGGTAGTCGCCCAGGCCTTCGACTTCCATGAAGATCGACACGCGGTTGCCGTCGAACACCGGGCCATTCACCAGCTTGTAGCCGGGCACGTAACGTTGCACCTGGCGGATCATGGTTTCGATGGCGGCGGTGATCGCCGCTTGGTCGGGCTCGCTGGCGGTCAGGCAATGCACGGTGTCACGCATGATCAGCGGTGGCTCGGCGGGGTTGATGATGATGATCGCCTTGCCTTCCTTGGCACCGCCCACCTGTTCCACGGCGCGGGAGGTGGTGCGGGTGAATTCGTCGATGTTCTTGCGGGTGCCAGGGCCGACGGACTTGGACGCGGCGGTGGCGATGATTTCCGCGTAGGCCACCGGTTGCACGCTGGACACCGCCGCCACCAGCGGAATCGTGGCCTGGCCGCCGCAGGTGACCATGTTGACGTTCATCGCGCCCAGGCCCAGCAGGGTTTTCAAGTTGACCGGCGGCACGCAATACGGGCCGATGGCCGCGGGTGTCAGGTCGATCATCAGCACGCCGAGGGCGTTGAGTTTCTGCGAGTTCTGCGCGTGCACATAGGCGGAAGTGGCGTCGAAGGCGATCTGGATGCGGTCGCGCTCGACATAAGGCAGCAGGCCGTCGACGCCGTCGGCGGTGGTCTTCAAACCCAGTTCACGGGCGCGCTCCAGGCCTTCGGAAGTGGCATCGATGCCGACCATCCACACCGGCTCCAGCACTTCGCTGCGCATCAGTTTGTAGAGCAGGTCGGTGCCGATATTGCCGGGGCCGATCACTGCGCATTTGATCTTTTGAGTCATGGTCGTGGGCTCCAGGGAGGGGTCAGGGGACAAAACGCAGGCTGGCTTTGCCCAGCCCGCTCATGGACAGGCTGATACGGTCACCGGCCTGCACCGGCACCAGCGGTGCAAGCGCACCCGACAAAATGATTTCGCCCCGGCGGAACGGGATACCCAGTTCGCCAAGGGTATTGGCCAGCCAGGCGACAGCCGCGCAGGGGTGGCCTTGTACCGCCGAGCCCAGCCCGGAACCTGCCGGTTCGGCGTTCTTCAATAACTGCATATGCACCGCTGCCAGGTCCACCGAGCGCGGGTCGATGCGTTGCGTGCCGAGGGCGAACACACCGCAGGAGGCGTTGTCGGCCACGGTGTCCTGGATGCGGATCTGCCAGTTGTCGATACGTGAATCGACGATCTCGAAGCATGGCGCCACGGCTTGGGTGGCGGCCAGCACGTCGTCGGCGCTGATGCCGGGGCCGTGCAGGTTTTCGCCGAGGATAAAGGCAATTTCGCCCTCGGCGCGGGGATGGATCAGGTTGTAGCGGGCCAGGCTGACCTCGCTGCCGTCCTCCACCTGCATGGCGTCGGTGAGGAAACCGAAGTCCGGTTGGTGCACGTCGAGCATCTCTTGCACAGCACGGCTGGTAACCCCGATTTTCTTGCCGATCACGCGCTCGCCGAGGGCCTCGCGGCGTTGCAGGAAATGCAGGGAAATCCGGTAGGCGTGGTCTAGGCTGATCTGCGGGTAGCGTTGGGTCAGCGGCGCCAGGGTCTGGCGGTTGCGCAAGGCATTAAACAGCTCATCGCCAAGCGCGGCGATCAAATGGGTGTCCATGGCGGGGCTCCAGAAGCGAGAAAAAAACAGTCGGGTGTCAGCCGGGCCACACCGAGGAGTCGGCGCCGCCGTCCACATCGATGATCTTGCCGGTGACCCAGGCCGAGGCCGGGCTGGCCAGGTACAGCGCGGCGGCGGCGATGTCCTCTGGCGTGCCGAGGCATTTGAGCGGGGTGTTGGCTTCCATGACTTCGCGCATGGCGGCGGGCATGACCCCGCTCAGCGCTTCGGTGAGGGTAGGGCCGGGTGCCACGGCGTTGACGCGGACCTGCGGGGCGAAGTCCTGGGCCAGCAGCCGGGTCAGATGACTCAGCGCCGCCTTGGCCGTGCCATAGGCACTGAAATGACGCTGGGCATAACGGGCCGCCACCGAGCTGATATTGAGGATGTTGCCGCCACCGGCCTCGCGCATCAGCGGCACACACAATTGGCAGAACGCATAACTGGTGGCGACGTTGAAGGCCATGACCTGGGCGAACTGCTCCGGCGTCATCGCCAGCGGATCATTCGGCCCACCGCCGCCGACGTTGTTCACCAAATGGGTGAGGCGGCCCATCTGTTCGACGCTTTGGCTGACCAATGCGCGGCGTTGTGCATCGTCATTCACGTCACAGGCGAACGCCAGCGCCCGTCGGCCCAGGCCGCGCACTTCCTCGGCCACGGCCTCCACTTCCGCCAACGAGCGCGCCGCACACACCACATCGGCACCGGCTTCGGCATACGCCAAGGCAATCGCCCGGCCAATGCCACGGCCGCTGCCGGTGACGATGGCGACACTGCCGTGCATCTGGAAACGCTGCAAAATACTCATGGGCCCTTGCTCCGTGGGGTCGGCTGTAGTGGCGGCCACTATCGCCATCGCTGCGGGGGGCTACATCGTCCTAATGAAGTAGGTGCGGAACGCTCTGTAGTGAGCGGGCTTGCCCCGCGCTGGGTGGCGAAGCCGCCCCAATCAGACCGCCTCGGTGTTCCAGAAAGACCGAGGTGCCTGGTTTTGGGGCGGCTTCGCAGCCCAGCGCGGGGCAAGCCCGCTCACTACAACCACAACCACAGTCCTAGTCCGCTTTGACGATGATCAATCCTTCGCCCGCTCCGATGATCTGTCCCAACGTGCGCAATGGCGCAGTCAGATCGGGAGAGTCGAGTGATGCACAGCATGCGGGAAAAGACCCAGGACGAACGAGAGTTGCTGGACCGTGCGCGCCGCCTGGTGCCAGTGCTCAAGGAACGTACCGCACAGGCCGACAGGGATTTGAAGGTGCCCTCGGAAAGCATCGCCGACCTGCAAGCGGCCGGCCTGCTGCGTGCCTTGCAGCCACGGGCATTCGGCGGTTATGAAGTGGACCCGCGCACCTTCTTCGAGATCCAGTCGATCCTCGCCGAAGGCTGTATGTCTACGGCGTGGATCTACGGCGTGATGGGCGTGCACCCGTGGCAACTGGCGCGCTACCCGGTGCAGGCCCAGCGTGAAGTGTGGGGCGATGATCAGAGTGTGCTGATCTGCTCGACCTATATGCCGGCCGCCAAAGTAACGGTGGTGGAGGGCGGGTATCGCATTAGCGGGCGCTGGGGCTTTTCCAGCGGCAGCGAGCACTGCCAGTGGGTGTTCCTGGGGGGCATCCTGCCGCCGGACGGCGCAATAGCCGCCGAGCACGGCACCTTCCTGCTGCCAAACACCGACTACCGGATCGAACGCAATTGGGACGTACTGGGCCTGCGCGGCACCGGCAGCCATGACATCGTGGTCGAAGACGCCTTCGTGCCGGCCCACCGCGTGCAGCGCACCAATAACTGGACGCCGGAAGCGACGCCGGGCCGCCAGGTCAATACCAACCCGATCTACGCAATCCCGTTTGCCCAGGTGTTCTCTCGCGCAGTGTCCACCTCGGCCATCGGCGCGCTGCAAGGCGCGATCAATGAGTTTCGCGACAACGCCGCCAGGCACATCGGCAAGCACGGCGCGCGTACCGCCGAGGATCCGGTGGCCCAGACCGCTGTGGCCGAGGCGATGATTACCGTCGACAGCCTGCGCCTGGTGCTCGAGCGCAACTACGAACACCTGATGAGCCTGGCGCGTGCCGGCGAATACCCCGACACCGAAACCCGCCTGCTGTACCGCTATCAGTCGGCCTACGTGACCAACATCTGCGCCGAACGCGCCAACGACCTGCTGCGCAGCATGGCCGCCTCGGGCCTGTACAACACCAATCCGGTGGCGCGTCTGTTCCGCGACCTGCACCAGGCACGTGGGCATATCGCCAATAACTTCATGGCCTATGGGCGCAGCTACGGCGCGGTGTTGCTGGGCTTGCCCAACCCGGATCCGTACGTTTGAACCGACCCTTCCAGGGTGATGAGTAGCCAGCCTATGAACCAGTATCTTGCTCTGCGCGTAGCCCGCGTGATTGAGGAAACCGCCGATGCGCGCTCCTTGGTGTTCGACGTGCCGGTGCATTTGGGCGAACGCATGCGCTATCAGCCAGGCCAATTCCTGACCGTGCGCGTGCCCTTCGAGGGCGGGTGGTTGCCGCGTTGTTATTCGCTGTCCAGCACGCCGTTGTTGGATGAACCGCTGCGCGTTACGGTCAAGCGCGTGCGTGATGGGCGTGCGTCCAACTGGTTGTGTGGCGAGCTACAAGCTGGCCAGACCCTGGAGGTGCTGCCGCCGGCGGGGGTGTTTGTGCCGCGCAACCTGGATCGCGATCTGCTGTTGTTCGGCGGCGGCAGTGGGGTGACGCCGGTGCTGTCGATCCTGCGTTCGGCGTTGCTGGCGGGCACTGGCCGAGTGTTGCTGATCTATGCCAACCGCGATGAAGCCTCGGTGATCTTCAAGGACGAACTCAAGGTGCTTGCCAGTGCCCATCCACAGCGCCTGCAAGTGGTGCATTGGCTCGATTCGGTACAGGGCATTCCCAGCGTTGGCCAACTGGCCGAACTGGCACGGCCGTTGATCGATGCCGAGGCGTTCATCTGCGGGCCTGGCCCGTTTATGGACGCGGCAGTCAGCGCACTCAAAGGCCTGGGCATGCCCGACGCGCGGGTGCATGTCGAACGTTTCGTGTCGCTGCCCGGTGAGGGTGAACAGTTGCCGGTGGCCAGCAGCGATGCGGCGGTGGCGGCCCAGTTGGCAGTGCGCCTGGATGGCGAAGACCACCAACTGCCTTGCGACAGTGGCGAGACCGTGCTGGCAGCCATGGAGCGTGCCGGTCTCAACCCGCCCAGTTCCTGTCGCGTCGGCGGCTGCGCTTCGTGCATGTGCACGTTGGAAAGCGGCGACGTCGAGCTGTTGCACAACGATGCACTGGACGCGGGCGAACTGGCCGAAGGCTGGATCCTGGCCTGCCAGGCCGTGCCCACCAGCGCGCAACTGCGCATCCGTTTTCCCGATTGACGCCAAGCCCGAGCCTACGATGAATCAGAGCCTGAACCTTGCCGCGCCGCTGCGCGCAGCCCCCACCACCGTGGCCCAGTTGGTGTTCGCCAGCGCCGCCCGTTTTGCCGGGCGCAGCGCCATTGAGGAGCCCGGCCAAAGCATTGACTACGCGCAGTTGCCCGAGCGCGTCATGGGCTTTGCCCGCGGCTTGATGGCGCTGGGGGTCCAGGCCGGTGACCGGGTGGGGATCTGGGCGCCGAATGGTGCCGAGTGGATTCTCGCGGCGCTGGGTATTCAATGCGTGGGGGCGGTGCTGGTGCCGATCAACACGCGCATGAAAGGCCTGGAGGCCGCCGATGTGCTGGCGCGCAGTGGTTGCCGCGTGCTGTTTGCCCAACAGCAGTTTTTGGGGGTGGATTACCCGTCGCTGCTGGCGCCGCACCGGCCGGTTAGCCTGGAACACCTGGTGGTGCTGGGGGACGACGCAACGGCGTTGGCACCCGACCTGACGCTGGCGCGTTTCCTGTTGGGCGCTGCGAGTATCGACGCCGCCAGCGCCCAACGCCGTGCCGACGCGGTGACCCCCGACGCCCTCTGCGACCTGTTGTTTACCTCCGGCACCACCGGCAAGCCCAAAGGCGTGATGAGCGCCCATGGCCAAAACCTGCGGGCGTTCACCGAGTACGTCAAGGTGATCGGCCTGGTGCCGGGCGACCGTTACTTGATCGTCAATCCGTTCTTCCACGCGTTTGGCTACAAGGCCGGCTGGCTGACCTGCCTGATCGGCGGCGCGACCATCCTGCCCCATGCGGTGTTCGACGCCGAAGCGGTATTCGAGCGCATCGCCCGCGAGCGCATCAGCGTGCTGCCCGGCGCGCCCACCTTGTACCTGTCGTTGCTGGCGCATCCGCGACTCAAGGAGGCCGACCTGTCGAGCCTGCGCATCGCGGTGACCGGCTCGGCCAGCATCCCGCCCAGCCTGATCGAGCGCATGCGCAATGAACTGGGATTTGCCGTAGTCACCACCGCCTATGGCCTGACCGAGTGCGGCGGCCTGGCGACCATCTGTAATCCGCAGGACTCGGCCGAGGTGATCGCCAGTACCAGCGGCCGCCCGATTGCCGGCACCGAAGTGAGTATCCGTGACCCGCACAACCAGGCGCTTGAGCGCGGGCAAACCGGGGAAATCTGCCTGCGTGGTTTCCACGTCATGCAGGGCTACTTCCAGGATCCGCAAGCCACCCTTGAGGCCATCGACAGCGAGGGCTGGCTGCACACCGGCGATGTCGGGCGCCAGGATGAAACGGGCAACCTGATCATCACCGACCGCCTGAAAGACATGTTTATCGTCGGCGGTTTCAACTGCTACCCGGCGGAAATCGAAGCCGCGCTGATCGAGCATCCGGCGATTGCCCAGGTGGCGGTGATCGGCATTGCCGATGAGCGCATGGGCGAAGTGGGGTGCGCCTGCGTGGTGCTGCGTGAAGACGCGGTCCTCGATGAGACGCAGTTGATCAGTTGGAGCCGCGAGCGCATGGCCAATTACAAGGTGCCGCGCCAGGTGCGGTTTTTCAGCGCGTTGCCCCTTAACCCATCGAGCAAAGTCGCCAAGAACGCACTGCGCGCCGCCGTGGCCGACAACACCGCGCTATAGCCCCCACAAAAACAACAAGAAAGGAGATCAGCATGTCTACGCGAAACCCTGTCGGTGGCCGTTGCCTGTTGGCCACGGCGATCACGCTCACCAGCGCCACGGCCGGCGCCGCGCCGACCGTGCAGCTGGGCGAGAACACCACCCTGGACTCATCGTTGACGGTCAACTACACCGCGTCGATGCGCACCGCCAAGCAAGCCAGCGAATACCTCAACGACCCCAATAACGACGATGGCACCCGCAACTTCAAGCGCGGTTCGCTGATCAACAATCGCCTGAGCCTGTTTGGCGAGCTGCAACTCAAGCACGACAACCTCGGCGCCGTGCTGCGCGGCAGTCACTTCTATGACGACGTGTACCACCAGCGCAATGCCAATGACTCGCCGGACACCGTGAACAAGCTGGGCAACCCTGACGGTTTCAGCGACGAGACCCGCCGCTTGAGCGGCAGCAAGGCGCGGCTGCTGGATGCCTATGTGTATGGCAATTTCGAGGTGGGCGACACCCAGTACGTGTCGCTCAAGGCCGGTCGGCATCTGGTGGCATGGGGCGAGAGCCTGTTCTGGCCCAACATCAGCCAGGGCCAGGCGCCGGTGGATGCCACCAAGTTCAACGTGCCGGGCACCGAGGCCAAGGATTCGTACCTGCCGGTGGGGCAGGTGTCGGGGTCCTGGTCGCTGAATGAGAACCTGGCGCTGGTGGGTTACTACCAATACGAGTGGGAAAAGACCCAGCTCAACCCCGTGGGTGACTACTTCGGCAGCGACACCTTCGGCCCGGGCGCCGAGTTCTATCGCCTCGGCGCCGGTGTGGTCGACGGCCTGCCCAATGGCATGGCGGTGGCCTACGGCGGCGAAAAAGACGCCAGCGACAGCGGCCAATGGGGCCTGGGCGTACGCTACCGAATCACCGAGAACACCGAACTGGGCCTGTTCCATTACCGCTATAACGAGCGCATCGGCTCGCTGTTCTTCGACTTCACCGGCACCACTCAATACTCCTCGCTTAACAGCATCGGCCATGAGGGCGGCGCGCCGTCCTATCGCCTGGGGTATTTCGAGGGGGTGAAGCTCACCGGGATCAGTTTCAGCTCGAAAGTCGGCGACTCGGTGCAATACGCCGGCGACCTGAGCTACCGCGACGGCGCCGCGGTGTACCTCAACAACGGCGCACCGACTACCGGGCAACTCTGGCAAGGCAACCTGAATGCCTCGTACATCCTCGGCCCGAGCTTTTTGGCCCAGCAAACCACGTTCATGGGCGAAGTGGTGCATCAGCGCATTGCCTCGGTGGACAGCGTGACCATCACCGGCGGTGGCGCGGGGGTGGATGGCACCTTCGATCAATTCGAGTCGAAGACCCAGACCCGAGGCTCGACGCTGTTGGGCGTCGGCGCCTACATGGACTACCCGTCCATTGCCAACGGGCTGGACCTGAGCACCAAGGTGGTGTGGACGCAAAACGTCGACGGCAGCGCCTACCAGGGCCTGGGCCGCGCCGAAAAACGCCTGACTGTGGGCGGCGACTTCAAGTACCTGGGCAACTTCCAGGTGGGCCTGACCTACGTCGCCTACCTCAGCTCCCCGGATATCGCCCAGGGCCGGTTGCTGGCTGACCGCGATTACCTGTCGCTCAACGCCAAATACACCTTCTGATCCGACCAATAAGAGAGGCCTGCCATGAGCGTACATCCGACCCCGTCACCGTTCAGCCCCCTGACCATTGGGCCCTTGACCCTGAAAAACCGCTTTATCAAGGCCGCCACCAACGAGGGCATGAGCGCCCAGGGCGTACCGTCCAAGCAACTGGTGAAACTGCACGCGGCGTTGGCCGCCGGCGGCACCGCCTTGACCACCGTGGCCTACTGCGCGGTGAGCAGCGACGGGCGCACCTTGCCCAACCAGTTGACCCTGGTGCCGTCCAGCGTCGCGCATTTCAAGGTGCTGACCGATGCGGTGCACCAGTCCGGTGGCCTGGCCAGCGCGCAGATCACCCACGGCGGCTGTTTCACGTTCATTCGTGAGCGCTCGACCAAGCGTCCGTTGTCGGCCAGCGGTGGCTTTAACAAGATCGGCCTGATGAGCGGGATGTTTCTCAAGCAGGCCATGAATGAAGCCGATATGCAGCAAGTGGTGCGAGAGTTTGCCCAAGGCGCACGGCTGGCGCGCCAGGCGGGTTTTGATGCGGTGGAAATCCATATGGGCCACGGCTATCTGCTCAGCCAATTCATTTCGCCGTTGTACAACAAACGCCGCGATCAATACGGCGGCAACCTGGAAAACCGCCTGCGCTTTCCACGCCGGGTGCTGCGTGCCGTGCTGGACGCGGTGGGCCAGGACATGGCGGTAATCTGCAAGTACAGCATCACCGAAGGCGTACGCGCGGGTAACTCCGCCGAGGACGGCGCGCGTATCGCGCAACTGCTGGAAGAGGAGGGCGCACACCTGCTGGTACTCAGTGCGGGGATGAATGCCGAGTCGATCACTACCATGTTCGGTTCGTCCTTCCCCAAGGAAAACCGTGTGCAGCAGAAGAACAAACTGATCGCCCTGGCCATGGCCATCCAGCGCCGCACGGAACCGGAAGTGGAATTCCATGAGCTGTACCTGCTGGAACACGCCCGCAAGGTACGGGCAGCGGTGAAGATGCCATTGGCCTACCTGGGCGGTGCAAAGAGCCTGGCGAGCATCGAACAGATCATGGCCGAAGGCTTCGACCTGGTAGCGATGGGGCGGGTGTTGCTGGCCGAGCAGGACTATGTGGAAAAACTCGCCAGTGGCGTCAGCCGCGACTCAATCTGCACGGCGTGCAACCGCTGCGTGGCGATGATGTACACGCCGGGTGGCACCTCCTGCGTGCTTGGGCCTCCGGGTGATGCCGAGCTGAATCGCCAGCCTGCGGCGGGTGGTTGATCCACCGATCTCGTATGCCGTTCACAGCCCAAATGTGGGAGGGGGCTTGCCCCCGATGAGGGAGTGTCAGCTAACTAATTCTTAGCTGACACACCCTCATCGGGGGCAAGCCCCCTCCCACATTTAGACTGTGCTGTGTCTGATTAAGCAGGGACTCAGCCGTGTTGCAGGAAGTCAATGCAACTGCGGTTGAACAGCTCCCGATGCTCCACCTGCACCCAATGTCCACAGCGGTTAAGCACAATAAACCGCGCATTCACCGCGCCATCGATAATGCGCTGCGCCCCGCTGACCGGGTTGAAGTGATCGTTGCTGCCCCAGAACCCCAGGATCGGGCACTGGATCTCCCCCAGGCGTGCCTCCATGTTCGGCACCATCATCGTACTGAACAGGTTCTTCGGCTGGGTCACCGCCACCGCCACGCGTTCCTCTAACAGGCTTTCCGGCAGGATCGAGTCATCGAACAACTGCAGGCGCATCATGCTGCGCATTTCTTCCATGCCGATGGGCCCGGCATTGAACAGCGTGACCATACGCACGATGCCTTGCATCTTGAAGTAGGTCTCACGCTCCTCCACGCCGCCGGGTGCCAGCAAAATCAGGCTATGGGGCAGTTGTGGTAGGCGCAGGGCCAGGCCCAGGGCAATCGCGCCACCGAGTGAATTGCCGAGCAGGGTGGCGCGCTTCACGCCGATGGCGGCGAGGAACGCCGCCACGCAATCGACGAAGAAATCCAGGTTGTACTGGGCGTCCTCAGGTTTGTCCGAGCGGCCGAAGCCCGGCAGGTCGAGCACGATATTGCGGTAGCCGGCGGCGACCAGTTGCGGGTAATTACCCTTGAAGTTGCTGAACCCGCTGGCCCCCGGCCCGCTGCCGTGCAGCCACAGCACCACGGGGCCGGTGCCTTCGTCCAGGTAATGCAGGCGCAGGCCGTTGGGCAGGTTGGCGTAATGGCCGATGGGCAGGGGCAGGTCTACAGGTTGGTTCATGACGGTCTCCATTCGCGGCGGATTGATAAGGCACCACCGCGCCAGGCAGAACTGCAGGTTGAAGGGGAACGCGTGCCTGGCGTGGCGTGCACCGGCCCATGCTGGGCTTGCAGGCGTGGCTTCACATCGTCCATTCAGACCACGCCGCGCTAGTCCCATCGGACGATGTGAGCGAGTGCGCAGGCCGCTAATCATGCTGGGTGAGGGCTGCACGGCGCTCGTTTCTGCACACTTGGAGATCGTTATGAAATTACTCAATAAAGTCGCGTTTGTGACCGGCGCCGCCCAGGGCATGGGCCAGGCCATCGTGCGTGGGTTCGTCGCCGAAGGCGCCAAGGTGGTGGCTGTCGACCTGAACCAGGCGGCCCTGGCCGAGAGCCTGGCCGACCTTGGCGAACAGGTACTCGCCCTGGCCTGCAACGTCGCGGACAGTGCCTCGGTGGCCGACGCCATGGGCCAGGTCGAAGTGCATTTCGGCGGCCTCGACATCGTGGTCAACAACGCCGGTGTCGGCGGGCTCGACAGCTTCCTCGACACCTCGGACGAGAGCTGGGCCCGTGTGATCGGCGTGAACCTCGGCGGCACCTTCCTGTGCAGCCGCGAAGGCGCCAGGTTGATGATCAAGGGCGCGCGCAAAGGCGCAATCATCAACCTCTCCAGCACGGCGGCGCTGACCGGCGAAGGCCCTGCGCACTACTGCGCCTCGAAAGCCGCGGTCATGGGCCTGACCCGTTCGATCACCCGTGAACTGGCCGCCAGCGGCATCCGCGTGAACACCCTGGTGCCCGGACCGACCAACACACCGATGATGGCCGGCATCCCGGATGACTATATGCAGGCGCTGTTGAAAAACGTGCCGCTGGGCCGTTTGTGCGAGACCGATGAAATCGCCCGGGTCGCGGTGTTCCTGGCCAGTGACGATGCCAGCTACATGACCGGGCAGAACATCGCCGTCAACGGCGGCATGGCCTTTATCTGATCGAGGAGACATCCATGAGCAAGCGACTACAAGGCAAAATCGCCTTTATCACCGGGGCCGGTTCCGGTATCGGTGAAGCCACCGCATTGCGGTTTGCCGAGGAGGGCGCCACCGTTGTGCTGTGCGGTCGGCGTATCGAGCCGCTGCAAGGTGTGCAGGCAAAAATCAACGCCCAGGGCGGACAGGCCGAGATTGCCGTGGCCGATGTCAGCGATGAACGGGCCTACGTGGGCGCGCTGCACGCGGCGGCGCAACGTCATGGGCGCCTGGACATCCTGGTGAACAACGCGATGGCCTACACCTGGGGCGGGGTCGACACCATGACCACCGCCGACTGGCACGCCAACTTCGCCACTACCGTGGACGGCACGTTCTGGGGCACCCGGACGGCGATGCAACTGATGAAGGCGCAAGGTGGCGGGGCTATCGTCAACATCGCTTCGATCTGCGGCCTGTTCGGCACGGCGTGGATGGCGGGCTACTCGGCAGCGAAGGCGGCGGTGATCAATTTCAGCCGGGCGGTGGCCAGCGAAGGTGCAGCACACCATGTGCGCTGCAATGTGATCATCCCTGGCGTGGTGGATACCCCGGCCACGGCGGGCATGCTCAGCGACGCCAAGACCCGCGCCAACACCGAAAAAGTCATCCCGATGAAGCGCGTCGGCCTGCCGGTGGAGCTGGCCAACGCGATTGTGTTCCTCGCCAGCGATGAGGCCTCCTACGTCACCGGCGCCAGCCTGGCAGTGGACGGCGGCCGTGGTGCGGACCTGTACACGGTGCTCGACTGATGAGCCAGGACAGCAGCGCCTTGCTGGCGCGCATCGACCGCCTGGAATCGACCGACGCCATTCGCCAACTGGCCGGCCACTACGCCTTGGCCCTGGACATGCGCGACATGGACGCCATGGCCAACTGCTTTGCCCCGGACGTGCGCGTAGGCCGCGACAAAAGCGGCCGTGCGCACCTCAAGGCGTGGCTGGATGAAACCATGCGCAAGCAGTTCCACGGTACATCCCATCACCTGGGCCAGCACATCATCGAGTTCAGCGATGCCGACCACGCCACGGGGGTGGTGTATTCGAAGAACGAGCATGAAACCGGGCCAGAGTGGGTGATCATGCAGATGCTGTATTGGGACGACTACGAACGGATCGACGGCCGTTGGTGCTTCCGCCGACGGTTGCCGTGCTACTGGTACGCCACTGACCTGAACAAACCGCCGATTGGCGGCCTGAAAATGCGCTGGCCTGGGCGGGAGCCCTATGCCGGGAGCTTTCATGAGTTGTTCCCGTCGTGGGATGCATTCTGGGCGCAGCGGGCGGATAAGGATGCGCTGCCGCAGATAGCCGAGCCGGCGCCGTTGGGGCGGTTTCTCAGCGCGTTGCGGCGGGGGGCAGGGGATCCCAGGATTCGGGTGAGGTGAGCATGTTTGACCAGCAACCCCAGATCAAGAGTAAAAGCGCGGCGGCCTTAGGGTCGGCCACTATTTCATGCCGTTCATAGTCCTACTGTGGGAGGGGGCAAGCCCTAATGCCAGTCAGTTAAGGAAACAGCGGATGAGCGGCTTTC
>NZ_QUZT01000062.1 GCF_004682045.1 Pseudomonas nabeulensis
GGGGGGGGCGATTCCAGATCAAAAGCAAGAGCGCGGCGGCCTTAGAGCCGACCGGTATTTTATGCCGTTCACAGTGCAAATGTGGGAGGGGGCTTGCCCCCGATGGCGGTGTGTCAGCTGTAAAATTTTCGGCTGACACTCCCTCATCGGGGGCAAGCCCCCTCCCACATTTTGATCTCCACAATTCTGAAGATTTTGATCTGCTCTGGCTCTTGATCTTAGGCGCCCCGTTAAACCACGCTGGCCGAACGCAGGCTTGAATCCGTGGGTAACCCGGCAGGACGGCGGCCCACGGATTCAAGCCGGAGTGAGGGCATGTCGAGCCTAGGCGAGGCACCGAGTGGTGGGGCAAGAGTCTTTTGGTTACTTTTGGGCTCTTTCCAAAAGTGACCCGCCGTAAGGGCGGAACCAATAGCCGCCGTTACCCAAATAACGGATATGCACACCGACAGACCGCCATCGGGGGCAAGCCCCCTCCCACCGAAAAGCACCATCACCTAGCGATCAATTACCGGCAGCGCTGCCTTGGCTGCTGTCGTACCCATCTCCTTCACTGCTATCACTGTCATCACTCTGGCCTTGATGCAGCACCCCACCCGTCTTCACCTGCGGCAGCTCGCGCAACGTCGAATTCAACGCCGAGCGCGGCAGAGGATTGCTGGTGGTGGTCGACAGCTCCTGACGGAACGGGTTGACCAGCTTGGCATTCAGGCGAATGTCCTGGGACGAAGCCCCCACCGACAGATTGAAACTGTCAGCATCCACCACCCACTGCTTGCTCTTCACATCGTAGTAAGCCAACGAGCGGTCATTCAGTTCGATGGTCACGCGCTTGCTCTCGCCAGGCTTCAAGAACACCTTCTTGTACCCCTTGAGTTCCTTGAGCGCACGCTCGACTTTCGGGTGATTCTGGCCCACGTACAACTCGGCCACTTCAGCCCCTGCAACCTTGCCAGTGTTGGCCAGGTCGAACGACACCTTGATCGGCGCACCCGCCACGGCAACCCCAGGCGTCACGCTGATATTGCTGTAGCCGAAGGTGGTGTACGACAAGCCATAACCGAACGGATACAGCGGCTTGATGCCCTTTTTCTCATAGCCGCGATAGCCCAGGAACAGGTCGTCCTTGTAGCTCATCGTGTCCAGGGTTTCCTGGTTGTCGAATTTCGGGAAAGTCCCATAGATCGGGTTGTCTTCGATATTGCGCTCGATGCTGATCGGCAGCTTGGCCGACGGGTTGACCTTGCCCAGCAGAATCTCCGCCAGCGCCTGGCCGCCGTTCTGCCCAGGGTAGAAGGCATGCAGCGCCGCCGGCACCTGGTCGATCCAGTCGCTCATCTTCAAGCCAGTGCCGCCATGCAATGTCACCACGGTATGCGGGTTGACCTTGGCGATGCTCTGGATCAACTGGCCCTGGAACTCCGGCAAATCGAAGCTGTGGTCGAAGCCTTCGCCCTCGTACTCATTGCTGTTACCGGCTGCCACCAGCACCGAGTCGTACTGCGCCAGATCCTTGGGCGCAACCAGCGAAGCCCAGCTCATTTGCACGCCCACCAGGCCGCCCATGGTCGACAGGTAGCCGTTGCGGCGCGAGTACTCAAGCTTGATGTCGACTGCTTTGCCGGCCTCCAGCTTGACCTTGGCGAACACTGGGATGGTCGGTGGAATGCTGTTGTTCGGCAGTGGATTGCCGTCGCCGTTGTCGAGGATTTTCTTGCCGTCGACGTACAGGCGCACGGCCCCGTCGGCGCGGATCTTGAACACCTGCTCGCCGCTCACCGTCGGCGTGACCTGGCCGCTGTAGCGGATCGAGGTGGCGGCGGTGTCACCGTTGACCGGCACGTTGTCGGTGGACCAGTCCAGGTCGACATGGGTGTCGGTACGGCTGGCGGCGGCGTCACCGGAC
Organism: Pseudomonas nabeulensis; assembly: GCF_004682045.1. Taxonomy (GTDB): domain Bacteria; phylum Pseudomonadota; class Gammaproteobacteria; order Pseudomonadales; family Pseudomonadaceae; genus Aquipseudomonas; species Aquipseudomonas nabeulensis. Next base: position 1,907 of record NZ_QUZT01000062.1, read on the forward strand.
CAGTTGCTGTTGCTGAAGAACTCGGTCTTCAAGCCCTTGGCGCTGTTGCCGGCGCTGTCGGTGTGGGTCCACACCGAGGCGCTCGGGTCCAGGGACAGGCCGTCGATAAACTCGACCTTGGCGCCCGGTGCCAGTTGTTGCAGGCCGCTCAACTCGCTGATGTAGTTGGCCGCCATCACATTGGCGCTGCCAAAACCGGTGGGCGGCGCGTACTTGGCCAGGTTGCCGACCACGGCGATGCGCTTGGCTTTTTGAGGGTCCAGCGGTAACAGGCTGTCCTGGTTTTTCAGCAGCACGATGCCTTCGCGGGCGGCATTCAGGGCCACGCGGTTGCTGGTGGCGCTGTTCATGTTGTGGTTGGTCAGCGGCGCCTTGCTGTCGAACTTGAACAGGTAGATCTGCTTGAGGATGCGTCGCACCTTGTCATCCAGGGTCGCGCCGCTCAGCTCGCCACTGTCCAGGAACGGCTTGAGCACCGCGCTGTTCATCTGGTAGCCCATCATGTCCAGGTCGGTCCCGGCCTGGGCGGCGGGCAAGCCATTGACCACGGCGTTGTAGTCGCTCTGTACAAAGCCTGGATAGCCCCATTCGGTCTTGAGGATGTCGTGGATCAGGTGCGAGTTCTCGCAGGCGAATTCACCGTTCACCTTCTGGAACGCGCACATCATCATTGCCACTTTGCTGTTCTTCGAGGCGGACTCGAACGGCGGCAACGTCATCTCACGCAGCACGCGTTCGCTGATGATTTCATCCAGGTGGAAACGGTTGCTTTCCTGGTCGTTGGCCGCGTAGTGCTTGGCGTTGGCCCACACCCCACGGGACTGGATGCCGTTGATCAACGCCGGGCCCAGGCTGGCGCCGAGGAACGGGTCTTCGCCGGACAGGTACTCGAACGCCCGACCGCTGTAGGGCATGCGGTACAGGTTCACGCCCGGCCCGGTGACGAACTGGTAGCCGCCGCTGGCGGTGTCGTAGCCCAGGGCGCGACCCACGTCGATGGCACGGCGCGGGTTCCAGGTGGCCGCCACGTTCGGGCCGGACGGGTACACCACGCCCTGGTCGTTGCCTTCACTGGTGTAGCGCACGCCCACACCGCCGTCGGCGCCGTGAATCTGCGGGATGCCGTACTGGCTCAGCGGCTTCACATCCCAGCCACCGATGCCGCCGATGTAGGCGAGCTTTTCTTCCTGGGTCATCTTCGCCAGGGTCTTGTTCGCCGCCTTTTCCGCGCGGCTTACCATGCCTTCGTCCAAGGCCGGGCTGGTGGCCGCGTGCGCATGGGACACGGCCAGCGCCAGCAGGGCGAACGCCGACTGTGCACCGATGATCTTGCGTTTACTCATGGGTCTCTCCAACAACGGTTGTTAAACATGGCGCGCCAACAAGTGCGCGTTCGTCACTTTTTTGCAGGCAATAGTTGGCCTGTATCGCAATTTCTGGCCGATGGCTAATTGCAATTACTTGGCGAATTTCGCTGCTTGCTTAGTTTAAAAATTGTATTGCTTGTTGTTATAAGTAATGTCTATGCGATATCACGAGATGGCATTTTGAATCGCAAAAGCCGAATAATTAAGGCAATTCTTGCGCTTATAAGTCAAACAAAAGCTAAATTTTGCGTTAAATAAGAAATATTTCATTACGATTCTGAACTAAGGCTAAACCTACCAGTCGATTGGTTTAGCGATTTTCATGCTGGCATGGCGAACTAATGGCTTTGCTCGATAGTTCTAAAAGGCCATGTTTAATACACGCTGTCATACACAACGCTTTGGTGTAGGGTCTTGAGCGAATTCAAGGCGCCACTTGAGCAATCTGCTGTTTTTGATCTGGAGAAAGTTGATGAAGATTTCCCTGTTGAGTGCCGGTGTCGTGCTGGGTGTTGCGCTGAGTGGCGTGGCCATGGCGGCTGAGTCCACGGATGCGGATGCCAAGTCCGGTGCGGCGGATTCCACGGTGATTACCCAGGCCCACGATGCCAAGGCTGCCAAGAAGCAAAAGGCGGAGACCACCAAGGGTGGGCGGCCGTTGAAAGAGAGCAAGGCCTCCAACTGATCCCCTGTGGGAGGGGGCTTGCCCCCGATAGCGGTGTGTCAGCCACAGCTATACAAACTGACACTCCCTCATCGGGGGCAAGCCCCCTCCCACACAGCTCGCTCCTACAGGTTTTTATTCGTCCCTCAGATTTGTACCTATGTCCCCGCCCATCGACGCCTGCCAACTGCACCTCCCCGACACCGACCAGGTGTGCGCCTGGTTGATGCAGCACGCCGGCTTGAAAACCTTCGACCTGGAGCGCGCCCGCCGGTTGTCCCAGGAGTCTGACGACACCGAATTGCTCGGCCTGCTCACGCGCCTGGGGCTGGTCTCCGAAGTCGAGTTGGCGCGGGCCTGGGCCGGTTTGCTCGATGCGCCGCTGGTGCTGGCCGATGCCGCGCCGCCGCTGCTGGACCCGTTGCCCGTGCTGACCGAGCGCTTTATGCGCCATCACCAAATCGTGCCGCTGGGCTGGAGCCACGGCGGCTTGCGCGTACTGGCGGCCAACCCATCGCAGCTGTATCCGTTCCAGGCCGTGGCGTATGCCTGTGGTGTGCCAGTGTGGCTGGCGATCGGCCCGCGCAATGAAGTCGACACGTTGATCGAGCGCTACTACGGCCAGGGCCGCTCGGCCATGGGCACGCTGATCGAAAACCTCGACGAGCAGGGCGGGTCGCTGGAAGACATCGAACACCTCAAGGACATGGCCTCCGAAGCGCCGGTGATCCGCCTGGTCAACCTGATCCTGCAACGCGCCGTGGAACATCGCGCCTCGGACATTCACATCGAACCCTTCGAAAGCCAACTCAAGGTGCGCTACCGCATCGACGGCGTGCTGCACGAAGCCGAAGCGCCGCCGTCCAGTTCGTCGGCGGCGGTGATTTCGCGGGTGAAGATCATGGCGCGGCTCGACATCGCCGAGCGTCGCCTGCCCCAGGACGGGCGCATTATGCTGCGCATCCAGGGCAAGGAACTGGACCTGCGGGTGTCCACGGTGCCCACCAGCTTCGGCGAATCCGTGGTGATGCGCTTACTCGACCGCCAGACCGTCAGCTTCGACTTCCAGAGCCTGGGTTTCGACGGCCAGCGCCTCGCCACCTTTCTTGACGTGTTGGAGCGGCCCCACGGCATCCTGCTGGTCACCGGGCCCACCGGCTCGGGCAAAACCACCACGCTCTATACCGCGTTGTCGCGGCTCAACACCGCCGAACGCAAGATCATCACCGTGGAAGACCCGGTGGAGTACCAGCTCGAAGGCATCAACCAGATCCAGGTCAAGCCGGCCATCGGCCTGGATTTTGCCGGCGCGTTGCGCTCCATCGTGCGCCAGGACCCGGACGTGATCATGATCGGCGAGATCCGCGACCTGGAGACCTGCCGCATCGCGATCCAGTCGTCGCTCACCGGCCACTTGGTGCTGTCGACGCTGCACACCAACAGCGCCTCGGCGAGTATCACGCGGCTGTTGGACATGGGTGTGGAAAGCTACCTGATCGCATCGACGGTCAACGGCATCCTTGCCCAGCGCCTGGTGCGCCGCCTGGACCCGGCCACCCGCGAAGCCTTTGAAGCGCCGCCCGAATTGATCGCCGAGCACGGCCTGGATCGCTTCACCGATGAGCGGCCCATCAAACTCTATCGTCCCCGTGCCGGCGCGCCCGGCGGCGGCTATCACGGCCGTAGCGCAATCACCGAATTGCTGGTGATGAACGACGAATTGCGCAGCCTGCTGATGCGCCAGGCCGACGCCGCCACCCTTGAAGAAGCCGCCCGCCGTGGCGGTTTACGCACCTTGCATGAAGAAGGCTTGCGCCAGGCCGTGGCTGGCGTGACCTCACTGGAAGAAGTGTTGCGCGTGACCCGAGGCGACGGCACATGAGCCTGTTCAAATACCGCGCCCTGGACAGCCAGGGCGCGCCGCAGAACGGCACCCTGGAAGCCAAGGACCAGGCCGCCGCCGTTGCCGCCTTGCACAAGCGCGGCCTGCTGCTGTTGCAGATCGAGCCCGCCGGCAGCCAGGGCTTGCGCAATGCACTGGGACGCGGCCAATTGAACGGCGCTGCGCTGGTGAGTTTTACCCAGCAACTGGCCACGCTGCTGGGCGCCGGCCAACCGTTGGAACGCTCCCTGGGCATCTTGCTCAAGCAACCCGGCCAACCGCAAACCCGCGCGCTGATCGAACGTATTCGTGAACACGTCAAGGCCGGTAAACCGTTATCCAAAGCGCTGGAAGAAGAGGGCAGCCAATTCTCCCCGCTGTACCTGAGCATGGTCCGTGCCGGAGAGGCTGGCGGTGCGCTGGAGAATACCCTGCGCCAGCTCAGTGATTACCTGGAGCGCAGCCAGCTGTTAAGGGGCGAAGTGATCAACGCGCTGATCTATCCGGCGTTTCTGGTGGTGGGCGTGCTGGGCTCGCTGGCGCTGTTGTTGGCTTACGTGGTGCCGCAATTTGTACCGATCTTCAAAGACCTCGGCGTCCCCATCCCGCTGATTACCGAAGTGATCCTCGGCCTCGGCCAGTTCCTCGGCGCCTGGGGCCTGGCGGTATTGGCCGGGTTGATCGTAACGATCTGGAGCCTCGCCGCCCGCCTGCGCAATCCCCAGCGCCGCGAGCGCTATGACCGCCGCGTGCTCGGCATTCGCATCATCGGCCCGCTGTTGCAGCGGGTCGAAGCCGCCCGCTTGGCGCGCACCCTCGGCACCTTGCTCAGCAACGGCGTGGCCTTGCTGCAAGCCTTGGTGATCGCCCGCCAGGTCTGCACCAATCGCGCCCTGCAAGCCCAGGTCGCCCAGGCTGCCGAGTCGGTGAAAGGCGGCGGCACCCTGGCCAGTGCGTTTGGCAGCGAACCGCTGCTGCCGGACCTGGCCCTGCAAATGATTGAAGTCGGCGAACAGGCCGGCGAGCTCGACAGCATGCTGCTCAAGGTCGCCGACGTGTTCGACGTCGAAGCCAAGCGCGGTATCGACCGCCTGCTCGCCGCCCTGGTGCCGTCGTTGACCGTGGTCATGGCGGTGCTGGTGGCGGTGATCATGCTGGCGATCATGCTGCCGCTGATGAGCCTGACCAGCAATATATGAACCCCAAAGGACCTAACCCCATGCGCTTCAAACCTGCACGCCGCCAAGGCGGTTTCACCCTGTTGGAAATGCTCGCCGTGATCGTGCTGCTGGGCATCGTTGCGACCATCGTGGTGCGCCAGGTCGGCGGCAACGTCGACAAGGGCAAATACGGCGCAGGCAAGGCGCAACTGGCCAGCCTGTCGATGAAAATCGAAAGCTACGGGCTGGACGTCGGTTCGCCGCCCAAGACCCTGCAACAGTTGGTGGACAAGCCCGCCAACGCCGCCGGCTGGGCTGGCCCGTACGCCAAACCGTCGGACCTCAAGGACCCGTTCGGCCATGCCTTCGGTTATCGCTTCCCCGGCGAACACGGCGCGTTCGACCTGATCTTCTACGGCCAGGACGGCCAACCCGGCGGCGAAGGCTACAGCGCCGACCTGGGCAACTGGGAATAACCCGCGACCATGCCCAACCCTCAACGCGGCTTTACCTTGCTGGAGATGCTGGTGGTGATCGTCTTGATCAGCATCGCTGCCGGGTTGGTGGGATTTGGCTTGCAACAAGGGCTCAAGGCCGCACGCGAACGCCAGGTGGTCGGGCAAATGGTCGATGCCTTGCGCAGCACGCGGGCGCGAGCGATTGTCAGCGGGCAGGCGGCCAGGACCGAATTCGACCTGCGTGCCCTGAGTTTCCAGGCCCCCGGTCGACCGCTCAAACACTGGCCGGCGGACTTGCAAGTGACGCTGCACACCGCTGAGCAAGCGGGCTCGGCGGTGGAGTTTTACGCCGATGGCAGCTCCACCGGCGGCAACCTGTTACTCGCCAATGGCAGCCGCCGTTGGCGTATCGACATTGGTTGGCTGACCGGCAGCGTGCAGTCCAAGGCGCTGCCATGAAGCGGCAGGCGGGGTTCACCCTGCTGGAGATGCTCGCCGCGCTGATGCTGATGGCGCTATGCAGCACGGTCTTGCTGGTCGCGTTTGGCCAGAGCGCGCGGTCGTTGGCGCAGGTCAATCACAGCGATCGTCTCACCCACGCCGCGTTGAGTGTGTTGGATCAGCAAGCGTCGGGGCCGCTGGCCAGTGGTGTGCAGCAGGGCAAGCTGGACGCTATCCATTGGCAACTGCGCATCGCCCAGCAGCCGACGCGCTTCGGTCAACCGCGTTTGTTTCGCCTCGACCTGACGGTCAGCGAAGGCCCGCGCCAGGCGCATTTCAGCACGCTCAGGTTGCGTGCCGTCAGCGACAGGGCGCCCCTGTGAAACGTCGCCAACAGGGTTTTACCTTGCTCGAAATCATGATCGTGCTCAGCTTGCTCGGCGTGTTGCTGACCCTGGTCGGCGGTGCGTTGCTGGGGGCCAATCGTGCCGTGCAAAAGGCCCAACGCTACACCGACAGCCTGGATGAAATCCGCGCCGCGCAGCAGTTTTTGCGCACCGCCATCAGCGAAGCGTTGCCGCTGGACGTGACCGAAGACGACAGCCAGACCGATGGTTTTTTTGTCGGCTCGGCCCAGCGCCTGCAATTTGTCGCGACGTTGCCTGGTGTACTCGGGGGCGGGATTCAGCGCTTTACCTTGCAGCTCGTTGGCCGTGATGTGCAGGTGGCGTTCGCCCAGTTTGAATCTGCCGCCCAAGTCAGTGTGCCGGCTTCGCGCGCAGAGCCGCAGGTGTTGTTGAGGCATGTCGAAGACTTGCAATTGAGCTATCGCGGCACTTCGCCCAAGGGCCAGGCCACCGGCTGGATCAGTGCCTGGCCGTGGACCAAGCGCTTGCCCTCTGCGGTGCGGATTGACGCGACGGTGAGCGGGCCGGTGCCGTGGGTGAGCCAGGTGGTGGCGTTGCGCTTGAACCTGTCCGGCGGAGCGACCGATCAATGAAACATCAACGCGGCGTGGCCTTGTTGCTGGTGCTGTGGGTGCTGGCGTTGCTCAGCCTGTTGCTCGGCGGCCTGGCCGGTTGGGTGCAGTTGGAAACGCGCCAGGCGGCGTGGCACCGCCAGCACACCCAGGTCGCGTTGGCGGCAGAGGCGGGCGTGGCGTTGGCTGTGCAGGCGCTGGCCGATCCGGTGCAGCGCAAGCAGTGGGTCGCTGACGGGCGCGAGGTGGCGTTGGTGTTCGACGACGCGCAGTTGCACGTCAGCCTGCGCAGCGAGCGCGGCAAGTTGTATCTGAACAGCGCCGAGCCCGCGGACTTTGCCCGCGTGGCCCTGGCCTGCGGCGCCAGCCAGGCCCAGGCCAGCCGCCTGGCCAAAGACCTGGAAACCCGCCGCGACCAGGGCGTGGCGCCGTTCCGGGTAGTCGAAGAATTACGCCAGTTGCCGGGCATGACCCAGGCGCTGTACAGCCGGCTGGTGCCGCAGATCACCTTGTGGAGCGGCCTGGATCGGCCCGATCCGGCGTTCGCCAGTGCGCTGATGCGCAAGGCCATGAACCTGCCGCAACAGAGTGCGGTGGGCGCCGACCCCGGCGAAATCCTGGTGATCAGCAGCCGCGCCGAACGCCCCGGCGGTTACCACGCACGGTTGCACGTCACTGTCTTATTGAGCCCAGCGGAGGGAAGCGCGCAACCGTATCGGGTGCTGCGTTGGCAAGAATGAATCGACTGTTATCCAAACCCCTGACGCAGCTTGAACCGTTGGCCGAGCGCTGGCGGGGCAGCCTTCTACAGCAAGGTTGGCGCCTGTGGCTCAACGAATTGCGCGGCTGCCTGCCGGCTTGGTTGCGGCAAAACCAGCCGCCCGAACAGCACTATGCCTGGCCGTTAACCGAACCGGTGATGGCGGTGCCCGACAACGTGCGCCAGGTGCTGGTACTCGAACCCTCGGCGGTGCTGCTGCAAAGCCTGCCCCTGCCGTTGGCGGCGGCGCGCAACCTGACGGCGGTGGTCGGCTATGAGCTCGACCGCTTCACACCGTTCGACGCCGACCAGCTGTACTTCGTCGCCCGTCAGGAACGGCGTACCCCCACGCACCTCAAGGTGACGCTGGTGGCGATCCTGCGCGAGCGCCTCGACCAGATCCTGCACGACTGCGCCGCCCTGGGCTTGCGTCCCCATCAAGTGGATGTGCAAGGCCTGGGCATCGACCTGTTGCCCGCGCCGTTGCGTCCGCGCCAACGCACCGCCGGCAAGGGTTTGCAACGCAGTCTGCCGTGGCTGTGCGGTGCCTTGCTGATTGCAGCGATGGTGCTGTGGCTCAACGACCGCCAACGGGTACTCGACGTCATGCACGACAGCGTCCAGCAACAAAAGGTGCAGGTCGCCGAAGTCCAACAGCTGCGCCAACAACTGCTCAACACCCGGGGTGCGGCGCAGTACCTGATCCGGCGCAAATCCGCGCAGCCGCCGTTGGCAGCACTGCTCAACGAACTCACGACCTGTTTGCCCGCCGACACCTGGATCGATCAATTGGAAATCAGCGATGGCGCCGACGTGTCGTTCTCCGGGCAAAGCGCCAAGGCCAGTGCCTTGATCACCCGGATCAAGGCCTGCCACAGCCTGGAAAACGCCCAGTTCGAAGGGGTGATCCAACCCGATGCACAAACCGGCAAGGACCAGTTTTCCCTGCGCGCCCACTTGCACCAGGAGGCCGCCGATGCGCCGACCACTGACACCCCGTGAGCGTCGCGGCGCCGCACTGTTATTGCTGGCCGTGGTGCTGGGCGCAGCGTATTGGTTGTTGATCGACAGTTGGTTCGCCGGGCCCTTGCGCAGCATGGGCGAACAGGCTGAACAACTGCGCGAGCAGCAACAACGCTACGCCGGATTGTTGCAGCAGGGCGCCTCGTTGCGTGAACAACTGGAGCAGGCACGCCAGGACCCGGCCAGCAGCACCAGCCTGTTGCCCGGCGATGATCCCAGCGCGGTGGCCGCCGACTTGATGCAGCGCGTCGCCGACTTGATCAGCAGCCAGGCCAGCCTCGGCGGTGGCTGCAAGCTCACCCAGCGCATGCCCATCACCCCCGAACAGGACGACAGCGAACCGTACCGCCAGGTCAAGGTCAGCCTGACCCTGGACTGTGCCATCGAGCCGTTGACCGCGATCCTGCATGCGCTGGAGTACCAACGGCCGTTCCTGTTCGTGGATGAAATGAGCATCCGCCGCCGACCCGATGCGCCCGCCAGCGGCGGCGCCGGCAAACTGGTGGTGCACTTGTTGGTGCGCGGTTACCTGCAACCGGCTGGCGCCAGGCAGGTGAACCGATGATCCCGGTATTGCGCCCCATCGAGTGGGGATTGCTCGGCTTGTCCGGTGTGTTGGGCGTGTTGATGGTGGTGATCCTGAGCAGCGTCGGCGATGCGCCGCAGTGGCTGCCCGAGCCTGAACCCACCGCGTCGGCCAACGCCTCGGCCAAGGTCCTCAGCGCGCCGCAGGCCAGCCTCGAAAGCCTGGCTGGCACCTGGCAGGCGCCGTTGTTCAGCCCGGACCGCAGCCCTGATCACGCAGTCGGCCAAGCCCAGGCATCGAGCCTGTCGAACCTGGTACTGACCGGCGTGGTCCTCGACGGCGCGTTGCGCGTGGCGTTGCTCAAGCCGGCTGATGGCCCTGCGTTGAAAGTCCACCAAGGCCAGAGCCTGCCCAACGGCTGGCGCCTGGAACACCTCACACCCCGCGATGCGCGTTTTGCCCTCGATGGCCGCACGCAAACCCTGAGCCTCAAGGCCCTGCGTTTGCCGCCGCCGTCCACGACACCCCCAATTACCCTTCCTCACGAGCTCAACCCTTGATCGATACAGTTCCCGGCGCCTTGCGCACCACCGTGTTTTGCCTGGCCACCGCCGTTTCCCTCGGCGGCTGCGGCTCACTGCCTGACCACCTCGACCCGGACGACGCGCTGATGCACGAGGCCATGCAGGGCACCGGCTCGCAGCGCCCGCCCGTTGAGCCGGCCAGCGAGCAACCGCCGCAACCCGTGGCCAAAGCGCCTGCGCAGCGCCAACTGATTCGCGGCAACCAGCAATTCGTGCGCCCGCCCACGGCAGCCGCAGCGGGCGAGCAGGCCGGCGGCGATATCGTGTTCAACTTCGCCGACCAACCCATCGAAGCGGTGATCAACAGCGTGATGGGCGACCTGCTGCACGAGAACTACAGCATCGCCCAGGGCGTGAAGGGCAATGTCAGCTTCTCCACCTCCAAGCCGGTGAACAAACAGCAAGCGCTGTCGATCCTGGAAACCCTGCTGTCCTGGACCGACAACGCCATGATCAAGCAGGGCAATCGCTACGTGATCCTGCCTGCCAACCAGGCGGTGGCGGGCAAGCTGGTGCCGCAGATGCGCGTGGCGCAGCCGTCCAGCGGCCTGTCGGCGCGGTTGTTCCCTCTGCGCTATATCTCGGCCACCGAGATGCAAAAACTGCTCAAGCCATTTGCGCGGGAAAACGCCTTTTTGCTGGTGGACCCGGCGCGCAATGTGCTGAGCCTGGCCGGTACTCCGGAAGAACTGGCCAACTACCAGGACACCATCGACACCTTTGACGTGGATTGGCTCAAGGGCATGTCCGTGGGGGTGTTCGGCCTGCAACGCGCGTCGGTGGCCGAGCTGATGCCCGAGCTGCAAAAAATGTTCGGCCCCGACAGCGGCATGCCGTTGGCGGGCATGGTGCGTTTCCTGCCCATTGAACGCACCAACTCGGTGGTGGCGATCTCGTCGCAGCCGCAGTACTTGAGTGAAGTCGGCGACTGGATTCATACCATCGACGAAGGCGGCGGCAACGAGCCGCAAATGTATGTGTACGACGTGCGCAATATGAAAGCCACCGACCTGGCCAAGTACCTGCGGCAGATCTACGGCACTGGTGCGATCAAGGACGACGCGCCGGCCAAGGTTGCGCCCGGTTTGCGCACCGCCACGCTGTCTTCACCGGGCACTAATAGTACGTCGGGCAGTACGTCGGGCAGCACGCTGGGTGGGCTGAGCAACAACCTGAACAACAACCCGCCCACCGCCGATGATGAAGAACAGGATGCCGACGTCAGCCAGGACAGCGAAAGCGTCGAACAGGACGCGCCGACCAAAAGCCTCGACGCGGGCACCCGCATCACCGCGCAAAAGAGCAGCAACCAACTGCTGGTGCGTACCCGTCCCGTGCAGTGGAAGGAAATCGAATCGGCGATCAAACGCCTCGACAATCCCCCGCTGCAAGTGCAGATCGAAACCCGCATCCTCGAAGTCAAACTCAGTGGCGAACTGGACCTTGGGGTGCAGTGGTACCTCGGGCGCCTCGCCGGCAATTCCACCAGCACCACCGTGGCCAATACCTCCGGCAGCCAAGGCGCCTTGGGCGGTGGAGGGGCAGGGCTGGGGGCGACGGATTCGTTGTTCTATTCCTTCGTCAGCTCCAATTTGCAGGTGGCCTTGCACGCCCTGGAAACCAACGGCCGCACCCAGGTGCTGTCGGCACCGTCGCTGGTGGTGATGAACAACCAACCGGCGCAGATCCAGGTGGGCGACAACATTCCCATCAGCCAGACCACGGTGAATACCGGCACCTCGGATACCACCCTGAGCAGCGTCGAGTATGTGCAGACCGGGGTGATCCTGGATGTGGTGCCGCGGATCAATCCGGGTGGGTTGGTGTATATGGATATTCAACAGCAGGTCAGTGATGCCGAGAACCAGACGGCCAGTGATACGCAGAATAATCCGCGTATTTCCACGCGCTCGGTGTCGACACAAGTGGCGGTGCAGAGTGGGCAGACGGTGCTGTTGGGTGGGTTGATCAAGCAGGACAACGCCGAGTCCGTCAGCGCGGTGCCGTACCTGGGAAAGATTCCGGGGTTGCGGTGGTTGTTTGGCAATACCAGCAAGTCCAAGGACCGGACGGAGTTGATTGTGTTGATTACGCCGAGGGTGATTACCAGCAGCAGCCAGGCGCGGCAGGTGACGGATGATTATCGGCAGCAGATGCAGTTGTTGCGGCCAGCTGACTGAAGAAACGGGGTTGGAATGTGGGAGGGGCGGTGCGACGATTCGACTTGCCCCCGATGGCGGTGTTTTGGTGTACATATCCATGGCCCAGTGCGGCTAACCCGGCGTCCTGCCGGGTTAGCCACGCTCCGAAGCCTGCGTTCGGCCAGCGTGTTTGACGGGGCGATCGCAGATCAAAAGCAAGAGCGCGGCGGCCTTAGAGCCGACCGGTGTTTTATGCCGTTCACAGTGCAAATGTGGGAGGGGGCTTGCCCCCGATGGCGGTGTGTCAGCTGCAAATTTTTTGGCTGACACTCCCTCATCGGGGGCAAGCCCCCTCCCACAGTTTTGATCTCCATGTATCAGATGGAAAGTAGTTTGCTCTGGCTCTGGCTCTGGCTCTGGCTCTGGCTCTGGCTTTTGATTTGGCTTTTGATCTTGATCTTAGGCGCCCCGTTAAACCACGCTGGCCGGAGTGAGGGCATGCCGAGCCAGAGCGAGGCACCGAGTGGTGGGGCAAGAGCCTTTTGGTTACTTTTGGCTGGGCCGGCATCCCGGCTCTTTTCAAAAGTGACCCGCCGTAAGGGCGGAACCCTAAGCAGCCGTTACCGCAGCAACGGATATGTACTCAATCCCCCCCCAATCCATAATCTCAAAAAGACATTATTTAAATGAATAACCAAATCTAAAAATAATAAAATACAAGAATATTAGCTTAGACCAAAACAGCATTATATTTTCAAAACCCATTCCGTTATGTTTGATCCCAACAGCCTACCCCTGACCATGGATGGTACCCATCGTGATTCAGATTCTGCTTCCATAACCGGGTAAGCATGCCCGCAGCAGAATCGTTGGAAGGGAATTCAACGTATGTTGCCGATTCAACCCCTGCACGCGCCTTAGCCCCAAATCGCCGCGACACCCCAAAAAATCCGAGCACCGCGCCCACCCGCGTGACTGCCCGACTGCGCGATTTGGAAAGACAGGCACGCCTATGAAGCAAACGTTAACCCCCACCGCCGTATTGGCCCTGGCCCTCCTGGCCAACACTGCCCAGGCCCAGGACGACAGCACCCTCTCCACCGTCGTCGTCACCGGTAACCGTGGCGCCGAACAGCGCACCGTCACCAGCAGCCCGGTGCCGATCGATGTGGTCAGCGCCAAGCAATTGCAGAGCACCGGCAAGCCCGGTTTGATGGAGGCCTTGAGTGCGGTAATCCCGTCGCTGACCCTGCCGGAAAAAACCGGTTGGGACGCCAGCGGCATCGCCCGCGCCCCTAACCTGCGGGGCCTGAGTGCCGCCGAAGTGTTGGTGCTGGTGAACGGCAAGCGCCGTCATACCAGCGCCACCCTGAACATCAACGGCATCAACACCGGCGCGGCGCCTGCCGACCTGGACCTGATCCCCATCAGCGCCATCGACCATGTGGAAGTATTAAGGGACGGCGCCGCCGCCCAGTACGGCTCCGATGCCATCGCCGGGGTGATCAACGTGATCCTCAAGGCCGACACCAGCGGCACGTCGGTGACCAATGTCGGCCAGGGTTACGACGGCAAGAAGCAGACCGTGCAACAAAGCCTCAACAAGGGGTTCGAAATCGGCAACGGCGGCATCGTGCAACTGGCCCTGGACGCGCGCAGCCAGAACGATGACAACAAGGCCAGCGCCAACGGCTACACCTACGATCAAGCCTATGAACAGGCCGGCCGTTCCACCTATGGCGGCTACGGCACGCCCAAGACCAACCTGCTGACCCTGGGCTACAACGCCGAGCTGCCGATTGACGACACGTTCAGCCTGTACTCCTTCACCACGTATTCGCGACGCAAGGCCGAGCAGGGCCAGAACTTCCGCCTGCCGACCATCACCAACACCATCACCACCGGGCCCAACGGCTACCCGGCGGGCTACACGCCCACCTGGTTTATCGACGAAGACGACTTCCAGGCCGCATTCGGCGGCAAGGGCACCGTCGGCGAGTGGGACTGGGACCTGTCCACCACCTACGGGCGCAACGAAGCGGAGCAGGGCACCACCCATAACCAGAACCCGTCCCTGGGCGAGGCCACGCCGAATCACTTCACTTCCGGCACCTGGATTTCCACCGAGCTGACCACCAACCTCGACTTCAAGCGCGGCTTCGATGTCGGCCTGCAAAAGCCGCTGGACCTGAGCTACGGCTTCGAACATCGGCGCGACACCTATGAGGTACAGGCCGGCGACTATGCGTCCTACGCCAACGGTGGTTATTGCGTGGCACCGGGCAATTGCGCTTCAAGTGGAGCGCAGGTGACCAACGGCATCTCGCCGGATGAAGAAAGCAGCGCCTCACGCAACAGCCTGGCGAGCTATGTCGACGTGGGTTTCAACCCGGTGCCGGATTGGTACATCGGCACCGCGTTTCGCTACGAGCATTACAACCAGGGCGTCGGCGCTACGCGCAGCGGTAAGCTGACCACCCGCTACGACTTCACCCCACAATTTGCCGTGCGCGCCACGGTGAGCAACGGTTTCCGTGCGCCGTCCCTGGCCAACAGCCTGTTCAGTGCGCGTTCCACCACCTATGGCGTGGTGGACGGCGTGTACCAGTCGATCAACTACGGCGTGCTGCCGGTGGGCTCCGCCGCGGCCCAAGCCCTGGGCGCGCAGGAACTCAAACCCGAACGCTCCACCAACTTCAGCCTCGGTTTCACGCTCACGCCCACCGACCGCCTGAGCTTCACCGCCGACGCCTACGTGATCAACCTGCGTGACCGCATCACCCTGACTGGCACCTTGCTCGGCCCGGAGATCACCCAGGTCTTGCAAGGCAACGGCATCACGTCCACCTCCGGCGGCCAATACTTCATCAACGGCGCCGACACCCGCACCAAGGGCCTCGACCTGGTCAGCAACTACAACCAGGACCTGGGCCAATACGGCTCACTCAAGTGGACCGCCGCGTTCAACTGGAACCAGACCAAGATCCTCAACTACAAGGAATCCACCACGATCCTCGGTACGTCCTACGACCTGATGGATCGCCAGGCACGCAACCTGATCACCGGTGTACAGCCCAGCACCAAGCTGATCCTGGGCGGCGACTGGAGCATCGACCGCTTCAACCTCAACCTGGCCCTGACCCGCTACGGTTCCTACAAAGAGGTCAACGTCTCCGCCGACCGCAGCCTCGACCGGGTCTACAGCGCCAAATGGATCACCGACCTGGACCTTGGCTACAACCTCACCAAAGACCTCAACATCGCCATCGGCGCCAAGAACCTGTTCGACATCTACCCCAAGAAACAAGGCGTGCCCAGCAGCACCATGGTCAGCAGCTACGGCACCTATTCGCCCTTCGGTTTTACCGGCGGGTACTACTACACCCGGTTGACCTATGCCTTCTAAGGCCGAGGAATAAAACATGCCCATCGTCGCCAAACCCTATGACCTGATAGATCAGCCCGCTCCGGTTCGCCAGGCGCGCGTCGCCACACCGATCAAGGCCCTGCAAGTGGTGCCCGCACGGCACCCCTGGCGCTGGGCCGGGTCGATCTTTGCCGCGCTGGTGTTGTTGACCATCGTGCATTCCCTGGCCACCAACCCGCGCTGGGAGTGGGGCGTGTTCGGCCAATGGTTCTTCTCGCCCTCGGTACTTCGCGGCCTGGGCCAGACGCTGTTGCTGACCTTGCTGAGCACCGTGTTCAGCATGATCCTCGGCACGGCACTGGCATTGGCGCGGCTATCGGGCTCGCCACTGCTGGCGGCGTTGGCCTGGGGCTATATCTGGTTTTTCCGCTCGATGCCGGCGCTGCTCGTGCTGATCATCCTCTACAACTTTGCCTACCTGTATGACCACATCGTGCTCGGCGTGCCGTTCACCTCGGTGGTGTTCGCCGAATGGTCCACCGTGGATGTGCTCAGCCAGTTCACCGTGGCGGTGCTGGGCTTGAGCCTGATGCAAGCGGCGTACGCAGCGGAGATCATTCGCGGTGGCCTGATCGGGGTTGATGCCGGCCAGCATGAAGCGGCGGCGGCCTTGGGATTGCCAGCCTCACGACGGATCTTCCGCATCATCCTGCCCCAGGCATTGCGCTCGATCTTGCCGTCGGGTTTCAACGAAATCATCGGCCTGGTCAAAGGCACCTCCATCGTCTACGTGCTGGCCTTGCCGGAGCTGTTCTACACCGTGCAGGTCATCTACAACCGCACCCAGGCGGTGATCCCGCTGCTGATCGTGGCGACGGTCTGGTATTTGATCATCACCACCGTGCTGACCAGCGCCCAGTATTACGTCGAACGCTACTTCGCCCGTGGCACTGCGCGGGTACTGCCGCCCACACCGTTGCAACGCATTCGCGGCTGGATCAAGGAGAAGACCCATGGCTGAAGCCCGCGCCGGACGCATCCAGATCCAGGGCGTGGGCAAGCGCTTTGGCAACCAACAGGTGTTGAAAGACATCGACCTGACCATCGATCCCGGCAAGGTCACGGTGATTCTCGGGCCATCGGGCTCGGGCAAGTCGACCTTGCTGCGCACCATCAATCACCTGGAAAAGATCGACAGCGGGCATATCACTATCGACGGCGAATACGTCGGCTACCGCCGCAAGGGTGACCTGCTCTACGAACTGAAAGAGCGCGAGATTCTCAAGCGCCGCATCGACGTCGGCTTCGTGTTCCAGAACTTCAACCTGTTCCCGCACCTCACCGCCTGGGAAAACATCGCCGAAGCGCCCCTGGCCCACAAGCGCTGGGGCAAGGCCGAAGCCCACACCAAGGCCGCCGAATTGCTGGCCAAGGTTGGCCTGGCGGACAAGGCAGACGCCTACCCACGCCAGCTCTCCGGGGGCCAGCAACAGCGCGTCGCCATTGCCCGCGCCCTGGCGCTGGACCCCAAAGTGCTGCTGTTCGACGAACCCACCTCGGCCCTCGACCCGGAATTGGTGGGCGAAGTCCTCGACGTGATCAAGGGCCTGACCCAACTGGGCGTGACCCTGGTGATCGTCACCCACGAAATCGGCTTTGCCCGCGAAGTCGCCGACCACGTGGTGTTCCTCTGCGACGGCCAGTTGATCGAAGAAGGCCCGCCTGAACAGATGTTCCGCCAACCCCGACACCCCCGCACCGTGGCCTTTCTCGGCAAGGTGCTTTAGTTCAAGGAGTGACTGCCCATGTTTATCGCTACTGCCCGCGTGGCCCTGCTGGCACTTGCCGTCAGCACCGCGCAAAGCGCGTTCGCCGTGCAACAGGTCGACCTCAGCCCCGACCGCGTGCGCATCCATGTGCCGCGTAATGAAGCGGCCATCGCGCAGATTCCGCCGGGCTTCAAGTTCGCCCAGCCGGGCAAGTTCACCGTGGCCGTGTCCGGTGTCGCCGGGCCGCCCCTGGCGCTGTTGGCCAGCGATGACAAGACCACCATCGGCAGCGAGGCCGACACGGCGCAGCTGGTCGCCGACAGCCTGGGCCTGCAACTCAACGTGGTGCAGACCAGTTGGGAAGATTGGCCGCTGGGCGTCAGCTCGGGCAAATACGACGCGGTGATCAGCAACGTCACCGTCACCGAGGCGCGCAAGAAGCGCTTCGACTTCGCCACCTATCGCCAGGATGTGCTCGGGTTCTACGTGAAGAGCACCAGCAAGATCACCGAGATCAAACAGGCGGCGGACATCGCCGGGTTGAAGATCATTGTCGGCTCCGGCACCAACCAGGAAAAAGTCCTGTTGGCCTGGAACGAGGCCAACGAAAAGGCCGGCATCAAGCCCGCACTGTTGCAGTACTTCGACGACCAGGCTGCCGCGCAACTGGCGGTGCAATCCGGACGCAGTGATGCGCTGTTCGGTCCCAACTCGGTGTACGCCTATTCGGCGGCCATCACCGGCGGCATCAAGCGCGTCGGCACCGTCAACGGCGGCTGGCCGTTGCAGGCGGACATTGCCGTGACCACGCGCAGAGACAACGGCCTGGTCAAGCCGATCCACACCGCTCTCGAAACCGTGATTGCCGGCGGCCAATACGAACAGGTGCTGCAACGCTGGGGCCTGGACGTGGAACGCGTCGACAAGTCGCTGATCAACCCACCGGGCCTGCCGGATTAAGGAGCGTCACCCATGGGACTGACACGACGTGAAGCGCTGTCGAGTATCGCAGCGGTAGGGGGCGAACACGCCGTCAAGGACGTGCTGGCGGTGCTGGGCCTGGGGCCTTCGTCTCACCGCCGCCCGCAACCGTTGAAACTCAAGGAGGGCCTGGGGCAGGGCACCCGCGTGCTGGTGCTGGGCGCCGGGATTGCCGGGTTGGTCACGGCCCTGGAACTGAGCCGAGCCGGGTTTGAGGTGCAGGTACTGGAGGCGCGCGAACGGGTCGGCGGGCGCACCTGGACGATTCGCAACGGCGACCGCGTGGACTACAAGGATGGCCGCACGCAGACCGCCGCGTTCGACCAAGGCCACTACTTCAACGCAGGCCCGGCGCGGATTCCCAGCCAGCACCGCACCATCCTCGACTATTGCAGTGAGCTGGGGGTGCCGCTGGAAGTGCTGGTCAACAGCAGCCATGGCGCCCAGGTGCGGCCAGATGTGAACAAACCGGCGTTCAGCGTCGGCCAGGCGATCAACGATGCACGCGGGCAGGTGTCCGGCTTGCTGGCCAAGGCCGTGCAACGCGATGCCCTCGACGATGTACTGAGCGGTGAAGAGCGCACGCGGTTGCTGGCGTTTTTGCAGGTGTACGGCGACCTGTCGCAAGAGCTGGCCTTCGAGGGCACGATTCGTTCGGGGCATCTGGAATCACCGGCTCATCCTGGCGCATTACCCGCCAGCCGCAGCCCGTTGTCGCTGGACCAACTGCTGCATCCAGAGCTGTGGGGGGCATTGCTGCACACCGAGTTCCCGGAGTTTTCCGCCACCATGTTCCAGCCAGTGGGCGGCATGGACCGCATCACCGATGCCTTCTACGGGCGGGTGCGCGACCACGTGCAACTCGGTGCCCAGGTACGGCAGATCCGCCAATTGGAAGACGGCGTGGCGGTGACTTATCACGACCAACACAGTGGCCGCGAACAGGTGGTGCGGGCCGACTACCTGATCTCCACCTTGCCATTGCCGCTGCTGGCCAGGCTCGACACGGATTTCAGCGACCCGATCAAGGCCGCCTTGCTCAGCACCCGCAGCGACCAGGCGACCAAAGTGGCGTGGCAATCGCCGCGCTTCTGGGAGACCGACTACCGCACCTACGGCGGCCTGTCGTGGATCGAACACCCGGCGCGCCTGCTGTGGTACCCGAGCAACGACCTCAACACCCGCGAAGGCTTGTTGGTGGCGGGCTACGTGACCGGGGAGGGCGCCGATGTCTTCGGCGCGCAACCGTTCGACCAGCAGTACGCCACCTCCAGGGAAGCCGTGGAGCTGCTGCACCCCGGTTATTCCCAACACCTGCGCAACCCGCTGGCGGTGTCCTGGGAACAGATCCCCTACAGCGAAGGCCCGTGGCTGCAACGTGAACACTTCCCGGCGCACGCCAGCGCCCTGCTCGAAGCCGGCCACGGCCGCGTGTACTTCGCCGGCGACGGTCTGGTGCAAAGCGGCGTAGGCATCTGGCAGGAATCGGCGGCCAACTCGGCGCGCCATGTGGTCGGGCAACTGGCCGAGCGTGTGACCCAACAACGACAGACTGCGGCCCTTGCCGCCTCTTAAGGAGCTTCATCATGAGCGATAGCATTCAACGCACCAGCGTCGGCAACTTCCCGATCTCCCAGACCGTCACCGTGCCGGCCTCCGCCAGCCTGGTTTTTGTCAGCGGCACCTTGCCCGACCTGCACGACGCCAACGCCCCGGCGGGTACGCCGGCGGCCTATGGCACTACCGAGGTGCAGACGGTGTCGGTGTTCAACAAGCTCCGCCAGATCCTGCGCCAGCAAGACCTGGACCTGGGGGATATCGTGCAGTTGCGGGTGTTTTTGGTGGGCGCGGAAGAGACCGGCGGCAAGCTGGATTTTGCCGGGTTGCAGGCGGGGTATACGCAGTTCTTCGGCACGCCTGAGCAACCCAACAAACCGGCGCGGACGGCGTTGCAGGTTGTAGCGCTGCCGTTGCCCGGCGCCTTGATCGAAGTCGAAGCCATCGCCGCCAGAACTGACTGACAAACTCGGTCAAAATGTGGGAGGGGGCTTGCTCCCGATAGCGGTGTATCAGCAGCAAATTTATTAGCTGACACTCCCTCATCGGGAGCAAGCCCCCTCCCACATTTTTGATCCGGTTCCTCCAGTGATTTCCATCTATTTCAGGAGAACTCCCATGCCAACCTCACCCCGCCAGCTCAAATTCGGCGCCATCCTCACCGGCGTCGGCACCGCGCAAAACGAATGGCTGCACCCGCAGATCCCCGGCAATGCCAGCGTGGACATCAACTGGTATCGCGCACAGGCCCAACAGGCCGAAGCCGCCAAGTTCGACCTGGTATTCATCGTCGACAGCCCCTACATCACCCCCGATTCCGCGCCGCACTTTCTCAACCGCCTGGAGCCGTTGACATTGCTGTCGGCCATCGCCGGTGCCACGTCGAAAATCGGCCTGGTGGCGACTCTCACCACCTCCTACACCGAACCCTTCAACGTGGCGCGCCAGTTCGCCTCGCTGGACCATATCAGCGGTGGCCGCGCCGGTTGGAACGTGGTGACCACAGGCCTCGAAGGCGCCGCCGGCAACTTCGGGCTTGAGCAACATATCGACCACACCGACCGCTACCGCCGCGCCGCCGAGCACCTGGATGTGGTGCAAGGCCTGTGGGATTCCTATGAAGACGACGCCTTTGTGCGCGACAAGCCAAGCAAGGTGTTCCTCGACCCGCAGCGCCAGCATCGGCTTGATCATCAGGGCGAGTTTTTCTCGGTAACCGGCCCGTTGAATATCGAGCGTTCAGCCCAGGGCCAGCCGGTGATTTTCCAGGCGGGGATTTCCGAGTCCGGGCGCGGTCTGGCGGCGAAGTATGCCGAGGGGATTTTTGCCGGTGTCGGCAATTTCGAAGATGCCCAGGCGTACTACCGCGATATCAAGCAACGCACGGCGGCTGCGGGGCGTAACCCTGATCACGTGACCATTCTGCCGGGCATTTCACCGATCATTGCCGACACCGATGAACAGGCCCAGGCCATCGACCGTGAGCGCAATGGCGAGCTGGATCTGACCAAGGCATTGGTGCAGTTGGGGCGGCCGTTCAACTACCACGATTTCAGCCAGTACCCACTGGACGAACCTTTCCCTGAACTGGGTGATCTGGGCAGCAACGGCTATCGCGGGCATGCCGAGAACATCAAGCAAGTGGCCCGCGACCAGGGCCTGACCTTGCGCCAGGCGGCGTTGCGTTTTGCCAAGCCGTTCTCCAGTTTCGTCGGCTCGCCAAAAACGGTGGCGGATGAGATTGAGCGCTGGTTTGTCGAGGGCGCGGTGGATGGGTTCAACATTCACGTCGGTGCGCCGGAGGACTTTGCACGCTTTACCGAGCAAGTGCTGCCGTTGCTGCGTGAACGCGGGTTGTTCCGCAGCGAGTACAGCCACAGCACGTTGCGTGGGCACTTGGGGTTGCCGGTGCCGGTTAATCGCCATACCGCTGCGCGTGAGGTTGCGCCTTTGCAAGGGGTTAGTGCATAGGTGCCGAGGTGTGAGTACAGGCCCCACCACTCACCCGCTGGTCAACCCCCCCATCCTGCCGTACCATTTGCGCCCCTCGCAGTGACGCGAGGCACAGCGCCAGGAGGGCATTCACATGCTTGTCCTGTGCCGCTTTTTTAAAGCCAGCACTCAGGATCGAACATGTCTCGCTTTTCCAGGCCCCTGGCCTTGTTGCTTATGGCCGCCGCCTTGACCGGCTGCGGCACCCAGCCCGCCGCCGTGGTCAGCGAACCGCTGCTGCCGGGCCCGCAGGAGCCGGTGGCGTATCTGGTCGGCTCCATCGGCCCGCAAAGCCTGGCGGCGTCTCCTGCCCCCAACCAACGCCTGTTGTTTCGCAAGCGCGGCTCGGCCTATGGCGCGGCCGGCGTGTGGGTCGGCATGGGCCGCGAAACACCCCAGGACGTGAAGGACGCCACCGGCGCCGCCAGCGTGTTCGTGTTGCCGCTCAAGCCCGGGGACTACGAGTTCTACGATTTCCAGTTCTTCTCCAGCAACTACTCACCCTACATGGGCACCACCTACACCTCGGTGCAGGCGCGAGAGAAGTTCAACCTGCCGCTGCGCCTGCAACCGGGCAAGGCCTACTACCTCGGTGAATTCCGCTCGTTATGCCTGGGCGGTTCGCTGTGCGCCTTCCGTTGGCGCGACCAGCAGGCGCGGGATGAGGCCATCGCGCGCCAGTCCGTTCCCGGCCTGCCGCCGCTAGAGTTGATGCCGCTGGATTACCGCAGCGCCGCCCCCTACATCATCGTGCCCCAGGAGGCCCGCCCATGAACCGCCTTATCGCCCTGAGCGCCCTGGCGCTGCTGACGGGTTGCGCCACCAGCAACACCTTGCCCGAACGCACCTTGCCCGATGGCCAGGACTACCTCCAGCCGATCCACGTCATGGTGGATGACCCGCTCAACGCTGCGCAGATCCGCAACCAATTGCGCGAAACCGGCGTATTTCGCAGCGTCGAGACCGGCATGGGCAAACCAGGGGACTACTCGGTACTGGTCCGCTTCAACAGCCAGCGCGAGCTGCCACCGTTCCCGGTGATCCTGCTGAGCACCGCCACCCTGTTTTTGCTGCCGTTGTCCCAGAGCATCGACACCACCACCGAGTTCGCCGTGCAACAGGACGGCAAACCGTTGAAGCATTACAGCTACCGTAACGTCACTCAGAAATACACCTGGCTGCTGGACGGCAGCGGCGGCATGCAGCAAGAAAACATCGGCCGCATCACCCGCGCCTTTGCCCAGGATGTACAACGCGACGGCCTGCTGCCCAAGGAGCAAGCGCAATGATCAAACCGACCCTCTTGGCCGCCGTGCTGTTGCTGGCAGGTTGCAGCACCGCCCTCAAGCCCCTGGACTACAAGGCCGAGCGCGCCTATGTGCCGATGAGCGTGACCATGCCGTCGCCGGCGTCGCGCTTCGACGAACAGAAGCAACGCGAAGTCATCCAGCGCCTGCGTGAAACCGGTGCGTTCAGCTTTATCGACGGAGGTTTCAGCAAGACCGGCTACAGCCTGCTGGTGGACCAGAGCGGCGGCAAAGGCGCCGGTGTATTCCCCGCCGTACTCGGCGCGTTGACCCTGCTGACGGTGCCGATCCCCTACACCTACGAGCGCCAGTTGCACGGCTCGCTGTACAAGGACGGCCAACTGGTCAAGGCCTACGCCTACAAACGTGGCGGCTGGACGGCAACCACCTGGTACATCCCGATGACCGAACCGCGCAGCGAAAGTGAAATGCTCGGCGAGTTGATGCGCGATCTTGACCGGGATCGGTTGATTCCGTACCAGTGAGTCATGGTGCGCTGGAAACCAATGTGGGAGGGGCGGTGCGACGATTCGACTTGCCCCCGATGGCGGAGTGTCAGTCAGCTTATCTGTAGCTGACACACTGCAATCGGGGGCAAGCCCCCTCCCACAGGGGATTGGTGGTATGGCTACTTCCTTATCCTGACGCAATTCCAAATGTGGGAGGGGGCTTGCCCCCGATGGCGGAGGGTCAGCTGCATGTGTGTTGACTGACACACCGCCTTCGCGAGCAAGCCCCCTCCCACAGGGGATCTAGGGTGTGGCGCAGATCTTGTGTAATAGAGGCAACACCTCCGCCCCCACATGAATCGCCTCTTCCAAATGCGGAAACCCGGACAAGATAAAACTATCCACCCCCAATTGGTGATACTCCTCGATCCGCTGCGCCACGTGCGCATAACTGCCCACCAGCGCCGTTCCCGCACCTCCACGCACCAGGCCCACACCCGCCCACAGGTTGGCGGACACTTCCAGCTCCCTCGCACCACGGCCACGCCCTTGCATCAATTGCGTCTGGCGGCTTTGCCCCACGGATTCATACGCGGCCATCTGCCGTTGCGCCTGGTCGATGGCGCCTTTGGGGATTTCTTGCAGCAGCCGTTCCACATGGGCCCACGCTGCGTCGTCGGTGCTGGCGGCGAATACGTGCAGACGCAGGCCGAAGCGCAGGGTACGGCCCTGGGCGGCGGCGAGGTCGCGCATGCGGTGGATGCGTTCGGCGATCATCGCCGGAGGTTCGCACCACATCAGGTAGGTTTGCCCATGGGCCGCGCCGACCCGCTCGGCGGCTTCGGAGGCGCCGCCGAAGTAGATGGGCGGCACTTCGGCGCCTGGGGCAATGGGCGTGTGGATGCCGCTGCGGTAGTAACGCCCAGGATGGGCCGGTGGCTGGCCCGCCCATACGGCCTGGAACACTTGCAGGAATTCGGCGGTGCGTGCGTAGCGTTCGTCGTGTTCAAGAAAGTCCCCGAGGGAACGCTGTTCGAAACGGCTGGAACCGGTCACCACGTGCAGCGCCAGGCGGTTTTCGCTGAGCAGTTGCAAGGTGGCGGCGCGGTGCGCGGTGTAGGCGGGCAATTCGGTGCCGGGGCGCAGGGTGAGCAGGAATTTCAGGCGGCGTACTTCCTGGGCGAGCACGGCGGTGATTAGCCAGGGGTCTTCGAAGCCGCTGGCGGTGGGCACCATGATCCCGTCGAAACCGGCCTGTTCGGTGGCCCGTACGATCTGGCGCAGGTAGTCCAGTGTCGGCGCGCGCTCGCCTTGCTGGAACAACCCGACCTTGGGCAAGCCGCTGCTGGTGAGGTGGCGACCGTCGCCGTTGGTGGGCAGGAACCAATCCAGTTGGATCGGCGGGCGGACTTCAACACTCATGGTGCGGGCGCTCCTTGCGCAAGTGGGGCAATACCTGTTCACCAAAGCGCAGCACGTCGCGCACGGCCGGGCCGCCTTCCAGGATCAGGTGGTTCAAGCCCAACCCATGCAGCTCCTGCAGGCGCGTGGCGATCTGTGGCGGGGTGCCCACCAGGATCAGTGGTTGCCCCGGCGCGAGTTGCAGCAGGTTCGGATGCACTTCCCATTGGCGCAGCGGGTGACGCGCGCGCGGTAGGGTGGCGAAGGATTCAGTGGGTAAGTCCGGGACTGGCAACAGACTGGCGGCGGTTTCCCAGGCCAGGTCTTCGCTGTCGCCAAGGATCAGGCCGAAGGTGCAGGCAAACTTTAACGACGGTTGGATCGCCCGCCAACGCTGGATCTCCTTGCCCAGCCACTGCGGATGGCCGGGGGCGAGCAGGCAGGTCTGGGCATGTTCGGCCACCAGCGCGTGGCTGTGGCTGTCGTCCAGTACCAGCGTCGGCGCGGGCAGTTCACGACGGGCAACGCCGGCGTTTTCCAGCTGGAAGTACAGGCCCTGGTAATCCAGCCCGCCTTCATTGGGGGCGAGCAATTGTTGGAGGATATGCAGGTACTCGCCGATGCGTTCGCTGCGCTGATCACGGTTAAGCCATTCGCCAAACGCACTGCGCTCGCTGTTGGGCAGGTGCAGGTGCACGCGGTGGCCGCTGATGGATTGCAGGCTTTGCAGGGTGGTCGCCAGCGCCGCCGGCAGCATCACCTCCGGCGGCACGCTCACCGACAATTGCACCCGCCGCGTATGCGCACACAACGCCGCGGCAACGCCGAGGCTGTCGGCGCACAGCGCGCCGCCGGGGATCCACAGGCTATCGAGGCCGGCGTATTCCACGGCCTGGGCCAGCTGGATCCATTGCCCTGGCCGCGCCGCCCAGTCGGGGGTGCATAGAGGCAGTAGCCAGCTGAAGTGCAGGGGCGTGCGGTCAGTCATGTTGTTTCCAGCCCAGGGCCGGGGCGATGTCCCGGGCGAGGGTTTCCAAGCGCTTGAGGATCTGTGCCTGGGTCGAGCTTTCGGCCTGGACCACGGCGATCATGTAATCAGCATAGGGCAGCAACGAGGGGTCCTGTTGCAAGCTTTGAATCACTTCATCGGGATGACCGTGGTGCACGTTCATCAGGCGCAGGTGTTCCTGTAAATCCACGGCCTGGTCGATCAAGCCTTCGCGTTGCAGGCGCGGAATATGCCGCTCGATATCCACCGCCAGCTCGGCCTGGGCGCTGGCGCGGTCGGCGGCGGGGAAAATGGCGCGGACCACGCCGATGCGCGGCTGGCGATCAGGGTGCTGCCAGGCGTTGAGGTACGCGTCGGCCAAGGGTTTTTGCACGGTCAGTGGATCGTGAGTGGCGGTGCCCAGCAGCAGGCCGTTGCCTTGTCGTGCGGTGTACACGGCGCCATCGAGGCTGCCGTGGGAATGCCACAAGCGCGCGTCCAGGCCCGGTGCGGGCGGTTGCAGTGTCAGGTCACCCGTCAGCCGCTTGCCCTGCACCAGGTGCTGCAAGCGCTGTTGACGTTCGGCAAAGTCCGCCTGGCGTTGGCTGGGGTCGCGGTCAAACGCGCTGAAGTTATCCAGATTGGCGCCGCCACTGCCCAGGCCCAATTGCACCCGTCCGCCGCTCAGGGCGTCGAGCACACTGGCGTCTTCGGCCAGGCGGATCGGGTCTTCGAACGGCAACACGATCACCCCGGTGCCCAGCTCGATACGCCGGGTACGCTCGGCCACCGCCGCCAGCAACACCAGTGGCGAAGGCAGGCGGCCAAAGCCGTTGCTCAGGTGGTGCTGGGCAATCCAGCCGCCATCGAAGCCCAGGGCTTCGGCCACTTCGAACTGCTCGATGAGGTCGCGGTACACCTGTTGCGGGTCATCGCCAAAGGCGTGGCTGAGAAAGCCCAGTTTGAAGGTCATGAGGCGGTTCCTGTGGGCTGCCAGCCGAGGGCCGGGGCGATGTGTTCGCGGATGATTTCCAGGGCGCGGATGGCGTCGCGCAGCGGCGTGCTGGTGGTTTGTACTTGCAGGATCAACTGGTCGTGGGCGGTCAGTGTCGGGCCTTGCTGCAACTGTTCGATGATCTGCTCCACCGGGCCGTGCAACACGCCAAGGCGCTTGAGGGTGGTGTCGAAGTCATCATCCTGTGTGCCCTTGAGTACGCCGATGCTTTGCTGGCGTTGCACATAGGCCTGGATATCGCGGCGAGTGGCGTCGTCCGGGGACGGCAGCAGCGCTTGCACCCGTGCGAGGCGCGCCGGGGTGCCGTTGTCGCCGGTCCAGGCGTTGCGGTAGCGCGCCACCAGCTCCACACCGGCTTCGGGCGGCTGGTGCGGGTTGGGCGCCATGATCAGGCCGTGACCGCGTTCGGCGACCAATTCCACCCGCGACGTCGCTTCCCATAGTCGATGGCTCAAGCCATTGGCCCGTGGCAGCAAGCGCGAGCCGCTGTCGGTCAACGGCGCATTGCCCAGGGCGTTGAGCAGTTGA
This sequence comes from Pseudomonas nabeulensis, assembly GCF_004682045.1. Taxonomy (GTDB): domain Bacteria; phylum Pseudomonadota; class Gammaproteobacteria; order Pseudomonadales; family Pseudomonadaceae; genus Aquipseudomonas; species Aquipseudomonas nabeulensis. Next base: position 29,246 of record NZ_QUZT01000062.1, read on the forward strand.
TGCAAGTGCTGTTCGTAATCGCGATGGCGCGCGTCAGGTTCACGGCCAAATGCCACAAATGTCTCGGGATCAAACCCCGCGCCCAGCCCAAGCTCCAGCCGCCCATGGCTGAGTAAATCCAGCACGGCGGCATCTTCGGCCAGGCGCAGCGGCGCCTCCTGGGGCAACACGATAATCCCGGTGCCCAGGCTGATGCGTTGTGTGCGCTGGGTAATCGCGGCGAGCAACACCAACGGCGACGGCAGTCGCCCATGCTCACTGGCGAAGTGGTGCTGCGCCACCCAGCCGCTGTCGAAGCCCAGTTCTTCGGCGACCTTGAACAGCTCCAGGGTGTCGCGATAGACCTTGGGGTCAAAGCTCGGGCTGTAGACGCGGCTCAAGAACCCCAGGGAAAAACCGGCGCTCATGGCTTCACCTCAAGTTGCTTTTGCAGCGCCGGGCCAGCACTGATGGACTCCGGCAAGCCGCTGAACGGGCTGATCGTCAGGTAACCCTTGTTCAACCACACTGCTTCATCATTCTGTTGCGCGGCGGTGGCGGCGGGGCTGTATTGAAAGCCGATACCGGGCTTGCCGGGCAGGTTGAACTGCTTGAGATCGTCGGTGTACAGCGCCGCAAAACCCACGTAACTGCCGACGCGGGTGAGTTTCACGCCTTTGATGTGCGCGTCCTTGGGCAGGTTGATATTCAGGCCCAGGCCCGCGGGCAGCAAGGCGCCATTGGGTTGGCGATGCTGGTCGAGGGCCTGTACCAGTTTGGCCACCAGGGCGGCTGCACGGTGCGGATCCTGCTCCTTGAGATCGGTGCTCACCGCCAGCGCCGGAATGCCTGACTGTAACGCCACGCTCGCCGCGTTGAAGGTGCCCGAGGCCATGTTGATCGCCCCCAGGTTATTGCCGGGGTTGGGGCCGACGATCACCAGGTCGGGGTGAGGCAGCACTTTGTTCAGGCCCATTAACAGGGCCATTACCGGCGTGCCGCTGATTTCGATCTGCACCTCTTTGCCGGCGCACTCGGCGCTCTGGCACACGCCTTTTTCGGTAGTGCTGATGTAGTAACTGTCGGGGTAGGCCGGGTCGCTGTCGTGGCCCACGCTCACTTCCCGCCCGAAGAAGAATGAGCCGCCGCGTGCGCTCTGGTCACTCTGCGGCGCGGCGATCTTCACGTTATGCCCCTGGGCTTTAAGCTCGGTATAGAGCGCGCGGATATTCGGATGCTGGTAGCCGTCGTCGTTGCTCAGCAGGATATTCAGGGCGAACGCCTTGGGCGCGATCAGGCTGGCGGCGGCGAGCATCCATGCGTTGCGCTTCATGCCGGGGCTCCTGTGGTAAAGCGGTTGGCCGGGCGCGGCAGGCCAAGGTTTTCCCGCAACGTAGTGCCTTCGTATTCATCGCGGAACAGCCCGCGTGCCTGCAACAGCGGAATCACGCGGTCGACAAACAGCTCGATGCCCCCCGGAAAGTACGGAAAGAACACATTGAAGCCGTCGCAGGCCCGCGCCTCGAACCACGCTTCAAAGTGATCGGCCACGTCTTCGGCGGTGCCGATCACCGGGTTGCCGCCGGCCAGGCGCAGGTACAGCTGGCGGATGCTCAGGTTTTCGCTGCGGGCCAACTCCAGCACCTTGTCGCGACGGCTGCCGCGTTGGCCCACGGGGGTGTCTGGCAGTGGGCCGTCGAGGTCATGGCCGGACAGGTCGATATCATCGCCCAGGGTGTCGGCCAGCAGGCGCAGGCCCAGCACCGGGTCGATCAGTGCCTGGAACTCTTCGAACAAGGCCTGGGCCTGTTCGCGGGTGTCGGCGATAAACGGCGTGACGCCGGGCAGGATCTTGATGTGATCCGGGTCGCGGCCCAGCGCGGCGGCGCGTTGCTTGATGTCCTGGTAGAACGCCTGGGCGTCTTCGAGGTTGTGGGAATGGGCAAAGATCAGCTCGGCCACGCGGGCCGCGAGGTTCTTGCCCGGCTCCGACGCACCGGCCTGCACCAGCACCGGGTGGCCTTGGGGCGGGCGTGCCACGTTGAGCGGGCCGCGTACGGCAAAGTGTTCGCCGCGATGGTTGAGGGTGTGCAATTTGGCCGGGTCGAAGTATTCGCCGCTGGCCTTGTCGCGGGTGAAGGCGTCGTCGTCCCAGCTGTCCCACAGGTCCTTGACCACATCGTGGAATTCTTCGGCGCGCTGGTAGCGGTCGCCGTGGTCCACATGGTGTTCGCGGCCAAAGTTCCAGGCCTCGTCGGAGACCACCGAGGTCACCAGGTTCCACGCGGCGCGGCCCTTGGACAAGTGGTCCAGGGACGCGAACTTGCGCGCGATATGGTACGGCTCGTTGTAGGTGGTGGTGGCGGTGGCGATCAGGCCGATGTTGTTTGTAACGGCGGCCAGGGCCGACATCAAGGTCAGCGGTTCGAAGTGTTCGGCGCGAGCGGTGCGGCTCAACGCGTCGTGGTGATGCCCCCACAGCGCGACGACATCGGCGATGAACAGCGCGTCGAATTTACCGCGCTCGGCGGTTTGCGCGATGTGCTTGAAGTGCTCGAAATCCAGGCTGGCATCGGCCTGGGCCAGCGGGTGGCGCCAGGCGGCGACGTGATGGCCGCTGTTGGCGAGAAATGCGCCCAGCTTGAGTTGGTCGGTGCGGCGGGTCATGAACAGGCTCCCATGAAAGTCACGCACGGGGCCGGCGAGCCGGCCCGGTGGGTTGGGTTAGAAGTTGTAGGTCACGCCGGTGTACCAGTAGCCGCCGGTGGTGCCGTAGGGCGAGAAGTTGCCGTAGGGGAAACCGCCCGAGCTGCTGGCCAGGTGGGTGCGTTCCGGGTACTGGTTGAACAGGTTGTTGGCGCCGGCATTCAGGGTGATTGCAGGCGTGAGGTGGTAGTCGATATTCAGGTCGGTGATCCACGCCGGCGAGAAGGTGCGGTCGTATTGTTCGGCGGTGCCGTACTGGGTGTATTCGCCGTAGCGGGTCAGGTTCAGGCCCACTTCGAGTTTTTCATAGGTCCAGGTGGTGCCCAGCAACAGCTTGGATTGCGGCAGGCCGTACTTGAGGTTGCCCTGGCGCTGACGGTCATAGCCACCGGTTGGGCCGAGGGCTTGCTGGGCCACGCTGGAGGCGTGGATATCGTCGATCTGCGTGGTGTTCCAGTTGAAACCCAGGGTGTAGCGCAGGTTGCCGTAGGCGCCGATGCTCTGGCGGTAGTCGCCCACCAGGTCGACGCCACGGGTGGTGGTGTCGAGGGCGTTGGTGAAGTACGTGACCGCCTGGTTCGGGTTGAGCCCGGCTGCGGCGAGGATCGCGCTGATTTGCGGGGTGCCGCCGAGGTAACCGGTCTGCGCGATACGGTCCTTGATTTTGATCTGGTAGGCATCAAGGGTAATGCTGGTGGCATCGGTGGGTTGCAGGGTGAGGCCGAGGCCGAAGTTGGTGGACTTCTCAGGTTTGAGCGTGTCGGCGCCGAGGGCTTTGGCCACTGCGGAGTCCACCGCCACGTTGCGGTAGTCGAACAACTGGCCGTTGACGCTGGTTTGCGAGGTGGAGCTGTAGATCTGCTGGGCCAGGGATGGTGCGCGGAAGCCGGTGCTGAAGGAACCGCGCACCGCCAGGATCGGCGTCAGTTGGTAGCGGGTGGCGAACTTGCCGTTGGTGGTGGTGCCCGAACCGTCGTTGTAATGCTCGTAGCGACCGGCCAGGTCCACGTGCCATTTATCGGTGAGGTCCTGGCCGATCTCGCCGTAGCCGGCCAGGCTGGTGCGGCCTTTCTCGGCGGCGTCCTCTGGCGTGGTGCCGGCGCCGGAGATGGTGCCCGGTGCGATCAGGCCACCGCTGGCGCCGGTGGTGAAGGGGCCGCTGGCGTAGGAGGCGTAGTCACCCTTGCCGATCTTGTAGTTCTCGTAGCGCTGTTCCAGGCCCCATGAGATTTGCGTGGGCTTGTGCAGGCCGAGGTCGAAGGCGCGGGTCAGGTCGAGGTTGTTGGTCCACTGGCTGAAGGTCTTCACGCCGGTGTCCACCGAGGTCGGCGAGTCGGCGCCGTAGCTCAGGTTGTAGGTGTGGCGCAGGGTGGCTTCGGCATGGTCCTGGCCGTAGGTGCTGGACAGGTCATAGTTCCAGCCGGCGACTTCGCCCTTGCCACCGAAGGCCACCTGGAAGTCATTTTCGATAAAGCGCAGGGTGTCTTCCACGCCTTCGGGGAACGGCGTGGCGATACCGTCGAAACTGGCGGGCTGATGGAAGGCCAGGGGTTTTTCCGAGTTGCGTCGGGTGTAAGTCGAGAACGAATAGAGGGTGAGAGCATCATCCACCGGCAGCTCGGCGTTGTAGCCGAAACTGAAATTGCGCGCCTCGGGCAGGCCGGTGCCGTAGTAGGTGTGTTCCAGGCTGGTGTTGCCGGCAGAGTCGGTATACGGCGCCTTGTCGGACCGGTCGGAGATCTTCTGTTTCTTCACGTCCAGGGCGAGGTTGATAAAGCCGTCATTGGGCAGCGCCAGGCCGATATTGCCGGTTTGCCGCGCGGTTTCGCCGTCACCGTTTTCGTAGTTCTGGCCGTAGCTGGTGGACAGGCTGCCACCGTGGTCGGTCTGCTTGAGCACGATGTTGACCACGCCGCCAATCGCATCCGACCCGTACTGGGCAGAGGCGCCGTCGCGCAGCACTTCGACGTGATCCACCAGGGCGGTGGGGATCATGTCCAGGTCCACCGGCTGCGAGCCGGAGTTGAGGTAGGTGCCGTTGTTCAGCAGCGCACTGTTGTGGCGGCGCTTGCCGTTGACCAGCACCAGCACCTGGTCGCCATTGAGGCCGCGCAGGCTGATGGGGCGCACCACCGACGTGGAGCCGAAGCCCGACGATGCCGGCTGGTTCAGCGACGGCAGCACTTTGCTCAGGGCGCGGGTCAGGTCGCCCTGGCCGGTGGCGAGCAATTGCTTGGACGAGATCACATCCACCGGCGCCGGGCTTTCAGCGAGGGTGCGCGCCTGGCCACGGTTGCCGATCACCACTACGGTGTCCAGCGGGTTGTCGCTGGCCGGCGCGTCGGCGGCGAGGGTCAGGCCGCTGTAGCTGGCGGCTTCGCACAGGGCGATAAATAACAGGGTGTGGGCGAAGGCTTGGTGAGGCCTGCGGCGAGAGGCATTCATGATGGGCAACACTCCAGTGGGTAAGGTGGCTTGTTGGGTTCAAGCTCTGGTGTTGCGGTGAGAGCAAGGGCTGTGCCATCTGGAAAAGTTATTTAAAAACAGTGTCTTATTGGTTTGTTGAACGGTGGGTTGGTGTTTTTCTAACAGGGCGAAGGGCAGGGTGTTGGTTTTTGTGCAGAGGGTTTTCGAGGCGACTGGGTTTTGCGCCGTCAGGCCGGGATAACGGCGTTTGGCACACCCCTTGCTCACCCCACGCCATACCTAAACCCAAGGAAGCTTTTTCTGTATGCCTAGACCCGGCCCGCGCAACGCCCTCACCGATATCCCAGGCCTTACGGTCGGCCACGCCACGGACCTGCACGTCGACACCGGCGTCACGGTGATCCGCCCCGATGGTTTCTGGACCGCCAGCATCGACATTCGCGGCGGCGGCCCCGGCGGGCGTGAAACCGCCGCCCTTGAACCGGAAAACATGGTCGGCCAACTCCACGCGCTGGTCTTTGGCGGCGGCTCGGTGTTCGGCCTGGGCGCGGCGGATGCGGTGGCGGCCAAGCTGTCCCAGGACCAGGTGGGCTTGCACCTCAAGCCTGGTGCGCCGGCTATCCCTATCGTGCCTGCCGCTGTGTTGCATGACCTGGGCAATGGTGGGGACAAGGACTGGGGCCTGGAACCGCCTTACCGGCGCCTGGGGTTTGAAGCGCTGGCCAATGCCAGTGAAGACTTTGAACTGGGTTCAGTGGGCGCGGGCCGTGGCGCCATGGCCGGGGTGTTGAAGGGTGGATTGGGCACGGCGTCCCTCGACTTGGGCGATGGGCTGATCGTCGCCGCATTGGTGGTCGCCAATCCCATTGGCTCGGTGTACATGCCCGATGGCAAAACCTTCTGGGCCTGGCCGTGGGAAGTGGCGGGGGAATTCGGCGGCCAGCGCCCGCACACCGAGATGGATTGCAGCGACCCGATGCCGGAGCTGTCACGCCTGGACTCCATGGGCCGCTTGCAAGCAGGCGCCAACACTACGTTGGTGGTGGTCGCCAGCACCGCACGGCTTACTGTGGCCGAGTGCAAACGCGTGGCGATCATGGCCCAGGACGGGATTGCCCGTGCGGTACGCCCGGCGCATTTGCCGTTTGATGGGGACACGGTGTTCGCGTTGGCCTCGGCAGCGGTGGAACTGACCGATGGGCCACGCCGGCAAGTGGAGATTGGCCGGATTGGCGCGGCGGCGGCGGATTGCGTGGCGCGGGGGATTGCGCGGGGGGTGTTCAGCGCACGCGGAATTTAAGTCAAATGCGGTCAAATGTGGGAGGGGGCTTGCCCCCGATGAGGGAGTGTCAGTCACAGCATTTTTGCTTGACCCACCGCTATCGGGGGCAAGCCCCCTCCCACATTTTGATCTGTGTATGTCAGGTAAATCGTGACACTCGCGCTTTGGCTTTTGCTGCCTGCTCTGGTAGCCCCAGCGCCCCATACACCCGCACCAAACTCCGATTCGTCGGCACATCCCACCCGTCATACCGGCGCCGCAACTCCAGCGTTTGCTGTGCGCCAAACCAATCTCCCGCCTGCAACCGCGCATCCAATTCCACCTGGGCAAACAGATCACGCTGGGCATGGCTGCCGCCAATTTCATTCAGCCGGGGCAGGGCGATCGTCAGTTGCTCAAGCGCGTGTTGCCACTCCCCTCGGGCATGGGCCAACAAGCCCTTTGCCAACGGCAAGGTGACTTCACCCCACACCGGCCGCGCCGCAGCACTGTAGGCTTGCAGCGCCGCCAGTAACTCATCCGCTTCCGGCTTGCCGGCCCGTGCCAAGCCGTACAAATACTGCACGCTGAGAAACGGCTGCACCGTATCGCCAGCTCGCCGTTGCAGATAGGGCGCCAGCGCTTGCCAGCGCTCGCCCACGTCGATGCCGGCCAGTTCCAGGCGTGCCAGCAACGACACTGCGCCCACCTGATCCTGGGAATACTCCGGCAGGATGCCCCACACGTGCTGGTCGTAGATCTCCAGCACCCGCTGATTCTCCCCCCGCGCCAGGTAGAACAGCGCCAGGTGCCACCAGTTGTGGGTGTACATAAACGAATTCAAACCCTGCCAATGATGGGCGACGCTTTCCAGAAACGCGGTGCCTTCCTCGATGCGTCCTTCGGTCAGCATCACATGGGCCAAGGCATGTTGCGCCCACGGCTCCGAGGGTTGCAGGCGCAGGGCTTCACGGGTGCTGGCTTCGGCTTCTTCCAGCAGATGGCATTGCTCATAGGCGAAGGCCAGCAGGCCGTGGCTGTGGGCGATGTCGGGGGCGCCAGCGGTGGCCTTGAGGCCGATGCGCAGCAAGGCGGGCCAGTTGCCGCGGTTGAATTCCACGTATTGGTTGAGCTTGGCGGCGAACAGGTCGCGGGGGTACAGGTCGAGGGCGTGTTCGCTGAGGTGCAGGACTTGATCAAGATCGTCGTTGATCCACGCGTGCAATAGCGACAGATACAACTGGGCGCGCGGATGGTCGCTGTTCACGGCGACCCCGCGCTGGTGGTATTTCGCGGCCAGGGCCGGGCCTTCGGGGGACTCGATGAACATCAGCAACACACCGGCGAAGGCGTTGGCCAGGGCTGAGTCGGGGTCGGCATCGGCGGCGGCGAGGATGCCTTCGGCGCGGGGCTGGTAGCCGAGGAAGCCGCCGATGAAATCGTCCAGGCCCTGGCGGGTGGAAGGGTGGGGGGTGTCGATGGGGTTGCCCAGGTAATCCAGTGGCATGGGTAAAGGCTCGTTCGGTCAGATGGAGATGACAGGGCAAACCCTGTGCCATCTGAACACTGGTGATCTCAATGTGGGAGGGGGCTTGCCCCCGATAGCAATGTGTCAGCTTGCCCATCTGTCTCTGACCCACCGCCATCGGGGGCAAGCCCCCTCCCACATTTGAACCAGAGCGCTGCTGCTTTTTGCACACTCAGCCGCAGCGCTGTGGTTTTTTCATCAGCTTGACGCCCCATAGCACCCACAATCTCGCCTGAAACCCCCATGGCACAGCCCTTGCAAAATCCCTCGCAGAACTTTCCATTCGAGGAGCCTCCATGCGCCCATTCTCTTTTCGCCGTGCCCTGTCATCCGTTGGCCTGTGCACCGCGCTGCTGGCCGGCCAGGCCCTGGCGCAACCCCAGGAGGGCGGGGTGCTCAACCTGGTGGCCCAACCCGAACCGCCGTCGTTGATGCACGGCGTGGTCAGCCATGTGTCCACTCAATACGTGAGCGGCAAGGTGCTGCAAGGCCTGCTCACCTTTGACACCGACCTCAAACCCAAACCGGTGTTGGCCAAGTCCTGGACCATCTCCCCGGACGGCCTCACCTACACCTTCGTGCTGCAAGACAACGTGCACTGGCACGACGGCCCGGCGTTCACCGCCGATGACGTGGTGTTCAGCTTCCAGACCTTCTACCCCGAGGTGGACAAGCGCCTGGGCGGCATCATTGGCGAGTATGTCGACAGCATCACCGCCAACGGCCCGCAGCACGTCGTGTTCAAGCTGAAGAAGCCCTTCGCCCCTCTGCTTTCGGCCCTCGGCAGCGGCCTGCGCCCGGTGGTGCCCAAGCACCTCTACGAGAACACCGACTACCGCAACAACCCCTACAACCTCAAGCCGGTCGGCACCGGACCATTTGTGTTTGTCGAGTGGAAGCGCGGCGCCTATATCAAGCTGGCCAAGAACCCCCACTACTGGAAAAAAGGCCTGCCGCACCTCGACAGCATCATCTTTCACGTGATCCCCGACGGCTCCTCACGCGCTGCCGCGTTCGAGCGCAATGACGTGCAAGTGCTGCGCAGCGGCGATGCCGATTACTCCGACCTCAAGCGCCTCACCGCGTTGCCGGATGTGCAGTCGTCGGAGAAGGGCTGGGAGTTGTATTCGGGCCTGGCTTTCCTGCAAATCAACACGCGCAAACCGCCGCTGAACAACCCCAAGGTGCGCCAGGCGATCCTGTATGCGCTGAACCGCCAGTTCGTGGTGGACAACATTTTCTTCGGTTCGGGCAAGGTGGCTCAGGGGCCATTCGTGTCGACCTCGCCGTACCACGACCCGCAATTGCCGCAGTACGCCTATGACCTGAAAAAGGCCAAGGCGCTGATCGCCGAGTCCGGCGTGGACGTGGGCGCGGTGCGTATCCGTTTGCTCAACGGCGAAAAGGGCGGCGCCTGGGAACGGTTGGCCGAGTACACCAAGCAGTCCCTGCAACCCATGGGTTTCAAGGTGCAAGTGGTGACGTCCGACTCGGCGACCTGGTTCCAGCGCGTGAGCGATTGGGACTTCGACCTGACCTACAACTTCATCTTCCAGATCGGCGACCCGTACCTGACCAGCGCCTACCTGTTCCGCTCCGACTACATCCTCAAGACTTCGCCGTTCGCCAACGTCAGTGGCTACAACAGCCCCGAGGCAGATGCGTTGTGGGCCAAGGTCGCCGACACCCCGGAAGGCCCGGCGCGCAAGCAGCTCTACAGCCAGTTGGAGAACGTACTGAACACCGACCTGCCCATCGCACCGATCTTTGAAATGCGCTACCCGACGCTGTTCCACAAGCAGGTGAAGAACCTGTTGCAGACCGCCACCAGCCTTAACGAAGACTACGAAAGCGTCTACCTCGACGCCCCCGCGCCATGAACGGCGTGCTGTATTTCGGTGGGCGCCTGTTCAAGGCACTGCTGATGGTGGTGGCGGTGCTGGTGTTGAGTTTCCTGCTGATCCGTTTGGCGCCGGGGGATCCGGCGCTGTTGCTGGCCGGTGAAGCAGGGGTGGACGATGTGCAGTTTATCGAGCAGTTGCGCCAGACCATGGGGCTGGATAAGCCGCTGCTGCATCAGTTGCTGATTTACCTGGGCAACATCGCGCAGTTGGACCTGGGCTATTCCTACCGCAACCAGACCTCGGTGTGGTCACTGATCAGCGAGCGCTTGCCGGCGACATTGGCGCTGATGGGCTCGGCCTTTGTGCTGTCTTCGGTGTTGGGGGTAACCCTGGGCGTGCTCGCGGCGCGGGCGCGGCAGAAACGCCATTGGCTCGACGGTGTGATCTCCCATGGCGCGTTGCTGCTGTACGCCATGCCGCCGTTCTGGTTGGCGATGCTGATGATCCTGCTGTTCTCCGTCAGCCTGGATTGGTTACCGGCCTTCGGCATGGAAACCGTCGGCCGTGAGTTCTCGTTGCTGGATCGCTTGCAGCATCTGCTGTTGCCGTGCCTGTCCCTCAGCGTGTTGTTCCTGGCGTTGTATATCCACCTGACCCGCGCCGCCGTACTCGACGCCCTCGGCCAGGAATACGTGCGCACCGCCCACGCCAAGGGCCTGCACCCACGGCGGATTCTGTTTGTGCATGTGCTGCGTAATGCACTGCTGCCGGTGGTGACCTTCGCCGGTTTGCAACTCGGTCAACTGGCCAGCGGCGCCTTGCTGGTGGAGGTGGTGTATTCCTGGCCCGGCATCGGCCGCTTGATGTACGACTCGCTGGCCCAGCGTGACTACGGTGTGTTGATGGGCGGCTTTCTGGTGATCTCGATACTGGTGGTGGGCTTTAACGTGTTGACCGATGTGATCTGCCGGTTCCTCGACCCGCGTATCGGCGCCGGAGGGCAGGGCTGATGGCGGTATTCAAACGTTTTATCCGCCAGCCTTCGGCGCTGGTGGGTGCGGTGTTTTTGCTGGTGTTGGCCGTGCTGGCGCTGACCGCACCGTGGCTCACCAACAGCTCGCCCTGGGAAATGAACACTCAACCCATGCTGCCGCCGTTTCACGACGCTGCCCATTGGCTGGGCAGCGATTTGCTTGGGCGTGACCTCGGCAGCGGCTTGCTCTACGGCGCCCGTGTGTCGTTGGCCGTGGGCGCACTGGCCAGCCTGGCGACGTTGTTGGTGGGGCTGATCGTTGGCGCCATCGCCGGCTACTTCGGTGGCTGGCTCGACGGCGTGCTGATGCGCATCGCCGAGTTCTTCCAGATCATTCCGCAACTGGTGCTGGCGGTGATCCTGGTGGCAGTGCTGGAACCGTCGTTGGGCTCCATCGTGCTGGCGATTTCCCTGGTGGCGTGGCCAGCGGTGGCGCGCCTGGTGCGCAGTGAATTCCTCACCCTGCGCCAGCGCGAATTCGTGCAGGCGGCACGGGTACTGGGGCAGTCGCCGTGGGGGATCATCACGCAACAAATCCTGCCCAATGCGCTGGCGCCGTTGCTGGTGACCATGACCTTTGTGATGGCCACGGCGATCCTCACCGAAGCGGCCTTGGCGTTCCTCGGCCTGAGCGACCCGGAAGCCATGAGCTGGGGTTACATGATCAACGCTTCCCGTGGCCTGCTGCGGGATGCCTGGTGGATGAGCTTTTTGCCGGGGCTGGCGATTGTGCTGTGTGTGCTGGCGGTGAACCGTGTGGGTGAAGGCTTGCGCGTGGCCTTTGAGCCGGGGAGGTCGCTATGACGTTATTGAGTGTGGAACACCTGCGTATTGCCTTGCCCGCCGGTGCGGACCGCAGCCATGCGCTGTATGACCTGTCGCTGCAACTGCGCAGCGGCGAGTGTTTGTGTGTGGTGGGCGAATCCGGCTCGGGTAAGTCCATGTTGGCCAAGGCGCTGCTGCGGCAATTGCCGGCGCCGCTGAGCGTGGAAAGCGGGCGCCTGGTCTTGCGTGATCAAGACCTGGCGAGCTTCAGCGAGACCGCCATGCGCCAACTGCGCGGGCGCGATATCAGCATGGTGTTCCAGGAGCCCATGAGCGCGCTGAACCCACTGCTGCGTGTCGGTGAGCAGATCGATGAAACCCTGCGCGCCCATGGCGTGAAGGCCTTGCGGGAACGGCGTCAGCGCGTGGTGGATTTGCTCGGCTATGTCGGCTTGCCAGACCCCGAGCGCCTGCGCCTGGCCTACCCGTTTGAACTCTCCGGCGGGCAACGTCAGCGGGTGGTAATCGCCATGGCGTTGGCCTTCGATCCGGCGCTGCTGATTGCCGATGAACCGACCTCGGCCCTGGACGTCACCACCCAGGCACAGATCCTCGACCTGCTGCGCAAGATCCAGCAGGACAAGGGCATGGCGCTGTTGTTTATCACCCATGACTTTGCCGTGGTCGAGGCGATTGCCGACCGTGTGCTGGTGCTGGAAAAAGGCGTGGTGGTGGAGCAGGGCAGTGCCCGGCAGGTGTTACGCGAACCGAAGGCGGCGTATACGCGGCAACTGCTGGCGGCGGTGTCGGCCGAGCCGTTGGCACCACGCGGTGTGATCGACGGGCCGGTGGTGCTCAAGGCCGAGCGACTGGGCAAGGCGTTTCGCAGCCGCAGCGGTTGGTGGGGCAGGCGCAGCACCCAAGCGTTGGACGCGGTACAGCTGGAACTGCATGAAGGCGAGACCCTGGGCATCGTCGGTGAGTCGGGTTCGGGCAAGTCCACCCTGGGCCGTTGCCTGGTGCGCTTGCTGCGTGCCGACAGCGGGCATATCCAGTGGCTGGGCCAGGACGTGGCCGGACTGTCCGAAGGGCAACTGCGACCGCTGCGCAGCGATGTGCAGATGATCTTCCAGGACCCGTTCGCCTCCCTCAATCCGCGCCAGACCGTGGGCCGCATCATCATGACCGGGCCTCTGGTGCAGGGGCGTTCCAAGGCCGAGGCCGAGCAGCGCGCCCGGGAGTTGTTGAGCCTGGTCGGCTTGCCGGGCACGGCGTTTGAACGCTATCCCCATGAGTTTTCCGGCGGCCAGCGCCAACGCATCGGGATTGCGCGAGCGTTGGCGGTGGAGCCCAGGGTGCTGATCGCGGATGAGTGTGTGTCGGCGTTGGATGCGTTGATTCAGGTGCAGATTCTGGAGCTGTTGGAGTCGCTGCAACGGCGCTTGAAGTTGAGCATTGTGTTTATCACCCACGACCTGCGCGTGGCGGCGCGGTTGTGTGATCGCATTGCGGTGATGCAGAACGGGCGGGTGGTGGAGCAGGGGGGGACGGCATCGTTGTTTGCGGATGCCAGCCATCCCTACACCCGGGCGCTGTTGCAATGTGTGCCAACGAGCCCACTGCCAGAGGCACAGGTGATCTAAGTGTGGGAGGGGGCTTGCCCCCGATTACGGTGTGTCATTTGGTGGCGGTGTTTGGTCGGAGTACATATCCGTTATTTAGGTAACGGCGGCTTAT
>NZ_QUZT01000063.1 GCF_004682045.1 Pseudomonas nabeulensis
CTGGCATTAGGGCAAGCTCCCTCCCACAGTTGAATGCATTCCAAGGCCTGAATCAGTTTTCTTCGCCCTCCGCCAACAGGGCAATCCCACCGATAATCACCGCCACTCCCACCCAGTGCAGTGGGCTGATATGTTCCCCCAGCCCCAGCCACGAACCCAGCAGCACCACCACAAACACCAGCGAACTCAGAGGAAACGCCAGGGACAGACTGCTGCGCCGCAGGATCAGCATCCACACGAAAAATGCGCCGATGTAGCTGGCAATCGCCGCCAGGATGCCTGGGTTGCGCGCCACATCACCCAACCATTGCCAGTTGAAATCCATCTGCCCCAGTTGATCCCCGGCCACTTTGGTAAACAGCTGGCCGGCGCTTTCGGTACAGATCAACAAAGCCCACAGCACCACGGTGCCCAAACGCCCATGCAGCCAACCCTGCGTACTCATGCCTGACTCCCCGCAATCGCCACCAGCATCACCCCTAACGTAATCACCAACGTACCCAGCCAACGGCGGCGGCTGACGGTTTCGCCCAGCACCACCTTGCCCGCCAACACCACCCCGCAATAGGCCAGCGCAGCGGCTGGGAACAACAGGCTCAGCGGTGCACGGGACAGGGCTTCGAGCCACACGAAAAACTCCACTGCGTAGGCGCCGATCCCGGCCCACAACAACGGCGCATTGAACACCTGGCCCCAGAACGCATTCAGGCGAAAGCCGCCTTCCAGCTCCGGCAAGCGGTCCAGGCCGAGCTTGAAACACAACTGGCCAATCACATCGAGCACGATGGAAAAGGCCACCAGCAACACCACGGTCAGGGTCACGGGAACAGCTCCTCAAACAGGTCGATCAGGGCTTCATTGGTGGCGGCATTGCGCTGCAAATCTTCGGCGCTCCAACGTTCGGGGGGCGGCTGGTCGGACTTGGCCTCCCAGCGCTTGAACGCGTTGCTGAACGCCGGCGTGGCGAACTCGCCGCACACGTCGATGCCGATGATGCGTTTACGCGCCGCCAGGGCTCGTAGCGCTTGCAACAAGTGGGTCAAGCGCATGCCACCCTGGTCCCAGTTGGTCGCCGCGTCCTCACTGGCCAGCACGTCTTTATCGATAGTGATCCAGATGGCCTCAGTGGGCAGGCTGGTGATCATCTCATCGAGGAAATGCGTCCAGTCCAACTGCGCCAGGTTGCGCCAGTGCAGGTGGTTTTCCTGCTGCTGGTGACCGGCGCCATCCCCTACCCGGCCCCAGACTTTCGACGGCGGATGCTGCCAGGGAAACAGCTGCAAATGCCCGCGCTTGAGCGCCCCCAGGTTGCCGCCGCGCAGTTGCGGGTTATGCAGGTCATCGCTGCACGGGCCCAGGGTGACGATGCGTTTGATCGCCGGCATCTTCAACGCCCGGTTGACCCACGAACCGCAGTGACGCTTGGGTGCAAAGCGTACCCAGTCGGGGTGGTTGTCGAAGTGGATCAGGCTGATCGGTTCTTTAAGGTCGGCAAGGAACGCCGGGGTGAGATGGTGATAGTCACCGGAGCCGACAAACAGGATTTCCGGCCGCGCATCCACTGGCCGCGGCCGCTTGGCCAGGCGTTCGGCGAAGGTCTTCCAGGTTTTTTCGGTGGACCACAGGCGCAGCCTAGGGCCCAGGTCCAACAGGTCGAGGCGCGTGGCCCGGCCGCTGGCCAACCGCCGGGCAATCGGCGCCTGGCCGGTGAGGCTGTGGTCGAGGTCAAGGATGTTCAAGGCGGTGTTCCCCTTAGGCTTTAAGGGGGCAATGCAAGGGACGGGCCAGCACTTATCTCAAGACCCATGCAGGGCAAATGTGGGAGGGGCGGTGCGACGATTCGACTTGCCCCCGATGACAGTGTGTCAGTCAAAGCTTTATCAACTGACCCACCGCCATCGGGGGCAAGCCCCCTCCCACAAAAAGCCCACACACATTACAAACCGTGGTCGGCTTCAGGATTTTGCGTCGTTGATAATCTGCCGAATCGCCCCCACGAACGCCTCGGCCGGCTGGCCGCCGCTCACGGCGTACTGGTCGTTGAACACAATGGTCGGCACCGAGCTCACACCACGGGACACCCACAGCTGCTCCTGCTCACGCACTTCGGCGGCGTATTCGTCGGAGGCGAGAATCTCGGCTGCACGCTTCAAGTCCAACCCGACGCTTTCGGCGATGATCGCCAACGTCGCGTGGTCGGAAGGGTCCTGGCCGTCGCTGAAATACGCCTTGAACAGTGCTTCCTTGAGGTTGTACTGCAAGCCTTCCAACCCGGCCCAATGCAACAGGCGGTGCGCGTCAAAGGTGTTGTAGATACGGCTTTGGCCATCCGTGCGGAAGGCAAAGCCCAACTCGGCGCCCATGTCGCGGATACGCGCACGGTTAGCCTGGGATTCCTCAGCGGTGGAGCCGTATTTTTCGGTGATGTGTTCGACGATGTTTTGCCCTTCGGCGGGCATGTTCGGGTTCAATTCGAACGGCTGGAAATGGATCTCGGCCTGGACTTCGGCGCCGAGTTGGTCGAGGGCTTCGGTCAAGCCGCGCAGGCCGATGATGCACCAGGGGCAAGACACGTCGCTGACGAAATCGATTTTCAGGGGAGTACTCATGGTGGGCAACCTCGCTGCTGCAAAGGTTGCACGATACACCAATGTCACAGCACCTTCGAAGGCTCGCCCAGGTCAATCTGCGCCCAGTGGGCCGCGTCTTCGCGATGGGCTTGCAGGTACGGCAACACCGCCGTGAGCAACGGTGCCTTGAAGGCCTCCTGGAAACGATGGGCCATGCCGGGAATCAACTTCAACTGGCTGCCCTGGATATGCGCCGCCAGGTGCACGCCGTGCATCACCGGCAACAGCGGGTCGGCAGTGCCGTGTACGACCAGGGTCGGTACGCGCAGTTGGTTGAGCAACGGCACGCGGCTCGGTTCGGCGAGGATCGCCATGATCTGGCGCTTTACGCCGTCCGGGTTGAAGGCGCGGTCATAGGACTGTGCCGCCTGTTGCAACAGGGCTTGGCGATCATCCTTCACGTTTGGGCTGCCCAACGCGGCCAGCAGATCGGCTTGCTGTTCCAGCGCCACCTCGCGATTGGGTGCGCTGCGCCGCGCCAGTAACTGCACCAATGCCGCAGTCGGGGCCGGCAGGCCTTCGGCGCCGGAGCTGGTCATGATCAGGGTGAGGCTCTCCACGCGTTGCGGCGCCATGGCGGCCAGGTGTTGAGCGATCATGCCGCCCATGCTTGCGCCCAGCACGTGAAATTGCCGGATCTGCAACGCATCCATCAGGCCCAGGGCGTCGTCGGCCATATCGGTCAGGGTGTAAGGCGCCGACACCGGCAGGCCGAGCTTGTAGCGCAGCACTTCAAACGTCAGGTTGGCACTGGCCGGCGCCTGGCGCCAGCTGGACAGGCCGACGTCGCGGTTGTCATAGCGGATCACCCGAAAACCCTGTTGGCACAGGGCGACGACCACTTCGTCCGGCCAGTGGATCAACTGTCCACCCAGGCCCATCACCAGCAACAAGGCAGGGTCGGACGCACGGCCGATACTCTGGTAGGCGATGCTCACCTGGGCCAGGTCGACCGTTTGGGTCGGGACATTGACATCACATCGAGAAGCCGCAAAGGACGGCAGGCCGAACAATAGAGCGGCCAGTAAAAGCAACACGCGCATGAAAAAACACCGAAACGCAGAACCCCAGTAGAGCGCGAGTCTGATGAAGTTTGTTCAAGCGCGCTGCCACAGTTCGATGACAGTTTGATGAAGAGTGCTCAGCGGTCATGGTCGACACAATCTGCAACATGAGACAAACTCACGCCATTCCTCTTCTTCACAAATTGTCTTCATGGAGAGCCCGTGCTCGAAATCCGCCATCTCAAGACCCTGCACGCCCTGCGCGAAGCCGACAGCCTGGTGGAAGCCGCCGAGCGCTTGCACCTGACGCAGTCGGCACTGTCCCACCAGTTCAAGGAGCTGGAAGAGCGCCTGGGCATGCCGCTGTTCGTGCGCAAGACCAAACCGTTGCGCTTCACCAGCGCCGGGCTGCGCCTGCTGCAATTGGCCGATGCCACCCTGCCCTTGCTGCGCGGCGCCGAGCGCGATATCGCACGGTTGGCCGGCGGCACTGCCGGGCGTTTACACATGGCCATTGAATGCCACAGCTGTTTCCAGTGGTTGATGCCGACCATCGACCAGTTCCGCGACGCCTGGCCGGAAGTCGAACTGGACCTGGCCTCCGGCTTCGCCTTCGCCCCGCTGCCGGCGCTGGCCCGTGGCGACCTGGACCTGGTAGTGACTTCCGACCCGCTGGAACTGCCGGGCATCACCTATGTGCCGCTGTTCACCTACGAAGCGATGTTGGCGGTGGCCAACCAGCACGCGCTGGCGAACAAGGCGTACATCGTGCCGGAAGACCTGCTGAGCGAAACCCTGATCACCTATCCGGTGGAACGTGACCGGCTGGATATCTTCACCCGTTTCCTGGAGCCGGCCGACGTGGAACCGGCGCAAGTGCGCACGTCAGAGCTGACGGTGATGATGATGCAACTGGTGGCGAGCGGCCGTGGCGTCTGCGGTATGCCGCATTGGGCGCTGCATGAATACAGCTCGCGCGGCTATGTGAAGGCCAAGCGCTTGGGCGAGAAAGGTTTGTTTGCAACGCTGTATGCGGGGATTCGCGCGGACATGCTGGATGCGCCGTATATGCGCGATTTCTTGCTGACGGCCAAGGACACGTCGTTTTCCACGCTGGATGGTGTCAGCGCCGTGCGCTGATCCCCCCTCCCACCTTGGATATCACGGGTCCCGCAATTCGCGCCACATGTGGATCTTGTCGAAATACTCGACCCCCACCCGCACGGCCAGCGGTTCCAGGCCGTATTGGATAAAACCGCAGCGTTGGTACAGCGCAAAGGCAGCGTCATTACCAGCGGTGACCGTCAGTTGGATCAACTTGAGGCGCGGCTGTTTGCGCGCCTCGCCCAACGCGGCCTCGACCAGCTTGCGGCCCAAGCCCTGTTGCTGATGAGCGGCATTTACGTACATGCCGAACAACGTCACCTTGTGCCGTGCCTTTTCCCGACCTTCAAACGCCAGGCCGACGATGCCAGCCAGTTCATCCCCGTGAAACGCGCCGAGCAACTGGTCCAAGGGGGTTGTGAGACGGTTTTCCCACCAACTCAACGGCATCGCCGCACGCTCGGCCACGCTGGAGGTAAACGCCTGGGGATAGACACCATAGGCCTCAAGCATCAATGCCCGGTAGGCCGTGGCGTCGTCGGCACCCAGCGTGCGAATGATCATGCCGTCTGCGATTCACGATAAAACGGCAGGATCAAATCCCGTGTCAACGGCGCCAACTGCAAACCGCCGTCACCCGCCGGGTCGATCCAGCGCACTTCCTCGATTTCGGCAGCCGGGCTCACAGTGACGTCGATGTTCACCTGGAACAATTCGGCCTCCACGGTAAAACCCGGTTCATTAACGGCCGGTGCGGAAAACTTGCCGAGGTAAACGGCGGCATCGGGGTCGATACGCAAATTGAGTTCTTCGTGCAGCTCACGGGCCAGGGCTTCGGCGGGTTGTTCTCCAGCATCGATCTTGCCGCCCGGTTGCATGAACGCCTGGGTGCCGCGCTTGCGCACCAGCAGGGTCTGGCCATCGCTGCCGATCAGCAGGGCAGCGGCAATACGAATTGTAGTGGACATGACATCAACGCCTGGGAAAAGTCGCCAAGGATCCCACGCACATCCGCTGCAATCAACCGAAGGGGCAGCGTTTATCGAGCGTTTCAATTCCGCACATACATGCACCGCCAGGCGCCCGTGCGCCAACCCCAGACTCGGCACTCCCAGTCATTGGGGCCTGCAGCACCCAGGCTCCCTTATGCGAGTACCTTCATGCAAATGCCCCTTCAACCGCCACACAATGACGACCCTAAGCCGCTCCAGGCCGGCAACGCGACACATGACCTTTCCTTGCCGGTGACCCTGCCCATCGTGCCGCCAGCGAGCCTGAGCGCAGACGAGCAACAGGCACACTTTATTCACGCACTGAGCAGGCTAAATACCCAAACCGATGAGCTGCTGCAGCAACAGCCCAGCATGGAGACGGTGTACCAACTGCAACTGGCCGCGATGTTTCCCGAGCTGGTGCGCCCTATCAATCCCAATCGAATTTTCTACACCCGCTACCGTGAAGCAGCGCAAAGCCAAACACAGTTACTGAGCAGTGAACCCTTTGGCTCGCTGCTTAACCGCTTACGTACGCCGGACGCCAACGCCTACCTTACCGAAGAGACCGGCGCCTTCTATCGGGAGGCACAGACACTGGATGCGGACAAGCGTCTCTCTGTGGCCGCCCCCATAGAAAGCTTGGCCAGCGCAATGGAAGTCGCCTTAACGGTGAAGCTCAACGCGTTTTGGCGGGATCGAAAAAACGCTCAGCCCAACGTCGAAGATCGCCTGATTGCCTTGCGCCGACAAGTGCTGGCCCATCAACTGGCATTGCACACGGTAGACGGTACGCTGTCGGCGGCAGGGCGAACGCTGGCAGACAACGTGTTGAAATACCCGACGGCGGCAGCACGTGAAAAAGTGTTCCTTCCCTTGCAACGGCCCAGCGTATGCCGACTGGCGCTGGCGGACGGCAGTCAGTTCGCCGCGGCGTTCATCATCAGCAACACCGCCGATCCCGTGCTGCTCTATACCCCCGGCGAGGGGTTCGAAGAATACGACAACCTGACGCAATTGAATCAGCGCGTGGCGGCCCGACTGCGTGAAAACGCATCGGCAGGCAAGCTGCTGGCTGCCGCCCTGCCGGCGACCGCACGCCAGACCGCCAACGACGCCCCTGTGTTGGCTGCCGATCCACCCGTCATCGAGGCCGATGTGATTGCAGACAGCGTCCGCTCGCTGCGGGTGCGGCAATACTTCAATACCCGGGCGCTCTTGCGTAAGTCGATACTTCCGGTAAGCGGCGAATTGGAGCAAGCCGCACACCTGGCCCCGCAGTTGGATACCGCCACTGCCCTTGCGGCGCGCAATCTGCAGCTGGTCAGGCCGCACGAGCCGGGGTGGTTGAAAGCTGCCAACCCACAGGACCAGGAACAGTATCGGCGCTATGAAGCGGCAATGATTGAAAGCAATGACACGCTCGTCCCCCTGCTTGAGAAGATTCTGTCACTGGTCACTTTTTCAGAAGATGAAGTCAGCAGGGTACTGAAACGACAAAAGCCGGAATATGCCCATGCCGACCTCGCCCCCTATCTAAGCCTGGTCAGGCTGCGCGTCACATCGTCAGCAGACGTCGAGGTGACGGGGTATCGCGATGAAAGCGCCGAGACGGTTTACATCAGCGAAGACCCGAACATCGATGTACCGCTCTTTTTGCACGAGCAAGTACTGACAAAGGGCAGATGGAGAACTAAACGCGTCGTGGACTTGCGCACGCTGGCAAGTTACGCGCGACGTAATGTAGACCCTTGGTCGCTGCATGAAGTACACAGGACAATCACCGCCACCGCCGAGCTTTTCGACCGTACCGGAGCGAGGGTCGGCAGGCTCAATGATGCCGATTTACGCACGCTCGCCCACGAGGCCGACATCGGTAAAACATACGACGAGTACCTCCGCTCAGCGTTTTCACCACGCGGCGATGGACGCGTTTTTGCCACCGCGTGGCAGCGGGCGAATGCGGCAAGAATGCGCAAGGAGGCGCTTGAAAGCCGCTTGAATCCTGCGATTTCCGACCTGTTTACATTCAAGACCCCAGGCAGTGGGTTGGACTGGATACATGCAATAACTCACTACCCCGATCCTTCAACTCGGCCCCAAGTCAGTACGCTGGATATCGAGGCCCACTTGTTGGTAATGGGCAGCGGTTTGGAGGGGGGCCGCGGCGGCCAGGTCATCAACGGCGTACTGGTCATTCAGCGAAAAGGTACCAAGGCAGGCGGCGTCTGCGTGCTCTATACCCCAGACGCCCCGGATAATGCGCCATTTCGCGAACTGGTGACCGGACTGGGGGAGCTGGACACGCTGAAGGCAAAACCGCAATGGCGCGCCTATTTCACCCGGCGGATGGCCACTCGCGATGCCCAGGAGCTGGCGCGGATTTTCAACGATACCCGCAGTGCGAATCGCTATACCCTGAGCCTCATTGCCAGTGACTTGCAGGCCTTCCTGTATTCGGCGCAACTGGGCTTCCAACTGGCACATGCCGACCACCGCTCACGCAGCAATGCACAAATTGCATGGGAATCGGCGGTGAACGCCTTTGTGTATGGTTTTGAAATTGCCGACGTCCTGACGGAGTTGCTGATGGTCAAAACCGTGCATGCGTTATTGCATCGCGCGGTCATCGGGGGGCTACGTCGGGCCCAAAAGCTGGGGCGCAGTATCCCGGGGCTGCTGGGTAAAAGCGCAGGGGCGCGCGCCACCAGCATCAAGGTTGCCAAGACCTCCATCCGTCCACTGGACCCCGCCTGGGTCAACGTCGCAGAGTATCGCTTACCTGATCACGTCGACGCGCTGTTTGACGTGGAGGCGTTTGCACAAACTCACCACTACAGGTTGTCGCGCAGTCTGGGCGCGCCCAGTTTTATAGACAGTCGCAACAATCAATTCATTGCCATGCGAGCGGATGACGGTCGCTATTACCTGTACCCGTCCTACGTGGAGGATGGCGCGCGCTATGTCAAAGACCCACTCGGCCTGAAACCGGACTTTATGGTGGTGCCCGGCGACGCAAAAAGTTGGAAGCCCCGCTTTGAACGCACGACACGGGGAGGAGGACCGGTGTTGAGTGCGCTGCGACCATTCACTGCCGAGCAGCAACTGGATGACGACCTGATCAGAGCACTCGGTGTCTATTCATCCTCTACGGAAAACCAACACTACGCAGAAGTTATCCAAGCGCTCAGCGGCTCGCAGAAACAAAAACTGCGTGATCAAGCCATAGAGCGGCTAGGCATCGATGAAGTCACTTTTCGTCGTATCGTTTCGGGTGACTACGACGTGCCTCATACGCCGGCATTACGCAACACGCTATTGGAGTTCAGGTTCGACACAAACATCTACCTGCACTTGAACAAGACCACCGAGCTCCTCTCCAATTACCTGACGCTCTCCCCGGCGGAGATGGAAAAACTCTTTATAAAAATAAAAAGGCTTATAGGAAAAAACGACGACTTTTCAAAACACATCCGGGCGTCGCTCAGCGTTATCGATCACGACACCGGTGCGCAGTTCGTGGGCTATGCCTTCACGCAGAAACAGATGAACAACCTCAAGAAATTCGACCAGAAGTTCAAGCTATCCACTTGGCGCAGTGAAACGCTCAATGCGTTCCTGGACGAAAAAGGACGCCGAGTCGTACTCGCAAAGATAGCGTCCGAAAAAAGAATAACGCCCGAGGATGCGCTGCAGCGTTTACTGACTGCCCCACAGATACAAGAAGCATTGAAGCAGTTTCGAATCGACAAACAAGAAGAACTGCTCAAAAGGCTGGGGGTCGTGTCCTTTTCAGATGAATTCAAAAAAGCCGGTATTCCCTATATTGCCGTGTCTTATGGCGACGCGACCGCAGCGGATACGGGCTTGAAAGTCGTCGACAGTATCAGCGTCGTGGCGTTTGAAAAAAACATCCCGCAGTTTTCAACGCCTTTGGAATTTCTGCCGTCGCGGGTCCCCACACACAAAGTTGAAAAACCGCTGCGCAAACCAGGAACACCGAGCGTTCCAGAACCCTCTGCGCCCAGCGACGCGGTGATCAACATCGTGAAACTGGATGAGCTGGCAGACGCGCAACTGGCATTGCTGCCCGCCAATGCCAAAACCAAAGTCGAAGAGATCATTCAGGATATTCAAGCCGGCCGCGTCAGCCGAAAAAAAATCGGCAACTACACGTATGTCGATCTGCCTCAACTGGATACCGGAACGGGCCGTGGCCGATGGCGTGTAGCCGTTGAAAAAACCGGAAAGGAGGACGCAAAAGACCTCTACGTCGTCAGGGGAATCATCGACTATCACGGCAGCAAGCCGAAAGTCTGGGGCATGTAGGCGTCTATGGCTCCAGCCAAGGCAACAGGGTGGAGCCTGTTTATGTCACACCTCGGTTTTTTTCGGGCTCGAGCCGAACGAAGCAAAACGCTTGTTGAAACCAGCGATCCGGCCTTCGACCTGGGTTTTGCGCTGCTGCCCGGTGTAGATGGGGTGCGAGGCGCTGGAGACGTCCAGCGGGATGTAGGGATAGGTATTGCCGTCGCTGTGCTGGTGAGTACGGTCACTGTCGGCGGTCGAGCCGATCAGGAAGAACACGTCGGCGGCCGTGTCGTGGAACAGCACGGTACGGTAGTCGGGATGGATTCCAGTTTTCATAGGGCCTCCGGGGCGGTTAGCTGTGAAACATGCGTTATACAGTAACACAAATCATGCACCCAAACGAGAACCGATTGCAATAAGGATAAGCTCGCAGCGTCTATGCCGAACATTCCCACAGGTTGTCTAGGGTTTCCTTACAGGCGCAGAATGGCGGATCGACCTCAGAGTCCGAACCAAGGAAACCGTATGAGCCTGTCCTTGTTAAGCCGCTACGCCTTCTTCGCCGTGTGCGTCATTTTCACCCTTGCCAGCCTCCCGTTTATTGAACACGAATGGCTGTGGCCCATCACCGTGGTCACCGGCGTGTTGAGTCTGATCGGTATCTTCGACCTGCTGCAAAGCCCCCACGCCGTGCGTCGTAACTACCCGATCCTGGGCAATATCCGCTACCTGGTGGAAGGTATCCGTCCGGAAATCCGCCAGTACCTGCTGGAGTCCGACAGCGACGCCCTGCCCTTTTCCCGGGCGCAGCGTTCGCTGGTGTATTCACGTGCCAAGAATGAAAGCGCGGACAAACCCTTCGGCACGCTGATCGATGTGTACCAGTCGGGCTTTGAATTTATCGGGCACTCCATGCGCCCGGCGCCCTTGAGCGACCCCAGCGCGTTTCGCGTGATGGTCGGCGGTCCGCAATGCAAGCAGCCGTACTCGGCATCGGTGTTCAATATCTCGGCGATGAGCTTTGGTTCGTTGAGCGCCAACGCGATTCGCGCGCTGAACCAGGGCGCCAAACTGGGCAATTTCGCCCATGACACCGGTGAAGGCAGCATCAGCCCTTACCACCGTGAAAACGGCGGCGACCTGACCTGGGAACTGGGTAGCGGCTACTTCGGCTGCCGCACCAGCGACGGCCGCTTCGACCCGGAACGCTTCGCGGTGCAGGCGCAAGACCCGCAAGTGCGCATGATCGAAATCAAGATGAGCCAGGGCGCCAAGCCAGGCCATGGCGGGATCCTGCCCAAACACAAAGTGACCAAGGAAATCGCCGAGACTCGCGGCATCATGATGGGCGAGGACTGCATCTCACCGTCGCGCCACAGCGCGTTTTCCACCCCTATCGAAATGATGCATTTCATCGCCCAACTGCGTGAGCTGTCCGGCGGTAAACCGGTGGGTTTCAAGTTTTGCCTGGGCCATCCGTGGGAGTTCATGGGCATTGCCAAGGCCATGCTCGAAACCGGCATCCTCCCGGACTTTATCGTGGTCGACGGCAAGGAAGGCGGCACCGGCGCCGCGCCTGTCGAGTTCACCGACCATATCGGCGTGCCGCTGCGTGAGGGCCTGCTGTTTGTGCACAACACCTTGGTGGGCCTGAACCTGCGCGACAAGATCAAGCTCGGCGCCAGCGGCAAGATCGTCAGCGCATTCGATATCGCCAGCGTCCTGGCCATCGGCGCCGACTGGGCCAACTCGGCGCGTGGCTTTATGTTTGCGATTGGTTGCATCCAGTCCCAAAGCTGCCACACCAACAAATGCCCGACCGGTGTCGCCACGCAAGACCCACTGCGCCAACGCGCACTGGTAGTGCCAGATAAGGCCCAACGCGTATTCAACTTCCACCGCAGCACCCTCAAGGCGCTGGCAGAGATGCTCGCCGCCGCCGGCCTGGACCACCCTTCGCAACTGTCGGCCAAGCATTTGGTGCGGCGCATGTCGGCAACGGAGATCAAGTTGTTCTCGCAGCTGCATGTGTTCCTCAAGCCAGGGGAATTGCTGACGGGCGAGGTGAATGGCGAGTTTTACTCGCGGATGTGGCAGATGGCGCGGGCCGATAGTTTTGAGCCTCAAGAAGTGAACGCCGCTTAACTTAAGGAGCCACACTGTGTTGAAAGTCATCGCCGAAGATTTCATCGAGCCCGAGCACTTGGAAACGGTGCGCGCGTGGTATGCCGAACTGGTGGAAAAAACCCTCCAGGAACCACTGTGCATCGCCTACGATCTGTTCATTGATCAAAAAGACCCCGGGCACTTTGTGTTTGTCGAGCAATGGCCTGACCAGGCCGCACTCGACACCCATTGCCAGACCGAACACTTCACCCGGCTGGTGCCACAGATCAACGCACTCCAGGCCAAGCCAGGCAGAGTGCTATTGATGGATGCGTTCTGAGTACAACCACTCTCCCCCGCTGAACCGGACCACCGACGGCATCGCTGAACAAGGAAATTCACATGCCGTTACTGGACCTCGCTGCCATCGTTGACGAATACGATCTCAACACGGTGCACCTGCAACGATGGTTCCCGACGCACCGCATGGTAAAAACCGACGACAGCCTTATCTTCATTGAACACCGGCACGATCAGTGAAAGGTTCATTGCCCGCTCCCGCGAAACACTATCAACCGGGATAACAGGAAACCGCACACCAGGCTCAGCAGCGAAAACACCACGACGGTGATAATCCCTGGCAAATGCCAGCGATCCGCCAGCCACCCCACCGCCAGGCTCAAAGCGCCCATGCACAGCATGAACTGCAGGTAGCGTCCCAACGAGGCTGGCAAGGCAAAGGTATAGAGGGCACTCACATAGAACGAAAAGGAGGCGGCCACGCAAAACGCCAGGAAGTTACTCGCCGTCTGGCTGTGCTCAAACGCCGTGCGAAACACAAAAAACAGCTGCCAATGGATCACCGTATTGGCGATACCAATCACCGTGTAGCTGGAGAACCCCTTCCACAGCCTGGGCATATCGTTATCCTGTTACGACGATCCAGCCCAGCAAACCACGGTGCTTCAAGCTCGTCTACTGTCAGAATTAACAGGTCCGCCTGATCAATCATTGAGACATTCAGTAATACCCAGCCTTTGCAATTGCTTACAAATACCGCCACCCTGCGCCCGCCCGACGTGCGGCGTACGACATCACGCGCATTCGCCTGTCATTACTAAACCTTTTGTTCAAGAGCCCGCTGCTATGCTGAACGGACGCGACCCACGCATCGACTTTTTTCGGGGCCTGGCGTTGATCTTCATTTTCTGGGATCACGTCCCCCACAACCCCCTCGGCCAGATCACCTTGCGTAACTTCGGTTTCAGCGATGCAGCGGAGGTGTTTGTATTCCTCGCCGGTTATGCCGCCGTGCTGGCCTACGGCAAGATTCTGCAACGTGACGGTTACTGGTTTGCCACGTTGAAAATCCTGCGTCGCGCCTGGGTGCTGTACGTGGTGCATATCTTCTTGCTGGCGATGCTGATGGGCATCGTGTTCTTCGCCAACAGCCATGTGGAAACCCGCGACCTCGTCGCGGAGATGGGCCTGACGCACTTCGTCACCCACCCACAGCAGGCGCTCACCGATGAGTTGTTGTTGCGCTTCAAGCCCAACCTGATGGACCCGTTGCCGCTGTATATCGTGCTGCTGGCAGGCTTGCCGCTGGTGCTGCCGATGATGCTGCGCAAGGCGTGGGCCGTGGTCGCCGTGTCCACGACAATCTATTTGCTGGCGCCTTGGATGGGCTGGAACCTGCGCGCCATCGCCGATGGCGTTTGGTACTTCAACCCAGTGACCTGGCAACTGCTGTTCGTGCTCGGCGGCGCGGCGGCGCTTTACAGCAGCAAAGAACGTCCAGTGGACACCCGACCGCTGAGCCGTCAGCCGCTGTTCATCGCTGCCGCACTCTACGTCGTGGTGGCCGGGGTGATCACGGTGTCCTGGCGCTGGCCAGAAATCCACGATGCGGTCATGCCCTACCTGATCAGCGAACTGATCTACCCCATCAGCAAGACGGACCTGTCTCCGGTGCGCCTGGTGCACTTCCTCGCGCTGGCGTATGTCACCGCCAAGCTATTGCCTGGCGCCGGCTGGACCCGCAATTGGCTGGCCGGACACGTCTGCCAGATGGGCCGCTACTCGCTGGAAGTGTTTTGCCTCGGCGTGGTGCTCGCCCCGTTGGCTGACATGCTCAATGCGATCATGGGCGACGCGTTGACCATGCAACTGCTGACCGCCACCGCGGGCGCGATATTGATGGCCGGATTGGCCGCCTGGCTGGAGTTCAACAAGCGCCTGAACCAACGCGCGCCAGCACCCGCGCCTGCGCTAAATAGGTAGCGCCCAGCCACAGGCACGGGGTGATTCCATCTGCCTTCCACTTACCCAGTGAAAGGAGAGGGTCACCATGCCTAACGATCGATCACTCAATGGCCTGTCCGGCAAATTGCAGTCCAGCGAAGCCTGGGCACGCCAACAAAGCCTGGCGTTGATTCGCGAGATTCTCGCCCAGGCGATGGCCAGCCTGACGCCGGCCCAGCAACGCACTTACGTTCGGCTGCAACGTGCCGCCCATGCCGCGCTGGATGCCGTCGAGAAACAGAACAACAAACTCATCAAGCGATTCAAGATCCGTGGCGTGGCACAACTTCGTGCGAGACTGGACGGCCAAGACCCCGAGCAGATCTTCCTGCTTACCCGCTACCTGGAAAAACTTGAACCTCCGCTGCCATGGGAACCTCGTCCCAGCGGCTTGGGCCTCAAACGCCTGCAGAAACGTTTTCGCCGTGCCTACGATGAGTGGAAATACCGCTCCCATCTCTCGACGCTGTCGTTGTGGGAGGCGGCCTGCCTCAACTTCGACTTCGCCACGGGCGTACCACAGCAGTCAGGCCACAGTTTTGTGCATGCGTCCTACCTGAGCGGAGCAAAAAACCTGACGGTCACACAGTTTGTCGCGATCAGCCGCGACCTGGACCTGGGTGGACAACTGCACACCCTGCTGCAAAAAGAGCTGGGTAAAAACGGCAAGCTGGAATCCTTGCTGGCAACCAGCGCGCGGGCCTGCCTGCAGTTCGAAGCGCTGGAAGCCTATCGCAACCGCGCCAACACCGGCGTCACCCTGGCGCTTTACGAGCAATTCACCAAATCCATCGACGGCAGCGGCCCCGCGCTTGATTTTGAAACCCTGGGCATGAGTACCGGGGTTACCCTGTTGCCGGCAGTGCCGTTCGTGCCCTCAGGCAGTACGACACCCATCCCCTTGCTGTTGATCAAAGTGGGCAGCCTTGGCGTGCTGTCCTATTTCCCCTTCCGCCCCGGCGGCGCCCTGCGTTATCACGATGATGCAAAGAGCGCTGCCGAACACTTCCTCGAGCAGCTCAAGACCAGCCATCGCGAGCATGACCTGGGCTGGTTCGCCCGCCAATTGCCGATGCCCGAGATGCACGATTTCAAACGTCTGAGCAGACACGAACAACGTCCTACCGGCCTGAGCCCGGTGGCGGGTTGGCTGTACGACACGTTCCACCGTTGGTTCCCCGAGCAAAGTCTGGACAGCCTGCGCTTCACCCCGGACCCCAAGCACGGGCGCGCGGAAAACCTGGTGCAAGCCCTTACCTATCGCCACGTGCAACGCTACCAGGCCAACCTCGCTACCCTCGCCACCCGCCGCTCCGAGCGCGACCAGCAAGCGCTGGTCGACGGCGTTGCCGCGATTGCCGATGAAGTCCTGCAACTGCTGCTCACGCCGATGCCAGGCGGGGTTACCGGGTTGAACCGGGTGATGCAAGTGGCGGTGTTCGGCAGCCTGACCTACAGCGTGGTCATTGGCATCAACGAAGCGGCCAAAGGTGAAGCCAGCCAGTTCGCCAGCGCCCTGGCCGATGTGATGGACATGGCCGTCAACGGCCAGTTGACCTCCACCGCGGGCCGCGTCCACCGCCAACGTATCGAAGGTCTGCTGCGCCGTCTGGGCAGCCCGCGCAAAGTCACGGGCACAAACGGCGACGCGGTGATCTGGAAACCGGACATCAGCGCCTATGCCATCCTCGACCAGAACCTGCTCAACGGCCAGACCGCCAACGCTCAGGGCGTGTATGCGGTCAATGGCAAACAATACGTGTGGCTGCGCCAAGGCGAAAATCAATGGGTGATGGAAGTCACCTTCGACGAAAAGTCGATGCGCTTTGTGCTCAAGCAAGCCAACGGTGCGCACTACGCGCCGCCCATCGTGTTCGACCCCCCGTCCCAGGCTTGGGTGCTGGATTTGAACAACGCCCACACCCTCTCGGATATTGAACTGACCGAACGCATGCTGCCCAATGGGTCACCCGCCGTCCCCCAGGCGGACATGGCCCACATGCTGCTCAGCACCGCGCCATCCCGCGAGACGCTCGACCGCATCTGGGCCGGCGCCCCCACGCCCCTCAACCTCACCGAAGGTGTCAGGCGGTTGCAGGCCGACCAACTGCTTACCCAGCTGAGCCGGGACTTTCACCGACGTGGTCATATGCCACCCCATGGCGACCGGATTGTCCTGTGCCTGCTGACCCAATTGCCCGGCTGGCCGGTGAACACGCAAATCCAGGTACATGACGCGCAGAGTCGCTACATCGAAACCTATGCCGCCACGCCACATCAGGCCAATGGCGGCCATGTCCTCAGCGTCAAGCGCCGTGACGATGGCACCTACGTAAGCCTGGATGCTGCGGACACCACCGTGCCGCCCCAGGAACACCTGTTCGAACTGATTCTGCGGCAACTGCCGGGCGACTCGACCCTGGGCCGCGAGGGCAGCCCGAATTTCACCGAAGCCCAGCGTATCGCCCGCCTGCGCTTGTTAATCAGCCAAAAGGCGCAAGCCGAAAGACTGGCGGTGTTCAGCGCCCTGACACGTTACGCTGATCACTCTCGACTCGATGTGCCCATTACCGACGAGGCCAGGCATTTTGTGCCACTCAAGGTGGGAGAGCCGTCGGTGGAAGTCACGCCGCTGCTGAAAAAAATGACCGCGCTGTTCTCGCCCCTGACCCCGATTCAACTGGACCAATTGCTCAAGCAAACGCCGTTGGATGACTCCCAGCAATTGCGTTTTCTGAGCGATGCCAGCCTGCCTGACAGGGTGCGTGAACACCTTGATCACCACCGCACTGCCATGCGAATAGACCAGGTGATCGACGGTTTGTACCACCCTCGGGCGTTCAACCCGGACACCGACCTGTGGGCCCGCGAGTTTGCCTCCAGCCTCCTGGCCTCGCGGGTTGCACGAAAGTTCGTCGTTACCGATATATCCAGCGGCCCGGCCATCGACCGCTTCGTCCCCAGTGGGCCGGAGGACACAACCGTCGAGTTGTTGTACTACGGCAATGGACGCTACCGCGCCTATGACCACCGGTCCGGGGAGATCCCGGTCAGTCCCGACCACGACAGTTTCTACCTGGCTATCGGCTCGGTGCTGCACCCCCACGAACGTCTGAAAATGGGCATGAACTCACCAGTGGATGCCCAGGGCCTGCGCAAGACCCTGGGCGACGTGATGAGTGCCCAACGCAGCCCCGAGGGTTACGTGACTTTGCTGGACCGCTCCTTGGGGCAGTACCAATTGGGCACCGTGCTCCCCACCGAACTGCGCCCCAATGCACAAGGTGTGTACGAACAGGACGGCCAGCAACTACTGGCTCTCGCCGGCTCCGTGTACGCAATCACGTTTGACAACAGGCGGCTCAAATGGCGGCTCCAGCACCCGGAGAAAATCGGCGTCGACACCCCCCTGCTTGAACACAACCACCACGGCGCCTGGCGCCTGGCCGTTGAAAACCCGATGGGCTGGGATGACCACCGCCTGTTCTCGCGCCTGGGCCCCGGCGACTACAACGTCGACCAGGTCACCGCCAGCCGCATCCTCAAGATCACCGACACACCGCCCCGGGCCTTGCGTGAAGTACACAGCGCGAACCTGCCACCGCCGCCGTTGTTGGCAGACACCAGCAAGCGTTTTCGGATCGAGCGCGACATCCTGCTGTTTATCGAGGCGATGACCACCTTCCCGATCAACCGCAATGCCCGGCCTTCCCTGCAACTGCTGCTGGTCACCGCACTGGCCGGCTGGCCCAACAGCCACGCCCTGGAAATTGTCGACGCCGACGGCAAGGTATTGCGCCAGTACCCTTCCAGCCGCCGGGCCGATGCCGAATACATTCGGATAACCGAAGAGCAAAGCCGCGGTGCAGAACCGTTGGAAAACATCGCCCTGAACAACACCGTCACCCGCGCCATACTCGGCGAGTTGCCGAGCACTCAGGAAGAACGCCTGTTCAAACTTGCCAAGAAGGTTGCCGAACATGCGTACCGGGAACGCGCACAGTTGTTCGAGACGCTGTATGCCCAGAGCGAGCAAAGCGGCACGCCGCTGGAGCGCCGCTTCAAGGCTCATCATCCCGACCTGCCCGGCAGCGCAGTGAGGGCCATCCTGGAGCACGCCACCCCGCGTGAATGCAAGCAATTGCAAGACCACAACCAAGTGGGCTTGCGCCTGGCCGAGCAGGCACGACTCACCGCCAATGATGTTCGCCTGAACCGCGCCTATGAAGGCTTGTACCTCAATGCCCTGGGCAACCCCGACAGCGAGAAGATCACCCTGCACCTGCTCAAGTCCGTGCCCGGCTGGCCCGCAGACCTGCGTGTGGATATCCGTGGAGGCGACACCAAGGGCGAGCTGCTGGAAAGCGCCGGCCATCCGAATGGCGAGCGACGCCGCGTACTGGCCCGGCGTGATGACGGTTACCTGGCCTACGACAGCGCCGGGCGCGTGCTCAATGACCCAGCGGATGCGGGCCAGGATTTGTTGAGCGCACTGTCGCTTTTGTTCAGCCCCCTCGAATGCACCGCCCTGGGTATCGTCGATGGGCTGGACGTCACCCCGCTGCAATACGCCATCGCCGACCTTGCCCTGGGCCAGCGCGTGGCAATCAAAACCCTGCTCGACCTGCCGCACATCCCACCGTGGCTGCAACCACCGATGCGCGTCGACAGCAGCTTCACCGCCTACCCGTTCAACATGCGCGCGCTGTGGCCATTTACAATGCGCCAACCCGTCGACCTGTTCAGCAAAGTCCAGGAACTCTACCCCAGCTATACCCGCGGCCAGGCCGATGATCTGATTCGCTCCTTGGGTAACGAAGCGGCGGCATTGATCGAGTTGGACCGGCGCAAGGCTGAGTACCAGACGCTCGACTACGGCCTGACTCGCTGGGCGGAGGCCCGTTACGCCATTGACGCGCTGGACCTCGCCGGGCTCAACCTTGGTCGGCGTCGCTACCTGGCCCAGCAAATTCGCAAGGCCTGGCGCCAAGAAACGCGCCAGACCTACATCGACGGCGTATTTGACGTGCACTGTCTGGTGCTGCAAATGGACGGTAACGAACTGCCTAACGCGGACTTTATCCTGGGCACCCGTGGGTTTGAGCACATTAAATACTTGCGAATCGGCAGCGATGCTTTTCCGCTGACCGGCAATGCGTTCCTGAGCAAGTTCGCCAACTTGACGTACCTGAAGCTCGATTGCGGCCTCAGCGCATTACCCACTAGCGTCACCAACATGGCTCATCTGGAGAATCTCGATCTGACCGACAACAACATCGTTCTCACCCCCCAGGCCCGCTCACGCCTGAACGCAATGACAACGCTCCAGGGGCTCTACCTGGACGCAAACCCCTTGGGCATGACACCCAACGTCACCGGCATGAACAACCTGCGCGTTCTGACACTGCGCAACACCGGAATTGAACATTGGCCCGCCGGCGCCGAGACGCTGTTCAACCTGGAACATCTACTGCTGCAGGAGAACCGCATCACCACGCTGCCCGAGGCGGTGTACACGGATGTGCGCCTGGGGCCGCTGAACCAGCACACTGTTTTGCACGACAACCCTTTGAATGAGGCGACCCTGACCCGGATCAGGGACTACCGCACGCGCACCGGAATCATCCTGGGTGGCGCCTTGCCGGGTATCGACCACGTACCACCGGGTGCTGCGGATGTCAGCCCCTGGCTCGCCAGCGTTGCCTCCTCTCATCACGAGGCGCGCAAGCAACTGTGGGAGCAACTCAAGCAGCATGAAGAAACCAGTCCCGATGATGCCTTCCGTGTGCTGCGTGACCTCACACACTCGTATGCCTACACCCACAACAATACGACGCGCCAGGCCCTGACCGACCGGGTGTGGCGCCTGCTGGACGCCATGGGCAAGTCCACCGAGCTGCGCAACAATGTGTTTCTCAACACCTACGTTGCCGGCACCTGTGGTGACGGTGCGCTGCTGACCTTCATTGACATGGAGATCGAACACAAAGTGCACAGGGCCAAAAACCAACCCGGCAGCCGCCAGGCCGACCGGGAACTGCTGGCCCTGGCCAAGAGCCTGTTCTACCTGCGGCATGTGGACCGTTTGGCAGAAAATCATATTGAGCGCCTGCGCCAATCGCGCATCGACCCCGACGACGCCGAAGTGAAGCTCTACTATCGACTCAAGCTGCGCCGGGACTTCGACCTGCCCATTCAGCGGGAAGAAATGCTGTACTCCGTGGAAGAGTGGGTCGCCGCCGCCGATATCACGCAGGCTCGCAACACACTGATGGAAATCGGCCTGACCCAGGCGCAACAGACGGCGCTGGAAATGGAAGACTTCTGGATAGCCTACCTGGCCCGCAACTATCCGGAGCCCTTCCACACGATCGATGATATGGCCCAGCAGCAGACCCAGGCACTGAACCAAGAGATACCGGACAAACGATCAGATGAATACCTGAGTCGACGCCAAAGCATCATCGACCTGGAAGAAGCCGAGCGTGCCCGGCTGGTGACACAATTGACGAAAGCGGCGCAGATCGCCCAGAAGGCGAACTGACCGCAGACGCTCATCGGCAGGTTAACGCGCAGTGGCGACTGCTGCGTTAGCCGGCTGCAACTTGAACACGTAGAACAACACCGTCAGCAATACCAGGAATGCCGGGCCCACATACAGCGCCACTCGTGTATCCGGGAAGTAGGCCATCAAGCCCACCACCAACACCAGGAACGCCAGGGCAAGGTAGGAACTGAGTGGGTACAACCACATGCGGTACTTGAGCCCGGCTTGTTCTTCCGGGCTCAGGCCCTTGCGGAACTTGAGCTGGGCCAACAGGATCATCAACCAGGTCCAGATCGCACCAAAGGTGGCGATGGAGGTGACCCATACAAATACCTGATCAGGCACCAGGTAGTTGAGCAACACGCCCAGCAGCAAGGCGAAGATCGACAGCAGCAACGCCTTGCGGGGCACGCCGTTGCTCGACGTGGTGCCGAAGGTGGCCGGCGCCTGGCCGTTTTGCGCCAGGCTATAGAGCATGCGTCCGGTGCTGAAAATGCCACCGTTGCACGAGGACAGCGCAGCGGTGATCACCACGAAGTTGATAATGCCCGCGGCGGTCTTGATGCCCAGGCGCTCGAACGTCATCACGAACGGGCTGCCCTGAGTGCCGATTTCATTCCATGGGTAGATCGACAGGATCACGAACAACGCGCCCACATAGAACAACAGGATGCGCCAGAACACCGAACCGATGGCGCTGGGAATCGTCTTCTGCGGGTTGCGTGCTTCACCGGCGGTAAGGCCGATCATCTCCACGCCCAGGTAGGCGAACATCACCATTTGCAGGGACATCAATACGCCCTGCACGCCGTTGGGCATAAAGCCGCCGTGGCTCCACAGGTTGGAAATGCCCAAGGCCACGCCGTCGTTGCCAAAGCCGAAGGCGATGATGCCGACGCCGCCGATCACCATCGCAATGATCGTGACGATCTTGATCAACGCAAACCAGAACTCGAATTCACCGAAAGCTTTCACTGCGATCAGGTTGATGGTGCCCATGCTGATCAGCGCGGCCAGGGCCCAGATCCAGCGCGGAGTGTCTGGGAACCACACCCCCATGTACACCGCCACGGCGGTGATCTCGGCGACGCAGGTCACCAGCCACAGGAACCAGTAGTTCCAGCCGGTGAGGAAACCCGCCAGCGGACCAAGATAATCCTGGGCGTAACGACTAAAAGAACCGGCGACCGGGTTGTGCACAGCCATTTCGCCAAGGGCGCGCATGATCACCAGGATCGCCAGACCGCCGATGATGTAGGAGAGCATGATCGCCGGCCCGGCCATTTCGATGGCCTTGGCCGAGCCGAGGAACAGGCCGACACCAATACAGGCGCCAAGGGCCATGAGGCGAATGTGCCGTTCGCCGAGTTCACGTTTGAGCGGGCCGCCTTGAGCGGTCTCGCCATGGGGCAGTGGGTTGCCGACTGGCATAGGGGTACAACCTCATCTTGTTATTGGATAGACCGCCGAGTTTCCAAAAGAGCAAGCGAGTGGCCTGCGCCTTTGCCGAAACCGCGCCGTCTCATGGACGAACACGTCTTGCACGGCAAGATCAGCGGGCGAGCAGTATAAAAACTCCAGCCCAGGCTGATTCACTCTATAGCATTGGAAATTCAGTGGTTTTTCCCGATAAAACGTTTTTTTTAAAGAGAGACATTCTGCAAATCGGCGACAAGTATCGCACGGCACGTGCCGTCAGCCGAATCCGATACCGGGGGTGGCCCATGCCGAAAGGTCGCACTGCGAGGGTGAATCAGGCGGTGCAACATGGTGCGCACTCGACCACTTTCACAGGATGCTCAAGGATGACTTCTCCGCCCAATCGCGAGGCAGGCGACCGCCTCTTGGCCGACCGCTTGATCGACCACCTCAAACGCCCGCAGGCGTCTATCCAGGTGCCTGCCGACTCCACGCTGGGTGCGTGGTGGCAACTGCTGCGCAGTGCCGTCGGTCGCCCTGAACACTCCAGGATCCGTCAGATCGTCGACCCGGATGATGCAGGCCTTCCCGATAGCGATAGCCTGCCACCCCGGCAAATAGTGCGCTTCTATGGCTACCCCCAACCGCTCGATCGGGCACAGCGCAGCGTG
Source organism: Pseudomonas nabeulensis (assembly GCF_004682045.1). Lineage (GTDB taxonomy): Bacteria > Pseudomonadota > Gammaproteobacteria > Pseudomonadales > Pseudomonadaceae > Aquipseudomonas > Aquipseudomonas nabeulensis. Next base: position 23,089 of record NZ_QUZT01000063.1, read on the forward strand.
GTCAGCGAAGCGCTGGCACAGGGGTTCGCCGACCAGGCGGCGTTGAAGTTCGCCTTCGCCGCTCTGGATCAGGATCGCAAATCCCTGGCAGCTCAATTACTGCACCACGTCAGTCAACACGATGTGTCCGACGAACCTTTCACGCTCCTTACCGTGTATCGAGCACATTTTTGGCTGGGTTCCGAGTCGCGCCTGGCCGTAGACATGCGTAGCGCATCGACGCTGCTCACGCAGATTACCGCGCACACGCCAACATCAGGCCAGCTACCCGACAGCCTGGAATACGACCCCTGGGACATGCGCGTGACCGCCGCGCAAGAGAACGGCTGGCGCGTCGAGATCGCGCAAGACTCGATGCTTCGGGGCGCTGCGTTGGAGCGCCTGAAATCACTCGCGGCGCGCCTGGATGCAGTGATCCGGCTGGACGGCAAAGTCAGCCTGGCATACGTGCTCAAGGCCCATGACCTGCCCCTGCCGGACACACGCGACGCCGCGTGGGACTTGATCGATCAACTGCGCAACGAGGTCCCGCTCGCCGTCCCACCGGGCTGCGACCTGGCCCACTCCGCCAATGCGCTGGAACACTTTCGACACCAGTTGAACGTCACGCCTGCGCGCCTGCAATCACCGCGCTACGCCAATTATTGGGAAGCTCTGGGACAGCCTCAACAAGGTCCGTTGACGCTGTCCGCCGAGCAGCGCGTGGCCGTCAGGCAAGTGGTCAATGCGACCTTGTCAGGCCGTGCAAGCGGATTGCTCGAGTACCTGGCGGGCGACCTGGCACCGTCCTTTTCAACAGCGATGGCCGACGTGCAGGTGCAGCAATTATTGGCCCGCCCTGTCGCCCGGCCATTGGCCGATCAACTCATGGCCCGTGTCGGCTGGCGCGAGGGGCCTGTCTATTGGGCCAGTCGCGACGCCCTGATGCTGGCCGCCATTCTCCTTGACCTTGACCCCAAGGCGGGTGAAAGCCGCTACAGCGTCGCCGGCCTGAACCTGAACCACAGCGACTTCCACGGACGGCCCTATCGCGCGCTGCGCAACCACATTGAATTGCACTTAATCGACACCGGCAGGGTCACTTCCCGCTGCGTCGCCCTGGCTGCGCACCTGTTACTGGCCGGCATAGCCCCTGAATGCCTGGTACGGGATATTCCTCAATCGCTGTATTTCATGAGCTCCCATGCGTGGATGGTGTTCAAGCATGGCGTGTTGATGGCGGAGGAACTGGCCCCTGGCGCGGCACGCTTGATGGAATTCGCCGATGTCATGGCGCTGGCCACCCGTCAGTCGGACGATGCCCAGGAAAACCAGTGGCGTGAACACTATGCCACCGGCCCGCTGATCGATTGGGCGCAGGCCCAGGGTGAGTTGCCCGCGCCTAGCCTTACACCCGACGCTCTCAACCTTGTGAAAGACAAACTGACCTCACGCCTTCAGAAGCTGCGCGAAGCATCACGCCACTTGGTCACCCCCATGACCAGCCGCCGCAGCCTCGCCCTCGCCGATCTGCAGCGGGTGTTTCCCGGCCACGGCGGGCTGGAAGAGAAGTGCCTGCGATGGGTCGGCAGCCCTCTGGGCATACCGCCTCATACACTGCCCGGCCACACCCTGCATTCGCTGGTGGACTTGCACATGAGCGGTGATTTGCAGCCGATGCACGCACGCTGGCGCTCGTTGGACGCCAAGGTCGATCTCAATGCCCTCCTCCCCCGTTTGGTACATCTCAAACCTGTCTTGCCGCTGTTCAACGAAACCGCCACCGCCCATATCGCGAACCTTAAACAGGCATACACCTGCGCCATTCAATACCTGTTGGCACAATTGCCACTGGCTGACCGCCATCACCTGCAACACGGCACCCTGCAACTGCTGGTGGTACGCCAGCCAGCCCGTGTACCTGAGAACCGGGAAAGCCTGCCGGAGAAAATGGCCCGTACGGGCCGCTTCGGCCTGTGGTTGCGCTGCGAACATCACCAGGTTATTCATGACTACGAGCTGTTCCCGTTGCTCAATTACATCCAGAAAAACCACCGGCTGCCGGCACACCTGACCCTGGGCGGCCACCGCTTGACCGTGACGACTGGAACGCCCCACAGCACTGAACCGGTCACCCATTTGTTTACCGGCAGCCTCCTGGCCCTCGATTGGCCCGCGTATGCCGAGGGTCTGCAACCGACCTCTGCGGCGCGCTCCACGGTGGTCGTCGACCCCATCGCCACATTCGACGCGACGCTGGAGCCCCGTGAGGCGCTCACCTTCGATGCCCCTCGCAACCGACTGCTGGCAACCACCATCGTCGAAAAACACTTTTTCCTGGATATCGACACACTCCTCAACCAGGCACGCGGGTCGACCACGCTGGAAGACCAGCGAAACAGCGCCGAGCGGTTATCCGAGGCGTTGTTGAACCTGATCCCGTTCCGGGCTTGTGTCACCGACATGAGCTCGGGCAATACCCGCCAAATGATCGACGGCGCCTGGAGTTGTTTTTTCGACCTGTTCGGCCTGTTCGTGCCGACCCGGCATTGGCTGACCAGCGGATTGGCCGACCTGCAAAAAAGCTTGCCGACCTCGGTCAAGTTGCTGCAACTGACTCGCCTCAGTGCCGGCTACCTGAATGCCACCCTTAACCCGCTGGAAGGCGTGCCCGCGCTGTGGCGCCTGGGCCGCAACGGCCTGTTGCGCCTGAATCACGCCGGCCAGCGCGCACTTGCAGGGGCATTGCGCCAGGCCCGGCAACGACTGGCCCACAATACGCCCTACAGCCGGCTGCTCAACGAGTTTGACCTCGACACAGCGATCACCGTCCAAACCATCACGGCCATGGATGGGTATGCCGCCCGGGTTGCAGGCACTTGGTTTGAAACTCCGCCATGGGTCATGCAGCGCTTGAACACCACCGACCTGATCACCCAGAACGGCATCTGGCGGGTGCTGCCGGACAACCCCGACAGGTTCGAGCCCCTCACCTCGCCCCGCTTCGCCCAACTGGCCGGCACCCTTGACCAGCAGTGCGCCACAGGAAGGAGCAAGCGCAGCCCAGTCCCGTTCGTCTGCTTCACCAAGACGCTGTATGCGTTGCGCAAAGACATCCACAAACGTCGCGTGCAGGCGCTGGACCACATCCGCCTGATTCCCGGACCGACCGTCGATGGTGCAAAGCGCAAGCTGGTATTCAACCGCCGCGTCTACGAGGTCACCCCCCAGGCGACCGAGTTTGAACTGACCCCTTTGCCGCAGCCCAGACCCCTGGTCTATAAACCCCAAACCACCGGTAAACGCATCGACAATGAGCCCCAGTTCGGCTTGCCCGATGATGAGCTGGACAACAAGTTGAGCCTTGAATCTGCGGTGGTCAGGGTGCACGCACTGGTCGATGGCATCGACGACATCCGCACCCGCCGCGCGCTCAAGGTCAGCCTGCATCAGCCGGGGATGTCCACTCAGGTGCAATGGGTAGTCGAGGCGGATGCCGGGGTCTTTTATCGGGCCAACACCACGCCTGCCGGAGGCGATGCCCTGTTGTTCAACCAGCTCGACTACAGCCTCGGTGGCGAGCACCAGGCCTTGATTCGGGCGTTCTGCGAGCGGCGCAACCAGTACCTGAATGCAGGCAGCATGATCGCCGACCAACCCTTGGTGACGCTCCCTACATTGGAAGTGCTCTGGCGGCAATTGTCCCGGCGCGGTTTTGACGCCGCGAAGGTGGCCCGTATCAAGGTAAAAGCCGGCGGTTTGAGCGTCATGAAACAACGCGAGTTATTGCTCAACGCCAGCGATCAAGGGCGCCGCCTGGACATCAACGTGGTCTCCAAACCCGTCCAGCTGGACATCTGGCCACCACGTCCGACTGTACCCGGTGGGGCCCCGAGCATCGACCAGATCAATGGCTACCTGGCACAACAAGCCAATACCAGTACCCAGGGTGTGGTGCAAAGCACCGGCATCGGCTCGGCCAATGTTGTCAGTAGCACGCCGCAGGACATCCGCCGGATGCAAGTGGCGCAGTCGGTGGTCATGTGGGAGTACAGCAAAATCGGCCACGTTAATTATACCGAGGCTATCCTCAAGACCGGGGCCGGCAATTGCGACCAGATGGCCCACGTCGCCCGCGAGGTGATCCGCACCAATGGCGGTAGCGCCCGCGTCTGGAGCGGCAAAGGCCATACGTTCGTTGTGGTGGGCGCTCCGCCGGCGGGCCTGCAACAGACCGTGGATTTCAGCGAGCCCGGCTGGAGCGGACTGTGGGTGTGTGATCCGTGGACCGCCATCACCTGCCCGGCACAGGTTTATTTGAGGGAGCTGAACGTGAAGATGATCGCCTGGGACCTCCAGGATATTTCGATCTACTTTCACGACGGTATCCAGCACCGCTGGGGCCGTGCCAACGACCCTGCCTGGCTGAATCCGTTGATGACGGGTCCCAAACACCCTCAGCCATGATTCCTACAGACTTTTCCTTCACGCCCCGCCCACAGCGACTAAGCTTCCAGCAAGTCCGATCAATCTGCGTGCAAGGGATCAATCGACTATGGGCGCACTGTGGCAAACCGACTCGACCAAGGCTGCGAAAGTACACGGCAGTTCGGACCCAGCGCCTTCATCAAAAAAACCACACGGGCCGCGCTACGTTCGCCGGTTGTTCTGGCTGATTGTGCTGATGGCCTTGATCGCCCTGGGTTTCGCCGCAGCCAAAGAGATGCGCACCTCGCGCCTGCAAGCTCAGGAACTCAGCCGCCTGGCCCGTGACCTCACCTATGAGGTCAAGCCCGGCCCCAGCGATACCATCACCTATCCCGGCGCCGGGCCATTCGACCGACGCCTGGGTTACAGCGACCTGGGCACTTTCCTGCCGCGCCTGCTCAAGCGCGGGTATGTGATCCAGGCGCAATCGCGCTTTTCTCCCGCGCTGATGGACTACAGCGCCAAAGGCCTGTTCGTGCCCTACGCGGAAAAAATCCAGGCCGGCTTATCGATTACCGATTGCCGTGCGGTGCCGTTGTACCAATACAACTACCCGCAACAGTTGTACGAAAGCTTCGCCGCGATCCCGCCGCTGGTGACCAACAGCCTGCTGTTTATCGAAAACCGCGACCTGCTCGACCCCGCCCAACCGCAGTCCAACCCCGCCGTGGATTGGCCACGGTTTGCCAAGGCCGCATGGTCGCAAGTCGCCAAGCTGCTGCACCTGCCTGGGCAAAGTGCCGGTGGCAGTACCCTGGCCACGCAACTGGAAAAGTACCGCCATTCGCCGGATGGCCTGACCGTCTCCGGCGGGGAAAAACTGCGGCAGATGTTTTCCGCCGCCGTGCGTGCGTACCACGATGGCCCGGACACTTTGCCGGCACGCCAGAATATTCTGCGCGACTACCTCAACAGCGTGCCTCTGTCGGCAGTGCCGGGACATGGCGAAGTGCATGGCATGGCCGAGGGTTTGCGGGTGTGGTACGGCGCCGACTTCAACCAAGTCAACCAGGCGCTGCGCGGTCCGGTGAATGCGCAGCAAGGCCTGGCTTTGCGCCAGGTATTGTCGTTGATCATCGCCCAGCGCCGTCCCTCCCATTACCTGGCCAAAGGGCGGGATGAACTCGCCGACCTCACCGACAGCCATCTGCGCCTGCTGGCCCAGAACGGCGTGATCGAACCGGCGTTGTTGAAGGCGGCGCTGGCGAGCAAAGTCACCTACCGCGACTGGGTGCAACAACCCACCGTGCAGCCGATTGAAACCAATAAAGGCATCAGCGTCGCACGCAGCCGTTTGGCGACACTGCTCAACCGGCCGCTGTACGACCTGGACCGCCTCGACCTGTCCGCCACCAGCACGTTACAGGCGCAGCTGCAGGGCCAGGTCAGCGACTACCTCAAGCACCTTGCCGACCCGGATTACGCCCGCCAGATCGGCCTGCTCGGCGAACGCTTGCTGACACCGGCCAGCACCGCCCAGGTGCGCTACAGCTTCACGCTGTTCGAACTGACACCGGACGGCTCGCGGGTGCGCGTACAAACCGACAACACCGACCAACCCTTCGATATCAACGAGGGCAGCAAGCTGGAATTGGGCTCAACCGCCAAACTGCGGGTGCTCACCACGTACCTGCAAATCATCAGTGAGCTGCACGATAAATACGCCGCCCGTGCGCCTGCCGAATTGAAAAAAATCCAGGTCGATGACCAGGACCGCCTCAGTCGGTGGGCCCTCGACTACCTGATCCAGACGCCGGACAAGTCCCTTGCACACATGCTCGACGCGGCCCTCGACCGCACCTACTCAGCCAGCCCTGGCGAACGCTTTTTTACCGGCGGCGGCCTGCACACCTTCCATAACTTCCGCAGCCAGGACAACGGCCGCAGCCCCACCCTGCGCGATGCCCTGCGCGAGTCGATCAACCTGCCGTTCATTCGCCTGATGCGTGATGTGGTGCGTTACGTCACCTACTCCGGCGAGAACAACAGCGCCGAGTTGCTCAAGGACGACAGCGACCCGCGCCGCCAGGAATACCTTGCCGGGTTTGCCGACCGCGAAGGCACCACATTCCTGCGCAAGTTCTGGCGCAAATACCAGAAGAAAGACACCCAGGCGCGCCTGGAAACCTTCCTCGACAGCCTGCGCCCCACGCCGATCCGGCTGGCCGCCGTGCATCGCTACCTGCTACCTGATGCCAGCCAGGCCAGCTTCAACCTGTTTGTGCGTTCCCATCTGGTCGGTGTGAAAACCAATGAAAAACTCACCGACGAACGCCTGGCAAAACTCTATAAGGACTACGGCCCCGGCGCCTACGACCTGCCCGACCAGGGCTATATCGCCAAGGTCCACCCGCTGGATTTGTGGCTGCTGGGCTACCTGCTCAACCATCCCGACGCGACGTTCACCGAGGTGGTCAAGGCCAGCCAATTCGAGCGCCAGGAGGTCTACAGCTGGTTGTTCAAAAGCCGTCATCAAAGTGCGCGGGACAGCCGCATCCGCACCATGCTGGAGATCGAGGCGTTCCTGGAGATTCATCAGCGCTGGCAGGCCGTGGGCTACCCGTTCGATCACCTGGTGCCATCGTTGGCCACTGCTATCGGCAGCTCCGGCGACCGGCCCGCCGCGTTGGCGGAGTTGATGGGCATCATCCTCAACGACGGTGTACGCCCACGGGTGCTGCGTATCGACACACTGCACTTTGCTGCCGGCACACCGTATGAAACCCAGGTGGTCAACGACCCAGCGCCGGGCAAGCAGGTGATCCCGGTGGAAGTCGCCAGGGCCTTGCGCGGTGCCCTGTCTCAAGTGGTGGATGCCGGCACGGCGAAACGTGTGGCCGGCAGCTTCAAACTGGCCGACGGCTCACCGCTGGCCATGGGTGGCAAGACCGGCACCGGGGATAACCGCATCGAAGCCATCGCCGCCGGCGGGCGGATTCTCAGTTCCAAATCCATCAACCGCACGGCGACCTTTGTGTTTTACCTGGGTGAGCATCACTTCGGCACGCTGACCGCCTTCGTGCCGGGCCAGTCCGCCGAGCATTTCACCTTTACCTCGGCGTTGCCGGTGCAGGTACTCAAGGGCATGGCGCCGATCCTGATGCCGTACTTGCAACCCGGCACCGGGACACTGTGCATGGCCGCTGGTCAGAAAGGTTTGCACACGCAATAAGATATATCTTAAGTTATGTCTTACCGAAAACGGAGAGCATAACGATGAGAGAACACCACCACCCCCACCACCGCGATGAGCGCGATGGTTTCGAGAAACGCCCTACCCGCGAACGCGGTGGCGGAGGCCGCGGCCCACGGGTGTTCGCCCCCGGCGACCTGAAATTGCTGCTGCCCGCGCTGATCGCCGAACAGCCGTGCCATGGCTATGACCTGATCCGCCAGATCGAGGGCCTGTTCGATGGCGCCTACAGCCCCAGCCCTGGCGTGATCTACCCGACCCTGACCTTCCTTGAAGAAAGCGACTTGATCAGCGGCGACGCCGAAGGCGGAAAAAAACGCTACACAATCACCGACGCCGGTCGTCTCTTCTTAAGCGAGCAAGCCGTTGCATTGGACGGGGTGCGCATGCGCATCGACGTGAGCAAGCGCTCGCTGCGCGGCCAGGACCGCCCGCCGGAAATCCACGAGGCGGTGCACAACCTTCGCCATGCCTTGCACTCGCACCACGGGCGCTGGAGCCCGGAAGAAATCGCACGTGTCGCGGCGCTGCTCAACAGCACTGCCCAATCCATCGCCGACGGGAAAGCTCAATGAATACGCAAGTCATCCACCGCGTCAGCCACGAAATCAAACGCCGCCGTCTCGACGTATTGCGGGTGGTCGACATCACCCCGCGCATGCGCCGTATCACCCTGGGCGGCCCGGAACTCGCGGGGTTTGTCAGCCTGGGCAGCGACGATCACGTCAAGCTGCTGTTCCCGCAGAACGCCGCCGAACAGGCAGCACTGGAAAGCCCGACCTTCAGCATCAAGGGCGATGGCCCGCAGCCGGCGATGCGCGACTACACGCCCCGTCGTATCGATTTGAAGAGCGGCGAGTTGGACATCGACTTCGTGCTGCATGGCGATGGCCCTGCGTCCACGTGGGCCGAGCAGGTGCAGGTCGGCCAGCACCTGTACATCGGTGGGCCACGGGGCTCGATGATCGTGCCGGATATCTTCGACAGCTACTTGCTGATCGGCGATGAAACCGCCTTGCCCGCCATCGCGCGGCGCCTGGAAGAATTGCCGGCGGGGCGGACTGTCCTGGCCGTGATTGAAATCGCCGATGCCGCAGAAAAGCAGGCGCTGCAAAGTGCTGCAAACGTCGAGGTGATCTGGGTGATTCGCGGCCAGGATGACCTGCTGGAAACTGTGCGCAAACTGACGTTGCCGAGTGGCTCGCTGTACAGCTTTGTGGCGATGGAAAGCAAACGGTCGCGGCAGGTCCGTCGGGTGTTGCTGGACACTCACCAGGTCAACGAGGAATTCCTCAAGGCCGTGGGCTACTGGCGTGCCGAGGGCAGTGACGAAGAGTAATACGTGTGGGAGGGGGCTTGCCCCCGATGGCGGTGTATCAGTACCCGATGTGCTGACTGACACCCCGCTATCGGGGGCAAGCCCCCCTCCCACATTTGGACCTGTGTCCAATCTAAGTTCGGGGTGATTTCAGGGTTTTATCCAGCCCCACCACCACCAACGCCACCAACAAGAACCCCACCAATATCCCCCCGGCATTCACAAACACGTGTGGATAACCGAGCGTGTCCACATCCATGAACGGGTACTGATACTGCCCAAGCAAATGCCCGCGCAGCAGCACATAGGCGAAGTACACCAACGGGTAGATCGCCCAGGCGCCGATGTGTTTCAACCCCAGGCTGCCCTTGGGCACGCACCGCCACCAGTAGATAAAAAACAGCACGGGCATCACGTCGTGCAACAACTCGTCGGCGATAAATTGAAACCCTTCGGGCTGCCATAAATGCCGCAGCAACAGGTTGTAGGCCAGGCTCACCACCACGATGCTCACGGCAATACCGCTGCTGGTGCTTGGCGCGAGAAAAAACCGCTTCGCCGCCGAGTCTTTATTCACCAGGGCGTAGCTCAACACCACGGCCACCAGGGTGTTGGTCAACACGGTGAAGAAGCTGAAAAAGCTGATCAGCCCGCCGAGCAGGCTGGCGCCGGACTCCCAGCGTGAATAGAAAATCAGGTATTGCTGGATCGCCAACCCTACCCACCCGGCCAGCGCCGCCGCTGCCACGCACCGCTTCATTGCGTCAATCCAACGGACGTTTGGTGCGCATCAGTTTCACGTACAAGCCTTCGACTTTTTCCCGCGCCCATGGGGTTTTACGCAGGAACGTGAGGCTCGACTTGATGCTGGGGTCGCTCTTGAAGCAGCGGATATCAATGCGCTCGGCCAGGCCTTCCCATGTGTAGTGTTCCACCAGAATGGTGAGGACGTGTTGCAGGGTCACGCCGTGGAGAGGGTCGTTGCTTGTCGCGGTCATGCCGGGCCTATGAAAAATGGATCACGAAGGTGCACACCTTAGCACCCTGACTGCCCGGTTATAAAAAGTTCCCGTTCCCAGCGAAAAAGAGATGTTATATTGTAACTATTGTTATCCAATCTTTTCGCCGTTTTGCCAAGGAATGTCCGATGTCCCTCTCTTCTCTCTGGCGCTTGACCCCGCTCGCCGCCGCCCTGCTGATCAGCTCCGAAGCCCACGCCCTGGAGCTGCAACCCCAAGTCATCACCGGCAACCCGCTGGGCAGCGAACAACTCGCCTCGCCCACCACCGTGCTGGAAGGTGATGACCTGACCCTGCAACAAAAAGGCAGCCTCGGCGAGACCTTGAACAAGCAACCGGGCGTGTCGTCCTCGTACTTCGGCCCCGGCGCCAGCCGGCCGATCATCCGTGGCCAGGACGGCGACCGTATTCGCCTGCTGCGCAATGGCGTGGGCGCGCTGGACGCCTCGTCGTTGTCCTACGACCACGCGGTGCCGCTGGACCCGGTCAACGTCGATCGCATTGAAATCGTGCGTGGCCCTGCGGCCCTGTTGTACGGCGGCAGCGCCATCGGCGGCGTGGTCAACACCTTCGACAACCGCATCCCCACCGAAGCCATCGAAGGCATCCACGGTGCCGGTGAATTGCGCTACGGCGGCGCCGACACCACCCGCAGCAGCGCCGGTAAGCTGGAGGCCGGTAACGGCACGTTTGCCTTGCACCTGGACGCCAATGCGCGGGAATTCAACGACCTGAAAATCCCCGGCCAGGCCCGCAGCCGCCACGCGCCAGCCAGCGACGACGAACCCGGCAAGAACGGCCGCCTGGGTAACAGCGACGGGCGCCAGGACGGCGGCGCGGTGGGTGGTTCCTACACCTGGGACGACGGTTACGCCGGGCTGTCCTACAGCAACTACGACGCCAACTACGGCTCCCCCGCCGAGCAGGATGTGCGCATCCGCATGAAGCAGGATCACTACGCCTTTGCGTCCGAGATCCGCAACCTGCAAGGCCCGTTTACCTCGGTCAAACTCGATGCGGGTTACACCGACTACGAACACCGCGAAATCGAAGATGGCGAAACCGGGACGATCTTCAAGAACAAGGGTTATGAAGCCCGCGTCGAAGCCCGGCACCAACCTATCGGCCCTTTCAATGGCGTGATCGGTGCCCAGGTGACCCGCAACGAGTTCTCGGCCCTGGGCGAAGAAGCCTTCGTGCCGCAGACCGACACCAACGCGGGCGCGCTGTTTATCCTCGAAGAAATGCAGGCCACCGAGCGCCTGAAACTCAGCCTCGGCGGGCGCCTGGAACACACCCGTGTCGACCCGAACGCCAAGGGCAATGAACGCTTCGCCAACGCCGACAAGTCCAATGACTTCACCGCCGGCAGCCTGTCATCGGGCGCGGTCTACACCCTAACGCCGGTCTGGTCCCTGGCCGCCACCCTGGGCTACACCGAGCGCGCGCCGACCTTCTACGAGTTGTACGCCAATGGCGCCCACGTGGCCACCGGCACCTACGAGCTGGGCGATGCCAACCTCAAGAAAGAAAAAGCAGTGTCCAGTGACCTGGCGCTGCGTTTCGACAATGGCACCCACAAGGGCAGCTTCGGCGTGTTCTACAGCCACTTCTCCAACTACATCGGCCTGCTGGGCAGCGGTCGCACGCTGAACGATGAAGGTGAAGAGGACGCCGACGGCATCCCTGAGTACACATACTCCGGCGTGCGTGCGCGTTTCGCCGGCTTCGAAGCCCAGGATCACTGGAAGCTGGGCGAAGGCGCCTACGGTAAGTTCGCCCTGGAGCTGTCGGGCGACTACACCCGCGCCACCAACCTCGACACCGGCGAAGCCTTGCCGCGTATTGCCCCGCTGCGCTTGAACAGCGGTTTGCTGTGGGAACTGGACCGCTGGCAGGCGCGGATTGACGTGGAACATGCGGCTGGCCAAGGCCGGGTGCCGGATAACGAGAGTGGCACCGACGGCTACACCACGCTGGGGGCGAGCGCGGGTTATCGCTTCAACGTCGGTGGCAGCCAGTGGTTGGCGTTTGTGAACGGAGAGAACCTGACCAACCAGACTGTGCGTTATGCCAGCTCGATCCTGCGGGATATCGCGCCGGCGCCGGGGCGCAGTGTGCAATTCGGGATTAGAACAACCTTCTAACTCACACCGCTGTTCCCCTGTGGGAGGGCTTGCCCCCGATGGCGGTGCGTCAGCTACAGATTTGTTGGCTGACACTCTGCTATCGGGGGCAAGCCCCCTCCCACAGAAGCCCTCCATTCACAGTCATTTTGCAGCGACACTTAGTCACTGTTACCAAATCAGAAATGATGCATATCGCGATTTATCCTTTCTCTCGCCGCCCACTCCCTTTATCCTTGCCGGCAACAATCTGAAACGTTTCACCTCCCGGTCGACCCCATCTTGCCGAATTTCCCTTCCCACCAAGACAGCGCTGTCTCACCCCGACCTGCGCCTGGGGATAAATCGCCCGCCTGTGGATAACCACCCTTATCCCCAGAAAAACCAAATAACGCTGAACCAAGCCTGTGCCGAATCGTCATCTACAGTGAAGCATGGGGTTACATAATTCCAACGTAACGGAGAAACACACTATGAGCACTGATGGTGCCTCAAGCCCAAGCCGCCTGCTGCCCAGGCTGCTAGGCGTCTTGCTGCTGATCATGGGCCTGGCCTTGTTGGCCGGTGGCGTCAAGCTGAGCATGCTCGGCGGGTCCCTGTATTACCTGCTGGCCGGTATCGGCATCGCCTTGACCGGCGTGCTGCTGTTGGCTACCCATCGCGCCGCGCTGGGCCTGTACGCACTGGTGCTGTTCGCCAGCACCGTGTGGGCCTTGTGGGAAGTCGGCCTGGATTGGTGGCAACTGGTGCCGCGCCTGGCGCTGCTGTTCGCCCTGGGCATCGTCATGTTGCTCCCGTGGTTCCGCCGTCCGTTGCTGCGCACCCAACCTGCGCCACTGGGCACCGGCGCGCTGAGCGTGGCCGTGGTATTGGCCGGCGCGACCGCGCTGGCCAGCCAATTCACCAACCCCGGTGAAATGGTCAAGACCGGCCAACTGGACCGCGACGCCGTACCTGGCATGGCCAGCGTTGCACCGTCCCAGGCCGATGGCGACTGGAACTCGTATGGCCGCTCGGCCCACGGTGATCGCTACTCGCCCCTGGCGCAGATCACCCCGGAAAACGTCGGCAAGTTGGTGCCAGCCTGGACCTTCCGCACCGGCGATATCCCTGGCCCGAATGATCCAGGCGAGACCACCGCAGAAAACACCCCGTTGAAAGTCAACGGCATGCTCTACGTGTGCACCCCGCACAGCCAAGTGATTGCCCTGGACCCGGACACCGGCAAGGAAATCTGGCGTTTCGATCCGAAGATCAGCAGCCAAGGCGCTGAAAACTTCAAGGGTTGGGCGCACATGACCTGCCGTGGCGTGTCGTATCACGATGACGCTGTATACGCCTCCGAGCAGAGCCCAACCGGCAGCGCCAGCCCGGCTGCCGCGCCGACTGCCTGCCCGAAACGCATCTTCGTACCGACTGCCGACACCCGTCTGATCGCCCTGAACGCCGACACCGGCAAGATGTGCGAAGACTTCGGTGACAAAGGCCAGGTCGACCTGCGTGCCAATATCGGCAGCTTCGCCCCAGGCGGTTACTACTCCACTTCGCCACCGGCCGTGACCAAGAACCTGGTCGTGATCGGCGGTCACGTGACCGACAACGTTTCCACCGACGAGCCTAGCGGCGTGATCCGTGCGTTCGACGTGCACACCGGCAAGCTGGTGTGGAACTGGGACAGCGGCAACCCGGACGACACCACCCCGTTGGCCGAGGGCAAGACCTACACCCGCAACTCGCCGAACATGTGGTCCATGTTCGCCGTGGATGAAAAACTCGGCACCCTGTACCTGCCGATGGGCAACCAGATGCCCGACCAATACGGCGGCGACCGTACCGAAGACTCGGAAAAATACAGCGCCGGCCTGACCGCCCTGGACATCGACAGCGGCCACGTGAAATGGACCTTCCAGTTCACTCACCACGACCTGTGGGACATGGACGTCGGCGGCCAGCCAACCCTGATCGACATCAAGACCGCTGACGGCGTCAAGCAAGCGGTGATGGCATCGACCAAGCAAGGCAGCATCTACGTTCTGGACCGCACCAATGGTCAGCCCGTAGTGCCGATCAACGAAGTCCCTGTTCCGCAAGGCGCAGTGGCCGGTGATCACACCTCGCCGACTCAACCGAAGTCCGACCTGAACTTCATGCCGCCGCCGTTGAAAGAACGCGACATGTGGGGCGTGACCCCGTTCGACCAACTGATCTGCCGGATCGACTTCAAGTCGATGCGTTATGACGGCGCGTTCACCCCGCCATCGCTGCAAGGTTCGATCGTTTACCCAGGCAACTTCGGCGTGTTCGACTGGGGCGGCATCTCCGTTGACCCAGTGCGTCAGATCGCCTTCGTGAACCCGAGCTACATGGCGTTCAAGTCCAAGTTGATCCCGGCGGCCGACATCGCCAAGCAAGGCCCACGTGTCAGCGAAACCGAAGGCGTGCAGCCGAACAAAGGCGCGCCGTACGGCGTGATCCTCGAAGCGCTGCTGTCGCCAATGGGCCTGCCGTGCCAGGCACCGGCCTGGGGTTATGTGGCGGCGGTCGACCTGACCACCCACAAAACCATCTGGATGCACAAGAACGGCACCGTGCGCGACAGCTCACCGGTTCCAATCCCACTGACCATGGGCGTGCCTAGCCTGGGCGGCACATTCACCACCGCCGGTGGCGTCGCGTTCCTCAGTGGCACCCTGGACCAGTACCTGCGTGCCTATGACGTGAAAAACGGCAAGCAACTGTGGGAAGGCCGTCTGCCAGCCGGCGCGCAAACCACCCCGATGACCTACACCGGTAAAGACGGCAAGCAATACGTGCTGGTCATGGCCGGCGGTCACGGCTCCCTGGGCACCAAGCAGGGCGACTACGTGATGGCGTTTAAACTGCCGGATTAAGCTTTACTGGCGGCAAAACGAAGGCGGTTACCTGTTGAAGGTAGCCGCCTTTTTTATGCCCAACACAAATCCAAATGTTCAATCAGATCAAATGTGGGAGGGGGCTTGCCCTAATGCCTGTCATTTAAGGAAACACCAGATGAGCGGCTTTC
>NZ_QUZT01000064.1 GCF_004682045.1 Pseudomonas nabeulensis
CTAAGTCGCCGTTACCTAAATAACGGATATGTACACCGACAGACCGCTATCGGGGGCAAGTCGAATCGTCGCACCGCCTCTCCCACATTGGAGCAGTGTACATTCGGTCAGACCTGCTCGCCTGACACACCGCCATCGGGGGCAAGCCCCCTCCCACATTTTGATCCTCTACATGTCTAAGCGTCAGCCAGCGCCGCCCGCTCGCGAACAAACCCTTCCAACTGATCACCCGGCAGTGCCTTGCTGAAATACCAACCCTGGATAAACAACTCGGCGCCGGTTTTCAGGAAAGCCAACTGCTCGGCCGTCTCCACCCCTTCCACCACCACCCCCAGGTTGAGCGCCTCACAAAAACGCAGCATACCGGTCAATACCTGCGCGCCCTTCGGGTCGTGTTGGGCCACCACAAAGCTGCGATCAATCTTGATGAAATCCACCGGAAACTGGTGCAGGTAGCTCAACGCCGAAAAACCGGTGCCGAAGTCATCGATATACACTTTGGCCCCCATGGCTTGCAGCTTCTGGATGGTCTGGCGCGTGGCGTGGATATCACCGACCAACGCATCTTCGGTGATTTCCACCGACACCTGCCCATGGGCCTGGGCCAGAATTTCCACCAGCCGTTCACCATAGGCAGCATCGGTCAGGGTGGCGCTGGAAATATTGATGGTCATCGGCAACGCAAAGCCAAGCTTCTGCCATTTCTGGTACTGGCGAACGGCCTGTGAAGCCACCCACACGTCTACATCCGGCATCAGCCGTGCCTGGGCCAGCCATTGCAGGAACTCCCACGGCGAATGTACGACGCCCTGGGCGTCACGGGCGCGCATCAAGGCTTCGCACCCCGTGCACAGGCCGGTGCGGGTCGAGACTTGCGGCTGGAATTCCAGGTAGAACTCATAGTCACTGATTTGCTGGATACGGCTCAGTTCGCTGGCCTGACGCGCCGAGGACGTGTGGGACGCCAGCACCGGATCGGGTTCACGCAGCCGGCCCTTTTCTTCGAGACCACGAAAGGTCATGTCCAGGGACTTGAGGTACACCGTGCCACCTTCGGCCGGCTGGCGGTGGATCGCCCGCACATACGGCGCGTACACCAACGTCCCCAGGCACAGCAGAGCGATCTGCAAGGCCACTGCCGCAATATCGCCGTGAGTACTCAGGTAGGCATTGAGTAACACCGGCGCGGTGAAGGGCACGCTGGCGACCGCCGGGGACACCCAACCCAACTGGACCACCGTCAACGCCACCAGGGTGTTCAAGGCCGGCACTATCAGAAAGGGGATGAACAGGCGCGGGTTGAGGATGATCGGCAAGCCAAACAACAGCACCTCACTGACGTTGAATAGGGAAAGAGGCAGGCTGGCCATCGCTAACAGGCGCATGGAGCGGCTTTTGGAGAACAGCAGGATCGCCACCAGCAGGCACAGCGCGCCGCCCGAACCGCCGATAAACGCAAAGCTGCCCAGCAAACCGCTGTTCAACACGTATTTGATCGGCTCACCGGCGGCCAACGCGGCACTGTTCAACACCACTGCCTGGTCCAGCACATCGAACAGGGGCTGCATGGCATAGACACCATGGATGCCGAAAAACCAAAGCAGCGAGTTCATCAACGTGACAAACAGACCGCTGCCGTAGGGTGTTTCCAGCGCATCGAGTACCTGAGGCCCTTGAAGCTGTGCCACATAAGGCACCTGCAACAGCGCGGACAGCACCAGCACCAATGCCAGGGCGGTGATGGCCCCCGGTAACACCATATTGATGGCGCCCCTGAGGTTATGCCCCACCAGGTCCTCATTGACCAGCCGCGTCCAGCGATAGCGGTGCAGCCAGGCGATGGCCGGTACGTTCAACAAGGGTGAGGCAATCGCAATAAACAGTACAAAGGTGGCCGACGCCCTGGGGTATTCGCGCAGGATAAACGTCGCCACCACCACATGGGCCAGGCACAGGAATGCCACCGGCAACTGCGGCAGGCGGTGCTGGATCGCGAGCATGTAACCAATGGAAGCCGCCACCAACAGCGGAATCACCGAGCTGATCTGGTTGTGCAACCCCGAAAAAAAGCTCACCACCTGCGGGTCGAAACCCAGCACCCGAGCACATTCGGAGAGAATCAGAAAGCCAGCCGACACCAGCAGGCATGGCAGGATCCACAGCAACCCTTCGCGGATCGCACGCAATGACTCGGTACTGGCCAGGGCGGCCAGACGTTGGGTGAAGAAAAGTTTGAACAGCGTTTGCGTCATGACCCATCCCTCTGCCCATCACCCCAAACCCTGAAAGACAGGGCCGGAAACACTGGGGCTAACGCTACACGTCCTGCCACGATGAGTGAAAGCCTTTTGCCATCTACCACAGTATTTTTCAACGGCGTACGCCGAATATCCCTAAAGAATTTCCGATTATTTGAATTTTTGGCTTGGGTCAGTCCTCAAATCTGCTTCAATATGTAACTTCTGTGTCTTTTTACGCACCGACGGTGCGTTCAATCAGAGGCTTAATCGCTCAAGGAAGGTCGCCTGTGCAGGCAGCAGGTGACAGGGAGATTTTTACCATGCAAGACAAGCTTTCAACGTACGTGCACCCGCTGTTGTTCAATGTATTGCTGTGGTGTTTCGGTGTAACGCTTCTGCTGCTCAGCAAGGGCGTGATCGAACGGACGTCCGATGCGTTCAGCGAACGTTCACTGGACCTCCCCCTGGTACTGATTGCTTACCTGCTATTCTTTTTGCTCACGCCGATACGCGCGTGGGTCAACCGTCGACTGCGTAAATCCGCCCGTCGCCGTGCCGCACGCAGCGTTCCAGCGTCCAGGGCCTGACACCACTCGACCAGGAGCCAACCCTTGTCCCAGCCTGGTGAAAACCACCAACTCGCGCTGGATCGATTCCTGAGCGAACACCCCGAGGTGGTCACGGAACTCGACAGCTTGAACCCACTGGCCGCCCAGGCCAAGGGCGAAACCCAGGCCCAATACCGCGCCGAGCGCTTGCACGAGGCCTTTGAGGCGGAGGCCGAGCGCCAAGGCTTGTTTGCCTGGGAACTGACCCTCAAGCTGACCACCGACTCTATTGAAGACTTCGAAGCCCAGCGTCTTGAAGTGCACAAGGAGGTCGCCCAGATGGCGGGCCTGAGTTGGGTCGAGTATTGCCAGATTCACGACTTGCCCCGCTGACGCCGAACTACAGGAACCACCGGCGCGCTCGCCCACCCAGCGCTTCACGCAACTCCTCGACGCACAGGCTGCGACGCTCTGGGTCGGCGGCCAAGGCAGCGCGTAGTGCAGGCCAACACTGCCGAGGCCACTGTCGAGGGCACGGCAACGACTGATCAGGCTCGTGCTCGGCGGGACGTTTTCCTTGCGCCAGTTCGTACAGTACGCACGCCGCGCCATACAGATCAGTGCGCGTGGTCAAGCTCCCTCCGGCCAACAGCTCCGGGGCCGCATACGTCGGTGTCCAGGCATTCAAGCGATTGCGGTCCAGGCCCGCAAGCCCCGCTGTGCTTCGCGCCTCGGCGTGCCCCAGGCCAAAATCGAACAAACGCAACCCTTGCTCTCCCAGCATGATATTGGCCGGTTTTACATCACCGTGCAGGACCCCTTGTTGATGGCAATAGCCCAACGCATCCAGCAGTTGGCGGGCGATGGGACGCAGCTCCGGCCACGGTAGACCTTGGGGGCACTCCAGGAGTAACCGGTCCAGGGTCATACCCTGCATCCACTCCATGGTGAAGAATGCCTTTTGCTGGGCGGTGTCGACTTCGAAAGCATACAGGCGTACCACATGCTCATGCCGCAGGCTGCGGGTCAGGGCAAATTCGCTGTACAGCAAAACGTGGGCATCGGGGGAGTCAACGAACGCCTCGCCCAACAGTTTCAGCGCGACGTAGGAACAAGGGTCACCCAAGGCTTCATGCAACAGGTCGCGGGCGCGATACACCACACCCATGCCCCCCGTGCCCAATACCCGCTCAAGCTGATACCGCCCGGCAAGCAACTTCGGTATAGCGGCGGCCGCGCTCATGGCCGTACCACTACAGCGGTCAGGTCATCCTGCGCCGGCCCACGCAATACCTCGCGAATCAATCGCTCCACCACCTGACTCGGCGTCCTCTCGGCCATGGCCTGCCCTAACTGCCCATGACTGAGGCCCTGGTACAAACCGTCGCTGCACAACAAGAACACATCACCGGGACGGACGCTGAGTTCCAACACCTCAAGGCTCAACGGCTGTTGCGCGCCAATCGCACGGGTCAATGCTCGGGCGTCTGGGTGGGCCCTGGCCTGTTCCAGGCTCAGGTGCTGCTTGTCCATCAATTGTTGCAGCAGCGAGTGGTCCCGTGACAGTTGGTACAAACGCGTCCCTCGCCACAGGTAGCACCGGCTGTCTCCCGCCCAGATACAGGCCGCACGATTGCCCTGAAGCAACAGCGCAACCACGGTACTGCCCATGATGCCTGTCCGGCCCTCGCCCGGTTGCACTGCGGTATGCCCCAGACGGCTGTCGAGCGCGCGCAGACAACGCAGGACACTGTCGATGCGCTGCTCGAAGCAACCCAGCATTGGCAACGCTGCCAAGTCGTTGACCACCCACTGACTGGCTAGATCCCCGGCCTGATGGCCACCCATGCCATCCGCGACGGCCCAGCAACCACGTTGCGGGCAATCAAGAAAGGCATCCTCGTTGCGCGTACGCGTCTTGCCCCGTACGGTGCGCCCGGCGCTACGCCACACCGGCGTGATCACAACTGCTCCGGCAAGCGGAACGAGCGCCAGGCCGCCACGTTGAACGGACTGGGATTGCGCTGGCTGGTCAGCAGGTAGTTGGCCCGCAGCCCGGCAAGATCGGCCTTGATGATGTGCGCGTCACGGCCGCTGGCCGGTTCGCTGTGCATCAGGTCCAACAAACGGAACCATGACCATGCCCCATTATTTTTCTCGATCCCCAATGGACGTTCTGCGCTGCGCTCCAACACCAGGCTGCTGCGATCATCGCCGGCCTCCCGTGGCCAGTTGAAGGTCATGGGGACGACGGGCCCGTGACGGTACTCAAGCTGTTGATCGCCAATCCTCAGTGTCGCCCGGCTCGCCGCCTGGTCCAGGCTGTAGGGTGCGAGGGTGAAGCGCACCGCCCAGTCGCCCTGCTCCTCACTGAAAAAACCCTGGCGAATTACCTGGGCCTTGCCCAACTGGTCCAGCAGCGAGCGCGACATTGGGAGGCTGCGCCCATCCAGGCCGCGCAAACGATAACGTCCGCCTTCGACGCTGATGAATGAGCGTAGATAGCCCTCATAAAAGCGCGCCATCACGCCCCGGCCTTTGAAGAATTCCTGGAAATCACCCAAGGCAACGTCACTGCCCGCATGAGCATTGAACGGATACCGTCGATGGATCGCCTTGGCATAAAAGCCATGCACCTCGCTTTGGTAACGCTGGTTCACATAGCCATAGGCGTCGTCCAGCAAGAGGCGCCAACTGTCGTCTGCAATACTTTCGAGCCACCCGTTGAGCGGAAATGGCAAGCGCGTAGCGGTATCACGCAGATTGCCGAGCAACGGCTGCTGCCCGTCCATACGTGACTTGACCATCTTGAAGGCCGCTTGCTCAGGCGAACTCTCACGATTCAATGCAGCCAATTGCAGGTGCAATTCATCGAGCTGGCGTAACGCCTGAGTCAGTTCGACGCCTGGGTTCTGCTGATCGTCAAGCAACTGGTGCAGCGGTTCGAAGCGACGCTGCAATGCGCGCCTTGCGGAATCCGATGGCACCGGCCCTGGCAGTTTTTCGAGTATCAGACTGGATAACGCTGCGCTCTTTTCACCCACCGCCTGATCCAATGCATCAAGGCGATCCCGGGTCGTGAGCAAGCGGGTATTTTCGCGCACCTGCTGCAACAGCTGGACCAGCCCGGACTGGGCGGACGTCAAGCTGGCAAGCCTATCGGCACTCAGGCTCAAGCTGTCGTTTTCCTGCAGGTGGACCTGGCCGAGGGCCTGGCTCCAGGCATCGGCGTATTCACTGAAATAGCGTTGCTCCAATTCCAGCATCAGCTGGCGTAGGTCCATGTCGCTCAGATCGGCGGCCTGCCCCAGTACCCAGTTATCCTGGGCAATGGCGTTGACCAGTCGGGCCCCCTGCTTTTCGAAATACTGCACATACCTCTTGGTGTAGAACCCGGGAATAGGCGGCTCGGCGCCGGAGAATGCGCGTCCCTCGGCCAGACGCAAAGGCTCAAGGCCTTGGGCTTGTTCGCGCAACGTGCGGTAAACCACACCTGCCAGCGGCTCACCGCGCAACTCAAGCCGGGCCTGGGCAACCAGGTCGTCATTCAGCGTTGCCACGAACGGCCGTTCAAGCAGACGCACAAAATGCTCATTCAACCGCTTCTGCACCTGCGGCAAGCCGGTGTACCGCGCAGACCAATGCCCCGCCAACTGCTGGGCCAGCCAGGTACTTTCCCGGCGGTCAGGCAGGTTGAGCATCAAGTACGCACGCAGGGTTTCCAGCAGCCGATCACGGTCGCCAAGGCTGGCACGCACCTGTTCTTCGAGCAGCGTTGCCACCTGACCCAACAACTGGCGGTGCAACACGTCTTCATACGCACCAGTCAACAACGGGCGGCTCAGCTCTCCCTGGTAGAGGCCCGCTCGTTCCACCCAGCGGGCGTCCGCCTGCGCCGGGAACACTCGCGTTGCGGCGAGCCGCCGGTCCAACAGTGGCAATAACGCCAGCACCTCGTCCGAGCCTGGCAGGCCAGGCGGCAGAGGCTTGGCCAGCTCGGCCAGTTGCTCCAGCCGCTGATGGTTGACCGTATAGCTGTGCGCCCACAGCGTGCCCATCGCCCCGATGACCAGCAGCATCGTTGTCAGCAACAGTCCTTGATGACGTCGGATACGCCGCAGTTGTGGCGTATGCAGCCCTGCAAGCTCCGCCTCGGGAAACACGACGCGGCTAAACAACCCCTGAACAAAATGCGCACGCCGCCCTCCGTCCGCCGCACACGTCAGATAGAAACCGCGCAAGCCATTGATCCGCTGATAGCGGTGCGCGGAAAAGGCGGACTCTACATACAGGCACAGGTTTTCACCGATGTGTGCGACCTGGCGGGGTAATTCAAGCATCTGGCCGCGACGTTCGACATTTCGCTCCTGGTGCAAACGCTGAATCAGCTCTGCACCCAATCGTTGCAGCAGGGCCTCGAACGCGGCGCGCACATGGCTGATCTCGATCCCGCGCTTGCCCGTCACCAGAGACTCACCCAACACCGCTTGCGCACTGTCGACCTGGGGTCCATCGAAGAACTCGGTAAACCCCTTCAATCGGTCAGCCTGAGTCAGTACGAGGTAGACCGGTACGTCGGCATGCAGCGTCTGCTGGATATCCTGCAAGCGGTTATGGACGTGACGCGCATGCAAGACCAGGTCATGCTCATTCATGCTCATGAGCGCATCTATCGATAACGTCACGACGACGCCGTTGAGCGGGCGCGTTCGCCGCCTCGACTTGAGCAGGCCCAGCAACGTCGACCAACCTGCTGCGTCCACGGCGCTATCGGGTTGTTCCAGGTATCGCCCTGCCGTCTCGACCACAACCGCCTCGTCAGCGAAATACCAGTCACAGTATGACGTTGCGCCGGATGGCTGCGCGTCGCTTCGATCCAGCGGGAACGGTAACCCACCTGCAGCCAACAGCTGAGTCTTGCCACTGCCCTGCTGGCCGATCACCAGGTACCACGGCAATTCATTGCGCCAGCGTTCGCTGTGGTCGCCATAACGCCGGGTGCTTTTCAATGTTTGCAGCGCTTCCCTGAAGCGCCCGCGCACCTGCTTGCGTTCATCCTCCACGAAGCCTTGATGTTGCAGGCGTGCCTGGTTTTCTGGTTGATTGAGCCGCGCGACACGCCCCCCATTCACGATCACCATCGCCAGCCCCCACATCAGAAACAGGCCGCTGATCGTCACCAAGCGCTCCGGTGCCCCCTGCCAAAACCGATGCTCATCCACCGCCAGCAACGGCCCGTAGAACCACACAAGCGCCGCACCGGCCAACACCAGTAAAAGGCTCCATACCCAGGGCTTGCACAGCACCGCGCCGACGCTCTTGAAAAAGGCCTTCATTCATCGCTCCCACGGGTGCAGAGGCGACCGAACAGGCTCCGGTGCCAAGGTTTGAAAAGCGTGCAGCGCCGCCCTACGCTCGTTACCCAACACCCAGGCAAGTCCTGAGTAGATCATCGTCAAGCAGACCAACCCCAGGACGCAGACCCGGGTCGCGGAAATCACCCGCAAGCGTGAAGGCCGCGCGGGACTCGACGCCGGCGGCATAGTGACCGCAAGGTTATCCCCGCGGACATGCCGGATCTGCCGGTACAACGCGTCACGTACCGTTTCAAGCTGCACCCCGCCCCGCTCCATCACCCGGTATTTACCTTCGAATCCCATCGACAGGCACAGGTACATCAGCTCCAGCATCGACAGGTGCTTGACGGGGTCGCGGGATAAACGCTCCAGCAACTGGAAAAACTTTTCACCGCCGAAGGTTTCGTTGTGAAAGCGGCTCAACAGGCTTGTCCTGGACCAGTCGCTGCGACTGCCCCAGGAGGTCGTGGTGACCGCTTCGTCAATGGCGCTGCACAGTACGTAACGCGCCGACATCACCTGACTGCTGTCCACCTCAAGATGCAGGGCATGGGCTTCAAATGCGGTGATCGCCGATGACAATCGATCATTGAGCGCTTGCAGCGTCTCCCGACCCGCGCTGTGCTTGAGCTGGGCCACGTGGGACAACAGTTCCCAGGCTGCATCCACCAGTGCGTTAGGTCCCAGGTTGAAGCTCATTGCACCCTGCAAGCGTGCGGTGTAGATCATCCGGTCTTCCAATTGCTCGAAACGCGGTGGCGACGGACAATCCGTCACTGCGCCCTGGGCGGGACCGCGCCCTTCATGGTCGAGCAGCACGGTCTTTTCGTCCTGTGGGTATTCACTGTCCATGGTCATGGCGTTCAGTTCCTGATAGCCCAGAAGTTGAGTTCCAGCTCGGCAAACTCACCGCTCGCGTGAAAAGCGAAACCGCCGGATTGCTCCAGCTGGCTGATGTCGCGGGCGCTGAGTTCAAGCATGAAATAGGTTTTGCCGGCGTGGAGCGGAATCTGGCGCGGCGCCACTGGTAGAGGCTGCAGCTTGATGCCAGCCAACTGCAGGTTGACCAGTTCTCGAATGCGCTCCACCGGCCCGATCTTGAGGTGCGCCGGCAGGCGGTGGCGCAGTTCCTCCGAGTCGCACTGGGCGCTGGCAGCCAGGATGAACGTCGCACAGCCGAGCAATTTGTGTTCACTCGTCGGGCAGACCAGCACCCCATACTGACGCGGCTGCAACACAAGCTCGATGGCGTGTTGCTCCAGAACCCGCGACAACAGCATGCGAATGCGCTCCATCAGGCCACGAAAGCTTGCGCCCTGGTCACGGTGCTGATAATCCACGTCCACGTGTGCGCGCTTGCTATCGATGGCGAACGTGGACAACTCACCGATCAGTGACAACAGCGCCTGAAACACGGCCTCGGGACGCACCTGAGGCTGGCTTAGGTAATGTCGCAACACCAACTCTGTACGATTGATCAGTTGCAACATCAGGAAGTCGCCGATCTGCGCTCCCGCGGAGGTGTCATTGCCCTGGACCCGTGCAGCGATTGCATCGCCCCGGGTAGCGAGCAGGCTGATCACCTCCTTGATACACGAACGCAGGTAACCGGTCTCCTGCAGGTAAATGAATGTCGGGACAAAATCCGCGTCCAGCTTCACGCCCCCATCGTTGGTCGAGTCCATGATCTGGGTGACTTGTAATTTCACATACAGCGCATCGTTGGCTTGCTCACCCAACAGCAGGTGTAGATCCGGACGCGCGCAATTGATCTGGCAGCGTGAATCCGCCCCCGTGTTGGAGTCACCGACGTCAGTCGGGCAGACGACATAACGCGCCAGTACGTCGCTGTGTGCTTGTGCGCGCGTTTCAATCTGGTTGCCGATCGCCAGGGGTAGCGCCAGGTAGACCGGCTGCCTGCCAACGTTGGCAGGCACTTGCAGCACCAGCGGTGCCATCGCACCGCTTAACTCGAACAGGCTGCCGTCCGGCAACACACCACTGGCCTGATTAACGACGATCTTGCCGAGGTTGAGGTACTGCACGTCGACGTCCAGGGTCAGGAAGCCCCAGGCATCCCTGCTCAGTAAACGCGTACGGTTGAGCTGCTGATGGTAGTAGCGGTCGCTTTGTTGCAAATGCTGTGGCCGCAGCAGCATGCCTTCCTGCCAGATGACTTTGTAGGTATGCATCTCAATCCTCCGCTGCGCTGGCACGGGGTTGGTTAACGCGGATACCGGTGTGGTCCAGTACCAGTTCGGCACGCGTCAATTGCCGATGGGGCACCGGCAGCACCACTCGCCATTGCACATGAGGCAGGTCGCGATAGGCCGCCAACACCCCTACGTACCGGCTCTGCGGCGCGATATTGAGCTTGAGCTTCAGTTGCTCGCCGGGGCGCAGCTCCAACTCTTCGTCGGCCACCCAGTCCTTGGGCAAGGCGTGTTCGCCACGACCGTAAAGGCTGAAGAAGTCGGCATTTTCAAAAGCCACGGGGTGTCGCAACTCAAGCAACTGCACCACCACGGGGGACGGACGACCATGCCCGTCGGGGTTGACCTCATCGCTGGCGGTCAATGTCAGGTCCAGCTTGGTCAAGGTGGAGAAAGGCGAAACGCTGCTGCAGCCGGCCAACAGGGCCAGCATGATCAGCATCGCGGTCACACAGGATCGAGGCATGAACGTCATCCAGAGCAGGTGGCATGCAGGGTGCAGACCAGGCGCACTTGCTCCTGGTACGCGTGGGAAAAATCTTCTCGAATCAACCGATCCGCCATGCGGTTCCTGTCGACCAGTTGCTGATAATGGCGTTGATACGCCCGCCAACGGGTGCCGTCGGTGGAGAACCTGGAGGGCTTGCCGTCTCGCTCGAAACACAGCAACAGATGATCGGGCGCAAACCCTGCCAGCGCGCTTCGTACCACCGCCCGGCTCGCCACAACCAGAGCCAATTGGTGAACTTGCAAGTCCCGGCAGGCGTGGGCAATTGCCAACTCGGCAGACAACGGCTGAGCTTCGTCGCCCCCCAACAGTGCCGCCAGGGCTGACTGGCCGTCGGCCCAATTGCTCAACGCGTTATGCTCTTTCGCCGTCGTGGACGCACAGCCCAGGCTCAACTCACTGTTCAATTCGTCGCGGGTGCGCAAACCTTGCTGCAGGCCGTCGATTGCTTGCCTCAGCAGGCCTGCGACCTTGACCGCCAGCCTCTCGCGACCGAGCGTGTCGAGGGCCTCCAGGGAAACCCCCAGCGCCTCCCCGAACTGCAACCAGAACTGCTCGTCTGTGGCAGGCGAGACCTTCTCAGGCGCAGGTGTCCTGACTGTTTGAACGGGCTCAGCCCACTGCGGCACGATCCAATGATCCCGCTCGGCCGCACCGTGATCTATCGGCTGACTCGTTCCTTGCACGCGACTATTGAGCGCTGCCAGTTCGACGCATGACTCACTGCGTCGTTGCGCGTTATCCAGAGCATGCACAGGATCAAGGCCCAGGAAGCTATCGTCGGGAATCAGGGGATCAAGGAAGACCGTTTGCCGATCCTGCCCCTTCAAGCGAGCTCGAATGCTCACCGATCCCAGCACATAAATATCACCGTCGCGGATCTGCCTCGCCAGCCCCTTGCGCAGTCGCTCGGGACTGCCCGATACACCGATTCCGTTGCTGCTGATATCGGCCAAGTAGTACTGGCCATCACGATAACTGACTAAGCCGTGATGACTGGACATCAAGCGAAGCGGGTCGGCGATGACCCAGTCACATGCCGCACCGCGACCGATCACGCCACCGACGCTATCAAACGTCTTGCAGGCGCGAGACTCACCCAGTCCGGTATCACACACCTCAAACACTAACTGCATAACAAGGCTCCGTTGGTCACTGCCCGCGACGGCTCGACAGGGGATCTCCCAGCGGGCGGTAATCGGCATCATCAAAGACATAATTGGCGGTACAACCACCGAGCAAACACAGGGCAAGCACCAGGGCTTGCCACGGACGAAAAACCATCAGGTATCTCCCAGGAAAATAAAGCGCCCGCACGTGGCCATTCAGCCTTCCTCTAGGGCATTGCCAGCGGGGATTTTCAAGCGCGCAAGACGGTAGAGCAGCGTGCGACGGGCCACACCCAGCTCGCGCGCGGTACGGGTCCGATTACCGCGGTTCTTGTGCAGGCAGTCGATCAGAAATACCCGCTCCACCCGCTCCAGGCGTTGACGCAACGTTGCATCCACTTCTGTGGCGTCGGGGACGGGTGACAAGGGCAGGTGCGCCGGAAGAATTACGTTGTCGTCACACAGCAGCACGGCACGTTCCACCAGGCATTTGAGCTCCCGGACGTTGCCGGGAAAACCGTAGCTCGACAGTTGGTCAAGGGCGGCGCTTGACCATTCCACAGCCCCTCGATTCAGGGCGGCACACGCCTGCGTGGCAAAGTCCCGCGCCAACAGCAACACGTCCCCTTCCCGTTCCCGCAGGGCAGGTAACTCGATGGGAAATTGCGCCAGGCGGTAATACAAGTCTTCACGAAAGCGGCCCTGGGCGACCATCGCGCTCAGGTCTCGATGGGTCGCAGCAATAATCCGCACATCAACTTTGTGGGCCGCACTCGCCCCTAGCGGACGCACCTCGCCTTCTTGCAACACGCGCAACAACTTGGCTTGCAACGACAAGGGCATATCGCCAATTTCGTCGAGCAGCAACGTGCCGCCATGTGCTGCATCGAATAACCCGGCATGGTGACGTTCAGCACCAGTGAAGGCCCCTTTGCGGTAGCCGAACAGTTCACTTTCCAGCAGCCCTTCCGGAAACGCCGCACAATTCTGCACCACGAAGGCTTTGCCGCTGCGCGGGCCGGAAAAGTGGATGGCACGCGCCACGACTTCTTTGCCTGTACCGGTCTCGCCGCGCAGCAGCACCGTGTAGGTGGTGTTCTTCACCTTTTCGATCAGCCGGCAGGTTGCATCCATGGCCACACTGTTACCGACCAGCCCAACCTTCTTGCGGGTGACAGAGTCATCGCGCTTCGCCGGGGCGCTCGATGGCATAGAACAGGTGCTCCGTATCAGCGCCCGTTGATTCAAGGCAAAACTGCCCAATTGCGCCAATGAAGACTCCCAGCCCAGCAACGGCCTCAAGCGCTGACTGGCACAGAGCAACACACCGGCAATGGTCATGTGCCGGCTGATCAACGGCACGCACACCAGCGAATGCCAAGGCAGATTCGTCACAGGCAAGAACTCGCGCTCGTAAACGCTGTTTGCCACATTGTCCAGGCTCAACGCACGGTTATGGCTGATAACAAAATGCAGCAACTGTTCGTGTTGAAAATCGGCGCCGGAAAGTCCCCCTCCGGGCAACGCCGCCCCCGGTAAATACTGGGCGATCAGTTCAAGTCGTCCGCTATTCTCATCACGCCAATACAGCTGACTGAGTTCGCACTGGCTAAGCTGGGCTGCTGCCGTTGTGCACCGTTGAGCCACGGTGACCGCATCGTCATCAAGGCCAAGGCGAATGATCCAGCCGAGCAACGTCTCGGCGCACATCGGTGCGTCAGGCAAGTGGGTAAACCGGGGCTCTGTCATGGGCGACACTCACAGACGGGCTGCCCATCAACGTCAAGGTAGGCATGCGCGTAGGCCAAGGTCTCGCCGACGGCCATCGCCTTGAGCAAGCGGTCGACCACGGGTGGCAGCAGACACCTCTCGATCCATTGATCGACGTAGCGTGCACCGCTGTCGCCATGGGCACATTGCTCGGCCATCTGCGTGGCCAACTCGGGCGTATAACTGAACACCACATTGCGCCGCCGCAAGCGATGCCCAAAACGCTCAAGCTTGAGCGTGACCAGCGCGTACAACGTTTCGCCCGTGATCGGGTAGTACGGCACCACTTGCATCCGTGCCAGCAATGCCGGTTTGAAATGGGCGCGCAGAAACGGGTTGATCGCCTCTTGTACCGCCTGGACAGATGGGCGCTGGTCGCCTGCGCATAATTCGCCAATCTGCTGGCTGCCCAGGTTGGACGTCATCAGGATCAGCGTATTACGGAAATCGATTTCCCGACCTTCGCCATCATTGGCCAGGCCCTTGTCGAAGATCTGATAGAACAGGCTCAGCATCTCCGGGTCGGCTTTTTCAATCTCGTCGAGCAACACCACCGAGTACGGTCGTTGCCGGACGGCTTCCGTCAACACTCCGCCTTCGCCATAGCCGATATAACCTGGCGGCGCACCAATCAGCCGGGAGAGCGAATGTTTCTCCTGGAATTCCGACATGTTCAGCGTGGTGACAAAACGCTCACCGCCATACAGCAGCTCACCCAGCGCCAATGCGGTTTCGGTCTTGCCCACGCCGCTTGGGCCCACCAGTAGAAATACACCCACCGGTGCGTCAACCTTGTTGAGCCCGGCAGCGACCGCCCGCTGGTTACGATCAAGAGCCTGCACAGCATGCTCTTGACCGAGGATGCGTGAACCCAATGCATCGGCAAAACCCATGACGCTTTCGCTGTGTTCATGAGCCAGTTGCTTGACCGGAATGCCGGTCCAGGCGCTGACAATTTCTGCCACCAGCCGGGGACAGACCTCAAGGCTGACCAGTGGCTGCACTGCATGCTGAGCGAGGAACATTCCTCGCTGTACAGCCAAGGCATGTTCCAGGGCTTCGACGCCCTGCCCTGCAAGACGAGCGTCATCCAATTGCCGACGCGCCTCAAGCACCTGCTCTGCGAGCCCGCGCTGCTCAAGCCAGGCACCTTCAAGGTGTTTTCGCTCACACTCAACGGACTCCAGGCGCATATCCAACCTGTGCAAGGCCTGCTCGTCCACCGCCAACCCAGCCTCCCTGTCGCGCTGCAACGCTTGCCGCTGTCGTAGGCCTTCGGCCTGTTCGGCATACAGGTTCTGCAAGACTCGCGGTGCGGTCACACGGCTGATCTGCGCGCGGGCACAGGCTGTGTCCAGCACGTCTACCGCCTTGTCGGGCAATTGACGCCCTGCCAGGTAGCGTGCGCTCATCTGCACCGCTGCAACCACGGCATCGTCGCGCACGTACACGCCGTGACTGGCTTCATACACCGGGGCCAGGCCGCGCAGGATCGCCACGGCCTGTTCGACACTGGGTTCGGCCACTCGAACGGGTTGGAAACGCCGCGCCAGCGCCGGGTCTTTTTCGAAGTACTGCTTGTATTCCGACCAGGTTGTGGCGGCGATGGTGCGCAGCTCACCACGGGCCAGGGCGGGTTTAAGCAAGTTGGCGGCATCGGACCCACCCGCCTGGCCACCCGTGCCCACCAGGGTGTGCGCCTCGTCGACAAACAGGATCACCGGCTTCGGCGAGGCATTGACTTCATCCATCACGCCTTTGAGCCGCCGCTCGAACTCGCCCTTGATACTGGCCCCAGCCTGTAGCAGGCCCATGTCCAGCGACAACAGGTGTACATGCTCTAGCGACTCCGGCACCTGTGAGCTGGCGATGCGTAATGCCAAGCCCTCGACAATCGAGGTCTTACCCACCCCGGCTTCACCGACCAGAATCGGATTGTTCTTGCGTCGGCGTACAAGAATGTCGATCAATTGGGCAATCTCGGCGTCGCGGCACAACACCGGGTCGATCTGCCCTTCGCGGGCCTGACGTGTCAGATCATGGGTAAAGCGCGCCAGCAGCGATTCACCGCTCGGCACCTCGGCACTTAGCGGGGCCTGACTCAATACAAACTCACGTACAGCCTGCGCATCCAATCGGCTGATCAACCGCTGGTAGCCATTGCCAGCGTGAAGGGATGGCTGGCTCAACAGCGCGAGCAATAAGGCACCATGATCGACCTCGGTTTGTCGCAGTTCCAGGTGGGCAACCATCAAGGCCTGTTGCAGCCACTGCACCAGCGCCTGGGCGAACACCGGGTTACGCGACGCGCTCGCCTCACTCTTGGGTTGCAAGGCGGCTTGCAGCTCGCCGACATCGATATCCGCAGCCGCCACCGCCCGGGCCAGGAGGCCGTCGTGATAGTCCAGCAGCGTCAACAGCAAATCTTCGACCAACACTTCGCGCCCGCCACGCAATACACAACGTTCTGCCGAGCGTTCAAGGTCGCGACGAGCCCTGTGGGTCAATGTCTGGATAAGTTGTTGCAGGTCTACGTTCATCATCGTCATTCGTCCCTATTGAGCATGGCTGGCCACAACGACCGCACCATCGGCACATTCATGCATCAGCCAACTCGTCCACCCCAGGCGACAGTGGTTGTGTTCGCCAATGTGAAACGGCCGGATTTCCTCCTTCGCCAACACCAGGCGCACGTCATACTCCAGTGGGTCACGCGCGGTCAGCCGGACCAGGGAGCACAGCGCCTGGAACGCCACGCCGGTCGGCAGGAAATCGTGGAACCGCTGCCACGCCAAGCCCGGTATATGCACTCTGAACTTGCCGCTTCGGTCAGCCACTCGATGCCCCAGCACCTGGTCATGACTCAGTTGGCTATTCACAATCCCCAGCCGGTTGCGCTGCTCGGGCGCAATGACCACCGTGCGCTCGACCCATTGCTCGATAAACAAGCCGTCGTGCTTGAAGTAGTAACGCAGCACCGTTTCGATCAAGGCCGCCGAGTGTGCCCGCAGACTCAGCAGCCCCAGGTAGGGCAACAAACGCTTGCAGTCCAATTGCGTCGCATCGCGCAAATGCGGGCTACCCAAGCCGATCAAGGCAAACATCTGCGCAGAGAAGGTATCGCCGCCCCCCGACCGGAAACACGTGCGATAGCGGTACTTGCGCCAGATCGGCAACATCAGCCGTTGCAGGCGATGGTGAAACAGGTCGAGAAAATCCCGTGTCGGATTTGCGCCCGTACCGTCGCCGAGGGCTTGCTCGGCGTAAAACGCCGGCAACGGAGAACCCGCGCCACACAGGCCCAGCACATTGACGCGAAGGCGCGCGCGCCATTGGTCTTGTTCAACAAAAAACTCCACTCGGTCGATGTCATGCCCTGGAAAACCGAGACCTGGGTTGGCCTGGAATTCCAGCTGTTCATACAACGCGTCGTCATCCAGAAACGGATGGGCTTCACGCAGACGATTGATCACCTGCAAAATCGCCTGAAACAGCGAATATTCGCGAATGACCCGGGATAAATCGGTCAAAGCAGGGGCTGCTGGCCCATCCGGGGTGGCCATAGATACACGTCTCCTTGTGTGCTGATGACTCGTAGTTCGTGATAAGCGTTGAGGCTGGCATACAGCGCGAAGAACTCATTGAGGACAGACGCGAACACAAACACTTCGCCCTGGCCGAGGAAGCCCTGACTATCGACGGTCAAGTCGACACGCACGCCGCGAAACGGCAGGCCGCGGTATAAACGGTCAACTCCCGCATGGCTGATCGAGAGCAATGCATCCAGCCGTCGTCGCCCGACCTTTTGCGCCTGCCGGTCGTGAAAACCGGGCAAGTCATAGGTTTCCAGGATCACTTTCAAAGCATTGATGTCGCTCAACGACAGGTAGTTGAGCGACATGTTGCTGATCAGGCGCCAGAGAAATCCCTGGTCCAGGGGCGGTGTAAAGCTGGCGGTCGGTGTGCTGATGTTGCGAAATGACAACCCCTGCGGTGTTTGCTCGCAGGGTTGATTGATCGCTCCTGGGGGCAGCTGCCCTGGCAGGTTGTGATTGGTACAGGTCAATTCAATTGACAGCGTCTCCGAGGCGGGCCCGAGGCCATTGCCAAACCCTAGCCACGTCTCCAGGCCGTCCTGTTGCGCCGACAGGCGCTGGCGAATGCTGTAGCTGGGCGTCTGCGCCAACAGCCCCGCGTCGCCTTGATGTTCAAAGGATTCGAACGGCACGTACGTCCGGTACCCCAGCCCACCGGGGCGCCAGCCCGTGACACTGTCCACGGAAAACACACAGGCATGCCCACGCGCATATTCCCCAGGCACCAACAGGTATTCATCCTGCTTGCCATCCAGGCGAATCGGTACCGCGTCAAGCGTGAACAGATTGACAATCGGCGTGCAGTACAGCTTTACGTTGTCCAGCGTGGGCCGCACGGATTCATCCCGTTGCGTGCGCAACTCGAAGCGCAATGTCACACCGCAGACGTGCTCAAGCCGTTCGGCAGGCAGCCGCTGCAAGGCACTTAACCCCCTCACATCGACAAAAAGGTATTTCTCGGGGAACGCAAAGTACTCTTGCAAGAGGCGATAGCCGCGAAACGTATTCATCGGGTAAGGGATCAGCGCATGCTCCTCGCAGAAACCCACTGGCTGCACCTGATCTGCCTCCAGCCGCAACGACAAGGGCTGCCCATCGATCCCGCTGACCGGCAGCCCATCCCGGTCGAATGGCAGTAGTTCGATGCCCTCAAGATGGCGCAACAAGCTCAGGTACAACCCTTGGCTGATGTAACGGTCGCCCGCCAAATGCAGCCTCAGATGCTCAAACGTGCATTCGCCGAAACGCCCTCCGTCGCTCATCTCCAAGCGCAGGCTCAAAAACGTGCGATCACCCTGGATGCTGTACTCCAGGGCGCTCAGTTGCAGTGGCAAGACCTGGGTGGTGTAACAGGTACGGAAACGGCATCGCTCATCATTGATCGCTGTACTTTCGACCGGTGTGTCCCTCCCCACTGTTATGCCAGACCCGGCATGCTTCAACGGTTCGAACTGCAACATGCTGAACGCCGGCATCGGTCGCATGTAGTTGGGCCAAAGCAGGTGCATCAGCGAATGGGTGAGTTCCGGCAGCTCGTCATCCAGTTTCTGGCGCAGGCGACCGGTGAGAAACGCAAAGCCCTCGAGTAACCGTTCAACGTCAGGGTCCTGACCGGGCTCCGCAAGAAATGGCGCAAGCGCGGGGTTGCGCTCGGAAAAGCGCCGCCCCAACTGCCGCAGCGCGCCAAGCTCGCTTTGGTAATACCGGTTAAAGGACATCGGGCAAGACCTCGATGCGGCCGGCATCACCCAGCCTTGCGATGAAAACGACCGGCTGTACGACCCCATCGGCCGTCAACACGCCCTCAATGGCAAACGCCAGGGCCAGAGGATCCTGGTCCCGAGGCAACATCCGCACCTGCACATCTTTTAAACGTGGCTCGTAGGCCCGAATGAAGCGCTCGATCAGCAGGCGCGATTGACTCAATGATTCGTGCAAGCTTTGGCTCATGTCATTGAGATCGGGCAAGCCATAGTCCGGCAATGTCTGCGCGCTGCCGGCACGGGTACTGAGCATCTTGCCAAGATGAGCTGCGATGGATGCAGCCCGCCCTCCTGGCGTCGCCAACGGCCGTTCAAGACGCTCGAACAGGCTGGAGTGTTGGGCGCCCACTTGACTGGTGCTCATTCTTTATCAAGCTTGCCGACGAGGGATAAGGTGAAGTCCGCCCCCATGTACTTGAAGTGCGGGCGTACGCTTAGATTGATGCGGTACCACCCTGGCTCGCCATCGACGTCACTGACAACAATTCGGGCGGCCCGCAGCGGGCGTCGGCCACGCACTTCGGCACTGGGGTTTTCCTGGTCGGCGACGTACTGGCGAATCCATTTGTTGAGTTCCAGTTCCAGGTCGGTACGTTCCTTCCACGATCCCAGCTGCTCGCGCTGCAACACTTTGAGGTAATGAGCCAGCCGGTTGACCACCATCATGTAGGGCAACTGCGTGCCCAGCCGGTAGTTCAATTCAGCGGCCTTACCCTCGGCACTGATGCCAAAGTGCTTGGGCTTCTGCACAGAGCTGGCCGAAAAAAACGCAGCATTGTCACTGCCTTTACGCATCGTCAGGGCGATAAAGCCCTCTTGGGCCAACTCATACTCGCGACGGTCGGACACCAATACTTCAGTGGGAATCTTGGTTTCGATTTCGCCCATGCTGTGGAAGTGATGCAACGGCAGATCTTCCACCGCGCCGCCGCTTTGTGGACCAATGATGTTCGGGCACCAGCGAAACCGCGCGAAGCTGTCAGTCAAGCGCGTGGCAAAGGCATAGGCGGTGTTGCCCCACAGGTAGTGTTCGTGGCTGCTCACCACGTTCTCCTGGTAAGCAAAGGTCTTGACCGGAGATTCAGTGGGGTCGTAAGGCGTGCGCAACAGAAAGCGCGGCACTGTCAGCGCTACGTAGCGGGAATCTTCGCTCTGGCGGAAGCTTTGCCATTTGGCAAACTGCGGGCCCTCAAAATGGTCCTTGAGGTCCTTGAGATCTGGCAGACCGGTGAAACTTTCCAGCCCGAAGAACGCTGGTCCGGCAGCAGCTATAAAAGGCGCATGGGCCATGCAGGCTACGCTTGCGGCGTACTGCATCAGTTTGACATCCGGTGCGCTGGGCGAGAGGAAGTAGTTGGTAACGATTGCGCCAACAGGTTCACCACCAAACTGGCCGTATTCAGCACTGTAGATATGTTTGTACAGCCCGGACTGCGTGACCTCCGGCGAGTCTTCGAAGTCATCCAACAAATCCTGCCGGGAAACATTCAACAGCTCGATCTTGATGTTTTCACGGAAGTTAGTGCGGTCGACCAACAGCTGCAGGCCCCTCCATGAGGCCTCCAGCGCCTGGAAATCCGGGTGGTGCAGGATCTCATCCATCTGTTGGCCGAGCTTGAAGTCGATCTCGGCAATCATCCGGTCCACCAGACGTTTCTTGACGGGCTCGCCACTGTTCTGCGGTTTGATCAGTTCTGCAATGAACGCCGATACGCCACGCTTGGCAATGCCATAAGCCTCGTCGTCCGCACTCAGCAGGGTCTGGGCGACAATGTTGTCGAGGATGCTGTATTCAGCAGTGGTTTGGGCAACAGTCGAAGGGTGTTGGAGAGTCATGGCATCAGTGTCCTTTTACTGAAAGTTGTCAGGCGGTTTGGTTGCTCAGCCCCAGCTCCGCCAATACACGGGCGCGGGATTCTTCATCGGCCAGCGCGTGCTCGATGGCTTGGCGAAAACTCGGGGTGTTGCCCAGCGGCCCTTTAAGAGCCATCAACGCTTCACGCAGCGCCATCAACTTGTGCAGCTCGGGAATCTGCTCAACCAGGTTGGCCGGGTTGAAATCTTTCATGGAGTTGATGCGCACCCGGATCCCCAGTTCTTCAACGTCAGCGCCCTCCTGGAGGCGATTGGGCACACTCATCGTCAGGCTCAACGCTTGCTTGGCGAGCACGTCATCAAAGGTGTTCTGGTTGATGCCAATGGGCTTGCGATCCTCCAACTTGCGCGCATCTTCACGCTGGGTGAAATCCCCCAGCACCAGCAACTTCAGCGGCAGCTCGACCTCCTCCTGCGCCCCGCCCACAGCGGGTTTGAAGGTGATATTGATACGTTCCTTGGGTGCTACCGACCCTTCTTTGGCCATGGTGTTTCTCCTTTATTCAAGTGGCTGGAAAGCCTATTCAAGTACCGCTTCCAGATCAGAGCAGCACAGCCTGCGATGGGTGTCTTCCTTGCGCTCGCGCACGGCATGGCTTTGTGGCAACAGGTCGCAGCAGCGATGCAACAGCTGTGTCACTTGCAAGGCCAGCTCAGGTTCCCAGCGGTCCAGGCCCGCACGTTGCAATTCGTTGTCGAGGTGTTCGAGCTGGATCTTCGCCAGCTCATGCTTGCCTGCCTGCATACACAGCCGAGCCAGGGCCAGACGCCAATAAAAACGCGCCCGGTCACCCCGGGTGGCGTGCATGCCTTGCTTGAGCTCATGCACCGCGGCCTTCAGGCCTTCCTGGCGCAGCTTGGGTGCCACATTCAATAAGGCAGCTTCCCAGGGCTCGGCATTTACAGGGCTCGCCACCGGAAGCGCCTCGGCAACCCGCAAATGCGGAGTGACGTGCTGTGCAATCCAGTCGCGGGTGGTGCTGTCGGCAAACGCGGTACCGTCATGGAAGCGGAACTGGGGCAGGTTCGGCAGGCGTTTCAGCAACAACGCAAAGGCCACCTCCAGCTCGGTCATGGCCTCCGTGGCCTGCAGCGCTTCCAGGCAATGCCAGACCATGCGTACCCCATCGAACCAGAACATGGCGACCGCGAGGCTGGTTTCGAGCTCGACAATCAGGTCGGCGTAATGACCCTGCGCGAAGCGCTCCTGATACCGCGCGAGTTTGTCCGGGGCCGGGCCGCGCAACGCAGTGGTTCGCTCACCATCGGCGTCCGGGTAGCTGACTAGGGGCAGCCATGCGAGCGTCCGATTCAGGCGCAGCGCCCGCAGGTCCGTGGCGTTCTGACGCAACCACCAGGCTGACAGCGGGCGGCCTTGCTCCTGCAAGTCGCGCAGCAGCCGATGCGCATCCTTCTCACTGTCCACCACCCTCTCCGGCGTCAACAACTGGGTCGTCACTTGCTTGACCTGGGCAATCACACCGCTCACACCCACCGCCGCTTGATCGTCTTGCGCGGCACGCTCCAATCGTTGCGCCAGGAGCCGGCGTGTGGGCAGCAACAGGGGCGCGTCGTCACCCAGGCACTTGGCCCACAGTTCGTCGAGGCGCACCAAATGCCCAAGTAACGCGTTAAACAGAGGCTGCTGATGCTGTAGCGAAAGGTGCTGCGCGAACAGCGGCTCCAAGCGCATCACCAGCCAACCGAGGGCGGCCCCGCGAGTGCGCGCTTTTTCGGGGTACACCGCAGACCAGTGATGCTCGCAGAGATGATCGATCACCCCCAGGCCTGCCAGCAGCCCGGAGAAGGATTCGCGCTGATGCAATGCCCAGGTCAGCCACACCGCCACCCGCAGGTCTTTCGATTGCTGGCGTAACAGGCCCTCACTGACCTCCACGATCTTTTGCCAGTCCGGCTGCGCGCTACCGTGAATCGATTGCGCCTTCCCCAGCTCCACCTCCAGGCTTTCATACTCACTGGAGAAGCGCATATCACTGCCGGCAAAACTTGTTTGCGAACAGGGCGTGCGTGCAAGTTCAAGGTAATAAGCGCACAGCTTTTCCGAGTAATCCATTTGTGGCTTCACACGACTATTCAAGGCAGGACAGACCCACTTAGCGCATTAACTTACGCATCAGATCGGCGTTCAGTCTTCGTAAACTTAATCACGAAGCCTGCAAACCATAGCCACGCAAAAAACATTCAGCAAGCATCGAAATTGTAATTAAGGAAGTTCCTACAACCCCCTTAGAAATAAGGACATGCGCATAAATTTGCGCAACCTTATTTGGATTTTACAGCTGCACTTCAATACCCCTTCAACGATAACAACATGATAATCATGGGCAGATATATGCGCACTTGTGCGCAACATGTTCTGCACATTTACGCACCCAACACACTGCTGAACTTCCGACAGCACACCGGCAACTACGTCATTCCCCCGCCCGCATTGGCCCGCACTCTTTCAGGCACGCTTTTTGTTATAGGCATTACCCTGACCGACACGCTTGTCGGCAGGAACGACCTATTCATTCAGGCAAGGAAACCAGTCATGCCAACACCCGCATATCTTTCCGTCACGGGCGTCAAACAAGGTTTGATGACTGCCGGCACATTCACTCAGGATTCGGTAGGCAACATTTACCAGGAGGGCCATGAAGACCAGATTCTGGTCCAGGCATTCTCCCATCAGGTCATCATTCCCCGTGACCCACAGTCCGGCCAGCCAACGGGCCAGCGGGTACATAGACCGCTGATGATCAGTAAGGTCTTCGATAAGTCCTCGCCCTTGCTGTTCAGTGCGTTGACCAGCGGTGAAGAAGTCAGCTGTCGGCTGGAGTGGTTCCGCACGTCGTCAGCCGGAACCCAGGAGCACTATTTCACGATAGAGCTTGAGGGCGCGACCATCGTAGACATCCAGTCACGCATGCCAAATTGCCAGGACCCGAACAACGCCCACTTCACCCACCTGGAGGATGTGCACTTCACTTATCGCAAAGTGGTATGGACCCATGAGGTGTCCGGCACCTCCGGCTCCGACGACTGGCGCAGTCCCGTCGCCGGATAAGTCGGGCTGACACGGAACGGCGCCAAGGACGACGCCGTTTCCGCCAGCCGCTTACACCATCGCCAACGGGTGCTTGCGTTGGGGCGCGCCGAAAACGCGGTCGATGGCGTCGAGGTCGTGCTCATCCAGCACCAGTTTGGCGGCAGCGGCATTGAGCCTCACGTGCTCTGGGGTCACCGCCTTGGGAATGGCGATCACACCTTCCTGGCGCAATACCCAGGCCAGGGAGACCTGAGCGGGCGTAGCCTCATGACGACGGGCGATCTGCTTGAGCGTCGGGCTAACCAGCAGGTCGCCACCCTGGGCAATCGGGCAGTAAGCCATCAACGGCAAATGATGCTGTTGCCACCAGGGCAGCAGGTCGAACTCGATACCGCGCTCTTCAATGTTGTAGAGCACCTGGTTGGTGGCGCAGGCGGGCGATGCCAGTTCCTGCAGGTCCGCCACGTCGAAATTGGAGACACCCCAGCGGCCGATCTTGCCCGCTTCGCGCAGGTGCTCGAACGCTTCGACCGTTTCTTCAAGGGGGTATTGGCCGCGCCAATGCAGCAAGTACAGGTCTATGTAGTCCGTACCCAGGCGCTGCAGGCTGGCTTCGCAGGCACGAGGAACGCCCTTGGTACTGGCATTATGCGGGTAGACCTTGCTCACCAGAAACACGTGATCGCGACGCCCGCGAATGGCTTCGCCCACCACCGTTTCGGCGCCGCCCTCGCCGTACATCTCGGCGGTATCGATCAGGGTCATGCCCTCGTCGATGCCCAATTGCAGGGCTGAGACTTCGGCACGCCGATGATCGGGATTTTCGCCCATGCGCCAGGTCCCCTGGCCGATCACAGGAACGGGAACCCCCGCCAGATCTATGGTACGCATGACAACCTCCTGATGAATGTGCAGTTAAAGAGTGTGGCATTAACTGGACAGTAGGGTTCAATCGAAGGAAGGTTGCTTCCTGCCCATTCGCCAGGAAGTGTCTGCAATGTTGTTTGTCGTCATGCTCGGGGGCAAGCACCCTCGGGCGAAAATCGAAGTACACGATGTGGTCTTTACCGCGGCCGATACGCTGCAAGCATGCTACCCGCAATTACGTGACGGTTGGTTTGGCAGCACCAAGGGCCTGCACATCGATGCATGGATGGCGGTTGACGGTGTGGACGGCTGGCGGGTGGAACTCAGCCACCTGGCTCCCCAGGCCAACGCGTCTCGCCTGTACTTCATCAACCTTGGGGGATATGAGGCCAACAGCTTTGGCGAGGCTCACCACTACCTGCTGGTGGTTGCCCGCAACAGCCAGGAGGCAAAAAGCAAGGGTAAACAACAGATGCTGCGTCAATGGGCACAGGCCCACACCGACGCCGTGCTTGATGTCGATGACTGCCTGCCCATTGACCTGGCGGACGGCCGCTACATTCACTTGGTGCAGGGCCCGCACCGGCCGATCATTCAGCAGAACGACTATATCGTGCTGGCCTGAACCCTGCCCGGACGAACCTGTACAC
Organism: Pseudomonas nabeulensis; assembly: GCF_004682045.1. Lineage (GTDB taxonomy): Bacteria > Pseudomonadota > Gammaproteobacteria > Pseudomonadales > Pseudomonadaceae > Aquipseudomonas > Aquipseudomonas nabeulensis. The sequence continues at coordinate 25,549 of NZ_QUZT01000064.1, forward strand.
CTCACTGATGCTCAAGAGCGCGGCTGACTCCCTGCCGCCTCGACGGCTTTGCCCTTGGCTTTGGCCTGCCCACGCATATACAACGCTTCCACCAGTCGTTGCCGCTCATCCTGGGGCAACGTGCTGGCAAATTGCGCCAATGTCGCGTCCACAAGCGCGCGAAGCGATGTGTCGGCTTCACGGGCCCTGGCCAATTCGGTGACGAGGGCATCGCGGTCCAGCGTCGGCGCCTCCAGCTGCTTGATCACGCCCATGCGCGCCTCGCGGCCAGCCATGATCAGCGGTTGGCTGTCGGCGCGGTTATGGCGCAGCAGTTGGCGCAGTTCCTTACGCCGCTCCGGTGGCAACTTGAATATGGCCTGACGCAAGCCATGCTGGTTGACCACCGCTTCGGCGGGCGTGACACGGGCCATCCAATGGTAAAGACCACCCGCAACGCCGCCGATCAAAAACACATTGAGCAGTATCGAGACAAGCAACCACGGTTTGAGGGATCTGACGGTCATTGCTCGGCTTCCTCGGCATTGACGGTGAAGAGGACTTGCGCATCGCCTTGATCGAACACACTCGGCAGCACTTCGGAGGACAACATGGGCAGCGGCACGCTCAGGGAGGCTACCAGCATCCCGGTGACAATTCCGGCAATGCCCACCCCCACGACGCTGGCAGGCGACAGCCAACGGGCATAACGCGACCAGAGCGACGCCGGTTGCGGCGCCGACCGGCGAATCTGCCGCGCCAACGCTGGATCGGCAAAGGCCAGTTGATGGCTGTCCAGTTGAGTGTCCAACCAGCGCGCCGCGTCCAACGCTTCACGGGCGACGGCGCTGCCGCTGTCCAACAGCGTCCTGGCCGATGTTTGTTCGGCTACCGGCCAGCGCTGCAAATCGGCGCCGTAGGCGTCGGCCAAATGAACAAATCGTTCGGGTGTCATGATGCTCCCCTTCCTGGGCGGGCAAGCCCGGGTGTATCGGCAAGTTGACTGCGCAATTGGCGGCGAGCCCGCGACAGCAGGCTCTCCAGCGCTTCGACACTGATATTCATCAAGGCCGCCGCGTCGATGTTCGACAGCTCCTGGTAATACTGCAACACAATGGCTTCGCGCTGGCGCTCGGGCAAGGCGGCCAACGCTGCCGCCATGCGCGCACTGCGGTCGGCGCTGTCCAATTGTTCCTCCGGGGACGGTGCGCTGTCCGCCAGTTCCAGCGCCACCTCCTCATTCAATGGGCGCTCCTTGCGTCGGCGCAGGCGGTCGTGGCACAGATTGAGCGCCACCCGGTGCAACCAGGTATCGAAACGTGCCTCGCCACTGCGCCAATTGGCCGCCTGGCGCCAGATGCGCAGGAAGCTCTCTTGGGCTATGTCCTTGGCCTCATCAGCGTCGCCGAGGATCCGACTGGCGAGTGCCAGCAATCGCGGCAGTTTGCGCTTCACCATTTCATTAACGGCTGCGGGTTCGTTGTTACCGATACGTGCCAGCAGCTCAACGTCCGGATCAGTGTCTTTCAATCGGGCAATTCTCGGTCCGGGGGGCTAAGTATCAGGTGTCAGCGCATCCAATGCCCTTCACGCCAGTACCAATTGGGGCCGCGTGATTCCCAATGCCCCGGCACCCAACGTGCATTGCGCATCATCGGCTGCCAATGGCCCGGCACCCAGGCATAGGCGCCGTGTTGCCAACGCCAGTGACCACGGTCCCAGGCATAACCGGGACGTTGCACAGGCACCATCTCGACCCGCTCCGGCGGCGGCGCCTGGCGAATAATCACTTCGGTCTGGGCAAAGCTCGGGGCACTCACAAACGCGGTCAACACCAGCGGAGCAAGCAAGGCAAAACGCAATTTAGCCAAGGGTTTCATGGCAACTCCTTCAGGCAACGAACGAAAGTGCAGGTTGCTGATGGGTTGAACGGCAAGTGCCGAAAAAATCCGTCGCGGGCCACGTGATTTTTTCGCGCAGGGATCCAAAGCAGTATTGCTCAGGCATGGAGGGGCTTGATGAAATGTTTGAAAGCGGCGCGACGGATTTACCTACGCGCCAGCGTTGAAGGTGTATCGCAGGTAAAACCAAGAGGAAACACCATGTACCGTCGACTTTCCATGCTGGTTGCCGCTCTGCTGATCGTCAGCCTCAGCGGCTGCATTGTCATGCCGGAACACCGCCACTGCTGCTGGCGTTATTACGGCGCGACCGACACCCCCACCCACGTGGCCAACAGTTAACCTACCGCCGCAAACCCACGGCGCCCGGCCTTGATCTCGGTACGCAGTTCACCGATCAGGTTTGAGATGGAACGGATGCTGTCCAAACCTTCGGGGGACACGCACGTCAGCAGCAGGTCGACACGCCCGGACTCCGGCTCAAAGATGCTGATGCGCAACGAGCCATCACTGTTTTGCGTGCAATCACACGCCAGCGGCAGAAATCCCGAAGCCATGATGCGATTGAATTCGGCGAATGAAATCATGCGCACACCCTTCCCCGGGCTCCACCCAGTCGTTGTAATGGAAGCAGAGTAGATGAGGTTTTACACGGCATCTAGCGCATCACTGAAAAGTGTTATCCACGCCTCATTTCGCCCTCAAAACGCCGAAACACTGGCGCCAGAAAAGCCGTCGGGCAACCTCTCGTCTGCTTGCCAGGGCAGTGCTTGACTCGCGGCGCCGATCACAAGACGCTCTTGGCTTTTGGCCACCACTCCCCGAGCATCGTCCATGAACACCGAACCGCCAAGCCAGCCCGACAGCGACGTATACAAGACCCTGCTGGAGTCGACCAAGGCCATCCCCTGGCGCATCGATTGGCAAACCATGACGTTCAGCTACATCGGCCCGCAGATCGAAACATTGTTGGGCTGGACGCCGCAGAGCTGGGTCAGCGTGGACGACTGGGTCGAACGCATGCACCCGGATGACCGGGAATACGTGGTGAATTTCTGCGTCTCACAATCCCGCGCCGGAGTGGACCACGAGGCGGATTACCGGGCATTGACGGTCAATGGCGACTACGTGTGGATTCGCGACGTGGTGCACGTGGTGCGCAAGGACGGCGAGGTCGAGGCACTGATCGGTTTTATGTTCGATATCAGCGAGCGCAAGAAGACTGAAGAACATTTGGTGCGCCTGCAAAAGCAGCTTGAGGAATATTCCTATCAGGACGGACTCACCGGTATCGCCAACCGACGCATGTTCGACACCGTGATGGAGCGGGAGTGGACCAGCGCCCAACGTAGCCAACTGCCGTTGTCGTTGATCATCCTGGACATCGACTATTTCAAGCAATACAACGACCACTACGGCCATATCAAGGGCGACGAGTGCCTGCGCCAAGTGGCCCATACGCTGTCCAAGGCGGCCAACCGGCCACGGGACTTTATTGCACGTATCGGCGGCGAAGAATTTGTCTGGTTGCTACCAGAAACCGACGCGGCATCGGCCAAGCAGGTGGCACAACGCTGCCTGCACCTGGTGCGCCAGCAGCAAATCGAACACGGCTTCTCACCCGTGTCGAACCTGTTGACCCTGAGCCTGGGGGTCGGTACCCGCATCGTCACTCCGGACAGCCCGATACTCGGTTTTGTCGAAGCGGTCGACAAATTGCTGTATCAGGCCAAACGCAATGGACGGATGCGGGCGGAGTTTGCTGAGGGCGAACTTTGACGCCAAGGTCAAATCGCGGGCAAAAAAAATCCCAAGTAGCTGATGGAAACTTGGGATTTAAAAATGCATAAACCGTGGGAGGTGAACGCCGGGCAATAATAGCGACTGACCCTAGCGGTAACAAGACTAATTCTTTCCTTTCGTCGGATTAAAAAAGCCGTAAGTCATTCAATAACCACACATTTTTTAAGGAGGACGACCCTATAAGTGCTACTTTTTGGTGCAACTTCCGTCGATATTTCCTTATATAAAAAATGGGTATTTACTCGGGCGAGTTTGCACTTTCTGCCACGTGACCATTCAACGCGTCGCATGCAGGGTAAGTCTCGAGACTATTGGACTGCACCTTTCGAACCACACTTTCCACTTGTTGGCACAACGCCAAACGCTGGATAGCCGCTTCACGCTCGCGGTCGACCTCGGCATTGAGCCGCACAAAATAAACGCCCAACAGCACCGCCGCGCAGAGCACGCCGACCACGAAGTAACGAAAGCTGTTGGACGGTAAATCTTCTGGGGATTGCATGAGCGCCCTGCTCTATCTGCGAGAAACTGCGCGATTGTAGGCGGATAGAAACACAGCATTTGTCGTGGTTTTGTAAAAGCCTCGTCTACAACGCGTCCCCATGCGCCTGACGACGAAACTGCCCCGGTGCCAGTCCATGGGCTTTTCGGAAGCAACGGGAGAAGTAGGCCTCATCGGTAAACCCGCAACGATGGGCGATAGCGCCGATCAATTGCGCACTATTGAGCAACAACGTGCGCGCCAGTTGCATGCGACGGTCGAGTACCCATTGAGAGAACGGTTTACCGGTTTCCTTGCGCAACAGGTGAGTCAGGTAGTTGGGTGAAAGGAAGGCGGCGGTGGCCGTATCCGTTAGGTTGAGGCTCGGCTCATGTAGGTGCTCGCGGATATAAACCTGCACCCGCGCCAATGCATCCTTGCGCCCGCGTCGCGTGGCATTGCTGGCGGCAAAGGCCTGTAGTGGCTCGGCGTACTGTTCACAGACCAGGCCTATCAGCTGGAACAGGTAGCCCTTGAGGCGCTCACGTGCGCCGAAGGTTCGGTGGGCATCGAGGTCGCGCATATGGACGAGCCAGCCTTGCACGGTTTCGAACGCGGCGTCGTCGAGGATGAAATCCAACTGTTCCTGGAAGCGAAACGGCGACAACTCCGGCGCCTGGCCGATGGGGATGTCTTCCAGGTCCAGCGGATCACAGGTGAGTTGCGGCAGGAAAAACCCCTGGCTGAAGTTGATCAACATGAACTCGCCATCCTCGGGATGGGGAATCACATGCAGCCGATGGGGCAGGATAAACGCCAGGGCCTTGCGCGGAAACGGCCGCACCGCGCCGCCGATATGCTGCACGGTGTCGCCGCCGAGGTTGATCTGGATCTGGAAATATTCATGGCGATGGGGACTGGTCAGCGCCGCCCGCCCGCGTTTGTCGCGGATATAGAAGTCGGGGCGGTCGCTGCGTTGTTCCATGCCGTACGTGGTCACGCGGGTGCCTGGCATAACACGCTCTCGATTGGCCTGGGCACCACTTTAGCCTCAAGCCTGGCCGAGGGTGAAGCTCAACTCGCCGATACTGTCGATACCAGCGGTGACCACGTCGCCAGGTTGCAACGCGCCGACACCTGCTGGGGTGCCGGTGAAGATCAGGTCCCCCGCCTTGAGTACGACGGATTTGGACGCATGGCTGATCACTTCGCTGACCGACCAGATCTGGTCCGCCAAGTCGCCAATCTGGCGCTGCTCGCCGTTAACCTTGAGCCAGATTTTGCCGCTGGACGGGTGGCCGATGTCACTGGCTGGCCGCAACGCGGTGGCCGGCGCCGATTCATCGAATGCCTTGGACCATTCCCACGGACGCGAGAGCTTTTTCGCCTGGGCTTGCAGGTCGCGACGGGTCAGGTCAACGCCAACGCCGTAACCCCATACGTGGGAAAAAGCCTGTTCCGGACTGATATCCGCGCCGCCCTTGCCGATGGCCACCACCAACTCCACTTCATGGTGCAGGTCGCTGGTCAAGGGTGGATAGGCGATGACACCTTCCGCCGGCACCACCGCGTCTGCCGGCTTCATAAAGAAGAATGGCGGTTCGCGGTCCGGGTCATGCCCCATTTCCCGCGCATGTTCGCTGTAGTTACGCCCCACGCAAAACACGCGACGCAGCGGGAAACGCGCATCGCTGTCCTGGACGGCAATGGAGGGAATTGGTGCGGGAGTGAATACGTAATCAGTCATGGGCTGTGCCTCTTCGTTTACCTGGCGCCCAGTATGAACAGCGGCGCCAGGGCGAAGTTGGACAGGTTTACGCAGAACTTGCACTGACCGGTGCAAAGTCCATCCGGGCTATTTGCGCGCGACCTTGTAGCGCACGCAATCCTGATAGAAACCCTGGCGAATCGCTTCGGGCTTGAGCCGTGAGCGGCTGTCGTAGGTCTGTTCGGTGATGCCCATGGCCATCATGCGCATCCACGATTTGTTGAATTTCATGGTCTGGATCTTCTGCCGCGCCGCATACAGCGATACCCCGGAGAGCTTGAGTTCCTGGGCCCTGGCGGCCGTGCCCGCGCCCCAACTGCACATGTACTTGTCGCCCTCGCGCAGCTCCCGTGCCTGCACGGCAGCCGAGCCGCCGACCAGGGAGCAGGCGATCAGCATGATTCCAACATTGCGCATTTGCATCCCCACCTAACCACCTGAAAATAAACACGATTCTGGCGAGGATTTTGTTACAAAGGGGCCATTAAATTGCCTTATCACCACTGATAAGTGGCGCTCGCCTGCACGGTGCGCTGTGAGCCATACCAGCACCACGAGTAGGAATAGCACGACGCGACGTACTCTTTATTCGCCAGGTTGGTGGCGTTGAGGGCCAGGCGCAGGTTGTCCTTGAGGCGGGTGATATTCGGGATGTCGTAGTGCACCGCCGCATCGAACAAGGTGTAGCCCGGTACTTTCAGGGTGTTGGCCGTATCGCCCCAGGACGAACCGACGTAACGCGCGCCAGCGCCGACTCCGAAGCCCTTGAGGTTACCGTCATGGAAGGTGTAGTCAGCCCAGGCCGAGGCTGTGTGGCGCGGGACGGCGTAGGTGGTGGTGCCTTCGGCTGAAATCGCCGGACCTACGCCGATATCGCTGATCGGCGCATAACGTACGGTGTTGTTGGACTTGCTGATGCGGTTATCCAGGTACGCGTAGGCGGCAGTGATATCCAGGTTGTCGTTGAGGCTGGCTTTGCCTTCCAGTTCCAAGCCACGGGATTGCACTTCGCCATCCTGGCTCTGGCAGCGACCGGTGCCGCACAGGTGAGTCGGGTCTGGGTCGGTGGTCAGGACGTTGGTTTGGCGCAGGTCGAAAATAGCAGCGGTAATAAAGCTGTTGCTACCCGGCGGTTGATACTTGATGCCGATTTCATACTGCTTGCCTTCGGTCGGTTTGAACGCCGAGCCGCCATAACCGGTACCCGATTGCGGGTTGAACGATTCGGAGTAACTGGCATAGGGTGCCAGGCCGTTGTCGAAGAGATACACCAAGCCGATACGACCGGTGAACGCCTTGCTGTCCAGAGAGGATTTGCTCTTGGCGCCGGTACTGATGGTCTGGGTGCTGTTATCGGTGCTGGCCCAGTCATAGCGACCACCCAGCAGCAGCACCCACTGGTCCCACTTCATCTGCTCTTGCAGGTACACGCCCGTCTGTTCGCTGCGGGACGTGCCATCGGTGGTGTACGCCGGCACCGGCACGGCGGCGCCGTAAACCGGATCGAAGATATCCTGGGTCGGGCCGGCGGTATACACGCCAGAGCCAGACTTGGTGTCGGTGCTGGTGTTCTGGTAATCCAGGCCCATCAGCAAGGTGTGTTGTAACGGGCCGGTGTCGAATTTGGCCTGGACCTGGTTATCGAGGGTGTAGGCATCCAGGTTCACATCGCTGGCGATGGTGGACCTGCGGATGGTGCGGTAATCCGTCATCAGGTAGTTGCTGTAGAGGCTGCGGTACTGCCCCTCACTGCGCAGGTAACGTGCATTCTGACGCACAGTCCACACATCATCGAAGTGATGCTCGAAGGCCCAACCGATGGAGTAATACTCGCGATCACTCTTCTCGAAATTCTTTTCACCGTCATAAAAATCCACATCGATATCGCGCCCGACCGGGCTGCGCAACACCGAGCCCCAGGCCGGCACCGAACCGTAGGACGCGCCCTTGGGATCTTTCTGGAAATGCCCGAGTAAAGTCAGCGACGTGTTGTCGTCCGGGCGCCAGGTGAAGGCCGTGGACAGCGACTGGCGTCGGGTCTCAGTGTGTTCCACCTGACCATCGGCATCGTCGAAAAGGCCGGCCACGCGGTAGGAATACACGCCCTGATCATCCATCGGACCGCTCAGGTCGAAGGTGGTGCGTTTCTTGTCGAAGGTGCCGTATTCCACGCCAATTTCATGGAACGGCGTATCCAGCGGACGCTTGCTGACCATGTTGATCACCCCGCTCGGCGTGCCCTGCCCGTACAGCACCGAGGCTGGACCGCGCAGCACTTCGACGCGCTCCAGGTCAAAGGCATCCTTTTGCGGCAAGGCGTCACGGCTCGAGGGCATGCGCAGGCCATCCAGGTAAGTGGCCGGGGAGAAACCGCGGATGGTCAACTGATCGAGACGCGATGCGGTGGCACCACGGGTTTCCGGGATCACGGCGGCACTGTAGCGCAGGATCTGGTTAAGGCTTTCGGCGTTCTGCGCACGCATCTGGTCTTTGGTCACGATGGAGATCGACTGTGGCGTCTCGATAATGGGCGTATCGGTCTTGGTGCCCGAGAGACTGCGGGTGGCCACATAACCCGACACCGGCCCGGTCGGACTCTCGGCCTGGTACGCGCCGCTGATGGTCGTGGCCTGCAACTCCATGGCACCGCCGTTATCGGGGATGGCCTCCAGGCGATAGCGGTCACCGGAAATCTTCAACGCCTGCAGGCCGCTGCCGGCCAGCAGTTGGTTCAGGGCCACGTCGGTGTCGTATTGCCCACTCAAGCCATTGCTATGTTTGCCACGGGTCAGGCTCGCATCGAATGCCAATACCAGGCCCGCTTGCTCGGCCAGGCTATTAAGCGCCTGGCTCAAGTCACCGGCAGGAATCGAGAAGCTGCGCACGGCGCTACTGCTTTCTTCGGCAAAGGAGGACTGGACGGTCAGCAACGGCACAGCGGCAAAAGCCATCGCCACTGACAGGGCCAGGGGATGCAAGGGACGAGCAAGGCGCGACATGGGAAATCCTGGGTAATAGAGGTTCTATTAACCATGACGGCCAGGTCGGAACATCGGGCAAGGATGAGAGCGATTTTTATTTGGGCATCATCTCAGCTGGGTTTTACAACTCACCCCCACGCCACCACCAACAACCCAACCCCCAACACCAAACACAGCGACGAATAGAAATACGTATCCAGCTTCGCAAACCGCGACCCACCCACCTTCTTGAAAAACCCCACCAACTCCGAGTCCCCAATCGCCCTCGCAAACATCACCACCGCAATTGCACTGATCCCCCACTGCAATGCCCCGTGGGATACCGCCGAGAAATACAGCCCGGCACGCAGGCACACCAACAAGGCAATCGCCACCAGCCCCATCGCCACCAGGAAGGTGCCCAGCGCCGAGGGTTTGAACGCAGGTCGTGGGCCGCTGGCGAATTCGCCGGGCAGTTGAGGGATGGCTGCCTGGAAGCCGAGTTTGCCGCCTGCGGCCCAGTACAGGTGCACCATGCTGATGCAGGTGAAAACCCCGACGATCCATCGCGCGATGACAAAGCTCATGGCGGGCGCTCCCTGAAAATGTGCGAATGAGGATAGTCGCCCAGGGATTTTTTGCAGGCATTTCGTCGGCGGCTGGTGGTAAAGTGCCGCCCCATGAAATTCGCCCGTGCCGACCGTTCGCTTGTTGCCTGGATGCTCTATTGCTGCGTCCTGTTCAATGCGTTCGCCTGCAGCATTGGTCATGGGCAGATGGTGGGGATGCAGCTCAATGGCATCGGCGGCCAGTTCTGTACCGTAGACCCGCGCACCCAGGCGCCCAAGCCGTCCAATTCCATCGATGAGAGCCTGCCGACGCTGTCCAAGGCGTTTGGTTGCCCGTTGTGCTCCACCGGCGGGATGGGCCCGGCGCTCAATTCCAGCCTGAATGTGGCCGTACTGCCGCAACCCCACGCACCACCGCCGGCGATCATCGCCACCGCTGACATCCCTGCACGTTTCACATGGCCCACGGCCCACCCGCGCGCACCGCCTGCGGTCGCCTGATCCCTTCGCTTTCTATTCTGCACTGACCCGCGTTCCCACCAGGAACTAGGCGCGGCTGTGCGTTGTTTTCAAGCCAAGTTTTTCAGGATTCAACCATGAAACATCTACCCCTTTTGGCGGGCCTGTTCGGCTGCCTGCCTGTCTGCGCCTGGTCCATCGAGCTGGCCCCGACGACCATTGATGGCGAGCAATCCGCCGAGCCCGGCCTGGCCCTGGACCAATCCAGCGGTGCGGCGTCGCGGCTGGGATTGAGCGTGCGGGACACCCCTGCATCGGTGGCCATCGCCAATCGCAACGATATCGAGCGCCATGGCGCCAAGACGTTTCGCGACGCAGCCAACACACTGCCCGGCGTCAACGCCAGCGCACCGCCGGGGTTCGGCGGGTTTGTGTCGTATCGTGGGTTTACCAGCAGCCAGATCACCCAGATGTTCAACGGCATCAACGTCGCCACCGGCCTGGCGAGACCGGTGGATGCCTGGATCTACGACCGGGTGGAATTGGTAGGCGGCCCCTCCTCCCTGATCAACGGTGCAGGCTCCGTGGGCGGTTCGCTCAACTACGTAACCAAGCTTGCCACCCGCGAGGAACGGGCCGCCGAGGGCCAGCTCACCTACGGCAGCTATGACACCGCCGGCATGGCCTTCGGCGTCAATCACGCCCTGACCGAACCCGGCGCCGAGGTGCAGCATTACGCGCGCCTGGATGTGAGCCGCAACACCAATCACAGCTACATCGAGCGTGACCAGCGTGAGGCCTGGAGCCTGGCGTTTTCCCTGCTCAGCGACCTCACACCCAACCTGTCCCACACCCTGGCGCTGGAATACCAGGATGAACATGAAGACAGCCCCTACTGGGGCACGCCGGTACTCAACCCTAAAGCCGGTGAATTGAAGATCGACAAACACAACCGCTTCAACAACTACAACGTCGCCGATGGCCGCTACGAGCAGCGTACGATCTGGGCGCGCTCGATCATCGACTACCGCATCAATGACAGCACCACGCTTAAAAACACCCTCTATCACCTGGACAGCCAGCGCGATTACCGCAACCTGGAAACCTACCAGTACAACGCGGACAACAGCGCCGTGAACCGCTCAACCGCCTATCAAGTGCGTCACCAGGGCGAACAGCATGGCAACCAGTTTGAGCTGCGCCACGACGACAACCTCTTTGGCCTGTCGACGACCTGGTCCGGCGGCTTCGAGTACAAGGTCAACAGCACCACCAACAGCCCGTTGAACGTGTCCGGTAACAGCAGCGTGGACCCGGATGACTACGATCCAGGTCACTTCTATGGCATTCCGGGCACCAAGCCAGGTTTCGTCAAAGACAAGACCAACGAGGTCACCACCAAGGCGCTTTTCATCGAAAATCGCCTGGGTCTCACCGATAACCTGTCATTGCTCAGTGGCCTGCGCTACGACGCCATCGACCTGGATGTCACCAATCATCGTACGGTCACCGCCGCCAACCCACGGCACTTCAAGCGCAGTTGGGAACCAGTGACCGGGCGCGTCGGCCTGACCTACCAGTTCATCCCATCAGCCAACGTGTACGTGCAATACAGCACCGCCGCCGAACAGCCGAACACCACCACCCAAGTGTTCGATGTGTCCACCGGCAAACAGTGGGAGGTGGGCAGCAAGTTTGACTACCTGGACGGCCGTGGCTCGGCCACCGTGGCGGCCTACAAGATCGAGCGCAAAGACTTTGCCGTCACCGACCCGCAGGACCCGACCAACAGCATTCCGGTCGGCGCGCAGTCCTCCAGGGGCATTGAGCTGGCCAGTTCGTTGCGCATCACGCCGAGGCTGTTGGCAGAAGGCAACTTCGCCTGGATGGACGCCGAATACGATGACTTCAACGAAAAAACCGCCAGTGGTGCGGTGGTCTCGCGCAAGGGTAATACGCCGACCAACGTGCCCAAGCGCGTGGGTAACCTGTGGCTGACCTATGATTTCGCCGAGGACTGGCAGGGCGGCGTGGATGCCCGGTATGTGGCCGAGGTGTTTGCAGATAACGCCAACACCCAGACGGTGCCGGCTTACACGTTGTTCGGCGCGTTCCTACGCTACAAGCTGGACGCGCAGACGTCCGTTACCGGGCGGGTGCGTAATTTGACGAATGAGGTGTATGCCGAGTTTGCCCATGTGTCCCCGGCTTATTACTTGGGATCGCCGCGAACGTTCGAATTGGCGGTAAACACCAAGTTCTAGCTCTGCAATAAGCACTATTGTGGGAGGGGGCAAGCC
>NZ_QUZT01000065.1 GCF_004682045.1 Pseudomonas nabeulensis
CTTGCCCCCTCCCACATTTAGAAATCAGCAGCTCTAGGGTTATTCAGCATCCAGATGCATCGGTGTCACCACCCGACCATCCTTCTCCGCCTGGCCCAGGTTTGCATCAATGAAGTACACCCGGTCATCCTCAAGCTGACCCTTGTCTACCAGGTAATCCTTGATGGTGCTGGCACGGTCCTGACCCAGTTGACGCAGCAGCACATCACTGGCGCTCCAGAACTTGATAACGCCATCGCGAAGCTTGGCGGTACGCTCATCGTCGCTGAGGTTTTTCCACTCGGCCGGTGGCTGCTGTTTCAGGCGGGTACGGTAGATCCCTTCCAGCAACGGTGCTTTTTCTTTCTCCGGCACCACCAGTAACGAAGCCTGGGCGGGAACCTTGTCCCCCCGGCGTTGAAGGATCTTGTAGTAGTTGTATTGGTATTCGCGCTCAAGGCGCTCGGCTGCCAGGAAGGGACCATCGCTGCTGGCAGCGGCAGTGCCCTCAATCTCCAAGCGCAGGGCAGGGCGTTCCTTGAGTGCCTTGGCCAGCGTATTCAGAGCTCCTTCGGCATCCTTGCTCAGCTCGCTGGAGCCGGCGGCAAACGAAACGTTACCCAAGTCTTCCGCACCGCCCCCGCTGATCAGCCCACCAATAAACTTGAACGGTGCTGTCGCTGCTCGCACCACCAGGTTACGCAGGGTTTGCCACACAATCGGCATGACGCTGAATTGTGGGTTGTTCAGGTCACCCGTCACTGGCAGTTCGATGGAGATCTTGCCGTCGCTGTCCTTGAGCAACGCAATGGCCAAGCGAATCGGCAAGTCCACCGCGTCAGCGCTGTCGACCTTCTCGCCCAGTTGCAGTTGCTCCACCACCACTTTGTTCTCGGCCTTCAACTGGCCTTTGGTGATCACGTAGTGCAGGTCGAGGTTGAGGCGGCCTTTACGAATGCGGAACCCGGCGAATTTGCCGGAGTACGGCGTGAGTGTGGTCAACTCGACACGTTTGAAACTGGTGGCGATATCCAGCGCCGCCATCGGGTCAAACGGGTTCACGCTGCCTTTGATGGTTACCGGCGCATAGCGGTCGACCTTGCCGTTGATATCGACGCTGGCCGGTTTGGCCTGGCGGCTGTCGATGGTGCCGATCTGCCCGTTGAGCTGTTGAATGGCGGTGGCAAAGTTGGGTGTCAGGCTGAAGTCGGCGAAGTTGGCCGAGCCGTCATTGATTGCGATCTGCCCCACATGAATGCCCAGCGGTTTCTCTTTGCTGGCAGGCTTGGCGCCTTTATCCGGCGGTTGTGGGATCAACAGATCATCGACGTTGGTGGTGCGGTCATCATTGATCATGAAGCGCGCATAGGGTTGCAGCAGGTTGACCTTATCGATCGACAAGCTATCGCCATGCTGATAGTTCAAGCCTTCCACTACCAGGCTTCGCCATTTGACGAAGTCGCGGGTCTTGAGGGTGTCGAGGGTGTGCAACTGGTCGATCTGCGCCCGGCCAGTGACTTGTAGCTTGAGCGGGTCAGCGCTCTTGAGATTCACATCCAGGTTACTGCCGAGCATGCCGCTGCGCAGTTCCAGGCGGATGAAGGGGCTGATATAGGCTTGTGCCACCCGCAGGTCGATGTCCTGGGTGGTCACTTTCAGCTTGGCGCTGACCGGGTTGAGATTGACCTCGCCGGTTGCCGCAATCTTGCCTTGTTTACCCAGGCCGCTATCGACCTTGAGGGTAAAGGGGCTCTGGTTGAGGCTGTCGAAGTTCTGCATATCGACATTCAACGGGCCGAGCTCCAGGGCGACCGCGGGCTTCACCTGGCGGTCAGCCAAGTGCACCTGATAGTTACGCAGTTGCACATCCTTGAGCAGGACTTGCCAAGGTTTGCTCGGTGCTGCGGGCTCAGGTTTTGGCGAGTCGGCGGTTGCGGGTGTGGTAGCCGGTTCTGGTGCCTGAGCGGGTTTGCTCGGTTGGCTGGCGAACAGCTTTTGCCAGTCCAGTTGGCCATCGGCTTCGCGGGCGGCCCAGGTTTCCAGCTTGTTGCTGCGGATTTTGCCGACCACCACTTGCTGTTTGGCCAGGTCCACGGTGGTTTCGCTGACGTCCAGGCGCTCGAGGCGCGCCAACGGCCGACCGTCCGGGGCCTTGATGGCAAACGGCGCGATGCTGGCGGCGGTGTTGGTCAGGTTCAGCTCGGTCTCTTTGGCGAGGCTGAATTTATAGTCGGTACTGAAATTGAGTACACCGTCTTCCAGCACCAGCGGCACCGCATCACGCACGTACGGCCACCAGGCTTTCATCTTGCCGTCGGTGACCTTCAACGTGCCTTCGGAGATGATCGGCACCAGGCTGAAATTGCCTTTCCAGTCGATCTGCCCGCCCTCCGGGCCTGCGGCGACCAAGGTCATGTCCGCATTGTCGTCGGGCAAGGTGCTGAGGTTTTTCAGCTCGAAATCGAGTTTGTCGTAGAGAAACTCGATGGGCTCGCTGGGGCGCAAGTCCTGGAAGTGCACATTACCGGCAGTCAACTTGATAGCGTCGATGCGCAGCGGAAACGGTTTGGCGTCAGGGTCGGCTGGAGTCGGTTCGCTGGGCGGCAGCTTGAACAACTGCGCCAGGTTCAGTTGGCCGGATTTGTCGAACAACACTTCAGTCTTCGGCTGGTCCAGTTGCACGTCGGCAAGGTGCAGCGCGCGGGTCCACAGGCTGTCGATTTGCAGGTTGGCATAGAGGCGCTCGAAACCCACTTGTTCCTTGCCGGGTTCGCCGATTTTCAAGCCCCATACCGTCAGCTCCAGGCTGAACGGGTTGAGCTCGATGCGCTCGATGCGTGCCGGTGTTGTGGCGTAATTGGCCAACTGTTGGTTGGCAATGCGCAGGGCAATGCCGGGCAAAATCAGGAAGCCCAGCAAGCTGTACAGCGCCAGGGCGGTCAACAAGGCGCCGACGGCGCGAATCAATCCTTTGGGCATGGGTGACGCCATCTCTGTCAAACAGGAGTGCCTTGGAGTATGGCACGGGTTTTCGGTTCCGAAGATCCAGACTCTTGGGAAACGTCTTACAGCTGGAGTATCAGTGTTTTCAGGGGCGGCTGTTGATCTTGCGATGGGAAATCTGCCCCCGGCGTCATGACTTGCCAGTCACGTACCGGGCGTCCGGCTTTTTCTGCGCAACGCAGTACCTGTTCGCGCCAATCGTCCATGCTGACTTTTGCCAGGTTGTTGCAGCAGATCAGCACGCCATTGTCGGCGGTGGCCAGCAGCGCAGGCTTTAACAAGCTTTGGTAATCACGCAGCAGGTCGACGGTGCCGAATGCGCTCTTGGCCCATGCCGGGGGATCCAGCAACACCAGATCGTATTGACGCTGTTCCAGGCGTGGATAGCTCGGCAGTTTCTGCCCGCGACGCTGGGTAATCGGCAGGCCGGCCAACTGTCGAATCGCCGGGAAGTAGTCGGATTGCACGAACTCCATGGTTGGCAGCTGTGGGTTCAGCTGGCCGTTTTCGCGACCGACCGCCAGGTTACCCTCGGCGAAGTCCAGGTTACATACCTCACGCGCACCACCGGCCGCAGCGCTCAGGCCCACACCGCAGGTATAGGCGAACAGGTTCAGTACGCTTTTACCGGCACTGTGGTCCTTGACCCAGCCACGGGTGTTACGCAAGTCGAGGAACAGCAGCGGGTCTTGCCCGGCATGACGCCCGCGCACGCGGTAATTGAGGCCCCACTCGTGACCGACCAGGTCTTCCAGCGCCGCAGGTTCAGCGCGATACACCGTGTCTTCGCGGTCGACCCGCGAGTTGCCACGGGAGCGGTCGTTGTACACCAGCAGCAATTCCAGGCCGGTGTACTGGTTGATCAACTGATGCAGGTCGAGCAGTTCTTCAGTTTGCAGCGACTGGTGAAAGCTCTGCACCAGCAATTGCGGCCCGTAGCGGTCGATGGTCAGGCCGCCGGCACCTTCCTGGCTGCCATGGAACAGGCGATAGCAGTCGGTGCCCTGGGCGTGCAGCTCGTTGATCAGGTCTTGGCGATGATCGAGGGCGGCGCGCAGCGCCTGATTCAAGGGAGACATGGAGCGCGCCTTGCTGGGAAAAGAGGGCGCGAAGTTTAACAGTTATGAGGCGTCGCCTACATCAACCCCATCCGCCGATGGGCCCGTTGCACCGAACCATTACGCATCGCCCAACGCAGTAGCGGTGCACTGCGCTTGACCCCCGCACGAATCATCTGGCGTTGCAGCGGGCTCTGGTGCTGATCGAGCATGGCACTGGCCCAGTCCGGCAGCAGGTCGATCCCGGCCTGCATCATCAAGGCGCCAAATGGCTTGGCCATAGTGCTGGGGGAGGGCGCATTGAGCAGCAGGCGAAGCACTTCGCGGCTGCGCTCGTCGCACAATAGCTGCGGGCGAATGCGCACCAGATACTCCGAAACTTCCTGCCGTGAGCGCGGAACCTGCCGCGCTCCCAGCCGTTCGGCCACCAGGGCGATTTCACTGTAGTAACGGTCTTGGTCCCGGCCCGAGAGGTGCGGGTTGCGATAACGCAAGTGCGCCGCCAGGAAGTTGCTGACTTCCGCCACATGTACCCACGTCAGCAATGCTGGATCGCTGGCGGCATAAGGCCGCCCATCCGGTGCATGGCCAACCACTTGTAGATGAATGGTGCGTACTTTCTCGATCAGCCATTCGGCATCACGCCGCGAGCCAAACGTGGTGCCGGAGATAAATTGGGAGGTCCGCCGCAAACGCCCGAGCATGTCCTGGCGAAAGTTCGAATGGTCCCACACGCCCGCCAAGGCCAGTGGGTGCAAGGCTTGCAGCATCAACGCGCTGATGCCGCCGATGAGCATGCTGCTGAAATCGCCATGGACTTGCCAGCTCACCGACTCCGGCCCGAACAGGCCTGGGTCGCCCTTGGGGTTTTCCAGGTCCAGTTGGCCCAACGACAAACCGGTCAGGCTCATCAGCTGGTTCTCGATACGGCTGCGGATAAATTCCATGGCGACTCAGGGTTCCTAGCGGTTCAGGCGTTTGTCGATCAGGCCATCCACCACGCTTGGATCCGCCAGGGTCGAGGTATCACCGAGGCTGTCCAGTTCGTTGCAGGCGATCTTGCGCAGGATTCTGCGCATGATCTTGCCGGAGCGGGTCTTCGGCAGGGCCGGCGCCCATTGGATCAGTTCCGGCTTGGCGAAGCTGCCGATTTCTTTGCTGACCAACTCCAGCAAGTGTTGTTTCAGCGCGTCGCTGGGCTCAACGCCATTCATGGGCGTGACAAACGCGTAGATGCCCTGGCCTTTGACGTCATGGGGGTAACCCACCACGGCGGCCTCGGCGACCTGGTCATGCAGCACCAGTGCGCTCTCCACTTCGGCAGTGCCGATGCGGTGGCCGGAGACGTTGATCACATCGTCGATACGCCCGGTGATCCAGTAGTCGCCGTCCTCATCGCGGCGTGCGCCGTCGCCGGTGAAGTAGTAGCCGGGATAGGGTTTGAAGTAGGTGTCGATCATGCGCTGCGGGTCGCCGTAGACGCTGCGGATCTGCCCCGGCCAACTCGCCTTGATCGCCAATACGCCGCTGCCAGCGCCGCTGAATACCTTGCCCTGTTCATCCAGCAACACGGGCTGTACGCCAAACATCGGTTGGGTGGCGCAGCCAGGTTTGATTCGCTGGGCGCTGACCAGCGGGCTGAGCATGATGCCGCCGGTCTCGGTCTGCCACCAGGTGTCGACGATGGGGCAGCGCTGTTCGCCGACCGCGTTGAAGTACCAGTCCCAGGCTTCCGGATTGATCGGCTCGCCGACGCTGCCGAGCAGGCGCAGGCTGGCGCGGGAAGTGTTTTCCAGCGGGCCGTGGCCTTCACGCATCAAGGCGCGCAAGGCGGTGGGCGCGGTGTAGAAGATGTTCACCTGATGTTTATCGATCACCTGCCAGAAGCGTGAGCTGTCCGGGTAGCTCGGCACGCCTTCGAACATCAGCGAAGTCGCACCGTTGGCCAACGGGCCGTACACGATGTAGCTATGGCCGGTGACCCAGCCCACGTCGGCGGTGCACCAGAACACTTCGCCGTCGCGGTAGTCGAGCACGTACTTGAAGGTCATCGCTGCTTGCAGCAGGTAACCGCCAGTGGTGTGCAGCACGCCCTTGGGTTTGCCGGTGCTGCCGGAGGTGTAGAGGATAAACAGCGGATCTTCGGCGTCCATGGGCTCGGGTGGGCAGTCGTCGCTGGCAGCGTCCAGGGCTGGTTGATATTTGATGTCGCGGCCTTCGCTCCAGTTCACGCTCGCGCCCGTGCGCTCTACCACCAGCACCGTGCTGACATTCGGGCAACTGGCCAGGGCTTTGTCGACGTTCTGTTTCAACGCCACGGGCTTGCCGCCGCGCACGCCCTCGTCGGCGGTGATCACGGTACGGCAATCGGCATCCAGGATGCGGTCGCGCAGGGCATCCGGCGAGAACCCACCGAACACCACCGAGTGCACTGCGCCAATCCGCGTGCAGGCCAGCATGGCGTAGGCGGCTTCCGGGATCATGGGCATGTAGATACACACCCGGTCGCCTTTCTTCACGCCACGGCTTTTCAGCACGTTGGCCAGGCGGCTGACGTTTTGGTGCAGTTGGCGGTAGGTGATTTTGGTGGATTGTGTCGGATCATCGCCTTCCCAGATGAAGGCCGGCTGATCGGCACGTTGGGCCAAGTGTCGGTCAATACAGTTGTAACTGACGTTGAGCTGGCCGCCGGCAAACCATTGGGCGGCGCCGGTGTGGATGTCTGAGTGGTGGACGGTGTGCCAGGGTGTGATCCAGTCGAGAAAGCCCTTGGCCTGTTCGGCCCAGAAGGTGTCGGGTTGCTCGATGGATTGGCGGTAGAGGCGCTGGTAGTCCTCTTGACTGAGTTGCGCAGCCCGGCGGACGGCATCGGCGGCAGGAAATGTGCTGATATCGAACATGTGCGGTCCTTATTCTTGTTTTATCGACAAGTGATAAAGATGCACGCAGTGGGGGGAGGGTTCAAGGCCAACGTCCAAACGGACGTTGGCCTTGGGTTTGCCGCATCAGCCGCGGTGACGGCCGCGGAAGTAGTTGATCAGGCCTTGGGTCGAGGCATCGTCGGCCAGGGTTTCTTCGGCGCCGGTCAGGCGGTTGTAGACGCCTTTGCCCAGTTCCTTGCCCAGCTCCACGCCCCATTGGTCAAAGGCATTGATGCCCCAGATCACGCTCTGCACGAACACTTTGTGCTCATACATGGCAACCAGCGCGCCCAGGCGACGTGGGCTGATGCGTTCCACCACCAGGGTGTTGCTCGGACGGTTGCCCGGGATCACCTTGTGCGGTGCCAGCTTCTGCACCTCGTCTTCGGCCATGCCTTTGTCGCGCAGTTCGGCTTCGGCTTCGCTGCGGGTCTTGCCGAGCATCAGCGCCTGGCTCTGGGACAGGCAGTTGGCGTACAGCCACTGATGGTGGTCGGACACCGGGTTGAAGCTGACGATCGGCACGATGAAGTCAGCCGGGATCAGTTGAGTCCCCTGGTGCAGCAACTGGTGGTAAGCGTGCTGGCCGTTGCAGCCCACGCCACCCCAGATCACCGGACCGGTGTCGGTGGAAACGGGCGTGCCGTCCTGGCGCACACTCTTGCCGTTGGATTCCATGTCCAATTGTTGCAAGTGTTTGGTGATGTTACGCAGGTAGTGGTCGTACGGCAGGATCGCATGGCTCTGCGCGCCCCAAAAGTTGCCGTACCACACGCCCAGCAGGCCGAGCAGCACCGGCATGTTCTGTTCGAACGGGGCGTTCTGGAAATGCTGGTCCATGGTGTAGGCGCCGGACAGCAGCTCCTTGAAGTTGGACATGCCGATGGCCAGGGCGATTGGCAAACCAATGGCCGACCACAGCGAGTAACGCCCGCCGACCCAGTCCCACATCGGGAAGATGTTTTCCTCGCGGATGCCGAACGCCACGGCCGCTGCGTTGTTGCTCGATACGGCGATGAAGTGGCGGTACAGCTCGGCTTCCGAGCCCCCCTGGGCCAGGTACCAGGCGCGCGCGGCCTGGGCGTTTTTCAGGGTTTCCAGGGTGTTGAAGGATTTGGACGAGACGATGAACAGCGTGGTCTCGGCGCGCAGTTTCATGGTCAGCTCGTGGAACTCGCTGCCGTCGATGTTCGCCAGGTAATGGCAGCGCACGCCTTTGTGGGCGTAGGACAACAGTGCTTCGGACACCAGCTCCGGGCCGAGGAACGAGCCACCGATGCCGATGTTCACCACGTCGGTGATCGGCTTTTCGGTGTAACCGCGCCACAGGCCATCGTGGATGCGCCCGACCAGGTCCGTGATCTGGTTCAGCACCTTGTGCACGTCCGGCATGATGTTCACGCCATTCACCGACAGCTTGTCACCCACTGGGCGACGCAACGCGGTGTGCAGGGCCGGGCGGCCTTCGGAGGAGTTGACCGGCTCGCCATTGAACAGCGACTTGATGGCGCCTTGCAGGTCGACTTCGTTGGCCAGGCCCACGAGCAGGTCGCGGGTTTCGCTGGTGATCAGGTTTTTCGAGTAATCGAGGAAAAGTCCGCAGCTGCTCAAGGTGAATTGGGAAAAGCGCTGGGGATCGGCATTGAACGCGTCGCGCATGCTGAAATCCTGCATGGCTTGGCGATGTTGATTGAGCGCTTGCCAGGCGGGCAGAGCGGTAACGTCATGAGGGGTGCGGTAATACGCCATCGCTGCGGGTTTCCTTTTTATTACGGGGACTGCCTTTAGGACACTTCAAAGCCCGGAACGTCCTGCTTTTTATCGAGCGGCCGTTACCGGACAGCGCTAACCAGGAGCGCAGGTCGATTACATTAAACCTAGCGTGTGAATATGTCTTGGCTTTGTCTGCGCTGTGGCCGGTACTTTTTTATACCGGCACTTATACCGGCACTTATACCGGCGCTTATACCGGCACAGCAGGGAGGGATTAGCTGAGGTTGAGATGCAGGTTGTCGATGAGGCGAGTAGCGCCCAGATAGGCGGCTACCAGGATCACAATGTCACGATCTTCTGCCGTGGCCGGGCGTAGATGCACGCCCTGGCGCACTTCGAGGTAGTCCAGGCGTAGCCCGGCGGCTTCGATCTGCTGGACCTGTTCGGCCCGCAGCCTGGCGAAGTCGTGGTCGCCTGCTTTGATGGCGGCGCCGATATGGCTGAGGCTGCGGTACAACACCGGCGCGATGGCGCGTTGCTCCTCATTGAGGTAGCCGTTGCGCGACGACAGCGCCAGGCCGTCGTCGGCGCGTACGGTGGGCTCGCCGATGATCTGGATCGGCATGTTCAGGTCATGCACCATGGCGCGAATGACCGCCAGTTGCTGGTAATCCTTCTGCCCAAATACCGCCATGTCCGGCTGGACCATGTTGAACAACTTGCTGACCACGGTTGCCACGCCTTCGAAATGCCCGGGGCGGCTGGCACCGCACAAGCCTTCAGACAGTTGCGGGACGCTGACGCGGGTCTGGCCGCTCATGCCGCCGGGGTACATTTCCTCGACGGTGGGTGCGAACAGCAGGTTGCAGCCGGCTTGCAGGAGTTTCTCCTGGTCGGCGGCCAGCGTGCGGGGGTACTTGTCCAGGTCTTCACCCGCGCCGAATTGCAGCGGGTTGACGAAGATACTGGCTACCACGAAGTCCGCCTGTTGCGCGGCCTTGGTCACCAGGGTGGCATGGCCGCTGTGCAGGTTGCCCATAGTGGGCACAAAGCCAATGCGCTTGCCGGCGCTGCGGGCATGGGCCACGGCGGCCCGCAGTTCGCGTACGGTTTTAACGGTGTTCATGCGGAGAATCCGTGTTCGGCGCCAGGGAAGGTCACGCCTTTGACTTCAGTGACGTAGGCGCTCAGGGCCGCGTGGATGCTGTCCTGGCCGGTCATGAAGTTCTTCACGAACTTCGGCACGCGACCGGTGATCGACAGGCCGAGCATGTCGTGCAGCACCAGTACCTGGCCATCGGTGGCCGAGCCTGCGCCGATGCCGATCACCGGCACTTTGACGGCCTGGGTGATTTCGGCGGCCAATTCGCTTGGCACGCATTCGAGCAGGATCATCGCCGCACCGGCTTGTTCCAGGGCGATGGCATCGGCGCGCATCTGGCGCGCCTGGGCTTCATTACGGCCTTGAACCTTGTAGCCGCCGAGGATATTCACCGACTGCGGCGTGAGGCCCATATGCGCACACACCGGGACGCCGCGCTCAGCCAGCAGGCGAATCGATTCGGCCAGCCACACGGCGCCTTCCACTTTGATCATGTGCGCGCCGGCTTGCATCAGCTTGCCGGCGTTCTGGAAGGTTTGCTCAAGGGTCGCGTAAGCCATGAACGGCAGGTCGGCGATGATGAACGCACCATCGTTTCCGCGTTTGACGCTGGCGGTGTGGTAAGCGAGTTCATCGGTGGTCACAGGCAGGGTGCTGTCATTCCCTTGAAGAACCATGCCCAGGGAGTCGCCCACCAGTAACACCTCAACCCCGGCCTGGCAGCTGGCGTGGGCGAAAGTGGCGTCGTAGCAGGTCAGCATGGTGATTTTTTCACCTTTGAGCTTGAGGCTCTGCAAGGTGGTCAGGGTAATGTCTGGCATAAAAAGGGTCCTCATTCAGGCGCTTGGAAACAGCGAGTAACGCGCGTGAGTCTTCGTTTATACAGGCGCACCGTCTTGAGAGCAGTGCTTATAAGGCCTGGATTGCGCCCTTTAGCGCCGGGTTGGCGGCAGCGGGACGCCTATAGTCGTGAGGAGGACACGGGAAGTCAATTGGATGTGTTACCGCATTGTTACGCGTGGGGTGTTACCGCTGTTACTGATGCGATTCAGCAATGTGAACGGTGTTTTTGAAGGCGCTGGAGATCAAATGTGGGAGGGGGCTTGCCCCCGATGACGGTGGGTCAGCTAGCACTTGTGCAGACTGACACGCCGCCTTCGGGGGCAAGCCCCCTCCCACATTGGCCGAGTCAGGCTTGAGGCATACGTTCCAAGCCGACAAACGGGCAAGCTGCCAGCAAGTCGCTGAGGCGTTGGCCGTCAGGTAGCTGGAGGTCTTCAGGAGCCAACTCAGCCAAGGGATACAGCACGAATACCCGCAAGTGCATCTGGTAGTGCGGCACCTTGAGTCGCGGTTCGTCGATCAGGCGATCGCCAAACAGCAGGATATCCAGATCGAGCGTGCGTGGGCCCCAGCGCTCCAGGCGCTCACGCCCTTGGTCATTCTCGATGGCCTGCAAGGCATCCAGCAATTCCAACGGCGCAAGGCTGCTGTCCAGCGCCGCAACCGCATTGGTGTAGCGCGGCTGGCCTGGCAGCAAGGAATCACTTTGATAAAAGGCCGACACACCGGCAACGGTGGTGCCGGGCAGCTGCGTCAACGCTTCAATGGCGCTGCGCAGTTGCTGTTCCGGGGCAGCCAGGTTGCTGCCCATGCCGATGTAGATGCGTTCCACGTTTATTCGCCCGAGGCGTCGGCCGCGCTACGCTTGCGCTTGCTGCCACTGCGGCGGCGCTTTTTCGGGCCTTCGCCGTCGCCTTTGCTGCCGAGGTCGCGAATCATGTCGCGGCGTTCGCTGTCATTGGCGTCCTGATAGTCGGTCCACCATTCGCCCAGGCCATCGGTCTGCTCACCGGCGCTTTCGCGCAACAGCAGGAAGTCGTAGCCGGCACGGAAGCGCGGGTTGTCCAGCAACAGGTCGGCACGCTTGCCACTGCGGCGGGGCAGGCGCTCCTGCATGTCCCAGATCTCGCGGATCGGCATGGTGAAACGTTTCGGAATGGCGATGCGCTGGCATTGCTCGGCGATCAGTTCGTGAGCGGCTTCCTGCATGGCCGGGATCGGCGGCATGCCGCGATCTTGCAGGCGCAGTACGCGTTTTGGCAGGGCCGGCCACAACAGTGCGGCAAACAGGAACGCCGGGGTCACCGGTTTGTTCTGCTTGATGCGCAGGTCGGTGTTGATCAGCGCTTCACTGATCAGGGTGTGGGTGTAGGTCGGGTTCTGTTCCAGAGCTTCGGCGCTGGCCGGGAACAAGGGATCGAACAACTGCAGGTCCACCAGCATTTCGAAGGTGTCGGCGGCGTAGCCCGAGAGGAACAGCTTGAGCACTTCTTCGAACAGGCGCGCCGAGGGGATTTCCCGCAGCATGGGCGCCAGTTCGCGAATCGGCGCAGCGGTGTGCTTCTCGATACCGAAGTTCAGCTTGGCGGCGAAACGCACGGCCCGCAGCATGCGCACCGGGTCTTCCTGGTAGCGCTTGACCGGGTCACCGATCAGGCGGATCAGGTTGTTGCGGATGTCGTGTACGCCATTGGCGTAATCGAGGATGCGCTCGCTGACCGGGTCGTAATACAGGGCGTTGATGGTGAAGTCGCGGCGCTGCGCGTCTTCTTCCAGGGTGCCGTAGACGTTGTCACGCAGGATGCGCCCGCTTTCGTTGCTGGAGGACTGGTTGGTGTCCTCCTCGCCATCGGTTTGCGAGTGGCCGGCACGGAAGGTTGCGACTTCAATGATTTCGCGGCCAAAGTGGATATGCACCAGCTTGAAGCGGCGGCCAATGATTCGCGCATTGCGAAACTCGGCGCGCACTTGCTCAGGCGTGGCACTGGTGGCGACGTCGAAGTCCTTGGGCGTGATATTGAGCAGCATGTCGCGCACGCAACCACCCACCAGATAGGCCTGGTAGCCGGCGTTCTGCAAGCGTTCGACGATATTCACCGCATAACGGCTGAATTGAGCGCGTTGCAGCGAATGCTGGCTGCTGTTGAGCACTTCAGGCGTGCTGCGTTTGTGTTGCGTACGACGCAAGGGAGAACGGAATGACTGGAACAACTTCTTCAGCATGGGATGCACTGTTTGAAGGAATGTTCGGCCATAACGAAGAATGACCGCATGATGGGCGGGGATTCTAGCATTTAGTCAGGGGATGGTGTAGGAACAAGCTACAGGCATTGCGCCATAAGCCTTTGAGCGTCAAATTCCAGAAACTACAAGGGGAGCCGAAGCTCCCCCAGAAGTAGTTGCGTGCTCTATTTTTATTATGGTTTCGGGCTTTTTGTTTTTGTTGAACGCCCTCGCCATGAAGCTTCACCTTCATGACACTCCCAATCGGGAGCCAAGAGCAAACGGATTGCTTTGGTCGCTGTGTTGCTGATCTATGATCCAACCAGTTCAGGCTCTGCCTTAGGGCAGTTTTTGTTGTTCTCGGCCTGGTTGCGGGGCAAGCCCCAAATGCAACGCCTCTCCAAAAGAATCAGTTAGCTGCGCCTCCGCCGTGTTGTTCTTGTTATGCGTGAGTCGATTCGTCTTATTTTTATTGTCTTGTACAAAGCTTGTTATTGTTTTTGTACTAAGCATATAGCAGGGTGCGTGCCAACTTTTGCATCGCCCAATGAAACCGGGGGTTTGAGGCGGTTTCGGGTTTTTGACAGGCCAAAAAAAGCCGGGGCTTCGTTACCGTAAGCCCCGGCTTTTGTTACGCAAAAAATCAGCGGTAACAGTTTTTTCACATCTGAGGGTGTTACCTGTGGGGACGCACCCTCAACTCTCGCTGGCAACCCCGGTCTTGCGCCGTGGAATGCCCAGGCGTTGACGGCGTTCCCACAGGCACTTGCGGCTCACGCCCAGTTTGCGTGCCAGCTCGGTCTCGGTCATATGGTCCTGGTGCTCGAGGACGAAGTGCTGGAAGTAGTCTTCCAGTGACAAGTCTTCCGTCGGTTCATGGCTGGTATTGCTACCGCCGCCCTGTTGCGGGGCCAGGCCAATGAAGTCGTCGTCTTCCAGGTCGCTCAACTCGATGTCGATGCCCAGCAGCTCGGCGGATATCTCCGGGCTCTCCGACAAAATCACGGCGCGTTCGACCGCATTCTCCAGTTCCCGCACGTTACCCGGCCATGAGTAATGCCGAATCGCCTGCTCGGCGTCCGGGGCGAACTTGAGATCATTGCGGTTGATACGCGCACTCTGGCGTTGCAGGAATGCATTGGCGATTTCGTTGACGTCGGCGCCACGCTCGCGCAGAGCCGGCAGCTTGAGCGCGATCACGTGCAGACGGTAATACAAGTCTTCACGGAATTGGCCGATCTTGGCCAGGCTCTTCAAGTCACGGTGGGTGGCCGCGATCAGGCGTACATCGACCTTCTGCGACTGCACCGAGCCAACACGACGAATCTCGCCTTCTTGCAGCACACGCAGCAAGCGCGCTTGCGCTTCCAACGGCAACTCGCCGATTTCATCGAGGAACAATGTACCGCCGTCCGCCGCTTCGACCAGGCCCGCACGCCCGGCGCTGGCGCCGGTGAACGCGCCTTTCTCATGGCCGAACAGCTCGGACTCGATCAGGGATTCGGGGATCGCTGCGCAGTTCACCGAAATCATCGGCGCCTTGGCACGCTTGGACAGGTTGTGCAGGGCGCGGGCCACCAGTTCTTTACCGGTGCCCGACTCGCCTTGAATCAGCACATTGGAGTCCGTCGGCGCCACTTTGCGGATCTTGCTGTACAGGTCCTGCATGGGCGGGCAGGAACCAATGATGCCGATCTCGCCATTAACGTTTTCGCTGCCCGGTTTTTCGCTGGTCTTGCCGGTTGGGCGCTGTTCGGCGGGTGCGCTGCTGGCCGACTGGTGGTCGCGCAGGATTCTCGCCACGGCCTGGAGCATTTCGTCATGGTCGAAGGGCTTGGCGATGTAGTCCACCGCGCCCATCTTCATGGAGTCCACCGCCGAGCGCAGGCTGGCGTAGCTGGTCATGATCAGCACCGGCGTGCCCTGGCCAAGCTTGATCAGCTCAGTGCCCGGCGCGCCCGGCAGGCGCAGGTCGCTGACAATCAGGTCGAACGTGGGAATGCTGAAACGCTCCTGGGCTTCCTGCACCGAGCCAGCTTCGCTGACCTGGTACTGGTTGCGTTCGAGCAGACGACGCAAGGCAGAGCGGATAATGGTTTCGTCTTCGACGATCAAAATGTGCGGCATTGATTCAATTCTCTCGACGGTCTCAGTTCACAGCGGACGTCGCTTCGACATGACGCGGCAAGGTCACCCGAATACGGGTGCCGCGTTGGCTTTCGGTGTCAGCCGGGCTGTCGATGGTGATTTGTCCATAATGCTCTTCAACGATGGAATAGACCAGTGCAAGGCCCAGACCGGTACCTTCACCCGGGTCCTTGGTGGTGAAGAAGGGTTCGAACAATCGGTCCATGATGTTCTGTGGAATGCCGCTGCCTTCATCTTCGACGATCAGATCGACCGTATGTTCGAAAGCCTCGGTCTTGACACGTACCGCACCGCCGGCCGGGGTCGCGTCGCGGGCGTTGGACAGCAGGTTGATCAGTACCTGGGCCAGGCGTTGTGAGTCGCCGTCGACCCAATGTTCCGGGTCGCACAGATTGTAGAACTGTACTTCGAAATTACGCAGGTTCAAGGCCAACAGCCCAATTGCATCCTGCGCCACTTCGGCCAGGCACACGGCTTCATCCTGGTTTTGGTGGGCGCCGGCGTGGGCAAAACTCATCAGCGACTGCACGATGCGCGAGACGCGTTTGGTCTGTTCGAGGATTTGCCCGCTGATTTCGGTGATTTCGCCATCTTCTTCGCGTTCTTCCCGTAGATTCTGCGCCAGGCACGCGATACCGGTGATCGGGTTACCGATCTCGTGGGCCACGCCGGCGGCCAGGCGGCCAATGCTGGCCAACCGCTCGGAGTGCACCAGCTTGTCTTCGAGCATCTGGGTTTCGGTCAGGTCTTCCACCAGCAACACCAGGCCGCTGTTACCGGGGGCCAGGGGCTCGTCGATGGCGGCTTTGTGCAGGTTGAGCCAGCGGGTCTGGCCATCGAGGGCCAGGTGCTGCTTGTGCAAGTGCTCGTCGGGGAGGTTGATAAACCCTTGCAGCAGCTCCTTCCACGGCTCGCCCAAGGTGTTCAGGCGCGAACCCACGACCCGTTGCGCGGCGATGCCGGTGAGTTCTTCCATGGCCTTGTTCCACATCAGGATCTCTTGGTCCTTGGCCAGGGAGCAGACGCCCATGGGCAGTTCCTGCAGGGTCTGGCGGTGGTAACGGCGCAGGGCATCGAGTTCGGCGGCGAGGCCGGTGAGGCGTGAGTGATAGTCCTCCAGCCGGCTCTCGATAAAGTGGATGTCTTCGGTTACGTAGTTTTCGCCGCCGGCCTTGTAGGGCAGGAAGGTTTCCACCATGTCCTGGGAAACGCTGGGGCCCATCAAGCCGGAGAGGTTGGCTTCGATGCGGTCACGCAAACGGCGCAGCGCATAGGGACGGCGTTCGTCGAAGGGCAGGTAAAGGTCGCGCAGCGCTTGCTCGACCTCTTTCTGCGCGGCCTTGGCGCCCAGGGGCTTGGCCAATTGCGTGGCGAACTCCTGGGGCGAGGCCGCATGCAATTCGCGACGTTGTGGGCGACGCACGTTATCCACCGCACAGGCCTCGGCGGCGCTGGTTTCTTCGGCACTGGCGTTGGTGAACAGCGAAATCAGGGTGAACATCAGCACGTTGGCCGCCAGCGACGCGATGGCCGCCATGTGCCAACTGGTGTCGTCCAACACGTAGATCATGTTCAGCAGCGGGATATAGAAGCCCTGCAGATTGCCGACCAACGGCAGCAACATGGTCACGATCCACACCAGGATCCCCGCCAGCAGCCCGGCGATAAAACCTCGACGATTTGCAGTCGGCCAGTACAGCACCGACAGCACGCCAGGCAAGAACTGCAAGGTGGCGACAAACGCGACAATACCCAGGTTGGCCAGGTCCTGCCCGG
Source organism: Pseudomonas nabeulensis (assembly GCF_004682045.1). Taxonomy (GTDB): domain Bacteria; phylum Pseudomonadota; class Gammaproteobacteria; order Pseudomonadales; family Pseudomonadaceae; genus Aquipseudomonas; species Aquipseudomonas nabeulensis. The sequence goes on from NZ_QUZT01000065.1 coordinate 16,767, forward strand.
CGCCGAGCAACAGGTAAAAGCCGTAGCCGGCCATGATGATCGCGACAATCAGCGCGCGACGTGTCCATTTCAACCAGCGGTAGATGTTGCCCTCGGCCGGCGGCTGATACAGCGGCAGCACCAGGTGGTTGAGCGCCATGCCGGAGAGCGCCAGCGTGGTGACGATAATCAACCCGCTGGCCGCCGACAGCCCGCCGACATACGCCAGCATCGCCAAGGCTGGACTATTCGCGGCAATGCCAATGCCCAGGGTGAAATATTCGGGGTTGGTGGTCGCCCCCAGCTTGAGCCCGGCCCAAAGAATCAACGGCACTGCGAGGCTCATCAACAGCAGGAACAGCGGCAGGCCCCAACTGGCGCTGACCAGCGAACGCGGGTTGAGGTTCTCGGTGAACGTCATGTGATACATGTGCGGCATCACGATGGCCGAGGCGAAGAACACCAGCAGCAGCGTGCGCCATGGGCCTTCTTGCAGCGGTGTGTGCAAGGCGGCGAGGGCGGTCTGGTTTTGCAGCAGCCACAGCTCAAGTTGTTGTGGGCCGTCGAACACGCCGTAGAGCGCATAAAGGCCGACACCACCGATGGCGATCAGCTTGATCACCGACTCGAAGGCAATCGCGAAGACCAGGCCTTCGTGTTTCTCGCGGGTGGCGATGTGGCGTGAACCGAAGAAAATCGTGAACAGCGTGATCAGTGCGCAAAACGCCAGGGCGACGCGGTGTTGCACCGGTTCGCGAGTGAGAATGCTGATGGAGTCGGCCACTGCCTGAATCTGCAAGGCCAGCAAGGGCAGCACGCCGATCAGCATGAACACCGTGGTCAGCGCGCCGGCCCATGTGCTGCGAAAGCGGAAGGCAAACAGGTCGGCCAGGGACGACAGCTGATAGGTCCGGGTGATTTTCAGGATCGGGTACAGCAGCACCGGTGCCAGCAGGAACGCGCCGGATACACCCAGGTAACTGGAAAGAAAGCCATAGCCATATTGATAGGCCAGGCCGACCGTGCCGTAGAACGCCCAGGCACTGGCGTATACGCCGAGGGACAAGGTGTAGGTCAACGGATGGCGAATGATCGCCCGCGGAATCATTCCGCGCTCACTGATCCAGGCCACCCCGAACAGCGCGGCCAGGTAGGCGGCGCTGATCAGCAGCATCTGGGTGAGGCTAAAGCTCATCGGCATCTTTTTGGCTCTGCAGGATGAAGGTCACGACGATCAGGATCAGCCACAGCAGATAAGGGCGATACCAGGCGCCCGTGGCGTCGATCCACCAATCCATGATGGCGGGGGAAAACAGGTAGATCCCGACGACCAGCAGCAGGACCAATCGATAGATGTACATGTTGGCCTCTGAGTGAAAACGTGCGGCGATGGTAACGGATGGCTGGCAAGCTGCAAGCGCCTTCAGCTCAATTGCGCTTCGGCCAACGTGAGTGTGCGGGGGATTCGCGACGCATCCCAATGCGCAATGCCCCAATCCAGCAGCTCCCGCGGGCTGGCGTGCAGCAGCTCGGTGCCCGGCTGTTGGCCGAGGGCGCGCAGTGCCCTTAATAGCAAAGGCGTGGCCTGGTCGGGTGTCAACGGCGGGGAGCGGTAGGATTTGCCCAATTTGTTACCGTCCGGCTGGATGATCAACGGCACGTGCAGGTAGCGTGGTTGGCGCAGGCCCAGCAGTTCTTGCAGGTAGAGCTGGCGTGGCGTGGAATCGAGCAGGTCGGCGCCGCGCACGATATCGGTCACACCTTGCCATGCGTCGTCGAGGACCACGGCCAGTTGATAGGCGTACAGGCCGTCGCGGCGTCGGATGATGAAATCGCCTACATCGCGGCCCAGATGCTGTCGGAATTCGCCCTGTACGCGGTCGGTAAAGTGATATTCCAACTCCGGCACACGCAAACGGATGGCGGCATCTTGCTGGTCGTGGCCAGCGTTGCGGCACAGGCCAGGGTAAATGCCGTTGTAGGGCTCAAGTTGTTTGCGTGAACAGGTGCAGGCATAGGCCAGGCCATGGTTGAACATGTCGTTCAAGACTTTGGCGTAGGCATCATGCCGCTCGCTTTGTCGGACCAGTTCCCCGTCCCACTCAAAACCGTAGCTTTCCAGCGCGTGCAGGATTGCCGCCTGGGCACCGGGCTCTTCGCGGGGAGGGTCGAGGTCTTCCATGCGCATCAGCCAGCGGCCTTGGTTGGCGCGGGCATCGAGGTAGGAGGTGAGGGCGGCGACCAGGGAGCCAAAATGCAAGTGGCCGCTGGGCGTGGGGGCGAAACGCCCAATATAGGTAGAGGCTGTCATGGGGCGGATACTACTGGAAAAACGGTAAACGCCAGAAACAAAAATGGGGCGTTGGTACGCCCCATTCATTCAGCTCGGAAGGATTACTTGCCGACCTGTTTTTCCTTGATTTCAGCCAAGGTCTTGCAGTCTACGCAGAGGTCCGCTGTAGGGCGGGCTTCCAGACGACGGATACCGATCTCGACGCCGCAGGATTCGCACCAGCCGTATTCTTCGTCCTTGATCAGTTGCAGTGTCTTGTCGATCTTCTTGATCAACTTGCGCTCGCGATCACGGGCACGCAGTTCAAGGGCGAATTCTTCTTCCTGGCTCGCTCGGTCAGCCGGGTCGGGGAAGTTGGCTGCTTCGTCCTTCATATGGTCAACCGTGCGGTCGACCTCCTGCATCAAGTCCTGTTTCCACTTGTTGAGGATCTTGGTGAAGTGCTCGCGCATGGGCTCGCCCATGTACTCCTCACCTTTCTTCTCTACGTAGGGTTCGAAGCCATTGAGACCTTGAGTCTGCTGTTGCTTTGCTTGGGTGGACATGAATAGACCGCCTCTCACTCTTCTAATCCATTGCGCAGGATTGCAACGTCACCGACACCTGCCGGCCCTGCGGCTGCAAGCGGGCGAACTTACCAGATAGATTCGGGGTGCGCCACTCCCGGTTGTCGAGCCCGTCGCAGCCGGGTCGCAAACGGCGATAGCCCGTCGTGACTGGGTATGCTGGGTCTCGACTATTGATTTTAGTCGTTTTGCCGGCGCTTGCCCGGACCGCACAGGCCGCCGGGCAGGCAATAGAACATGTTTTACGACGCGGGTTCGGTAGAATCCTGATTTTGTCCTCACCGTCTAAGGAAGGCTAATGGCCCAGCCCTACAGTGCGCGCAGTCGCGCCATCGAACCTTTTCATGTCATGGCGTTGCTGGCGCGTGCCAACGAGCTGCAGGCCGCCGGCCACGATGTGATCCATCTGGAGATTGGCGAGCCGGATTTCACCACGGCCGAGCCGATCATCCAGGCCGGCCAGGCGGCGCTGGCCAATGGCAAGACGCGCTACACCGCAGCGCGTGGTTTGCCGGAATTGCGTGAGGCCATCAGTGGTTTCTACCAGCAGCGTTATGGTTTGAGCGTCGATCCGGAGCGCATCCTGATTACGCCTGGCGGTTCTGGCGCACTGTTGCTGGCGAGCAGTCTGTTGGTGGACCCCGGCAAGCACTGGCTGCTGGCCGACCCCGGCTACCCGTGCAATCGGCACTTTCTGCGATTGGTGGAAGGCGCGGCGCAATTGGTGCCGGTTGGCCCCGAGGTGCGTTATCAATTGACTGCCGACTTGGTGAACAAACACTGGGACCAAGACAGCGTGGGCGCGCTGGTCGCCTCCCCGGCCAATCCCACCGGCACGATCCTTACGCGGGATGAACTGGCTGAATTATCCGGCGCAATCAAGGCACGTAATGGCCATCTGGTGGTGGATGAGATCTACCACGGCCTTACCTACGGCACCGATGCCGCCAGCGTGCTGGAAGTGGATGATGACGCTTTTGTCCTGAATAGTTTTTCGAAGTATTTCGGCATGACCGGCTGGCGCCTGGGTTGGCTGGTGGCGCCGCCTGCGGCAGTGGGCGAGTTGGAGAAACTGGCGCAAAACCTCTACATCAGCGCGCCTAGCATGGCCCAGCATGCGGCGCTGGCCTGCTTCACCCCGCAAACCCTGAGCATTCTGGAACAGCGCCGCGCTGAGTTTGGCCGCCGTCGCGACTTCCTATTACCCGCATTGCGCGAGCTGGGTTTTTGTATCGCCGTCGAGCCGGAAGGCGCGTTTTATTTGTATGCCGATATCAGCAAGTTCGGCGGGGATGCCTTCGCGTTCTGTAGGCACTTCCTCGAAACCGAGCATGTGGCCTTCACGCCGGGCCTGGACTTTGGCCGTCATCAAGCCGGTCATCATGTGCGCTTTGCCTACACGCAAAACCTTGATCGGCTACAGGAAGCGGTGGAGCGAATCACTCGTGGCTTACGGAGCTGGCAAGGCTGATGCGTTTTAATCCTCCCCTCGAAGAAGGCCGGCTGATCCGCCGTTACAAGCGTTTTCTCACCGATATCGAAACCGTTACCGGCGAGTTACTCACTATTCACTGCCCTAACACCGGCTCGATGCTCAATTGCATGGTTGAAGGTGGGCAGGTCTGGTTCAGTCGCTCCAATGATCCCAAGCGCAAGTTGCCCGGCACCTGGGAAATCGCCGAGACGCCCCAGGGCCGGCTGGCGTGCGTGAACACGGCGCGGGCCAATCAATTGGTTGAAGAAGCGTTGCGGGCGGGGATCATCACCGAACTCAACGGCTTTACCGCATTGAAGCGCGAAGTGCCTTACGGCCAGGAGAACAGCCGCATCGATTTTCGTTTGGACTATCCCGACGGCACGGCGTATGTCGAAGTCAAAAGTGTGACCTTGGGTTTCGATGGCTCCACCGTTGCGGCCTTCCCGGATGCGGTGACCCAGCGCGGGGCGAAGCATCTGCGCGAGCTGGCCCATCTGGCGCGAGATGGCGTGCGGGCGGTGCAACTGTACTGCGTGAATCTATCGGGGATTGATGCGGTGCGCCCGGCCAAGGAGATTGACGCCGGTTACGCCGCGGCTTTGCGTGAAGCCAAGGCCGCAGGTGTGGAGGTCTTGGCCTATGGCGTGCGAGTGACGTCTGAGGAAGTCGTAGTGGATCGCCGTCTGGACGTCGTGTTCGACTAGAGTTGCACCCACAGGCCCTGTGCATCTTCGCGACCGGGCAGGGCCTTGAGGCTTTGTCCGGCGCAGGGCCCGGCGATGCATTCGCCGCTTTCGATCAGGAACAGCGCGCCGTGGGTAGCGCACTGGATCAGGCTGGCGCTGGAGTCGAGGAACTGGTCGGGCTTCCATTCCAGTGGAATGCCGCGATGGGGGCAGCGGTTGAGATAGAAGTAGGCAATACCTTCCCGGCGCACGGCCAGTAATTTGCAACCATCGATTTCAAAACCGAGGCTGCTGTCTGGCGCGAGGGTGTCGGAGGGGCAGAGAAACTTCATTTCAATCCTTAAGTGCCTTGACGTTCAAATGCAAACAATTATCAAATGCCGGCTTCGCCCGTTGGCTGAGCGGGCGCTCAATACGATGCCGGGCAGGGGTTATCTGTCACATCGATGAGTGCTTGCGCGGCCCTGCCCTTGGAAGGAAACCCTGTTATGCGCCTGAGTGCCAGCGCTATTGCGCTTGTTGTCGGACTGCTGGTCAACGCTGGGGCACACGCCTCTGAACTGCCACAACGTTGGGTCAGCGCCGGTGGGGCCTTGTCGGAGTGGGTGACGGCGTTGGGCGGTGAGTCCAAGTTGGTCGGCGTGGACACCACTAGCCAGCACCCTGAATCCCTCAAAGCCCTTCCGAGCATCGGCTATCAGCGACAGTTGTCGGCCGAAGGCATCTTGAGTTTGCGCCCGCAGATATTGGTGGGCACTGAGGAAATGGGGCCACCGCCGGTGCTGGCGCAGATTCGCAGCGCGGGGGTACAGGTGGAGATGTTCTCGGCGCAGCCGGACTTGCCAACCTTGAAAGGCAATCTCCAGCACTTGGGCAAGCTGTTGGGTAGCGAGGCCAAGGCCAGCGAATTGTTTACCGAATATGAGCAAGCGCTCGATCAGCAAAAGAGCTGGGTTGCCAAGGCACAAACCACGCAAAAGGCCCCGGGGGTGTTGCTGCTGCTCGGTCATGCAGGCGGCAAGCCCTTGATTGCCGGCAAGGAGACGGCTGCCGATTGGATGTTGCAGCAGGCGGGCGGAAAAAACCTGGCAACCCACGCGGGCTACAAGCCGTTCTCGGTGGAGTCATTGGCGGGGTTGAGCCCGGATGTGATTGTGTTCGCCGACCGTGCCCTGACGGGCGATGCAGCGCGTGCGGCCTTGTTCAAGGAAAACCCGATCCTGGCCTCGACGCCGGCGGCGAAGAACGGGCGGGTTTTTGAGCTGGACCCGACATTGCTGGTGGGTGGCTTGGGGCCGCGCTTGCCGCAGAGCCTCGTCAAGTTGTCTGCGGGTTTTTACCCCTCCCAGGCTAAGCCTGCTCCATGACCACCCTGGTTAAACCACGCACCTTGTTTATCGGGCTGGCGCTGCTGTGTGTGTTGGCGATTTGGCTCTCACTGGCACTGGGCCCCGTCAGCCTGCCGTTGCTGGACACGCTCAAAGCGGCGTTGCGCTTGATGGGTGCGCCAATCGAAGCCCAAGGGCTGGAGCAGGCGGAGCTGATCCTGGGCCAGATCCGTTTGCCGCGCACGCTGCTGGGATTGGCGGTGGGCGGCGTCCTTGCATTGTCGGGCGTGGCAATGCAGGGATTGTTCCGTAACCCGCTGGCGGATCCCGGGTTGGTCGGTGTGTCCAGCGGTGCAGCGCTTGGGGCGGCGGTGGCGATTGTCGGCGGCTCGTTCTTTGGCGGTTTGCCGGAGGCGTTCGGGCCATACCTTTTGTCGTTGTGTGCATTTCTCGGCGGGCTGGGCGTGACTGCGTTGGTCTACCGGCTCGGGCGCCGCAATGGCCAGACCAGTGTGGCGACAATGCTGCTGGCCGGTATCGCGCTGACGGCGCTCGCCGGTTCGGCGGTAGGTTTGTTCACCTATGTGGCGGACGACGCGACCTTGCGCACCCTGACCTTCTGGAATCTGGGCAGCCTTAACGGTGCCAGTTATTCACGGTTATGGCCGCTGCTGCTGGTGACTGCCGGTGTGGCGCTGTGGTTGCCGCGTCGGGCCAAGGCGCTGAATGCGCTTTTGCTGGGAGAGTCCGAGGCCAATCATCTGGGGATTGATGTTGAGGGGTTAAAGCGCGAGTTGGTGTTCTGCACGGCCATGGGCGTCGGTGCTGCGGTGGCTGCTGCGGGCATGATCGGGTTTGTCGGATTGGTGGTGCCCCATTTGGTGCGATTGCTGTCGGGGCCGGATCATCGGGTGTTGTTGCCTGCGTCGGTGCTGGCGGGCGCGTCCTTGCTGCTTTTGGCTGATTTGGTTGCGCGCCTGGCCTTGGCACCGGCGGAGTTGCCGATCGGGATTGTCACTGCATTTATAGGCGCGCCCCTTTTTCTTTATCTGTTGCTGTACAGGAGAGTCTGATGCTGCGGGTGGAAAAGTTGCAGATCCGTCGCAATCACAAGACTGTGCTGGCCGATGTCACGCTGGACCTGCAACCGGGCGAAGTGCTCGGCGTGCTAGGCCCAAATGGTGCGGGCAAAAGCACGCTGCTCGGCGCGCTGTGCGGTGAGCTGAAACCGGATGCAGGGCACGTTTGGCTGGACCAACGCCCGCTGAGCGAGTGGGGTGGTGCGCAACGAGCGCAGCGTCTAGCGGTTCTGCCGCAGACCTCGACGCTGGATTTCGCGTTTCGTGTCGATGAGGTGGTCGGCATGGGGCGTTTGCCTCATCAGACCGGTCGCGTGCGTGACGACGAAATTATTGAGGCTGCCCTGCACGCGGCGGATGTCGGTCATTTGAGCGGTCGCAGCTACTTGGCACTGTCCGGTGGCGAACGCCAACGAGTGCACTTGGCGCGTGTGCTGGCGCAGCTCTGGCCGGGTGAGGCGGGGCAGACACTGCTGCTGGATGAACCGACTTCGATGCTTGATCCCCTGCATCAACATACGACCTTACAGTCGATTCGCACCTTTGCCGATCGCGGCGCGGCGGTGCTGGTAATCCTCCACGACCTCAATCTGGCCGCTCGTTACTGTGATCGGATCCTGCTGCTGGAGGAAGGCCGTCCTCATGCTTTGGATACGCCATTGCAGGTAATGCGCCCAGAGCCATTAAAAGCAGTGTTTGGATTGGATGTGTTGGTACAGCCCCATCCAGAGCGCGGGCATCCGTTGATCATTGCGCGTTAAACGCAGTTTTCCACAGGCAAAAAAAGACCCGGCAAGAGCCGGGTCAAATAACCGTGATTAGCCTGATGAGGAGATAATCTGAGAGTCCGAACCAATGGTCTTTCAGTTATCGGCTGATCTCGCGACCAGTTGTGATAATCATAACGATTCTCATTTGAGAGTCAATATTTGTTTTTGCGTACTTCCCGGGTTTTCTCAAACGCTTGTTTGGAATGCCTGCAAACGCTGGTTTATCTCGCAGAACTAATTCTTCTGACGCGCCGAAATCGCATCCAATTGGCGATTCAGCGCTTCTTTGCGCTCGACAGGAATATCGTTCCAGTGCACATCCATCAATGCCCCCTCGATTGCATACAGCAATACTTTCGACGCCCGGAACCCGCGAGTCCGCACGGCTCGGTAGGCATCGACCGCGCCCAGGCGACGCAAGTCGGACGCACTGTGGATGCCCACCGCATGCAGCCACTGTGCCGAGGTTTTGCCGAGGTTTTTCAGGTGTTGCAGCTCATCATTCATCAAGCCTCCTTGCGACGGCCGAACGGTGCGGTGGGTATCGTGACCAGGCAAGCCTGAAAAGGAGTGTAGCGCTCAGTAGGAAAAGCGTGGTTCTTTGGTCAAGAACGGCCAAAAGCTTATAAGAATGACGCGAGGGTTTTGCTGGCGGGAATGGGCAGAGGCCCCGGTACGCATGGCGTGCCGGGGTTGAAGGCGGTGTCGTTTATTTAGTGCGGTAGCGCAGGCGGGTGCCGAAATTGACGGACATAAGGATCTCGTCGGCAGTCAGTTCAGGCGGGAAGTAAGCGCCAGAGATCTGTGCATGGGCCAGGCTGGCGCCTTCCAGTGAACAGTCACGCAAATCAAGGCCGCGCAAGTCGGCGGAACGGAAGTAAGCATCGGTAAAGTCCACGCCCGTGGCATTCAGCTCGCGCAGGTCCAGCCCCCGGAAGTCGCCACCGCGCATATCGATGGCACCGTCTTTCGGGCGTTCCTGGTTGAAACCTCGGATATCGTCTTTATGCAGGAGCGAGTAAAGCGGGGTATCAAGAAGCTTGGGCTGACTCATGATGGCAACTCCTGTTGGATTTATGACGCCATTATAGTGCCACTATTGCTCGGCCGTGCGCCCAAGTAGGCGACACGACCAAGAAATTTTTCTTACAGTCCAGGCAAGCGCTGACGGATCTGTGCGACCACCGCGTCCAGCGTCCCGCTTTGATTGGTCTCGACACGTTTACTCAGGAGCAGCTCTTCGGCGGTCAGCGGCTCGCGGTTGGCCTGCTGTTGTTCGATAACGCTGAGTGTTGCGTCGGAAGGATCGGTTTTATCCGCCTGACGTTGCTCCAGCCAACTGGCGATAACGGCCTGTGGAGCGTTGCAATCCAGGATCAGGAACGGCGCACCGGTGGCTTCGGCAACCTTGGCGGCGGCGTCACGTTGTTCGCGTTTCAGGAACGTGGCATCGATCACGACCGGGAAACCAGCGCGCAGCACGGTGTCGGCGATTTCATTCAGGCGGGCGTAGGTCGCGGCACTGGCTTGGGCTGCGTAAATGCCGGCCTGTGGGGTGTTTTCCACCTGTTGTTCGCCAAACAAGCGCTTGCGCTCTACGTCCGAGCGCAGGCGCACCGCGCCCAATGCCTCCACCAGGCGCATGGCCACATGGCTTTTGCCCACTGCCGAAACGCCATGGGTAATCGCCAGGAAGCGCGACGGGATGGTGCTGTAGCTTTCCGCCAGGTTGGCGTAGTTGCGGTACTGGCGCAGGGTGGTGGCGCGCTGTACCGGGCTGGCATCGCCCGGCATGCTGAACAGCGAGACCTTGGCGCGTACCAGGGCGCGGTAGGCTTTGTAGAAGTTCAGGACTTCAAGGCCTTGATAGTCGCCGGTCAATTCCAGGTATTGGCTGATGAAGCGTCGCGCCAGGGACTTGAGGCCACGGTCTTCCAGGTCCATCGCCAGGAAACCGGTGTCGGCGTACACGTCGGTAAAACGGAACGGCTCGTTGAACTCGATGCAATCGAAGATGACCACGCGGCCATCAATCAAGGTGGCGTTGCCCAGATGAATGTCACCGTGGCATTCACGGGTGAAGCCATCCAACTTGCGTTGTGCCAGCAGTGGCTTGAGGCGCTCGAAGCTGCTTTCGGCCCAGGCTTGCAGTGCGTCCAACTGTGCCAGGTCTGCTTTGTCGCTGAGGAATGGGCGGATCTGGTCGAAGTTCTGGCGCACCGGCGCCATGACCTCGTCCGGGGTGCCGGCCGGGTGTTCCTGCGGTACTTTCGGCGCAGTGAGGTGGAAGTGCGCGATTTGCTTGGCCATTTCGTCGATGTGCGCGCTGGTCAGTTCGCCGTTGGCTTGCAAGGTGCTGAGCAGCTGGCTTTGTGGGAACTGACGCATCTTCAGCGCGTACTCGATCGCCACCCCTTCACCGCCCAGTTGTGGGGCATCTGCACTGCCGGTGATCGGTAACACTTCAAGATACAAATCTTCGGTCAGACGCTGATTGAGGCGCAGCTCTTCATTACAGAAGTGGCCGCGATCTTCCAGGGAGGTGAAGTCAAGGAAGCCGAAGTTCATCGGTTTCTTCAATTTATAGGCGTAGGGGCCAGTGAGGATGACCCAGGAAATATGGGTCTCGATGACTTGAAACGCTTCAACCGGATGGGGGTACAAAGCCGGGTTTTGCAGGGCTGCGATCAGGGACTGGCTCACGGGCGATCCTTCAGAGTCTGGGGGAAATCATGGCGGGCATTATGGCGGTTGAGGGCTGCCGTGCAAACCGCTGTCCGGTTCATGTTGATCCTCAATAAAGTGCGTATAATCCGCCGCCATGACTCGATCCCGATCTCCCCGTTCCCGTAAAAAACCTCCTTCCCGTGGCTTGCGTCCGTGGCTCGGCTGGGCGCTCAAGCTCGGCCTGGTGGGCCTTGTGGTACTTGCCGGCTTCGCGGTGTACCTCGACGCAGTGGTCCAGGAGAAGTTCTCCGGCAAGCGCTGGACCATTCCGGCCAAGGTGTATGCACGCCCGCTGGAACTGTTCACTGGCCAAAAGCTGAGCAAGGATGACTTCCTCACCGAACTCGATGCCCTCGGCTATCGCCGCGAACCCGTGAGCAATGGCCCGGGCGCGGCGGCAGTCAGCGGTAATACCGTCGACCTGAACACCCGCGGCTTCCAGTTCTATGAAGGCCTGGAGAAAGCCCAGCCGGTGCGCGTGCGCTTCTCCGGCGACTATGTGGCTGAGTTGTCGTCACTTAATGGTTCCAAGCTGCCGGTGGTGCGCCTGGAACCGCTGATGATCGGCGGCATTTACCCGAAAAACCTTGAAGATCGCATCCTGATCAAGCTCGATCAGGTGCCGCCGTACCTGCTTGAAACCCTGGTCGCGGTAGAAGACCGGGATTTCTACAGTCACTGGGGCGTGTCGCCGAAGTCGATTGCCCGTGCCATCTGGGTCAACACCTCTGGCGGCAAGATGACCCAGGGCGGCAGTACCCTGACGCAACAATTGGTCAAGAACTTCTACCTGACCAACGAGCGCAGCCTGACCCGTAAGCTCACCGAAGCCATGATGGCGATGCTGCTGGAGATGCACTACAGCAAGCAGGAAATTCTAGAGGCCTACCTCAACGAGGTGTTTGTCGGCCAGGATGGTCAGCGCGCGGTGCACGGTTTTGGTTTGGCCAGCCAGTTCTTCTTTGGCCAGCCGCTGTCCGAGCTGAAGCTGCATCAAGTCGCTTTGCTGGTGGGCATGGTCAAGGGACCGTCCTATTACAACCCGCGTCGTAATCCTGAGCGTGCACTTGAGCGCCGCAACCTGGTGCTGGATGTGCTTGAACAGCAGGGCGTGGCCACAGCTGAGCAAGTGGCGGCGGCGAAGAAAATGCCATTGGGCGTCACCACGCGCGGCAAGCTGGCGGACAGTTCGTTCCCGGGCTTTATCGACTTGGTCAAACGCCAGTTGCGTGAAGACTACCGCGACGAAGACTTGACCGAAGAGGGGCTGCGGATCTTCACCAGCTTCGATCCAATCCTGCAGATGAAGGCCGAAGCCTCGGTCAACGATACCTTCAAGCGCATGACGGGCCGTAAAGGCGCGGATGAAGTCGAAGCGGCCATGGTCGTGACCAACCCGGAGACCGGTGAGGTCCAGGCGCTGGTGGGCAGTCGACTGGCCAGTTTCGCCGGGTTCAACCGGGCGCTGGATGCGGTGCGGCCGATTGGTTCGTTGGTCAAGCCGGCGGTCTACCTGACGGCTTTGGAAAAACCGAGTAAATACACCCTGACCAGTTGGCTGTCCGATGATCCGCTGTCGGTGAAGGGCGCTGACGGCCAGGTGTGGACGCCACAGAACTTTGATCGCCGTTCCCATGGCACGGTGTTCCTGTACCAAGGCTTGGCACATTCCTACAACATCTCCACTTCACGCCTCGGGCTTGAAGTCGGTGTTCCGAACGTGCTGAAAACCCTGGGACGCCTGGGCATTACCCGTGAGTTCCCAGCCTTCCCGTCGATCCTGCTGGGCGCTGGTGCCATGACGCCGATGGAAGTCGCGACCATGTACCAGACCCTGGCCAACGGTGGTTTCAACACGCCGATGCGCGGGATTCGCAGCGTGTTGACCGCCGAAGGGGAGCCGCTCAAGCGCTACCCGTTCCAGATTCAGCAGCGTTTCGACGCGGGCTCCATCTACCTGATCCAGAACGCCATGCAGCGTGTTATGCGTGAGGGCACTGGCGCCTCGGTCTATCGGACCTTGCCGTCGAACCTGACGTTGGCGGGCAAGACCGGTACCAGTAACGACTCGCGTGACAGCTGGTTCGCAGGCTTCGGCCAGGATGTGCTGGCGGTGGTGTGGATGGGCCGTGATGACAACGGCAAGACCCCGTTTACCGGTGCGACCGGTGCGCTGCAGGTGTGGACCAGCTTTATGCGCAAGGCCGACCCGCTGCCGCTGAACATGCCGCAGCCGGACAATATCGTGCAGGCCTGGATTGATCCGCATACCGGGCAGGGCTCCGATGCCAACTGTCCGGGCGCCGTACAGATGCCGTATATTCGCGGCAGCGAACCGCCAGCCGGCGCCGCGTGCGGGGGCAGTGCCCCGGCTGACGCGGAGTCGGTGATGGATTGGGTCAAGGGCTGGATGAACTAAGCAAAGAGGGTTTCACGTGAACAAGTGGTTGTTTCCAGCTATTACAGCTCTGGCTTTGCTCAATGGTTGCGCCAGCGTGCAGCGCGGCTCGATTCCGGTGGTGGATTCGAGCACTGCCGTCTCCAATAATGACCGTATCTCGGCCAATGGCGGATTCCGCCAGACCGTGACCAATCGTCCGGCCCAGGCCAAGCCTCAAGCTGTGCCGCAGGATTCGGGTGTGGTGGTGATGGTGCCGGGTGGTGGTGCGGCGACCGCGGCGCCTATCAGCGCGGAACCGTGGACGCCTGGGCCAAGCACCTCGGGTCCGATCGACGCCACGCCGATTCAAACGGCGCCGATCAACCAGAGCACCTACACCCTGCCGTCGACGCCGAGTGGTATTCCTTCGTCGTCCAATTCCGGTGGCCTGTCGGCTGACGAGCAATTGGACGGTCCGGTACTGGCTCTGTTGACCACCGCCCAGCAACAGCAGGCGGGGGGCGATTTGAATGGCGCATCGTCGAGCCTTGAGCGCGCCCAGCGCGTTGCACCTCGCGAGCCGCAAGTGCTGTATCGCCTGGCACAGGTGCGTATGGCCCAGGGCGATGCCCCACAAGCAGAGCAGTTCGCCCGTCGCGGCCTGACCCTGGCCAACGGCCGCCCTGACCTGCAAGCCAACCTGTGGGCCTTGATCGGTGATGCACGTGCCGCGCAAGGCGATGCCGCTGGTGCCGCTCAAGCGCGGCAAAAAGGCAAGGTCACTTACTGATGGATGCCCGCTTTCCCGCGATTGCCGAACAGTTGTTGCTGATCGAGCGTGAACTGCGTGTGCAGGGCTGGTGGGACGAGGTGTCCCCCAGTGCCGAAGCGCTCAGCAGCGTCGAGCCCTTTTCGGTGGATACTTTGGATTTCCATCAATGGCTGCAATGGATCTTCCTGGTGCGCATGAAGCAGATTCTTGAGCAGGATCTGCCGCTCCCGAATGCGTCAGGAATCATGGAAATGGCCGAGATGGTCTATGCCGACCGCCCGCAAGAGAGCCTCGGCTTGCGTAACGCGCTGAAAAAGTTCGACCAATTGATCGTCGACGCTCGTTAATTGCCTGACTGCCGGTTTTTCCGGCAGTCTTGCGCATATTTCTACCGCTTGACGACATTCAGGCGAGTTTTATCCCTCCTCAAAGCCCTTTCTTCTACGTTCTCATGCGCTTAGATGGAAAAAAGCGCAATTATTGCTTGACTTGAAGGGCCTGAAACAGAAGAATCCAAAGTCCGCTGTATCGGGACTGCCAGAAGCAGGCCCGCTCAGCAGATCATGAGGCGCACATCCGCGCCGACCTGTTACACCCGCAACGCGTTACCTCGCGCTGGGTGGGAGAAGCCCGCAACACTTGGGACGATCCCAATACTTGCTCAGTCAGTGCTGACGTAGTCGGCGACCACCGTCGCTCATGCTCTGTTGAGAAGTAAACCTATTAAGACCCGTCGGTTTTCAACGGACGGTATTCTGGCGTTTTAGAGGTGAACAACGTGGAGCTTTTATCTGGCGGTGAGATGCTCGTCCGCTTTTTGCGTGACGAAGGCGTCGACTATATCTACGGGTACCCAGGTGGTGCTCTGCTGCATGTCTACGACGCACTGTTCAAGGAACCGGCTGTTAACCACATCCTGGTTCGCCACGAACAAGCTGCAACCCATATGGCTGACGGTTACGCCCGTGCCACCGGTAAAGCCGGCGTGGTACTGGTAACGTCAGGGCCAGGCGCAACGAATGCCATTACCGGCATCGCGACTGCCTATATGGACTCCATCCCGATGGTGATCATTTCTGGCCAGGTACCAAGCACCTTGGTCGGTACCGATGCATTCCAGGAAACCGACATGATCGGTATCTCCCGGCCGATCGTGAAACACAGCTTCATGATCAAGCATGCTTCGGAAATCCCGGAAGTCATGAAAAAGGCCTTCTACCTCGCACAGTCCGGTCGCCCGGGCCCTGTCGTGGTCGATATCCCGAAAGACATGACCAACCCGGCCGAAAAATTCGAATACGTCTTCCCGAAGAAAGCCAAGCTGCGTTCCTACAGCCCGGCCGTACGTGGGCACTCGGGACAAATCCGCAAGGCCGCCGAAATGCTGCTGGCGGCCAAGCGCCCTGTGTTGTACTCGGGTGGCGGCGTAATCCTGGGCGGCGGTTCTGCACCACTGACCGAATTGGCCAAGCTGCTCAACCTGCCGGTGACCAACACCCTGATGGGCCTCGGCGCATTCCCGGGTTCGGACAGTCAGTTCGTCGGCATGCTCGGCATGCACGGCAGCTACACCGCCAACCTGACCATGCACCACGCTGATGTGATCCTAGCGGTGGGCGCGCGTTTCGATGACCGCGTGATCAACGGCGCGAGCAAGTTCTGCCCGAATGCCAAGATCATCCATATCGACATCGACCCGGCGTCCATCTCCAAGACCATCAAGGCCGATGTGCCAATCGTGGGTCCGGTTGAAAGCGTGTTGACCGAAATGGTCGCTGCGCTCAAGGACATCGGCGAAACGCCGAACAAGGAGTCCGTTGCCAGCTGGTGGAAGCAGATCGACGAGTGGCGCGGTGATCGCGGCCTGTTCCCTTACGACAAGGGCGACGGCAGCATCATCAAGCCTCAAACCGTGATCGAGACCCTGTGTGAAGTGACCAAGGGCGACGCCTTTGTAACCTCCGACGTGGGCCAGCACCAGATGTTCGCCGCGCAGTACTACAAGTTCGACAAGCCTAACCGCTGGATCAACTCCGGCGGCCTGGGCACGATGGGCTTTGGTTTCCCTGCGGCCATGGGCGTGAAACTGAGCTTCCCGGACACCGACGTCGCGTGCGTCACCGGTGAGGGCAGCATCCAGATGAACATCCAGGAACTGTCGACGTGCCTGCAGTACGGTCTTCCGGTGAAGATCGTCTGCTTGAACAACGGCGTACTGGGCATGGTTCGCCAGTGGCAGGACATGAGCTACAACAGCCGTCACTCCCATTCCTACATGGAGTCGCTGCCAGATTTCGTCAAATTGGTTGAAGCCTATGGCCACGTCGGCATTCGCATCACCGATCTGAAAGATCTGAAGCCGAAGATGGAAGAGGCGTTCGCCATGAAGGATCGCCTGGTGTTCATCGATATTCAGGTGGATACCAGCGAGCACGTCTACCCGATGCAGATCAAAGACGGCTCTATGCGCGACATGTGGCTGAACAAGACGGAGCGTACCTAATCATGCGGCACATTATCTCCCTGCTTCTGGAGAACGAACCCGGCGCTCTGTCTCGTGTTGTCGGCCTGTTTTCGCAACGTAACTACAACATCGAAAGCCTGACCGTGGCCCCGACCGAAGACCCGACCCTGTCGCGCCTGACGTTGACCACTGTCGGTCACGATGAAGTGATCGAGCAGATCACCAAGAACCTCAACAAGCTGATCGAAGTGGTCAAGCTGGTCGACTTGTCGGAAAGTGCCCACATCGAGCGCGAGCTGATGCTGGTCAAGGTCAAGGCCACGGGTGCCCAACGTGCCGAAATCAAACGCACTACCGATATTTATCGCGGGCAGATCGTCGATGTGAGCGCCAGCGTTTATACCGTTCAACTGACCGGTACAAGCGACAAGCTGGACAGCTTCATCCAGTCGATCGGGACGGCCTCGATTCTGGAAACGGTACGCAGTGGTGTCACCGGGATTGCCCGTGGCGACAAAGTACTCAGCATCTAACTCAAATTAGCGAATGGCCTTACGGCCTGGATATATAGAGGAACCTCATGAAAGTTTATTACGATAAAGATTGTGACCTGTCGATCATCCAGGGCAAGAAAGTCGCCATCATCGGCTACGGCTCCCAGGGTCACGCACAAGCTTGCAACCTGAAAGACTCCGGCGTTGACGTCACCGTTGGCCTGCGTAAAGGTTCGGCTACCGTTGCCAAGGCTGAAGCCCACGGCCTGAAAGTGACTGACGTTGCTTCCGCCGTTGCGGCTGCCGACCTGGTCATGATCCTGACCCCGGACGAGTTCCAGTCCGCGCTGTACAAGAACGAAATCGAGCCGAACATCAAGAAAGGCGCCACCCTGGCCTTCTCCCATGGCTTCGCGATTCACTACAACCAGGTTGTGCCGCGCGCTGACCTCGACGTGATCATGATCGCGCCGAAGGCTCCAGGCCACACCGTACGTTCCGAATTCGTTCGTGGCGGCGGTATCCCTGACCTGATCGCGATCTACCAGGACGCTTCGGGCAACGCCAAGAACGTTGCACTGTCCTACGCTGCTGGCGTGGGTGGCGGTCGTACCGGCATCATCGAAACCACCTTCAAGGACGAGACCGAGACCGACCTGTTCGGCGAACAAGCTGTTCTGTGCGGCGGTACCGTTGAACTGGTTAAAGCCGGTTTCGAAACCCTGGTTGAAGCTGGCTATGCGCCAGAAATGGCCTACTTCGAATGCCTGCACGAACTGAAGCTGATCGTTGACCTCATGTACGAAGGCGGTATCGCCAACATGAACTACTCGATCTCCAACAACGCCGAATACGGCGAGTACGTGACTGGCCCGGAAGTAATCAACGCCGAGTCCCGTCAAGCCATGCGCAACGCCCTGAAACGTATTCAGGACGGCGAGTACGCCAAAATGTTCATCAGCGAAGGCGCTACCGGCTACCCTTCGATGACCGCCAAGCGTCGTAACAACGCCGCTCACGGTATCGAAGTGATCGGCGAGGAGCTGCGCTCCATGATGCCGTGGATCGGTGCCAACAAGATCGTCGACAAAGCCAAAAACTAAGTCGTACGCTTCAAGGAAAAACGCGGCTTAGGCCGCGTTTTTTCGTTTGGGGGGCGGGTTCTGGTATAAAGCTGCATCGTTTGCGGGCGAACACTCGCCGCAAGTACCTGTCGAATTTTTTTCACACCGTTGCAAGGTAAAGTCCATGAGCGAACGTCCCGAAGAGCCAAGCCAGGCTTCTGACGCCGAAAGTCTGCTACCCATCGATGAGCATGTCGAAGAAGGGCATGACGCGGAAGGTCGCAAGGTCCGGCATCGTGGCATCTATCTTTTGCCCAACCTGTTCACCACGGCGAACCTGTTTGCCGGGTTCTACTCCATCATCAACTCAATGAGCGCCCAGAGTGCGCTGGCAGCAGGTGATGCAGCCAGCGCCAGCAAATATTTCGGGTTTGCTGCCATCGCGATTTTCGTGGCCATGGTGCTCGACGGCCTTGATGGCCGTGTGGCGCGGATGACCAATACCCAAAGTGCTTTTGGTGCCGAGTACGACTCGTTGTCCGACATGGTTGCCTTTGGTGTGGCGCCCGCATTGCTGGCGTTCGCTTGGGCGTTGGGGGATATGGGCAAGGTTGGCTGGATGGTTGCCTTCATCTATGTCGCCGGTGCGGCTTTGCGCCTGGCCCGTTTCAATACCCAGGTGGGGACTGCCGACAAGCGCTATTTCATCGGTCTGGCCAGTCCGGCAGCGGCGGGTGTTGTGGCGGGTATCGTCTGGGCGTTCAGTGACTATGGCATCCAGGGATCGAAGATGTCGTTCCTGGTGGCGTTGATGGTTGCGGCAGCCGGTATGCTGATGGTCAGCAATATCAAGTACAACAGCTTCAAGGAGCTGGATCTGAAGGGGCGCGTGCCTTTTGTGGCGATCCTGGCGGTGGTGCTGGTGTTTGCCGTGGTGTTCAGTGATCCGCCGCGAATCCTGCTGCTGGCGTTCCTGGTCTACGCAGCGTCTGGTCCTGTGCAGTATCTGTTGCATCTGCGCCGGGACAAAACATTGCCTTAATGTAATTTCCCCCATACTCCGCAGTCTATTGGTGCATCAGTCCTCCAATGCTGCGGAGTTGCCATGCTAATCAAATTGCCTAAAGCGTCCGATTGTCATGAATCGGATGTCACACCTGAATCGTTCTACCTCTCTCGCCGCAGTTTGCTCGGCGGTGCACTCGCCGGAGTTGCTGCAAGCAGCTTACCGCGTTGGGCCAATGCCGATGAGGCTGCCCGTTATGCCGATGTTGAGCCGGGCAAGGCGCCCAACTGGTTTGCCGAAAAGCTTCCCGCTACTCAATGGCAGGCGGTGACAGTGAAAGGCGAGGCAATCACGCCCTTCAAAGACGCAACCCATTACAACAACTTCTATGAGTTCGGTACCGATAAGGGCGACCCTGCAGCAAATGCAGGTTCACTCAAGACTGAGCCGTGGAGCGTTGTCATCGATGGCGAGGTTGCCAAGCCTGGGCGTTATGCCTTGGAAGACTTCATGAAGCCGTATCAGTTGGAGGAGCGAATCTACCGTTTGCGCTGTGTCGAGGCATGGTCAATGGTTATCCCCTGGATCGGCTTCCCCATATCGGCTCTGCTCAAGCAAGTCGAACCGACCTCCAAAGCCAAGTACATCCGTTTTGAAACACTCCAGGATTCCAAGAGTATGCCGGGGCAGCGTTCGAGTTTCGGCTTGATCGACTGGCCTTATGTAGAAGGGCTGCGCCTGGATGAAGCGATGAATCCCTTGGCGATCCTTGCCGTTGGCATGTATGGGCGGGAATTGCCCAATCAGAATGGCGCGCCGCTGCGATTGGTCGTGCCGTGGAAGTATGGTTTCAAGAGTGTGAAGTCGATTGTGCGGATCAGCCTGGTAAGTGAGCAGCCGAAAACTACCTGGCAAAGCATCGCTGCGAATGAGTACGGGTTTTATGCGAACGTGAATCCTGCGGTTGATCACCCTCGTTGGACCCAGGCAAGGGAGCGGCGACTGCCGAGCGGTCTGTTCAGTCCAAATGTGCGCGAGACGCAGATGTTCAATGGCTACTCGGATGAGGTTGCCTCTCTTTATACCGATCTCGATCTGCGGAAGAACTACTGATGCGTTTTCCGGTCTGGCGGGTCGGCGTCTTTATCGCGGCAGCAGTATGGCCATTGTTATGGTTGTATGAGGCATGGAGTTCTGCCCTAGGGCCTGATCCTGGAAAAGTGTTGGTTGATCGGTTGGGGCTTGGAACATTGATCCTGTTACTGATCACCCTAAGCATGACACCGATGCAGAGGTTGAGCGGGTGGGCAGGGTGGGTAGCGGTGCGTCGCCAGTTGGGGTTGTGGTGCTTTGCTTATGTGGTGCTGCACTTGGCGGCTTACTGTGTGTTTGTGCTCGGGCTGGATTGGTCGCAGTTGGGGGTAGAACTGCGTAAGCGGCCTTACATCATCGTGGGTGCGCTAGGCTTCCTGTCGCTGTTGGTGTTGGCGGTTACGTCCAATCGCTATAGCCAGCGTCGGTTGGGGAGTCGCTGGAAGAAGCTGCATCGGCTGGTGTATGTGATTCTTGGGCTTGGTTTGCTGCATATGTTGTGGATCGTGCGGGCTGATCTGAAGGAGTGGGCGGTCTATGCATCTTTAGGCGCACTGCTATTGATCCTGCGTATACCGCCGGTGATGCGCCGGATCCCTCGGCTTATTGCCAAAAAATCACCTTCTGCAACAAAAGTGTAATTAAAGGTTGACGGCAGATTCTGGAGGCCTATAATTCGCCCCACTTCCGGCGCAGTCGAAACGGAAAACTCTTTGGTAAACAATGAGTTACGCAGTTTTCGACAGTCAGTTGCTT
>NZ_QUZT01000066.1 GCF_004682045.1 Pseudomonas nabeulensis
GAAAGCCGCTCATCTGCTGTTTCCTTAGCTGACAGGTATTAGGGCAAGCCCCCTCCCACATTGGATGTGCAGAATTCCATTAAGTGGGTTCCCACTTGTATGCACATGTCTATCCCCGACACTCCATCAGTCTTATCCCCTTCGATGTTTCTGTTTGGCGCCCGCGCCCCTATAATGGCTGCCTTTTTCGCCCAATGATTTTGCGGAGCTGGTGATGGCCGAACGTAAGGCGTCCGTCGAGCGCGACACTCTGGAAACCCAGATCAAAGCCTCGATCAACCTGGATGGCACCGGAAAGGCCCGATTTGATATCGGTGTACCTTTTCTTGAGCACATGCTGGACCAGATCGCCCGTCACGGGCTGATCGACCTGGATATCGTCAGCAAAGGCGACCTGCATATCGATGACCACCACACTGTGGAGGATGTCGGTATCACCCTCGGCCAGGCATTTGCCAAGGCCATCGGCGACAAAAAAGGCATCCGTCGCTACGGCCACGCCTATGTCCCGTTGGACGAAGCGCTGTCGCGCGTAGTCATCGACTTCTCCGGCCGCCCAGGCCTGCAGATGCACGTGCCCTACACCCGCGCCACCGTGGGCGGCTTCGACGTCGACCTGTTCCAGGAATTCTTCCAGGGCTTCGTCAACCACGCGCTGGTCAGCCTGCACATCGACAACCTGCGCGGCACCAACACCCACCACCAGATCGAAACCGTGTTCAAGGCTTTCGGCCGCGCCCTGCGCATGGCGGTTGAGCTGGATGAGCGCATGGCCGGGCAAATGCCCTCGACCAAGGGCGTCTTGTAATGCAGACGGTCGCGGTTATCGATTACGGCATGGGTAACCTGCACTCGGTGGCCAAGGCCCTCGAACACGTAGGTGCCGGCAAGGTGCTGATCACCAGCGATGCCAACGTGATTCGCGAAGCTGACCGGGTGGTGTTCCCCGGCGTCGGCGCGATTCGCGATTGCATGGCCGAGATCCGCCGCCTGGGCTTTGACAGCCTGGTGCGCGAAGTCAGCCAGGACCGCCCGTTCCTCGGCATCTGCGTGGGCATGCAAGCCTTGCTCGACAGCAGTGAAGAGAACGACGGCGTCGACTGCATCGGCCTGTTCCCGGGCCAGGTGAAGTTCTTCGGCAAAGACCTGCATGAAGACGGCGAGCACTTGAAAGTCCCGCACATGGGCTGGAACGAAGTTCGCCAGACCGTGGATCACCCGCTGTGGCACGACGTGCCGGACCTGGCGCGCTTCTACTTTGTGCACAGCTACTACATCGCCGCCGGCAAGCCGGCCCAGGTGGTGGGCGGCGGGCATTACGGCGTCGACTTCGCGGCTGCGCTGGCTGACGGTTCGCGCTTTGCCGTGCAGTTCCACCCGGAGAAAAGCCATACTCATGGCCTGCAATTGCTGCAGAACTTCGCCGCCTGGGACGGGCGCTGGTAAATGAGCCGCAAGCCGAAGCCGCCGATCCTGAACCTCACGCCCGAACAGGAGAGTGAGGCTACCCTCAAGATCAAGCGTTTCATGGAAGATCGCTTCGAGCTCAAGCTGGGTTCGTTCGAGGTCGCCGAGATCCTCGAACTGTTCACCACCGAAGTAGCTCCGCACTATTACAACAGGGCGATTTTCGACACGCAGACGCTCCTTAAAGAAAGGTTCGAAAGCCTCGAAAGCGACTTGTGGTCGCTTGAGAAACCCTGATTTCCCAAGCATTGCTGAATATCGAATAAGGTTTGCCAGATGCTGATTATCCCCGCTATCGATCTCAAGGACGGCGCTTGCGTACGTCTGCGTCAAGGCCGCATGGAAGACTCCACCGTGTTCTCCGATGACCCGGTGAGCATGGCCGCCAAATGGGTGGAAGGGGGCTGCCGTCGCCTGCATCTGGTGGACTTGAACGGCGCCTTCGAAGGCCAGCCGGTCAACGGCGAAGTGGTCACGGCTATCGCCAAGCGCTACCCGAACCTGCCGATCCAGATCGGCGGCGGTATCCGCTCCCTGGAAACCATCGAGCACTACGTCAAGGCCGGCGTGAGCTACGTGATCATCGGCACCAAGGCCGTGAAAGACCCGGCGTTCGTCGCCGAAGCCTGCCGTGCGTTCCCTGGCAAGGTCATTGTTGGCCTGGACGCCAAGGACGGTTTCGTCGCCACCGACGGCTGGGCTGAAATCAGCACCGTGCAGGTGATCGACCTGGCCAAGCAGTTCGAAGCCGACGGCGTGTCCGCCATCGTTTATACCGACATCGCCAAAGACGGCATGATGCAGGGCTGCAACGTGCCGTTCACCGCTGCGCTGGCCGCCGCAACCAAGATCCCGGTGATCGCTTCCGGTGGCATTCACAACCTGGGCGATATCAAGTCGCTGCTGGACGCCAAGGCGCCTGGCATCATCGGCGCGATCACCGGCCGTGCGATCTATGAAGGCACCCTGGATGTCGCCGAAGCCCAGGCTTACTGCGACGCCTACAACGGCTGAGGACTGACCATGGCGCTGGCCAAACGCATCATCCCTTGCCTGGACGTCGACAACGGTCGCGTGGTCAAGGGCGTCAAGTTCGAGAACATCCGTGACGCCGGTGACCCGGTGGAGATTGCCCGTCGCTATGACGAGCAAGGTGCCGACGAGATTACCTTTCTCGACATCACCGCCAGCGTCGATGGCCGCGACACCACGCTGCACACTGTCGAGCGCATGGCCAGCCAGGTGTTTATCCCGCTGACCGTGGGCGGTGGCGTGCGCACCGTGCAAGACATCCGCAACCTGCTCAATGCCGGGGCGGACAAGGTCTCGATCAACACCGCCGCCGTGTTCAACCCGGAATTCGTCGGCGAAGCGGCGCAGCACTTCGGCTCGCAATGCATCGTCGTGGCCATCGACGCCAAGAAGGTGTCCGGCCCGGGCGAAATCCCGCGCTGGGAGATCTTCACCCACGGCGGTCGCAAGCCTACCGGCCTGGACGCGGTGGAATGGGCAATGAAGATGGAAGGCCTGGGCGCGGGTGAAATCCTGCTGACCAGCATGGACCAGGACGGCATGAAAAACGGCTTCGACCTCGGCGTTACCCGTGCCATCAGCGATGCGCTGGGCATTCCGGTGATCGCTTCCGGCGGCGTCGGCAACCTGCAACATCTGGCCGACGGCGTGATCGAAGGCCACGCCAGTGCGGTGCTGGCGGCGAGTATTTTCCACTTTGGCGAATACACCGTTCCCGAGGCCAAGGCCTACATGGCGGCACGCGGTATCGTCGTTCGCTAAACGCTGCTGGACACCATGACAGGCGCGGGGCACTCTCTGCGCTTGCCATGGATTCCGGTAACCCTTCATGTTCAAAGCGCTTCTGCTTGCCCTCGCCAGTACTTCCGTTTTGTTGGCGGGTTCGGCCCACGCCGAAGAACCGTCCGGCACCGCCCTGGTGTTGCTGACGGAAAACTTCCCGCCCTACAACATGGCGAAAAACGGCAAGAACTTCGCCAAGGAAGAGAACATCGAAGGCATCGCCGTGGACATCGTGCGCGAGACCTTCCAGCGCGCCGGCATCTCCTACAACCTCACCCTGCGTTTTCCTTGGGAGCGAATCTACAAGCTCGCCCTGGAAAAGCCTGGCTATGGTGTGTTCGTGATGGCGCGCCTGCCGGACCGCGAGGCCCTGTTCAAATGGGTCGGTCCCATCGGCCCGGACGATTGGGTGCTGCTCGCCAAGGCCGACAGCAAGCTCCAGCTGGATGACCTCGACCACGCACGCGGCTACAGGATCGGCGCCTACAAAGGTGACGCCATCGCCGAGACCCTGGAAAAGCAGGGCCTCAACCCGCTGGTGGTGCTGCGCGACCAAGATAACGCGCAAAAGCTGCTGGATGGCCAGATCGACCTGTGGGCCACCGGCGACCCTGCCGGGCGTTACTTGGCGCGACAGGTAGGCATCACCGGGTTGAAGACCGTGCTGCGGTTCAACAGTGCCGAGCTTTACCTGGCGCTGAACAAAGACGTGCCGGATGAAACCGTGAGCAAGTTGCAGGCAGCGCTCGATCAACTGCGCAAAGACGGCGCTATTGACGAGATCATGGCGCGTTATCTTTAGCGCGGTTTGAGCAGGTCCACACGCAGGGTCGAGGGCTGGTCAGCCTGGTCGTAGGCGTAGGTGCAAATCTTGTAGGGCTTGTCGCGCACCGTTATCAGCCGTGCATATTTCTCCAGTGGCATGTCCGGGTAGTCATTGAGTGGGTACACCAGGTCGATGATGTCATCGTCCTCGTCTACCGGAGGAGGGGGAGGAATGGGCAAGTAATCTGCCGGCCGCAAACAGTCGGTGGTGGCGGCTGGGCCGTATTTGTAGGTGTAGCGGTTCATGAACGGCGGTGCCAGGTTCCAGACCACGGTGTAGGCTGCCAGGCCTTGTTTATCCAGACTGATGGTCAAGTTCGGGGTGCGTGCCGGGCCGGGTTCGGCCAACTCTACCGCCAGGGTCAGGGCATTTCTCATCATGCCGTTGGTCACGTTTTGTTCGGCGGACTTCACGCCGACGATGCACAACATGTGCAGGCCAGTTTGTGGCCCGATGGCATCATTGATATAGGCGTTTTCGGCCTTGATCGGCGCACTGTAGTGCACCGGGTTTTCGCAGTCCAGAGCGCGCCGGGTGGTCTTGTAGCGGTAGAACGGTGTGTTGGTGGCGAACGACAGGTTCCAGCGCGGCACGATGCTTTTGCTTTTACCGCCGGGCTTCTGCACGAAGTATTGCTGGATCGGCTCCGGGTTTTTGAAGGTGATGGCGGTGGCCGGGTAGAGGTCGCATTGCTCGCTGTCGGCTTGCAATACGCCCTTTGCAAAGCAGTGATTGAGGAAGGTTACCGGGCTGCCGTAGTTGGTTTCGGCATGCCAGGTGGGCAAGCCGTTGTTGATCTCGCAGGGGGCATCGCGCTGGCATTTACGTTCTGCGGGCTGGTCACGGGTGCTGGTGCTGAGAATGCCGAACAGCCTATTGCTGGCACGATCCAGCAACGGGCCGCCGAAGGCACCGCGGCCTACGCCCTGGCATTGGTTCTTCATGGTCACGCGCCACACGAACGGTTGCTCCACCAGTTCACGGGAGGTCTGATGGGTGCAGGCGGAGAGGTGCAGGGTGTCCCATTCCGGAGAGAACAACGCGAGGATGTCATTGCCGTCGGTGGGCACTTCCTCGGCCAGTTTCAGTGGTTGGATACCGGCCTTGATCAGCTCGGCGAGTGAGGTTTGCAACTCGATGATTGCCAGGTCTACCCCTTGGCTGCTGCCCCATTTCAAGGTCTTGAGCGAGTAAGTCTTGAAGGTTTCGAGGGTGTCGTCGAAGTAGTTGAAGCTGATGCTGCCCTTCATCGGCAGGTCTTTTTGCACGGCGCCGTTCAAGCGATGCAGGCAATGGCTGCTGGTGATCACATAGGCCGGGCCTGAGTGGCCATCTTCGTCGCGGGTGTCCAGCAGGCTGGCGGTGCACAGGGTTTGGGATTCGTTGCGTATGCGGCCGACGCCGGTCCAGTGGTCATGCTGGTGCCGGGCATTGGTGAGTGGTCGAGCGGGGCTGGCGTTGGCCAGGCCTTCGCCGAAGTCTTTGGGCGCGGCCCACAGTGTCGAAGGCAACGCGGTCAGCATGGCGCAGATTAGTGCGAGGTTAAGTGCTCTCATGAATCTTCCTTGAGTGGACGCAAGACCGCCCAGAACGGCCTGGACGGCTGCCTTGGGGCAGGCATCCACTATCGAACGATCCTTTGCCGCTCAGGAGGTAGTTATCTAGCGGGTTGGGGGTAAAGGCGTACAGACCACCTGGCAATCTTTGGTAGGCGGATACTCACTCCAATACACGCTGTCACCATCGGTATAGCTGACGTCGGTGGCTACCTGGGTACCGTTTTTGCGTAGCAGGCGGTAGTCGCTTTGGATCAGGTATACCGCTACCGCCTTGTTGGCCGGGACTGCCGCCGCAATTTCGAACGCAGTGGAAGAAGTCCAGCCACTGGATGACGTCTCGGTATGGGTCAGGCTTTTACTCAACTTGGCCGAAAACTTTATCGATGAGCCCCAGAGGTTGAACTGCCATTCGCCGCCCACTTCAATGGCGGTGGTTTGGGCAAGTGTCTCGGATTTACCTCCATTTTCACCGCGTGTTGCCGTCCACTTGAAGGTCTGGTTGACCGATGTCTTGTTGTGACCGAAACCTACCAATACGTACCGGTCGGTGCGCTCCAGGCGGTAGGTGGGTGATATGCGCAACTGTTCGATCGGGCGCAGGTTGGGGTCTTTTACAGTGAACCAGGGGATTTCGCAGGTATGGGTAATATGGGCCGCTTCGAAGGGCGACGGTTGCCGATAGCCGGGAAGTGCGGGGGCGGGCGGTGCAGTGTTGACGGTCTGAGGGAGTTGAATGCGCAGTGAGTAGGCAGCGACGTGGGTCGCGGGTTGGGTGTAGCTGTTGGCACCCACGAACGTGCCGGCGGAAAAATACGCCTCGCCCGATGCGGCTCCCGGTGGCGTGATATTCCACGCACTGAAATCCGCGTGGGCGCCGCTGCCCTGGTCGTTCCAGATCAGATCGCTGATGTAGGAGGCAATGACCAGGTTGGCCCGTACGCAGCGGATGGCATTGCGTGACGGTTTGTCATGGCCGATGCCACAGACGAGGCCAAGGGCGACGTACCCTTCGGGCGGAATGGGGCGCCATATGGCGCCATTGGAATGGGCGTTTGAGCCTGAGTCCTTCCATACCAACTCGTATTCGACGGGGGCGCTGAGCGCTTTGTCCTGTTGGCTGCCCGCTGCGTTGCTGACGACAGCGACGATGCGTTGTTTGTTGACGTTGCCATACCCGCTGATAGCCAGGTCTCCCAGGGGGAAGAAGCCATTCAAAAAGTCTGACGAAGGCACTGGCCGCCAGAAGCTGACCGGGTTGTCACTGCCGGCGCCTTTGTCATTCCAGAGCGGGCTGAACTCGCTGGTGAAGTTAATCAGCAGGTTTGAGTAGCGGATTGATTCCATTGCAATAGCAGTCCTGAAGAAGTGAGCCGTGAAGGCCAACTATTCAGGAACGGCTATTGTGCAAGCGGTACTTAATTGCGCGCAGGCTGATAGGTGCCGTTCTTGCCATGCCCGGCCATCGCCTGATTGCTGCGCACGCTGATCATCAACTTGATGTCGATCCAGTCGACGCCCTGGGCCTTGAGCTTGGGCAGTTCGCGCTCCAGCACGGCCAGGGTTTGCGGGTAGGGATGCCCGATCATGACCGCCGAGCCCTGTTTGTGGGCCAGCTTGATTGCCGTCTGCAACTGTGTGGTGATCGCCGCTTCGGTGCGCTCGTCATCGAGGAACACATCCCGCGAGACGCTGGCCAAGCCGATCTTCTGCGCCTCGGCGGCTGCCACGGTCTGGGCGCTGGTGCGGCTGTCGACAAAGAACTTGTTGCGCCGTTGCAGTTCGGCCATCAACCACGCCATTGCCTGCGGCTGCGCGGTCATGCGACTGCCCATGTGGTTGTTGATGCCGGCGGTGTAGGGCACGGCCTTGAATGCGGCATCCAGGCGCTTGCCGAGTTCTTCGATGGGCAGCTCCGGGTGCCAGGCGAACGGGCCGGTGGCTGGGTCCATGGGCATGTGCAGGATCACGATCTTGCCGGCCTTGTGGGCTTCGCGGGCAAATTCAGCGGCGTGGGGCGTGTCAGGCATGATCGCCGTGGTCACAGGGCCCGGCAGCGCCAGCACGCGACGATCCCGGGGCAGGTTTTGCCCAAGGTCGTCGATGATCAGGGTCAGGTAGGCTTTGTGCGGTTCGCTGACCGGGGCCGCTTGAGCGACCCCGGCCAGGCTGCACAGCACAGCGATGATCAGGGCAAGACGCATATCAACGGCTGCGGGTGATGCTCAAACCTTTGAGCAGGCTCAGCGCCTGGGCCAGTTGGTAGTCATCGTCCTGCGGCATTGGCTTGGCTTTCACGCCGCTGCCGCTGGGTTGGTCGGCGCCGCCATTGCCATTGCCCAGGTGACCTTGCAGGTCAGCCTCTTTGTAGTATTCGCTGTCGGCCTCGTTGGTGATCTTGGCCTTGCGCACTTCGATGTCCGGCACGATGCCCTGGGCCTGGATCGAGCGGCCGTTCGGCGTGTAGTACAGCGCGGTGGTGATCTTCAGCGCACGGTCATTGTTCAGCGGCAACACGGTTTGTACCGAGCCTTTGCCGAAGCTGGTGGTGCCCATCAGCACGCCGCGCTTCTGGTCTTGCAGGGCACCGGCGACGATTTCCGAAGCCGAGGCGCTGCCGCCGTTGATCAACACGGCCAGTGGCACGTTCTCGCTGAGGTCGTTGCCAGTGGCCGAGAAACGCAGCTCGGAATTGGCGATACGGCCCTTGGTGTACACGATCAGGCCCTTGGTGATGAAGTGGTCGACCACTTCCACCGCTGCCTGCAACACGCCACCTGGGTTGTTACGCAGGTCGAGCACGATGCCGTTGAGCTTCTTGCCGTTGTCCTTGCGCAGCTTGGCCAGGGCCTTGGCCACTTCGTCGCCGGTCTTGACTTGGAACTGGGTGATGCGGATGTAACCGTAGCCCGACTCCAGCAACTGGCTCTTCACGCTCTTGATCGTGATGGTCGCGCGGGTCAGCGTCACGTCGAACGGCGTGCCGCCGTCGCGTACCAGGGTCAGGGTAATCTTCTGGCCGATCTTGCCGCGCATCTTGTCGACGGCTTCGGTCATGGTCTGGCCGCGGGTTGGCTGGCCGTTGATCTTGACGATGAAGTCACCGGCCTGGATGCCGGCCTTCGATGCCGGCGTGTCGTCGATAGGCGACACGACTTTGACGTTGCCGTCTTCGGAGCCGACTTCAATGCCCAGGCCGCCGAATTCACCGCTGGTGCTTTCCTGCAGCTCGGCGAAATCTTCCGGGCCCAGGTAGGCGGAGTGCGGGTCGAGGTTGCTGAGCATGCCCTTGATGGCATTTTCCAGCAGGGTCTTGTCGTCTACGGGGTCGACATAGGCTGCCTTGATCCGGTCCATCACCTCGGCAAAGGTGCGCAACTCGTCCAGCGGCAAAGGCGCCTTGGTGGTCGCGGCCGTGGCGGCGGGTGCCGTCTGGTCGGCGAACGCCAGGGGCGCGCCGATCAGCAGGGCGATGGTCAGGGCCAGCGAAGTGAGGCGGGACAAATGCAGCATGTCGAACGAACTCCTAATGTAGATGCAGCCCTATCCTTGGGACCGGCACCATTGTGCAGGATCGCTCGGGCGACCCTGCTGACGAATAGCGAAGTACAGCGCCGGGGTGTCCTGGCCACCACTGTTACCGACAGTGGAGATGGATTCACCGGCTTTTACAACATCACCCGCCGACTTGAGTAAAGTCTGATTGTGGCCGTAAAGACTCAAATAGCCATTACCGTGGTCCAAAATCACCAACAAACCGGCGCCGCGCAACCAATCGGCAAACACCACGCGCCCACCGTGAACGGCATGCACCTGGCTGCCGGCGGAGGCGCTGATCATCACGCCATCCCACTTGGCGCGGGTGTCGTCGCCACGGGTTTCACCGAAGCGTGCCAGTAATCGACCATCAACTGGCCATGGAAGTTTGCCGCGAGCGGAAGCAAAAGGGCCGCCGAAGTTCTCGCCGGCGCTGGAAACCAGCGGGCCAGGGGCTGCGCGCGCCGGTTTGCGCGGTGCCGGTGCATCCGTGGTGGCTGCCAGCTCGGCCTCACGCTGGCGCTTTTTTTCGGCTTCCTGCTGGGCGATCAGCGCTTTTTGCCGCGCTTCTTCGGCCTCACGTGCCTGGCGGGCCAGGGTTTCTTCGATGGTTTTAAGGACTTTGGCCAGGTCGGCCTGGTCTTGCTCGCGGGCCTGCAACTTGGCGTCGCGGGCCTTTACGTCGTCGTTGAGCTTGGCCAGGGCCAGTTGGCGTTGCTTGCGCACCTTGTCCAGTTCGTCACGTTGGACGGTGAGGGCGTTTTTCTGGTCTTCCAGCTGGGATTGCTGGTTGGCGATTTCCTGCTCGACGTTGACCAGCTGGCGCAGGGTCTCGTTGAAGCTTTTCAATTGCTCCAGACGGGCTTTGCTCAGGTAGTCGTAGTAGGTGAGGGTGCGCGCGAATTTCTCGGGGTTCTGCTGGTTGAGCAACAGCTTGAGGTATTCCTGGCGGCCATTCTGGTAGGCGGCGCGGGCCTGGATCGCGATCAGGCGTTGCTGTTCAACGCGTGCGCTCTGGAGTTTTTTTTTCTCACCGTCGAGTCGCTCCAGTTCCGACTCGCTCTTCTTTAGTTCTTTTTGCAGCTCCTGGACTTGCTTCTCCAGCTTGCCCATCTCGGTTTCCGTGCCGCGCAGGTCTTTTTGCACCCCGGATTTTTCTTCCTGGAGCTTGCCGAGCAGTTTTTTCAGCTCGGTAATGTCCTGACGCGTAGCGTCCAACTGTTGTTGGGTTTGTGCGCGCTCATCGGCAAACGCCGGTTGGAGCAGGCAGACAAGAGCGAGGGTAATCAAGGCGCGAAGCATAGAGGCGGGCGACACCAGGGAAATGGACGGCCTAGTATGCCCGCCAACTGCTGCAAAAAAAACGCCCAATTCGGGCGGGAGGGCAAGATAGGTGCCGAGTGGCGATGTATGGCAATAGGACATCTACCAAACAGTGAAGATCCAATGTGGGAGGGGGCTTGCCCCCGATAGCAGTGTGTCAGCCAAGCATGTGTTAGCTGACCCACTGCAATCGGGGGCAAGCCCCCTCCCACACTGTTTTGCGGTGATGCCAGGAATCAGACCAGGATTGACGTGCCGGTCATCTCCACCGGCTTCTCCAGCCCCATCAGTTTCAGCATGGTTGGCGCCACATCTGCCAGCACGCCGCCTTCACGTACCTTCAAATCACGCTTGCCGACATAGATGAACGGCACCGGCTCGGTAGTGTGAGCAGTGTGGGCCTGACCGGTGGATTCATCGGACATCTGCTCGCAGTTGCCGTGGTCAGCGGTGATCAGCGCTTCACCCCCCACCTTTTCCAGGGCCTCGACGATACGGCCGACGCATTTGTCCAGGCATTCCACGGCCTTGGTCGCGGCTTCCAGGTTGCCGCTGTGGCCAACCATGTCACCGTTGGCGTAGTTGACCACGATCACGTCGTAACGCTGGTGATCAATGGCGTCGACGATCTTGTCGGTGACTTCCGGCGCGCTCATTTCCGGCTGCAAGTCGTAGGTGGCGACTTTCGGCGATGGGATCAGGATGCGTTCTTCGCCCGGGAACGGTTCTTCACGCCCGCCGGAGAAGAAGAAGGTCACGTGGGCATATTTCTCGGTTTCGGCGATGCGCAGCTGGGTCTTGCCGTTCTTGGCCAGGTAGTCGCCCAGCACGTTTTCCAGGCTGCCCGGTGCGAAAGCGGCGGGGGCCGGGATGCTCTTGGCATATTGAGTCAGGCCGACGTAGTGCACTTTCGGCTGGCGCGCACGTTCGAAATCCTTGAAGTCATCTTCGACAAACACGCGGCTCAGCTCGCGGGCGCGGTCGGCGCGGAAGTTCATGAACACCACGGCGTCGCCGTCTTCCACTTTCACCGGCTCGCCGATGGTGGTGGCCTTGACGAATTCGTCGCTCTCGCCACGGGCGTAGGCGGCTTCCAGGCCTTCCTGGGCGGTAGCGGCGTTGAATTCAGCCTGGCCGTCGACGATCAGGTTGTAGGCCTGGGACACGCGGTCCCAACGGTTGTCGCGATCCATGGCGAAGTAACGACCGATCAGGCTGGCGATACGGCCCTTGCCGAGGGCGGCGAAGGTGGCGTCCAGCAGTTCGATGGAGGATTGCGCGCTTTTCGGCGGTGTGTCGCGACCGTCGAGGAAGGCGTGCAGGTAGATCTTGTCGGCACCGCGCTTGAACGCCAGTTCGGCCATGGCGACCAAGTGGTCCTGGTGACTGTGGACGCCACCGTCCGACAACAGGCCCATGAAATGCACGGCCTTGCCGGCAGCCACTGCTTTATCGACCGCCGCGCAGATAGTCGGGTTCTCGAAGAACTCGCCATCGCGGATCGCTTTGGTCACACGGGTGAAGTCCTGATAGACCACTCGTCCGGCGCCCAGATTCATATGGCCGACTTCCGAGTTGCCCATCTGGCCGTCCGGCAGGCCCACATCCATGCCGGAGCCGGAGATCAGGCCGTTGGGCACGGTGGCCACCAGGCGGTCGAGTACCGGCTTCTTCGCCGCGTAGACCGCGTTGTCGTGGTGGCTTTCACTGTGTCCGAAGCCATCGAGAATTATCAGGACCAAAGGTTTAGGCGTGGTAGTCATAGATCCTCTCGCGGCGGTAATAAAGGAAGGCAATTGAAAAGGGAGTGGCAGTTTAAAGCGAAGTTCCGACCACGTCACCGCTTTACGGGGGTTGGCCCCCCCTGACGGCTGTGTATACTTACCGCCATTTTAACGCCCTGGAACCTCCTTGATGGTTGATCACCTGATTGCATTTGCCACTGCCCACTACCTGCTCGTGGGTGCCTTCGTCATCCTGCTGGCGCTGCTGATCGCTCACGAATTGAGCCGCGGCGGCCGCAGCCTGAGCACGGCGGAGCTGACCGCGCTGGTCAACAAGGATGAAGCCGTGGTTGTCGATATCCGCCCGGCCAAGGATTTCGCCGCCGGCCACATCGTCGGTGCCCTGAACATTCCACAGGACAAGCTGATCGCGCGCCTGGCCGAGCTGGAAAAATACAAGGCCAAGACCATCATCCTGGTCGACGCCCAAGGCCAGCACGCCGGCACCCACGCCCGCGAGATGCTCAAGACCGGTTTCACCGCCGCCAAGCTGTCCGGTGGTATCGGCAGCTGGAAAGCTGACAACCTCCCGCTGGTGAAGTGATATGAGCCAGGTTGTCGTGTATTCCAGCGATTGGTGCCCTTACTGCATGCGGGCCAAGGCCCTGCTTGAGAAAAAGGGCGTTGCCTTCGAAGAGATCAAGGTCGACGGCAAACCCCAGGTGCGTGCCGAAATGGCCCAGAAGGCGGGGCGCACGTCCGTGCCGCAGATCTGGATCGGCGCCAAGCACATCGGTGGTTGCGACGACCTGTTTGCCCTGGAGCGCGCCGGTAAGCTTGATGCGCTGCTCGCCTAACCCCTAAAAGACCCCAAGATCACAAGGATCTGCGATGACTGACCAACAGAACACCGAAGCAGCAGAAGCCCAAGGCCCACAGTTCTCGCTGCAGCGCATCTACGTACGTGACCTGTCGTTCGAAGCGCCGAAAAGCCCGGCCATCTTCCGCCAGGAATGGACCCCAAGCGTCGCGCTGGACCTGAACACCCGCCAGAAAGCCCTGGAAGGTGACTTCCACGAAGTCGTGCTGACCCTGTCGGTCACCGTCAAGAACGGCGAAGAAGTGGCCTTCATCGCTGAAGTGCAACAGGCCGGTATCTTCCTGATCCAGGGCCTGGACGAAGCGTCCATGAGCCACACTCTGGGCGCGTTCTGCCCGAACATCCTGTTCCCGTACGCCCGTGAGACCCTGGACAGCCTGGTCACCCGTGGCTCGTTCCCGGCA
The DNA here is from genome assembly GCF_004682045.1 of Pseudomonas nabeulensis. Taxonomy (GTDB): domain Bacteria; phylum Pseudomonadota; class Gammaproteobacteria; order Pseudomonadales; family Pseudomonadaceae; genus Aquipseudomonas; species Aquipseudomonas nabeulensis. The sequence goes on from NZ_QUZT01000066.1 coordinate 13,533, forward strand.
CTGATGCTGGCTCCGGTGAACTTCGATGCCCTGTACGCTCAAGAGCTGCAGCGCATGCAACAGGAAGGTTCGTCGACCGTTCAGTAAGTCGACGCGGTAAAAATGTGGGAGGGGGCTTGCCCCCGATAGCGGTGGACCAGTCACAGGTGATGTTGACTGACACTCCGTCATCGGGGGCAAGCCCCCTCCCACATTTGTTATGCAGTGTTATTTAAAGCCCAGTTGGCGCCAGCCTTCGTAGACGGCAACAGCCACGGTGTTGGACAGGTTCAAACTGCGGCACCCTTCGCGCATCGGCAACCGCAAGCGATGGCCGTCAGGCAGCGCATCCAGCACCTCCGCCGGCAGGCCACGGCTTTCCGGGCCGAACAGGAAGGCGTCGCCCTCTGCAAAACTGACATCATGGAACGGCTGCGAACCCTTGGTGGTGAACGCAAACAACCGTGGATGCCCCAGGCTTTCCAGGCAGCTGGCCAGGTCGGCGTGACGTTTCAGGGTGGCATACTCGTGGTAGTCCAACCCGGCGCGGCGAAGGCGTTTGTCGTCCATGTCGAAGCCCAGGGGCTCGATCAAATGCAGGTGGCAGCCACTGTTGGCGCACAGCCTGATAACGTTGCCGGTATTCGGCGGAATTTCTGGTTGAAAAAGGATGACGTGAAACATGCACGGCTCCGAAGGTAAAGATGCGCTGCATTCTACCCCCGAAGAGGATCCAAGACCGAAGCTAATGCCGAGGGTCATGGGCTCTTTGGCGATTGTCGGCATGATGGTCGGCCTGATGATTGGCCGCCTGACCACTCCCGACCCCGTCGAGCTGCAACAGGTCGAGACCGCAAAGGACGGTGTAGTGGTGTGGTTCAACAGCGAGCCCAAGCTGCACGGCGAGCATATCGACGGCACCGTGGCGCTGCTCTTCGACGCCCAGGGCAAAGCGGCCAGTGGGCAGCTCAAGGTCAATGACAAGGATGTGAACTGGCGCATTCGCAAGACCGATGGCGGCCTGCTGCTGAACCTGGTGGCGGCTCGGCCGTTGCGCGGGGAGTGGAGCGGGGAGAAAGCCGATGGCCGCTGGCGGCTGGAGATCCATCTCCAAGAGCAATAAAAGAGGGAGTTCCCGGCCTGCCTGTACCAGGGCTCCCAAAACGGGGTGAAGCCAGAGGCTTCGGTGTTAAAGAGGGAATCCCCGGCCTGCCTGTACCGAGGTTCCCGAAACGGGTGTGGAGCGCGACGCGGTTCGCATCAAGCACCCCGGGTGTAAAGAGGGGATTCTCGGCCTGCCTGTACCAAGGTCCCCGAAACTGGGTAGTACTGGGGTTATTGCAGGGCGCGTGCCAGAGTGGCCAAGGTATCCCAAATAATTTCTCCATAAAGCGCAAAGCCCCGGAATACGGGGCTTTGGTTTTTTTGGAGTCTCAGTTTTTTTTTGCGCGGTGGATATTTCAGGCTTTAGGTCCGTGCCCGATGCCGGTTCACGGTGCATTCAAGCGGTGCACAATCCCGAAACTAATGGAGATCCAAATGTGGGAGGGGGCTTGCCCCCGATGGCGGTGTATCAGTCACAGGTGTAGTGACTGATCTACTGCTATCGGGGGCAAGCCCCCTCCCACATTGGATCTTCAGTGGATTTGAGACTCAGGCGTCATCGCCCTCGTCGTCATCCCCACCGTCGACCTTCATCCCCAGCTCCTTGATCTTGCGGGTCAAGGTATTACGCCCCCAACCCAGCAACACCGCGGCATCACGACGGCGACCGGCGGTGTGCTTCAAGGCGGTCTCGATCATGATCCGCTCGAACGCCGGCACGGCGCTGTCCAGCAGGTTCGACTGGCCGCGAGCCAAGGCCTGGTCAGCCCATTGGCGCAGCGCCTGTTCCCAGTTGGTCACCGGTGCCGAATCCTGCGGCAGGCTCAACAGCTCCGGCGGCAAATCGCTGATATGCACTTCGCGACCGGACGCCATCACCGTGATCCAGCGGCAGGTGTTTTCCAGTTGGCGTACGTTGCCGGGCCATGGCAGGTTTTTCAGGTATTCCTCGGTCTCGCTTTTCAGCAGCTTCGGCTCGACGGCCAGCTCCTGGGCGGCGCGGCTGAGGAAGTGGCGGGCCAGGGTCGGGATGTCTTCACGACGGTCCGACATGCGCGGAATATGGATGCGGATCACATTGAGGCGGTGGAACAAGTCCTCACGGAATTTACCCGCGTGCACCAGGGTTTCCAGGTTCTGGTGGGTCGCCGCGATGATGCGCACGTCGACCTTGACCGGCGTGTGCCCGCCGACCCGATAAAACTCACCGTCCGCCAGTACCCGCAGCAGTCGGGTCTGGGTGTCGGCAGGCATGTCGCCGATTTCATCGAGGAACAGCGTGCCGCCGTCGGCCTGTTCAAAGCGCCCGCGACGCAAGTTGGCCGCGCCCGTGAACGCGCCTTTCTCGTGGCCGAACAGCTCGGACTCCATCAAGTCCTTCGGAATCGCCGCCATGTTCAGTGCGATAAACGGCGAGGCCGCCCGTGGGCTGTGACGGTGCAGGGCGTGGGCCACCAGCTCTTTACCGGTCCCCGATTCGCCGTTGATCAGCACGGTGATGTTGGAGTGGCTCAAACGCCCGATGGCGCGAAACACTTCCTGCATCGCTGGCGCTTCGCCGATGATTTCCGGGGTGCGGGTCAGGGTGGGTGGCGCTTCCTGGCTCTGCTGCTCCTGGGCGTGCTGGTTGGCGCGCTTGACCAGCGCCACGGCCTCGTCCACGTCGAACGGCTTGGGCAGGTATTCAAAGGCACCGCCCTGATACGACGCGACAGCGCTGTCCAGGTCCGAGTGCGCGGTCATGATGATCACCGGCAAGCGCGGATGCTGCTCACGAATCCGCGCCAGCAAGTCCAGGCCACTGGCGCCGGGCATGCGGATGTCGGAGATGATCACGTCCGGCTGCTGGCGTGCCAGGCGGCTCATCACGCCGTCGGCGCTGTCGAAGCTCTGGGTGGTCATGCCTTCCTGTTGCAAGGCTTTCTCGAGGACCCAGCGGATAGAACGGTCGTCATCGACGATCCAGACAGTTTCACTACGGCTCATGTCGATGGGGCTCCTTGTTCCAGAGGCAGAAAGATCGAGAACGTGGTGTGGCCGGGATGGCTCTCACATTCGATCAGACCCTGGTGCTGGCTGATGATGTTCTGGGTAATGGCCAGGCCCAGCCCGGTACCGTCCGGGCGGCCGCTGACCATGGGAAAGAAAATGGTTTCCTGCAGTTCCGCAGGAATGCCCGGACCGTTGTCGATGATTTCGACCTTGGTCACCAGGCGATGGCGCACATGGCCGATGGTGAACTGACGCAGGGCGCGGGTGCGCAGGCTGATGCGACCCAGGCGCAGTTCGTTCTGGCTGCTGATGGCCTGCATGGCGTTGCGGACGATGTTGAGCACCGCCTGGATCATCTGCTCACGGTCGATCAACACGTCGGGAATGCTGGGGTCGTAGTCGCGCACCAAGGTGATGCAGCCCTGGCTTTCTGCCTCGACCAGTTGGCACACGCGCTCCAACACCTCGTGCACGTTGGTCATCGCCAGGGACGGCAGCTTGTTGGAGCCGAGCATGCGGTCCACCAGGTTACGCAGGCGGTCGGCCTCCTCGATGATGACGTTGGTGTAGTCCTTGAGGTTTTCGTCCGGCAGCTCGCGGGCCAGCAGTTGCGCTGCGCCACGGATACCGCCCAGCGGGTTCTTGATCTCATGGGCCAGGCCGCGCACCAGCATCTTGCTGGTTTCCTGCTTGGACAGCTGCGCCTCTTCCTTGGTGATGCGCAGCAGGCGGTCGCGAGGGTGTACTTCGAGCAGCAGCAGGGTGGCGCCATTGCTCAGGATGGGGGTCACGGCGTAGTCGACGGTCAGGGTCTGGCCGGTGAGGGCGGTGAGCATCGCTTCGCGCTTGGTGAACGGGTGCGCTTGCTCAACCGCCTGGCGCAACGAACTCAAGGCTTCGGCCGACTCGGTGAACAACTCGCTGATGAACTGCCCATGGCTGCGCTGGCCGCTGATGGCCAGGAGCATTTCCGCCGCCGGGTTCATGTACTCAAGGCGCAGGTCGTCATTGAGCAGGATGGTCGCGGTGGTCAGGTTGTCGAGTAACAAACGGTGCAGTGCATCGCTGATGGTCATCGGGACCTCTTTTGGAGCAACGCGCGGGCTTGAGGCACACGCTGATACAAGGAAAATGCAAAAACCAAACCAAGGCTCCGAAAAGAAGCGCGCAAGCCCTGAAATAAGGGTTTGAGGCGCGAAACTGTGGCGTTCTGCCAGCTTACTCGGGAAGTTTCGAACCAAAATGGGTTGGGTGGGTGGGTAGGGTGCAGCCTATCGCACCAATATAGTGCGGTTTTGTGAAGGTTGTTCAGTAACCGTGAATTCTCTGGGTGTACACAAAATGTGGGAGGGGGCTTGCCCCCGATAGCGGTGTATCAGTCCCAGGTGTTGTGTCTGACCCTCTGCTATCGGGGGCAAGCCCCCTCCCACATTTTTAATTGGGTTCACAGTTTTCCAAGGCAAAAAAAAAGACCTCCCGAAGGAGGTCTTTTTTGTCACGCCACGTTAAGCAGCGCTACCGGATCAGCAGCTGTAGTACAGCTCGTATTCCAGTGGGTGTACGAAGGTGCGGACCTTGATTTCTTCTTCGCTTTTCAGGGCGATGTAGGCATCGATAAAGTCGTCGCTGAACACGCCGCCTTTGGTCAGGAACGCACGGCCCTTGTCCAGCTCTTCCAGGGCTTCTTTCAGGCTGCCGCACACTTGTGGGATCTCTTTGGCCTCTTCAGGCGGCAGGTCGTACAAGTTTTTGTCGGCGGCGTCGCCTGGGTGGATCTTGTTCTGGATGCCGTCCAGGCCAGCCATCAGCAGTGCTGCGAAAGCCAGGTATGGGTTGGCAGCCGGGTCCGGGAAGCGCGCTTCGATACGACGGCCGCGTGGGCTGTTGACGTAAGGAATACGGATCGACGCGGAACGGTTACGGGCCGAGTAGGCCAGCATGACCGGCGCTTCGAAACCTGGTACCAGACGCTTGTAGGAGTTGGTGGCCGGGTTGGTGAAGCCGTTCAGGGCCTTACCGTGCTTGATGATACCGCCGATGAAGTACAGGGCAGTTTCCGACAGGCCGGCATAGCCTTCGCCAGCAAAGGTGTTCTTGCCATCTTTGGCGATGGACATGTGTACGTGCATGCCCGAACCGTTGTCGCCGTACAGAGGCTTCGGCATGAAGGTCGCGGTGCGGCCGTAGGCGTCAGCAACGTTGTGCACAACGTACTTCAGGGTTTGAACTTCGTCGGCTTTCTTCACCAGGGTGTTGAACTTGACGCCGATTTCGTTCTGGCCAGCAGTTGCCACTTCGTGGTGGTGAACTTCAACGACCTGGCCCATTTCTTCCAGTGCGTTGCACATGGAGGTACGGATTTCGTGGTCGTGGTCGAACGGAGGAACCGGGAAGTAGCCGCCTTTGACGCCTGGACGGTGGCCTTTGTTGCCGCCTTCCACGTCCTGGTCGGACATCCACGAGCCTTGCTCGGAGTAGATCTTGAACATCGAACCGGAGATGTCGGACTTGAACTTCACTTCGTCGAAGATGAAGAATTCTGGCTCTGGGCCGGCGAAGACGGTGTCACCGATACCGGTGGTCTTCAGGTATTCCTCGGCACGGTGAGCGATGGCGCGCGGGTCGCGATCGTAACCTTGCATGGTCGACGGTTCGATGATGTCGCAGACCAGGATCAGGGTCGGCTCTTCGGTGAACGGGTCCAGCACGGCAGTTTCGTCGTCCGGCAGCAGGATCATGTCGGAGGCTTCGATGCCTTTCCAGCCAGCGATGGAGGAACCGTCGAACATCTTGCCGACTTCAAAGAAGTCGTCTTCCAGCGCGTCGCGAGCCGGCATGGTCACGTGGTGCTGAGTGCCTTTGGTGTCCGTGAAGCGCAGATCAATCCATTTAACGTCATGATCTTTGATGAGTTGAACCGACTTCGACATAGTGTCCTCCGGGTGGCTTCGGGCTGGGGTAGTGGAGTTAGCCCTTAGAATGTGGGTGATGCCGGCGCGGATACTCCGCCATGGCAACCTGCCTCACAAGAGAGCAAATTGCATGCCAGTGCGCCAACATGGGTTTTTTGCTCCAAAAACGCCCCTATAAAGGTGCATTGCGACAAAAGCCAAAAAATCGCGCACCGCAATGTGGCGAAATTGCCCGTCGGCGCACCTGTTTGGTGCGTGTCGACATCGATGCATATTAACTGGTTAAACCTTGAGCGATTTCCGCTATAATCCGCGCCCCCCTTTTTCAGCAGGCCCGGCGCGCGCTGTTTCCATGAAATTAATCGTAAAAGTCTTCCCCGAGATCACCATCAAAAGCCGACCGGTACGGACGCGTTTCATCCGTCAATTGGCCAAGAACATCCGTGCCGTGCTCCGAGACCTGGACCCGGCTGTGGTGGTGAACGGCGTGTGGGACAACCTCGAGCTGGAAACCCGCATCACCGACGCCAAAGCCTTGAAGGACATGACCGAGCGCCTGAGCTGCATGCCGGGCATCGCGCATTTCCTGCAGGTCGATGAATACCCGCTGGGCGACTTCGACGACATTACCGAGAAGTGCAAGCAGCACTACGGCAGTGAGCTGGAAGGCAAGATCTTTTCGGTGCGCTGCAAGCGTGCCGGCAAGCACGCGTTCAGCTCGATGGACGTTGAGAAATACGTCGGCAGCAAGCTGCGTCGCGAGTGCGGCGCCGCCGGAATTTCCCTGAAAGCGCCGCAAATTGAAGTGCGCATGGAAATTCGCGACCAACGGTTGTTTGTGATCCACAGCCAGCACAACAGCATCGGCGGCTACCCGCTGGGCGCCCTGGAACAGACCCTGGTATTGATGTCCGGCGGTTTCGATTCCACGGTGGCGGCGTATCAGATCATGCGTCGCGGCCTGATGAGCCACTTCTGCTTCTTTAATCTGGGTGGGCGTGCACACGAGTTGGGCGTGATGGAAGTTGCGCACTTTATCTGGAAGAAGTACGGCAGCTCCCAACGCGTGCTATTTGTAAGCGTACCGTTCGAGGAAGTGCTGGGGGAAATCCTCGGTAAAGTCGATAACGGTCATATGGGCGTGGTATTGAAGCGTATGATGTTGCGCGCCGCGTCGCAGATTGCCGACCGCTTGCAGATCGACGCGCTGGTCACTGGCGAGGCGATCTCCCAGGTGTCCAGCCAGACGCTGCCCAACCTGTCGATCATCGACTGCGTCACCGAGAAGCTGGTGCTGCGCCCGCTGATCGCCAGCCACAAGCAGGACATCATCGACCTGGCAGAAGAAATCGGCACCGCCGACTTTGCCAAGCACATGCCCGAATACTGCGGGGTCATTTCGGTGAACCCCAAGACCCACGCCAAGCGTCACCGCGTGGAGCATGAAGAGAAAGAATTCGACATGGCGATTCTGGAGCGTGCGCTCGAGAACGCCAAACTGGTGCCGATCGATCGCGTGATCGACGAATTGGGCCAGGATGTGAAGATCGAAGAAGTCAGCGAAGCCCTGGCCGGCCAGATCGTCATCGACATCCGTCACCCGGATGCTGCTGAGGATGAGCCGCTGGAAATCGCCGGCATCGACGTGCAAGCGCTGCCGTTCTACGCACTGAACGCGCGTTTCAAGGAACTGGATAACAGCCGTCAGTACCTGCTGTATTGCGACAAAGGCGTGATGAGTCGCCTGCATGCCCACCATTTGCTCAGTGAGGGGCATGCCAATGTGCGCGTTTATCGACCGAGCTAAGAGCCCGGGGCTGTTTGCCTGTGGCCTGCGTCACCGGCCCCCCGACTCTGCCGTCAAGCTGTAACGGCAAGGCCTGACTCTACTGTTAATCGCTGCCACGACCTGTCAGCACACCGAATCCTCTGATCGAGATACACAAGTGATCGAAAATCTACGTAACATCGCCATCATTGCTCACGTTGACCACGGTAAAACCACCCTGGTAGACAAACTCCTGCGTCAATCCGGCACCCTGGAGCGCAACGAGCTCAACGACGAGCGCGTGATGGACTCCAACGACCAGGAAAAAGAGCGCGGTATTACCATCCTGGCAAAAAACACTGCCATCAACTGGAACGGCTACCACATCAACATCGTGGACACCCCGGGCCACGCCGACTTCGGCGGCGAAGTAGAACGCGTAATGTCGATGGTTGACTCCGTTCTGCTGCTGGTTGATGCCCAGGACGGCCCTATGCCGCAAACCCGTTTCGTGACCAAGAAGGCGTTCGAAGCCGGCCTGCGTCCAATCGTGGTCATCAACAAGGTTGACCGTCCAGGCGCGCGTCCGGACTGGGTTCTGGACCAGATCTTCGACCTGTTCGACAACCTGGGTGCCACCGAAGAACAGCTGGACTTCAAAGTCGTCTACGCCTCGGCCCTGAACGGCATTGCCGGTCTGGACCACACCGACATGGCTGAAGACATGACCCCGCTGTACCAGTCGATCGTCGACAACGTACCTGCGCCGTCTGTTGACCGTGACGGTCCGTTCCAGATGCAAATCTCCGCACTGGACTACAACAGCTTCCTGGGCATTATCGGCGTTGGCCGTATCGCCCGTGGTCGCGTCAAGCCGAACACTCCGGTTGTGGCTATCGACGCCGACGGCAAGAAGCGTAACGGCCGAATCCTGAAGCTGATGGGTCACCACGGTCTGCACCGTGTAGACGTTGAAGAAGCAGCTGCTGGCGACATCGTGTGCATCAGCGGTATGGACTCGCTGTTCATCTCCGACACCCTGTGCCACCCGGACACCGTCGAGGCGATGAAGCCTCTGACCGTTGACGAGCCAACCGTTTCCATGACCTTCCAGGTAAACGACTCGCCTTTCTGCGGTAAAGAAGGCAAGTTCGTGACTTCCCGTAACATCAAGGAACGTCTGGACAAAGAGCTGCTGTACAACGTTGCACTGCGCGTTGAAGAAGGCGACTCGGCTGACAAGTTCAAAGTATCGGGCCGTGGCGAGCTGCACTTGTCCGTACTGATCGAAACCATGCGTCGCGAAGGCTTCGAAATGGGCGTTGGTCGTCCAGAAGTGATCATCCGCGTTGTTGACGGTAACAAGCACGAGCCGTTCGAAAACGTGACCATCGACACCCCTGAAGAATCCCAGGGCAAGGTCATGGAAGAGATGGGCCTGCGTAAAGGCGACCTGACCAACATGGTGCCGGATGGCAAAGGCCGTGTACGTCTGGAATACAACATCCCTGCTCGTGGTCTGATCGGTTTCCGTAACCAGTTCCTGACCCTGACCAACGGTGCTGGCATCCTGACCTCGATCTTCGACCGTTACGACGTGATGAAGTCCGGTCAAATGTCCGGCCGTCAGAACGGCGTTCTGGTATCGGTAGAAACCGGCAAGGCGCTGACCTACTCCCTGGAAACCCTCCAGGCGCGTGGCAAGCTGTTCGTTGAACACGGTCAAGAGGTCTACAACGGCCAGATCGTTGGTCTGAACAGCCGTGACACCGACATGGGCGTCAACCCAACCAAAGGCAAGAAGCTCGACAACATGCGTGCTTCGGGTAAAGACGAAACCATCGCTCTGGTTCCACCTGTTCGCTTCACCCTGGAACAGGCCCTGGAATTCATCCAGGACGACGAGCTGTGCGAAGTTACGCCTAAGTCGATCCGCCTGCGTAAGAAGATCCTGGACGAAGGCGAGCGTACCCGCGCTGCCAAGAAAGCCAAGAACTGAGTTAACTCAGGCTGAATGAAAAACGCCCCCGGTCGAAAGGCCGGGGGCGTTTTTTTGTGCCTGCTGTTTGTGTGTTGCCTGTGCCGGCCTCAGCGGGGGCAAGCCCCCTCCCACATTTTGACCGCGCTGCCGATCAGTGTGGGAGGGGGCTTGCCCCCGATGAGGCCCTCAAGCCCACCACAAAACCTGGATCAGAACTTATCGAGCGTGCGGAACTTGGTCTCACGCACCACTTCTTTGGGCTTATACGCGCAATACCCCGGCCGCGGCCCGATCTTCGGGTGGTTGCGGCAGGTATCCGGGCGCTTGTCATAAATAGTGCAGAAGCGCGTCTTACGATCCAGGAACAGGCAATCGTTATTGCTCATGCGCTGCAGGGTGAAAATCTCGGACTTGGAATTGAAACGCTCGACGATGCCTTCCTTCTGCAACCGCTTGGCGATGTTCTTCGCCGGGTCGCCCAGCTCGAACTCATCGACCAGACCAATGCGGATCAGGTCCTTGACCTTCACTTCGACCGGCAGCGTGCAGCAGCTGGACACGCAGCCGCCGCACATGTGGGCGGAATATTTCTGCCAGGTCTCTAGACGGTCGAGTTCCGCGGCGGCGATCAGTTGAGGCTTCATCAGGGTTCCAAAAGGTGGGGCTGTATCCGGGCGCGCGATCATACCGGGATTGGTGATTTTTTGAACAATATTTTCGAGTTTTCATCTTCAAGCCTGTTCAGGCACGGCCAATGCATCAAACCCCGGCAGGGGGCAATGCGTTAAAAAAGTGCCGAACCAGAGCGTCTACCGTCTGTCAGACCGACTAGGCTCTAGCCACTCCTTCACTCTCGCCCGAGGTTGCACCGATGTCTCAGGAACCGCTTGCACGAGAAGCAGAGGTAGCCGCATTCCGCGATGCCGTCTTGACCAAACTCACCTACGCGGTGGGCAAGGACCCGGATCACGCCTTCGACCACGACTGGTTCGAAGCCATTGCCCTGGCCGCGCGCGACCAGATGGTCGATCACTGGATGGACCACACCCGGCGCATTTACCGCAAAGGCCAGAAGCGGGTGTATTACCTCTCCCTGGAGTTCCTGATCGGCCGTTTGCTCTACGACAGCCTGAGCAATCTCGGGGTGTTGGAAATTGCCCGCGAAGCGCTCTCGGAGTTGGGTGTCGACCTTGAACGCATCCGTCTGCTGGAGCCCGACGCGGCGCTGGGCAACGGTGGCCTGGGCCGTCTGGCGGCGTGCTTTATGGAAAGCATGTCGACCCTGGGCGTGGCCGGCCACGGTTATGGCATCCGCTATGAACACGGCCTGTTCCGCCAGGCGATTGTCGATGGCTGGCAACAGGAACAGACCGAACACTGGCTGGATTTCGGCAACCCCTGGGAATTCGAACGCCCTGAAGTGGTGTACCCCATCGGCTTTGGCGGCAGCGTCGAAACCCTGGCGGATGCTTCGGGCAAGATGATCCAGAAGTGGACCCCCAACGAAACCGTACGCGCCATCGCTTACGACACCCCGGTCGTCGGCTGGCGCGGTGCCAGCGTGAACACCCTGCGCCTGTGGCGTGCCCGCGCCGTGGAGGACCTGCACCTGGAGCGCTTCAACGCCGGTGACCATTTGGGCGCCGTTGCCGAAGTGGCCCGCGCCGAGAGCATCTCCCGGGTGCTTTACCCGGCCGACAGCACCGAAGCAGGGCAAGAACTGCGCCTGCGCCAAGAGTACTTCTTCGTCGCCGCCTCCCTGCAAGACCTGCTGCGCCGTCATAAAAACATGCACGGTTCGGTACTGAGCCTGGGCGAGCATGCCGCGATCCAGCTCAACGACACCCACCCGTCCATCGCCGTGGCCGAATTGATGCGCCAACTGGTGGACCTGCACGACATCCCATGGGAAGCCGCGTGGGACGTGACGGTTGAAACGCTGTCCTACACCAACCACACGCTATTGCCCGAAGCCTTGGAAACCTGGCCCGTCGGCCTGATGGAACGCATGCTGCCCCGGCACATGCAGATCATCTACCTGATCAACGCCCAACACATCGACTCTTTGCGGGCCAAAGGCATCCACGATTTTGACGTGTTGCGCGCCGTGTCCCTGATCGAAGAAGACAACGGCCGCCGCGTGCGCATGGGCAACCTGGCGTTCCTCGGCTCCCATAGCGTCAACGGTGTGTCCGGTTTGCACACGCAGCTGATGCGCAGCACGGTGTTTTCCGAACTGCACAAGCTCTACCCGGAGCGTATCAACAACAAAACCAACGGCATCACCTTCCGCCGCTGGCTGTACCAGGCCAATCCCAAACTCACCGAGATGCTGGTGGAAGCCCTGGGCCCGGACATTCTCGACAAGCCCGAACAGCGCCTGGTGGAACTTGAACCGTTCGCCGAGAAGCAGGCATTCCGCAAAGCCTTTTCCGAACAGCGCCTGCACAGTAAGCGGGCACTGGCGGACATCATCCACGAGCGCCTGGGCATTTCGGTGAACCCGGCGGCGATGTTCGACGTGCAGGTCAAGCGCATCCACGAGTACAAGCGCCAGTTGCTCAACCTGCTGCACACCGTGGCGCTGTACCAGGCGATCCGTGCCGAACCGGGCACCGACTGGGTGCCGCGGGTGAAGATCTTCTCGGGCAAGGCGGCGGCCAGTTATCACCAGGCCAAGCTGATCATCAAGCTGACCAACGACATCGCCCGCACCGTCAATAACGACCCGACCGTACGCGGTTTGCTCAAGGTGGTGTTCCTGCCCAACTACAACGTCAGCCTGGCGGAAAGCATCATCCCGGCGGCGGACTTGTCGGAGCAGATTTCCACCGCCGGCTTCGAAGCCTCGGGCACCAGCAACATGAAGTTCGGTCTCAACGGCGCGCTGACCATCGGCACCATGGACGGCGCCAACGTGGAGATGCACGAGCGGGTCGGTGCCGAGCATATGTTTATCTTCGGTTTGAGTGCCCAGCAGGTAGAGGCGCGCAAACATGCCGGGGAATTCAATGCCGGTCCGGATATCGCCGCGTCCCATCGCCTTAACGATGTGCTGCAAGCGATTCGCGGCGGGGTGTTCTCGCCGGATGATCCGGGCCGTTATGTGGGCTTGATCGATGGGTTGATCGACTACGACCGTTTCCTGGTGTGTGCTGACTTCGACTCATACTGGGACGCTCAGGCGCGGGTTGAAGCGCATTGGCATGATGCCAAGGCGTGGTGGCGTTCGGCGGTGCTGAATACTTCAAGGATGGGCTGGTTCAGTTCCGACCGGACCATCCGCGAATACGCCACCGAGATCTGGAAAGCCCTCGACTAAACACCGCAATAACAAAATGTGGGAGGGGGCTTGCCCCCGATAGCAGTCGTCCAGTCGACATTTCTGTTAACTGACACTCCGCCATCGGGGGCAAGCCCCCTCCCACATTATTACTGCGTCGATATACTAGGCCCCGGTTTGCTTAGGGATATCGACCATGCAATGGATTTTCATGCTGATTGGCCTCGCGCTCGGCTGGACACTCGATGAGTCGTTCAGTGATGCGGGCATTGGTGCGCTGCTGGGTTTGGGCGTGGGTCAAGCCATTCGCCTGTCGCAACTAGCGACACAGGCCCACAAGCAGGCAGTTCAGCTGGAAACCACGCAAAAGGCGCTGATCGCGCTGGGTGACCGCTTGCGGCAGCTGGAAGTGCCGGGTCCAGCGAGCAGTGTCGTTGTCGAACCCTCCATTCCCGAACCCACACCCGTAGCCAAAGCCCCCGACCTTGTCTGGGAGCTGCCTGTCGATTTGCAGCCCACAGCCGTGGTCGCTGAAGCCAGCCAACCGCTACCGGCGGATGTATGGGCCCCGGCATCCAAGCCGCGTGTTGAACAAACGGCTACCCCCCGCGAACCCGATTTAGTTCAACGTGCCGTCAACGCTGCGCGCAACTGGCTGCTGGGCGGTAATACCGTACTGCGGGTCGGCGTGGTGTTGTTGTTCCTCGGCCTGGCGTTCCTGCTGCGCTATGCCACCGAAGGCATGGTGGTGCCGATTGAATTGCGTTACGCCGGTGTTGCGGCGGCGGCCCTGGGTTTATTGGGCTTGGGGTGGTGGCTGCGGCTGCGCAACAGCAATTACGGCTTGATGCTGCAAGGCACCGGGATCGCGGTGTTGTACCTCACGGTGTTTGCCGCGATGCGCCTGCACCCGTTGATTGATCCAGGCGCGGCGTTTGGTTTGCTGGTGGCGGTCACGGTGTTCTCGGCGATCCTGGCGATTACCCAGGATGCGCTTGGGCTGGCCTGCGCGGCAGCACTTGGCGGTTTTGCCGCGCCGATTTTGGCGTCCACCGGTGCAGGCAGCCATGTAGCGTTGTTCAGCTACTTTGCGTTGCTCAACGCGGGCATCCTCGCCATCGCCTGGTTCAAGGCCTGGCGCCCGCTCAATGTGATCGGCTTCGTGGGCACGTTCGGCATTGGTTTTGCCTGGGGCGCGCGCGCCTACACACCGGAGCTGTTGTGGAGCACCGAGCCGTTTTTGATTCTGTTCTTTGTGATGTACCTGGCCATCGGCCTGTTGTACGCCCGGCGCAAATTGCTGGAGACGGGCGAGGGTGAGAGTCTCGGTGCGCAACTGCGCAAAGGCGATTACGTCGATGGCACGTTGCTGTTCGGCCCGCCGCTGGTGGGCTTCGGCTTGCAGTTCGCGCTGGTGCAACACCTGGAGTTCGGCGCCGCGTTCAGTGCGTTGAGCCTGGGGATTATCTACATGGTGCTGGCCCGTTTGCTCAGTGGCGGGCGCACGGCGTTGCTGGGGGAAACCTGCCTGGCGCTTGGCGTAATCTTCGCCAGCCTCGCCATACCGTTGGGCCTGGATGCGCGCTGGACGGCTGCGGCGTGGGCGGTTGAGGGCGCGGGGATCTTCTGGCTGGGCATGCGCCAGCACAAAGCGGTGGCGCGGATTTTTGCCTTGTTGCTGCAAATGGGGTCGCTGCTTGCCTTCCTCAGTGAGTTGCGCGGTGGCCAGGACACGTTGCTGGAAGGGCCGCCGTTGGGCGCGTTGCTGCTGGGTGCTGCGCTGCTGTTCACGTTTTATCAAGTGCACAAGGCCGGACCGGAACAAACCCGGCGTTGGGAGCGAATGGCCGCGCCATGGCTTGCCGTCCTCGGCCTTGGTTGCACGTACTTGCTGGCGCCGCTGTTATTTTCGACCCAAGGCAGTGTGATCAGCTGGACGTCGGTTGGCCTTGCGAGCCTGTGGGCCGGCCAGCACATCGGCTCGCCAGCGGTCGTGCGCTGCGGTATCGCCGTGCAAGTGCTGGCCGGTGCGCTGTTTGCGCTAGACCCTGTGAACAACGCGTGGACGCCGCTGATCATCGCCTTGGCGGCAATGATCGGCGCCTGGCGCTTGCCCCGTGGTCGTTTGTCCGCAGGCCTGCTGGCCTGGGGTGTGGCGTGGTGGGCGTTGGCGGTGATCATTGAAGTGTGGCGCTCGGCTCCAACGGCGTTGCACGCCTCGCTATTGCTACTGGCGGCTGCGCTGAGCGCGATGATCTGGACGGCGTTGGCGCTAGGTCTGCGCTGGGTGGCGCTAGGGGTGGCCAGTACGTTGCTGATGCCCGCGGCGGCGCTGGTGGTGTATGGCGTGTGGACCGAGTACTACCACCCGGCTGCACAGTTTGGCTGGCTGGCCTGGTTGGCGGTGTTCGGCGTGCATTTCATCACGCTGCGGCGGTTGGCGGCGTTGGTGCCGGAAAAAGTGTTGAGCGCGGCCCACGTGCTGGGCTGCTGGATGCTCATCGGTGTGCTGGCGCTGGAGCTGCGTTACGGCCTGCTGTTGCTGTCGAGCGAATACAACGCCTGGCGCTGGCTGGGCTGGGCGATTCTGCCCAGCCTGTACCTGGTGTTGGCCGCCGCGCCGCGCAGTTGGCCGTGGCCGGTGTCGGCGCAGCCAAGGGAATACCGCGTACTCGCAGCATTGCCGCTGGCTGCGTTGATGCTCGGCTGGTTCTGGCTTGCCAATACCTTCAGTGATGGCACCGCCGAACCGCTACCCTATGTGCCGCTGCTCAATCCGCTGGATCTGGGCTTACTGTTCGCGCTGCTGGGCGTGTACCTGTGGGCACGCAGTGTTGCGCCACAGCGCGAACTGATTGCCCAGGGTGTGGCGGGGCTGTCGTTGTTTGCGTTCTTTACCGCGTTGGTCATGCGCACCGCACACCATTGGGGCGGCGTGCCGTTTCACTTGGATGCCTTGCTCGAATCGATGCTGGTGCAGGCAGGCCTGTCGATTGTGTGGACGCTGATCGCCCTCGGCCTGATGATCGGTGGCCACCTGCGTCACCGTCGCGAAGTGTGGCTGATTGGCGCGGCGTTGATTGCCGTGGTGGTGGCCAAGTTGTTCTTCGTCGAGTTGAGCAACCGTGGCGGGCTGGCGCGGATCGTGTCGTTTATCGGTGTGGGCGGGCTGCTGCTGGTGGTGGGCTACTTTGCACCGCTGCCGCCCAAGCGCGTTGAAACTGAGGGGGTGCCGTCTTGATGGGCAAGCTGAGTCTGAGTGGGTTGGCATTCTGGATGCTGTGTTCAGCAGCCCATGCACAGGAAGCACCGGCGGATTTCGCCACTCAAGTGCCCTTGGCGATCAGCGGCAACGGCCCCTGGTATCGCCTGGCGTTGCCATTGGCGGTGCAATTGAATGCCCGCCAGGCCGATCTCGGTGACGTGCGCGTATTCAATGCGGCGGGCGAGCCCCAGGCCTATGCGCTGTCGCGCCAATCGTCGCAACACACGGAAAGCCGCACGGTCACCGACGTGAAGTGGTTCCCGCTGTATGCCGCCGACACCCGCGAAGCCGTGCCGGGTGTGGTGATGAAAGCCACTACCGATGGCACGTTATTGGAAATTCGCCCGTCCTCGACCAACGGCCAGCAGGTGCTGCGCGGATGGGTGTTGGATGCCAGTGCGATCAAGGCACCGTTGCAGCAACTGACCCTCGATTGGAGCCAAGAGCAGGACGGTTTCCAGCGTTTCAGCATCGAGGCCAGCGATGACCTGCAACATTGGCAGGCGTGGGGCGATGGGCAAGTGGCGCGTTTGTCGTTTGCCGACGAGCGGGTTGAGCAGCATGACGTGAGCCTGCCGGGGCAATCGGCGCGTTACCTGCGCCTGGTGTGGCTGGGCCAGGCGGCGCCGCAGCTGACGTCGGCCAAGCTGGTCAGCGCCACCCGCAGCCGTCTGCCGCTGCCGTTGGTGTGGTCGCCGCCCGTGGCGGGGGCGCGGCTCAAGGCAGGGGAATACAGTTGGCCGTTGCCCGCCGGGCTGGGCATCGAGCGCGTGCGTATCGAGCTGAAACAACCCAACACCCTGGCGCCAGTGACGCTGTCCGGTCGTCGGGATGACAAACAGGCCTGGCAGCCGCTGAGCAATGGCTTGCTCTATCGCCTGAGCCAAAACGGCCAGGACGTGGTGCAGGATGAGTTGCAACTGCCGGGCCTTGCCGTTACCGAACTCAAGTTGCACGTGGACGAGCGCGGCGGTGGCCTGGGCGTCGACGCGCCGACCCTGCGCTTTGCCGTGCGGGCCACCCAGTTGGTGTTCCTGGCGCGAGGCGAGCCGCCGTTTACCCTGGCGCTGGGAAATGCGTCGGTCAAAGCGGCGAACCTGCCGCTCTCGACCTTGATCCCTGACTACACGGCCGAACGTCTCCAGACGCTGGGGCAGGCCACGGTCGAGGGGGAAATGGTCGTCACATCGCCCACGGTTGCGCAGGCCGGGCCGAACTGGAAAAAACTCGGCCTTTGGGCGGTGTTGCTGCTCGGCGTGGCGGCACTTGGCGCCATGGCCTACAGTTTGCTGCGCAAGCCGCCGGTGGCACGTTGAATAAAGCCCATGAACTCTATTGGGTTTAAATCCTCTGATAGGAGGAAATACGCCCCGACTCGCGTTAAACTGCGCGGGTTTTTCAAGCCCCCCATTCTCCGGAGCCTTACATGTCCCGCGTTACCTTGAGTCGCTATTTGATTGAGCAGACCCGCAGCAACAACACGCCTGCCGATCTGCGCTTCCTTATCGAAGTGGTGGCGCGTGCTTGCAAGGAAATCAGCCACGCCGTGTCCAAAGGCGCACTGGGTGGTGTCCTGGGCAGCATGGGCACTGAAAACGTGCAAGGCGAAGTGCAGAAGAAACTCGACGTGCTGTCCAACGAGATCCTGCTCGAAGCCAACGAATGGGGCGGTCACCTGGCCGGCATGGCGTCCGAAGAAATGGACAATGCCTACCAGATCCCCGGCAAATACCCGAAAGGCGCCTACCTGCTGGTGTTCGACCCACTGGACGGCTCGTCCAACATCGACATCAATGCGCCGGTCGGCACCATCTTCTCGGTACTGCGTTGCCCTAACGAATACCTGAGCCAGAACGAAGCCCTGAACGAAAACGCCTTCCTGCAGCCAGGCACCAAACAGGTCGCTGCCGGCTACGCGATCTACGGCCCACAGACCATGCTGGTGCTGACCCTGGGCGACGGCGTCAAAGGCTTCACCCTGGACCGCGAGATGGGCAGCTTCGTGCTGACCCACGAAGACATCTCGATTCCTGCGTCCACCCAGGAGTTTGCGATCAACATGTCCAACCAGCGCCACTGGGAAGAACCGGTGAAGCGCTACGTCAACGAGCTGATGGAAGGTGAAGAAGGCCCGTTGAAGAAGAACTTCAACATGCGCTGGGTCGCGGCGATGGTCGCTGACGTACACCGCATCCTGACCCGTGGTGGCCTGTTCATGTACCCACGTGACAGCCGCGAGCCGTCCAAGCCGGGCAAACTGCGCTTGATGTACGAAGCCAACCCGATGTCCTTCCTGGTTGAACAAGCGGGCGGCGCGTCCACCGACGGCCACCAGCGCATCCTCGACATCCAGCCGGAAGGCCTGCACCAGCGTGTGGCGGTGTTCCTGGGTTCGAAGGAAGAGGTTGAGCGTGTGACGGCGTATCACAAGAAGTAAGATTTTGAGGTAACAAAAAAGCCCCGAAATGCCGTGAGCACTTTGGGGCTTTTTTATTGCATCAGGTTCCTTAGCAACAGCGCCTGCAGATTTTTTCGAGTGTCGGCGATGATGTGGACGTAGATGGTCTGATCTCGGATTTCGTAGATGATCCGATTCATTCCGCTGACAACTTGTCGATATTGGCTGAGGTTCAATCTCTCGATTTCTTCGGGTATCGAGCCAGCGTAGGGCTGGGTTTCGAGGCGACGCATTGCTTGTTTTAATGCGTCATACGACTGTTGCCAGGTCGCTGTCGAGAACTGCCGGGTAAGGTATGACTTGATGTCTTTAAGATCGTGTTTTGCCGAGTGGAGAATCACAATCTTGAATGTCATTGAGCGTCGTCCTTGTCCAGCTCGGCGAACACGTCCTCCATATCCTGGAACTGCCCCAGTTCAATCTGCCGGTTGCCCAAGGCCAACAGCTTTAACAGGGCCATAGTTTCTGCTTGTTCCTCAAAACTCTTCACATCCATTACTACCAGTTTTGCTTCACCGTTTTGCGTGATAACTAGCGGCTCACGGCTCTCTGTGAGTGTTTTGACGATCTCAGCGGTATGGCTTTTAAGGTAGCTAATCGGTTTTATCTGTGATGAAAATTTCATGGAGTGGCCTCTATCTGGTGATGGGACTGATTTTAGTCTTTATTCAGTCTTGCGGAGAAGGCGCCCGATGAAAGGTTGGTATTCGCTCATCAGAAACACGCTGGAAAAAGACCAGTTCACACAAAAAATAAATACCACCCCCTATCGGGAACCAGACACCCCTTTTCCCTTCTAAGCTTCTGGCAGATACCCACGCTGCTTTGTCCCTCCAGGAGTTTTTCCATGTCGTTACGCCGTCTTGCCTTGCTGACTTTTTGCGTGCTGTTGGCCGCTTGCAGCAAGGTCAACCAAGAAAACTACGCAAAACTGTCGGCTGGCATGGCCAAGGCCGAGGTGGAGTCGTTGTTGGGTAAGCCGACCGATTGTTCCGGCGCGCTGGGCATGTCCAGTTGCACGTGGGGCGATAAAAACAGCTTTATCAGCGTGCAGTACGCCGGTGACAAAGTTCTGATGTTTTCCGGGCAAGGCCTGAAGTAAACCGGGGCGCGAGCCTACGGGAGAAGAAGAATGATGCGTTTTGTTTTGTTCCTTTGCGCCAGCCTGTTTTTGGCAGGCTGTGCCAGCCATTCTGGCGATGATCTGCAGCCCAAGACAGTCAGCAGCGTCAACCTCAAGCGTTACCAGGGCACTTGGTATGAGTTGGCCCGATTGCCGATGTACTTCCAGCGCAACTGCGCCCAGTCCGAAGCCCGCTACACCTTGCTGCCGGATGGCGATATGTCGGTGTACAACCGCTGCCTGACCAGCGAATGGAAGTGGGAAGAAGCCAAGGGCACGGCCACGCCGCAAGTGCCGGGCAAGACCGACAAGCTCTGGGTGGAATTCAATAACTGGTTCACCGCGTTGCTGCCGGGCGTCGCCAAGGGCGATTACTGGGTGCTGTATGTCAGCGATGACTACAAGACAGCGATTGTGGGCAGCCCAAGCCGGCGGTACATGTGGATCTTGTCGCGCACGCCAACAGTCAACGCAGACACCCGCGAAGACTTGCTGAGCAGGGCGCGGCAGCAGGGGTATGACACCACGCGGTTGATCTGGCGTACGTCGGACAAGCAGATGGCCAAGACCTCGCAGTAACCCTGAGTTAACCGAGATCAAAATGTGGGAGGGGGCTTGCCCCCGATAGCAGTGGGTCAGTCAATACATTCATGACTGGACCACCGCTATCGGGGGCAAGCCCCCTCCCACATTTTTAGCCGAGTAAATCCTCAAGAACTTGACTGAACGCCCGGCTACTCTCTTCCTCGCCGTCATGACGCCCATCCCGCACCACCCACTTCCCGTTCACCAGCACGTCCCGCACCTGCCGATCCCCGCCAGCAAATAACCAGCGATTGAGAATTCCGTCCCCGGTTGCCGTCGCCAGGTACGGATCATTGCCGTCCAGCACAATCCAATCCGCACGCTTGCCGACTTCCAGGCGCCCAATCGGCTGGCCCAGCGCCTGGGCGCCGCCCTCCAAGGCCGCGTCAAACAGCGTCCGCCCCACCATCGGCTGATCGCTGCGATACAAGCGATTACGCCGTTGATCACGCAACCGCTGGCCATATTCCAGCCACCGCAGTTCTTCCACCACGCTCAATGACACATGACTGTCGGAGCCAATCCCCATCCGCCCGCCCTGAGCCAGAAAATCCACCGCCGGGAAAATCCCGTCGCCCAGATTGGCCTCGGTCGTCAGGCACAAACCGGCAATCGCGCGGCTTTTTGCCATGCGTGTCACTTCATCCGCGTCGGCATGGGTGGCATGCACCAGGCACCAGCGTTCATCCACTTCTACGTTGTCATACAGCCATTGCAGGGGGCGCTTGCCGCTCCAGGCCAGGCAGTCGTCGACTTCCTTTTGCTGCTCAGCAATGTGGATATGCACCGGGCAGGCCTTGTCGCTGGCGGCCAGCACGGCCTGGATTTGATCCGGGGTCACCGCACGCAGGGAGTGAAAACACAGACCCAATTGCTGCGCAGGTTGTGCGGCGAGGATGGGTTTCAGCTGTGCTTGCAGGTCCAGATAGTGTTCAGTGCTGTTGATAAACCGCCGCTGCCCGTCATTCGGCGCCTGGCCGCCAAAGCCTGAGTGGGTGTAAAGCACTGGCAACAACGTCAGGCCAATCCCGCTGCTGGCGGCGGCCTGGCTGATCTGCCGCGACAACTCGGTGCGGTCAGCATACGGCTGGCCGCTGACGTCGTGATGCACATAGTGAAACTCCGCCACCGAGGTGTAGCCGGCCTTGAGCATCTCGATATACAGCTGACGGGCGATGACCTGCAGTTGCTCCGGGTTGATCTTGCCGACCATGCGGTACATCAGGTCGCGCCAGGTCCAGAAACTGTCATTCGGGTTGCCGGCCACTTCGGCCAAACCGGCCATGGCGCGCTGGAAAGCATGGGAGTGCAAGTTCGGCATGCCCGCCAAAACCGGACCTTTCAGCCGCTCGGCGCCCTCTGCACTGGCATTGGCCTCAACCTTTGCCAGCCGGCCATCGGCGCTGACTTCAAGACGTACATCACGGGCCCATCCACTAGGCAGCAGCGCGCGTTCGGCAAAAAAAGCGGACATGTTCAGGTCACCCCGGTCGTGTGTTTATTTGTATATACATATACAGACGTTTGCCTGCTCGGTAAACTCCGGCAATCTATGCATCTTTTCCCTCTGCAAGGATTCCCCGTGCCGACTCCGCCCGCCAACTCTTCGCTGGCTGCCCACATGGACGAAAGTCCGGCGCCCTTGTATGCCCGCGTCAAACAGATGATCAGCCAGCAGATTCTCAACGGCAACTGGCCGCCCCATTACCGCGTCCCTTCCGAGAGCGAGTTGGTCAGCGAGTTGGGTTTCAGCCGCATGACCATCAACCGCGCCCTGCGTGAACTCACTGCCGAAGGCTTGCTGGTGCGCATGCAAGGCGTCGGCACCTTCGTGGCCGAGCCCAAGAGCCAGTCGGCGCTGTTCGAGGTGCACAACATTGCCGATGAGATCGCCTCCCGCGGTCATCGGCATACCTGCCAGGTCATCCACCTGGGCGAAGAAGCTGCCGGTTCCGAGCGTGCTGTCGCCCTGGAAATGCGTGAAGGCGGGCGGGTGTTCCACTCGTTGATCGTGCACTTCGAAAACGACATTCCTGTGCAAATCGAAGACCGTTTCGTCAACGCCCTGGTTGCGCCGGAATACCTGCAACAGGATTTCACCCAGCAAACTCCTTATGCCTACCTGAACCAAGTGGCGCCCCTGACCGAAGGCGAGCACGTGGTTGAAGCGATCCTGGCCGACGCGTCCGAGTGTGCGCTGTTGCAGATCGAACCCACCGAGCCGTGCCTGTTGATTCGCCGGCGCACCTGGTCGGGCCGCCAGCCGGTGACCGCTGCGCGGTTGATCCACCCCGGTTCCCGTCACAGCCTGGAAGGACGTTTCAGTAAATGAGTGCCGTGAAAGTCTGGCGCGCCGCCGACTACGTGCGCATGCCGTGGAAAAACGGCGGCGGCAGCACCGAAGAAATCACCCGCGATGCCGGCACCGGCCTGGATGGTTTTGGCTGGCGCCTGTCGATTGCCGATATCGCCGAATCAGGCGGCTTCTCCACCTTCGCGGGCTACCAGCGGGTGATCACCGTGATCCAGGGCGCAGGCATGGTGTTGACCGTGGATGGCGAGGAACAGCGCGGCTTGTTACCGCTGCAGGCGTTCGCGTTCAAGGGCGACAGCCAGGTGTCGTGCCGCTTGATCACCGGGCCGATCCGCGATTTCAACCTGATCTATTCGCCGGTGCGTTATCACGCGCGGTTGCAGTGGATTGATGGGGAGCAGCGGTTTTTCACCACGGCGCAGACGGTGTTGGTGTTCAGCGTGGCGGATGAGGTGAAGGTGCTGGAGCACAAGCTCGGCCATCACGACTGTCTGCAAATCGACGGTAACACCGGCCTGTTGGACATCTGCGTAGCTGGCCGCAGCTGCATCATCGAACTGACCCAACTCGGTTAAAAAATGTGGGAGGGGGCTTGCCCCCGATGGCGGTGTATCAGTTGGCATATCTATTGACTGACCCACCGCCATCGGGG